>NZ_CP110646.1:0-88346 GCF_028355655.1 Aeromonas salmonicida | reverse complement strand
TTCGATAAGCCTTTAATTAGTTCGTTCGTCACGCGACACGAATCCACGCTGTCTTATGTGCAAGCCAATCATTCTCGCCTACTGCTCGGCCTCGGGAGTAGCCCTGGCACTGCCACGTACCAGGAAGGGACGCCCCGTACATGTCATCTTCGTCACCGTCAGCAGAGCACGGCCGCAGGTAAGACCCTGGGATCCTAGACCCCGGCGCGTATGTGCCAAGACTGTCAGCCGGGTACATCTGGGCAAACACGGTTGCACCAATGGCATTCCATGCGCCAGATACAATGTCAGCATTGCCCTGGGCGGCGGTGTGGTTGTGGGAGTTGTGTGGCGGGTTGTTGGGGCTGTATACCCTCTGCCCTGCATCGTAGACGCCGCCTGTAGCCCTCACGTTTCCTGACGTATCAACCGTCATTCGGGTTGCGGTGGCCGTGCCTGCTCCGTTGGACGTTGCTATGCGGTACATCCCATCTGCGGTCAGGTAAGACAGGACCGCCGCTTTACCCGGGATGTGGAGCTCAACCAGCGCATTGGCCGGATCTTCAACCAAAAGGCGCCACGCCACGCTCCACGGACTTGATTCGGTGTTGAGCCAGTTCCTGAAAGCCTGTGGGCTCGCGCAGTAGCGCAGATAGTTATCGTTGCCATTATCGACGCGAAAGACGACCGCACCGGTCATACGCTGCTCAGTAACGAGAGCTGCACGGGGCGTCCTCATTACTATGTCGCCCTGCCCGTCACGCAGAGCGTAGGTATCGGGAGTGCCGTCGTAACTGGCGTATTTGTTGGAGAGCTTGCCGAGGCCTACATCGTCTGAAGTCGGCTTGTTCAGGGAGTTGTAGTCCCTGGCCCAAGGCGTGAACCCACCAGTGGAGTATTGGGCGCGGGTATAGATCCGGCTGGTGTTGTAAACGTGGTAACGCTGCTGGGGCCCAGCGCCGGATGTGATGGTCAGTGCGCCGGCAAGGTTCTCCGGGTAATTCAGTGCGGCCGAGGTGTTGGAGTTGGAGTGTTGGGCATATACACCGGGCGTAACGAGCGTATTGAGGTCTTGCCCGCCCAGCTGGAACGGGTTGATTATGGTCCCCATATGAACGTGAGAGCCCAGGGCTTTGGCATCCAGCGTAGCCTGTAATCCGTCAATGTTTCCGATCGTATGAGAGTGGCTGTCGTCAGCCACGGCGACGGTCAACGTCACGTTGGCCGAGCCGTCGATTGACACGGAGCCGGTAGCATCGCCCGCCAGGGTAATCGTCCTGGCCGTGGCCCACTTCGAGGCGGATACCGCATTGGCGGAAACCCCCAGGTACTTGGCCGCGAGGGAGACGCCCCCCTCAAAGATGGTATTGACGTAAGCGGTCAGGAACGGCCAAGCGCTGGTACCAAGGGCGCTTGCACCACCGGATTGATACGGAAGTAAGCCCGATCCTGGGGTGCGAACCCAGGTAGTGGCGTTACCATCAGCAGGCACCAGCCCCCAATAGCCGTTAAGTAGAGCGGCCCGCATTTGCTGGGCGTTATCCACATTCCCCAGGCCAATATCGGTCGAAGTCGGCTTGTTGCCGACGTGATAATCCTCCTCATCAGCCACTACGTCGGTGAGCGTGTAGGCGGTCGCATCGGGGACCAGCAACGGCAAGGCCGCATCGAAGGCGTGGCCCGTTACAACCACTTCCGAAGACGACGAGCTCGGTCGGTACAGCGCGTAATAAACCTCGCCACTGTAGGTCACCTCAACTATTTTTGACGCGGCGACAGTGGGGCCAGAACGACGCAGCAGGCGGACCATATTGGAGTTGTAGGCAACCCCGACGCTCACATCTACAAAGTCGGTGAAGTTTTGCGAACCGGACGAGCCCCGGGAGAACATTATCCGCCCGACAAAGCCCGTTTTATTTATCAAGGTGCCGACATACTTTTTAGCCAGCAATACTAGGCAAGCCTTGGCATCAGTATGAGATCCCAGGTGGTCAACCAGGCCGAACTGGTTATTGCCCGAGGCTCGCCAGAAGTCGCCAGTAATGCCGCCCCCCGTCGCCGGCAAGGCGCCGATCTCACCCAGTGACCAGGCGAGGTTAGCCGTGCCATCAAAGGCTTTGCCAGTACCGCCCACGGTCAGGGTGCGGCCGGTCGCCAGTTTTGTGGCGGAGACGGCGTTGCTGTTGAGCCCCAGAGCATCGGTGATCCCGTAGCCGGCCAAGGTGGTGGGCTTGCCGCTGGTGATCTTGCTCCAGTCCAGGGCGGGAATATCGGCCGCGACCAGCGCGGTACCGGCTGTCACCCGGCCTTTTGAATCCACCGTGACCTTGCCCCAGGAGCCAGCTACCACGCCGCTATCAGCCAGCGTTACCGCAAGGCCGACGTTGGCAGTGCCATCAAAAGTAGCCGTGGCCGTAGCGTCGCCGGTCAGGGCAAACGTGCGGGCGGTCGCCAGTTTTGTGGCGGAGACGGCGTTGCTGTTGAGCCCCAGAGCATCGGTGATCCCGTAGCCGGCCAAGGTGGTGGGCTTGCCGCTGGTGATCTTGCTCCAGTCCAGGGCGGGAATATCGGCCGCGACCAGCGCGGTACCGGCTGTCACCCGGCCTTTTGAATCCACCGTGACCTTGCCCCAGGAGCCAGCTACCACGCCGCTATCAGCCAGCGTTACCGCAAGGCCGACGTTGGCAGTGCCATCAAAAGTAGCCGTGGCCGTAGCGTCGCCGGTCAGGGCAAACGTGCGGGCGGTCGCCAGTTTTGTGGCGGAGACGGCGTTGCTGTTGAGCCCCAGAGCATCGGTGATCCCGTAGCCGGCCAAGGTGGTGGGCTTGCCGCTGGTGATCTTGCTCCAGTCCAGGACGGGAATATCGGCCGCGACCAGCGCGGTACCGGCCGTTACCCGGCCTTTTGAATCCACCGTGACCTTGCCCCAGGAGCCAGCTACCACACCGCTATCAGCCAGCGTTACCGCAAGGCCGACGTTGGCAGTGCCATCAAAAGTAGCCGTGGCCGTAGCGTCGCCGGTCAGGGCAAACGTGCGGGCGGTCGCCAGTTTTGTGGCCGAGACAGCGTTGGCAGTAGCAGGCAGCGCCGCAAAGGCCAGATCATAGGCCTTCTTCACCGCGCCGGCGGTGGCATAGGTGGTATCGCTGGCGTTGTTGGTTGCAGGGCTCGCCCCCCAGTTGTTGAGGTTTTCGAGCTTGAAGTCGAGCAGCAGCAGCTGCCGGGCCGAGATTTGCGCTACAGCAGCCATTTAGCACCTCCAGCCAGTGGCTGTTTTGATGAACAGAAATTCTTGGGTCACGTCCATGGAGATCGCCAGTGCATCCCCTCCCCGGGTCGCAATGGCTGCACCTCCCGCCACCACCACCTTGCAAGCTAGGGCAGCAGCAACCGCGGCGGCGGTTACGCTGACCCGGACGTGTTCGCCATCTTTGGCCGTGGCCGGCAGGGTCAGGTTGCCCGCCTTGGTGAACTGGTACGCGCCCTGGGGCGTGGCGGTAACACCTGCAGCCTCGACCACCAGCGACGCCGGCAGCATCAGCCCGCCCGGGACACCTTCAATCCCGAACGACACCCTGCGAGTGTCAGTGGTCCAGGACGGTTCCCCCTCCTGCCCCGGGAAGGTCTTTAGCTGGGCTTCCAGACCACGGCGAACCTGCACGACCATTGATCCGGTGGGAGAGTTGACGTAAAGCCCCCCGTCCACCTTGCTAAGCCCTGCCAGGGAAATGTCCATGCGGTCTACAGAGCTGATATAGCTATCGAGCATCGCAGTAGCGGCCAGGGGCACGTTGAGGGTGTAAAGGATGACGTGGCGCGGCAGGAGCTCAGCCGTCGGCACCAGCTTGAGGATTGCGGCATCGATCAGGCTGTTGGCATCCACCTGTTTGGTGACGACGCCGATCCCATAGGTCGCATCGAGGACGAGGTAGCCCGCGAAGCCTTTAGGGACGGTCAGTTCGACCGGCGCTACCTGGTGAACGTTGATACTCCAGTTGCCCACTTCAACCACGGCCACGCCGTTCTTGGTTGCGCCAATGGCAATCTTCATCGCCCCGGGCAGGCTGTACTGGTAGCCCCGGTAAATGCCAGGCGGCACGATACCGTGGAATTTCCGGTTCAGCGCGTCCGTGCCGAAGGGCTCCAGGTACTGCATATCAGCCAGCAGCGGCAAGGCGGCGAGATCTGGCCCCGAAGGGGGCAGAAGCACGATTTCAGTCATGACTACCCCTTATGCGGCGTTGGTGTCGATATAGCCCTCTACGACAAGGGAACGCTTGTCGTGGAGCCACATCGGAGTTGATACCAGCACAGCCACCAGCCCGTCCTTGTCGTCCAGGATCCCCAGGGTGGTGAACTCGAATTGCTGGCCGACCGGAATATCGCCGGCCTTGAGGGTGGCGCGGACGGTGATCCGCCCGTTGGCGTAGGTGAAAACTGGAGTGTTGGTTAAGAACACCCCTTCCACTGCTGCCAGATCGGAAGGGATCACGGCCACAGAGGGGGCCGAGTTAATGAGCGTGGTATTACCCTTCCCCCACACCACTTTGCCGAGTCGGAAGGTGTCTAGGCCAATGCTGGCCTTGGCTCGCCTGTCGTAATAACGATAGAGGAGCTTTGCATCGTAGAAAGTCACTGTCTGGGTCATGGCGGCCTCGGGGCGTGAGGCTGGAGCCGGGGGAAGGGGGGCGTCGTTATGCTATCACAGGGTTAGGTCGAGCCGGGGATTGGCCTATCCAGCGTCCAGGAGTCCAGTGGCTGCACGTCCAGGCGGGCCCGCTGGCTGTACTTGTACGGCACGGCGTTATTCGCTGGGGGCATGATCTGACTGCTTTGGCTTGTGGTGGTGATACGGTCCCGCGACTCAAGGGCGGGCGGGAACGTTTCGCCTGATTCTATCAGCAGCAGCCTAATCGCCTCATCCAGCTCGGGCAGGACGTATTGCAGATAGTATTGGGCCCCCTCGAACACGATATGCAGCGGGATCAGCGGCTCGATGAAGCGGGTCATGACCTCCTCGAAGGCGGTAGCCTGTTCGTCTACCGTCAGCGCCCCGGCAAAGCTCGACTGCAAGGCGGTGAGCGGCAGCCGGATCACGCCCCGGGAAGTCAAAAACCATTCATCGACCGGGATAGTTTCATTCTCCAGCTGGCTCTTGATGGAGAAGCGGGTGCCGTAGGGGTAGAGCGCCTGATCCTTGGGTGCGTAGAGCGGTTCCCATGACACCTTCATCCCGCCAAACTCCCGGCTAAGCGTACTCACCAGCGGGTAGTCTGTTTTCTTGAGGTGGATTTCATCGTGGCGCTGCATCAGGGCCAGCGGCCAGTCGGCCTTTTCCACCCGCTCGGACAGGATGAAGAACTGGCCCAGCTCTGCAATGCGCAGAGCCAGATCGTCACTGGTCATGGTGTAGGCGCTGGACAGGCCGCGCAGGCGGCTCATAAGGGGTTCAATCTGTTGCTCGAACACCTCTTGTACCGCTTCCGCGAACTCAGACCACATAGGGGCGGCCTGTTTGGCCGCCGTCAGTCGTTGCTTGAGCCAGTCCTGTTTCACGATTTGTACTCCAGGTTATAGGTGCTGTTGGCCGCATCCAGGAACACGTATTCATTGAGCAGCGGTGCGCGGTCCTGGTTGTTCACGGACAACTTGAACTCAATCACATTACCCAGCTCGCGCAGCACGGCCCAAATATCCTTTTCATAGATAGTCGCGTCCCCGTCTTTGCCCTTTCGGGATACCGCATCTTCACCAAAGGCGGAATCCAGTGTCTCTATCATGGCCTGGCGCACGATCTCGGCCTGCTGGCGCCCGTTCATAATGCCGTTCAGGGTAATGGTGAAGGGACTACGCAGCACCGGCACGTAGCGATAACGGCGGTTTAGTTCGTGGTTTGACTCGAACAGCGCCAGGATTTCCGTCTCCAGCTGTGCCTGGCTTTTCTTGTCTGAGTAGGCGGAGAAGAAAATCCGGTTGATATTGTCCAGGCTGTAACCGCTCTCCCGCTCCTGGGCGGTTTCCCCCCACACGTTGAGCCATACCAGATCGGCGATGTTCTGCACGATGAAATGCCGGTAATCGTTATCCCACACGATCTGCTCGTCATAGGCGGTGCTGTAGAGGGCGCCTTTGCGCACGTCCTCGGTGGATTCGCCGGCTGCGCCGCCCACAATGGAGGTGGTGGTCACAATGGAGATCCCGGCCACCAGCGCATCGTTGAGGCTGTCGAGCTCCATTTTCTGGCCTTCAATCAGGGTGGAATCCCCTTCGGTACACCACACGTTGAGGGTGATTGTTGAACCTGCTGGCGGGACCTTGCCTGACAGGCCATTACCGAACCGGACGCCGAGCTGTTCAGTGGGCTTGTAGAACTCGGTGTATACCTTGGCCTCGCCATCGGCACGGCGGAACTGGTACCGCTTGACCCACTGCTCCTTGGGGCGGCGTGGCAAGGTCACGTACACATCCACCTTGGCGGCGGATTTGGTCATTTCCTTGGTCAGCAGCAGCTCGAGCCACTTCTGTTCGGCGGTGATATTGGCTGTAAGCACCTTTTCCTCGAGCTGGGCCACGGTCAGGACCAGCGATTCACCGGGATCGAGCTGTGCGGCTTCATGTAACACGTAATGGAGCCGGTTCGGTGCGGTAAGTGGGGTGCCATAGGACAGGTTCACGGTCGAAGTGGTCTTGTTGGTAAATCGCGCCTTCCCAAGGGATGGCGAGATCATCCGGCCGACATACCCCCTATCCTCGGCCGCTGCCAGAATAGAGGCCCGCTTGGTGGCCGTGCTCATGAAAGCCTCTTGGATCAGGCGCCTGGCCAGGAAGTCACATCGCTCCACCATCTGCCCCACAAAGGTGGCGATCCCGGTGCTGAACTGGCTGCCCATAAGGCGGGACCACCAGCTTTTTTTAGCCAGCGCCTCCTCAAAGGCATCCTCAAACTCTTGATAACTCATGTCGCCCCCTTAGAGCTTGTAAACAGCGTCGATATAGCCTTCTTGGGTCAAAATCCGCACCCGGTATTTATCAATTTCAGTGGCGGACGGTTCGCAGAATATCCCCGTCACCTGGATACTCGGCAGGTCAGCCTGCATCCCTATGAGAATGGAGTTTTCCAGCGCGACGGCCGTATCGTCGGTGGGCGGTTCGTGCTTGAACAAGGCCAGCTCGTTACCCCAGCTGGGGCGGCCGTAGACGTGCCCCTTGGGTGTATCCAGCCACTCCGTCACGTTGTTGGCCTGCGCTTCATCGCTTTCTAAGGTGATGACGCCCGATTCATCGAGCTCCATCAGGTATTGCACTTCAAACGCCATCCCTTACCCCTTATCGCTGTTCGGCCAGCGGACGTAATCATGGTCACCCACCCCGCGAGACTTCCCATGGAAGTTATTCGTGGTGTTGTTGGTGGTGTTGTTGTTCTGGGTCGGCGTTTGGCCCGCCCCGGGTTTCATGCCGTTGAGGGTCTTGTCCAGCTTTGCCATGACTTCGGTCATGCGCGGGTCCATCTTGGCGGTCAGCTCACCATCGGCAGGGTTAGCCATGGCGGCCTTGGCCTGTTCCCGCTGAATGTCGAGCACCCCGGAAAACCCTTGCTTGATGGGGGCCGACTCAGCCTTGACCGGTGCGGCCGTCTTGGTCTGGTCTTTGAGCAGGTAGGACGGGGTATTCCTGGCCTCCTTCACGGCGCCGTCCAGTGCCTTCTCCATTGGCAGGGCCTTGGCGCCCCGCTCGCTGGCGATCGTCTGGGCCATGAACTGCTTGTCATACTTCGCCATGATCATGTTGGCGAACTCATCTGCGCTCATATTGAGATTGCCGCCGTTCTGCAGCACGGCTTGGGTTGCATTCTTCTGTCCGCCCTTGGACAGTGCCTCTACTGCGCTCAGGTTCGGGTTCTTCATCAGCGCGGTACCGCCACCCATGCCCTGCTGGTGCATCAGGTAGAGCTCGCGGCCCTCTGCTGGGCGGCCCATGGTCTTGTTGAAGTAGCGGGCGTTATCGACGGCCAGCTTGGCGGTCGCTGACGCTGACTGTTGCACGTCATAGGGGTCTGTCACGCCCATGGCCGAGGCGGTGCCTGGCATAAGCTGGAACATGCCCTTGGCGCCTGACTTGTTGTAAGCAAGCGGGTTCCCGTTACTCTCCACGCCCCCTACCGCATTCATGAAGCCAGCCGGCAGGCTATTTGCCTGCTCCAGGGCGCTGAAATCGTACTGTTTGCCCGCTCTCGTCACTTCGGCCTCCGTAATGCCCTGTCTGGCGCTGGCTGTCTCATACCGCGCCGTGCTGTTGTTGATAATCACCCGGTCCTCGCCGCCCTTCTTGTCGGCGCCCAGGACGGGACCAAAGAAGTCGAACAGGGATTCGGCCAGATCGCCGGTATCAAAGGTCAGCGCATCTTTCGCGCCATCAAAGCCCAGATCCTCGGCTATGCCACCCAGCAGGCTTGCGGTACCCGATACCACCCCGCCCAGGTTCGCAGCCCGGGCGACGGTGGCGGCGACGTTCTGGCCCATGGTGGCTGACTCGCCATCCTTCACGCCCATGGCGGCCAGGGCGCTATCGTTGCTGAAAGCGTCATGAATCCCCTTCGCCATGCTGTCGGAGTCGAACGTCAGCGACTCCTGCAGGTTGTTCATGCCCAGTGCGCCGGCACCATCGGCCAGCAGGCTACCCAGCCCAGAGGTGAGGCCGCCCAGATCGAGCACCTTACTGGCCCCCATGGCGGCCTTCTGCCCAAGGGTCGGGTCCTTGGCTTGGTCCAGCCCGAACACGCGGCGCTGCCCCTCCTCGTCGGTAAAGCCGGTGTAAGCGTCATAGGCCGCCATGGCCGCCCCGATCAGGGGGACGGCCCGACCACCCATAGCCATTGCACCCCGGCCAGCGGTGGCGAGTGCGCCAGGCGCAGCGGAAATCGCCCCACCAGCCATGCCGCCCATACTGGCAACTGATGCCAGGGGAGCGCCTACCATGGGGATCTTGGCGGCCATACGGGCAATGCGGCCGGTCTTGCCGGCAGCTGCAGCGGCGCGGCCACCAGCGGCACCAGCACGGCCACCAGCGGCACCAGGTACAGACACCCTTTCGCCTATGTTGGGCATCCGGCCAGTTCGCCCCGGGGTACGACGGGATCGGGGGCTATCGGCCAGGTCGCCCACGTCACGCAAGGGGTTGGTTCGCCCTGCCCGGGAACTCGCCCCGGACGCAGCACGACGGCCACCACGTCCACCCCGGCGCCCCTTACCTTTGCGCCGGCCGCCCAGCTTGTCGCCCAGGGAGTCAGCGGCCATATCCAGCAGGCCACGGGATTGAGGCTTGGACGCATCGATCAGGGCATCCAGACGCTCGACCACTTCGTTATGCTGCTCCTCGCCCTGGGCCTGGACTTTCTGCCGCTCGGCGGCCTGCTTGGCCTCCAGAGACTCCTGTTTGAACTCGGCCCCACTGGCGCCGGTTGTCGGCTTGTCGCTCTTGGTGAAGGGCGATTTGATCGTGCTCCAGACCTTGAGCATTTTGTCTTTGGCGTAGCCCTTGGCGTCCTTGGCGCTGGCTATCTCCCGCTCGGCCATGGCATCGCGCATATCGTCGGCCATGCCCTTGACCTCTTTGGCGGCCAGCCAGAAGGTGTTACCAACGGCCACGCCGGCGCTGTCGGCCGTTTCGCCCCCTGGCAGATCCTTGCCGTCCTTGCCGCCCAGCAGACCCAGCGCCCGGGCCAGCAGAGACGGATTGCCTGCCTTTTCGCTCTCCTCGTCGGCGTCTTTGCTGCGCGAACGGCTAAAGCGGCGCGTCTCCACCTTGTTGGCGAACGTGCCATCTGGACGGCGTACCTTGCCGTCATCCCCCAGATAGAAGCCCTTTGCCTTATCCGGTTCAGCCGGGGTGGACGGTGCCACTAGCTGGGAAGGTGGCGCCGGCTGATCGGCCAACTGTCCTTCGGTGGCATTTGCTCGGCTGGCAGGAGCACGGGCCCGGGGCGCATCCGGCTGGTGGCCTTCGGCGCTATCCCCCAGATCGGCCCCCCTCGCGCTATTCGGGACGGCCGGAGTGGACGACACCACCGGCTGGGATGATGGAGCCGGCTGATCGGCCGGTTGCGCTTCGGTGGCATTCGTTCGACGGCCAGGGGGCCGGGTTGCGCCTGGCTGCTGTCCCTCGCCGGCATCCCTTGGGGCGATCGCACTGACCGTGCCCGGGGCGGAAGTTGTCGCCAGCGCGACCTCCTGAATTGACGGAGGGGACACATCAGCGGGCTGGACACTCTCGCTTGCCACCACAACCGGCAGCTCCTCGCCGAGGGTGATCGTGCGTCTTTCTCGCGCCTCGCTGGCGGTACTGGTAGTCGGTTCTGAGGCAATGACCCGATTTATGGGGGTATCTGCCTCCTTCTGGCTAGGCTCCTTATTTCCCTTTTCGGGGCCTGTTTTAACCTGTTTTACCTCAATTTCCCTTTTTTGGTCCGAAAGGGATAAAGCGGGCCTTTTGCTGTTGGTTAAATTCGGGCCTGAATTATTTTTTTCGGCCCCTAAAAGGTCCGTATTTACCCTATTTTCCCTTTTTGGGTCTTCTGGGTCGGCGCCGCTATTCCCTGAATTTCCCCTATTGGGTTTTTTTGGGCCTGATTCGCCCAGGTCAGCCCTTCGCCCCAGGCGGTTGAAAATACCGACTAGGACGCGCTGCTGCGCCTCCCCCTGGCGCTCTATCGTTTCGGTGAGGTGGGCCAGTTCATCAATGATCTGACCCTGCTTCTCCTCCTCTAGGGACTGCACCATTTCGGCTTGGGTGGGCGCTTTCCCATCCTGAGTTTGGTCACGCATAGCGGCCTCTCTGCTTCGGTTTGAATCGCTCCACCAGCCCCTCGTTAATGGCTTCCGCCAGTCGGGCGCTGGAGTGCATCACGCTATCTATGGGCTGGCCGCCAAACACCGTCAGGTTCTTGATGATCGTCATCCAGCCGAGCACGTTAAAATGCTGGTATGAACTGGACAGGCCGAAATCGCAGCAGCAGGACGGTTGCCGGGACCGGCTCGCCTGCTGCCTCCTTATCGCCTTCTGGGGCGGTGTAGTTCTCACAGGGAAGCGCCGGCGATACCAGGTCTACCCTGCCATCACGGATTTCAACGGCCAGGCCATGGCGCAGCTCAGCGGCCGCCAGCAGGCACTGGGCCGCCAGCGGCTGAAACTCACTCTCTCGATCCATGCAGGTGACCAGTTCGCGCTTCTTCTCCAGCGCCTCCTCCCAGGGCAGGTCGGCCCATTCCAGCAGCGTGAACGAGTGCAGCACCTCGGCGACCTTGAGCTCTGCAGACAGGCGCTTTTGTTTTGCCGGCTCGCTGTTCTCCCGGGCCATGCGCAGGCTTTCCAGGTGAACCATGGCGCGACCGTCCATGGGGTGGAAATGGGCGAGCTTGAACTCGCCATTTACCCGGACCTCCCCCTCAATGAACGCAGGGCCATCGAGCATGACGACGGCATCATCGAGATCCACCAGGTCAATATCGACGTGGTGCGTCTCGCCGCAGTGCTGGCACTCGTAGGAATACGCCAGAGTGGTATCGGCCGAACTGGACACGAAGATCCACCACAGCGCCGTGCGGCGGTCCTGTGCGGTCCAAAGCGCGGCGTCGTCCTTGGGGCCCTCCTGCAGTTGGTTCAGATAGTCGGTGGTGGATTGCTCCTCCAGCTCGGGGCGCAGGTCGCAGAAGTCCAGGCAATCGGCCACAGTGGGCGCCCGGAAATGGACCTTCTTGGCTGGGTTGCTGGGGCGCGGGAACGGCTGAATAGAAATCATGGGGGCCTCTAGGCTTTGTACTTCTGGAAGGTCATGGGAAAGCTGACGAACTCGGACACGGCCGAGCGGTCACGGGTGATCTCGCCGTATTCGGCGGCGCTGACGGTCCACTCCTTATCCAGCACCTCGCTATCGTTCTCCTTGAGCCGGTAGAGGCGCATTTTGAACAGGTAATCGACCGGGAGGTTTACCGTGCCGTCCGGATTCACCACCAGCTTGGCTTTCCCCTCAAAGAAGGTGGCCACGCGGCCATCTTCGTGATCGCGCACGGTCAGGGTTACGAGGCTTGCGCTCTTGTTTACTGGGGCGTTGAGGGTTTGGCTGCCAATCTGCTTGGCTTCGTACTCAATGGTTAAGCCGCCATAGGTGATCTCCTTGACGTAAATATCCATGTCCGACGGCTGCCCATCGATCTCGACCCGGAATTGCCATCCCTGCTGGAAGGGCGTTTGAACCAGCTGCTTTACCAAGCGGCGCTGGCGCTCTAATAGTCCCACTGCGCCCCCTCAGTAAGGTTGAATGGTGATCATGGGCAGAATGGCCCGCTGGGACTTCATCGCTTCGCGCAGGGATACCAGCTGGGCCTCTCGGTCAGCTGGTGTCGGCAAGCGGGATGTATCGAGCTTGCCGGCTTCCTGAATGCGGGCGGTGCGCTCGTCGTTCGGGATGGCAATCAGCACCTCCAGGTAGTCCTGGATCATCCCCACGGCGGTATGGGGGATTTGGTAGGTTTTCAGGTCGATGTTGCGCAGGTTAACCAGGTACGTGAAGCGAACCGGTGGGATAGCGCGGGGATCCGGCGTCAGGATTTCCTTGCCGTCCTCGTCAGTGAAGGTTTCGACGGGGGCGTAATTGCCCTCGGCATCGCTCCCCACAATGGGCGCCAGATAGTCGGGAGGTGCTGAATAGTCTTTGATTTCTGGCAGCCTGACCGTCTTGGTCACGCCGGCCAGGTCCTGATATTGGCCCATAGCGTCAATGAGCAGTTGGTGTTGTTGAGGTTCACCCACCAGCAGCATTGAAAAACGTTTCTGGACGGCGGCCAGCAGCTCGATAGCTGTCATGACGTACCCCTTGTGTGTGCGTAATGTTGTGCTGGGTGGTCACTTAAAACCCCGCCTCGCGACGGGGTTAGGTTGTTATTCCCAGTCAGACCAGTTGTAAATGACGGTGATCGAGGGCTTAACAATGCTCTGCACGTCCTCAGTGCTGAACTCGATCACATCGGAGCGCAACTTGCAGTGCTCCATGCGGCAAGTCATGCCCTTTGCCGGGGTGCCGCCCAGGGATTCCGGGGTCGGCTTCATGGTCAGGTTCACGTACTTCTTGCCACGGATCATGTCCTGCAGCGCACGAACGACCGGGCCCTTGATGGTTTCCACGCAGTTGATAGTGATCTCGCCCTTGTTCTCGAGCGGACCGTGCTGGGTGAAGCCCAGACCCATCGGGCCAAAGTCCTCTACGTCAGCGCGACCCATGGCGGGCAGCTGGGCAGAGCGGATCAGCACGGTGAGATCGGGATAACCGTCGATTGCCAGCTCAAACTCGGCGCCCAGCAGCTTCTCGCCGGCGTCTAAGTTCTGGCGGAACTTGTTTTTCAGCAGGCCCATATTGGCCTTGGTATTGGTATGTCCAGGCATGTCTAGTCCTTATGGGTACATGGAGTTGATTTGAGAGGCGTTGACCATGCGATCCGGGGTGACTGTCAGGCTGACGGTATTGCGCGTCATGTAGCCTTCGCGTGTCCGGGGCGCGTCCAGTTCGCTGGTAACTTCGGTGAGCAAGGCGTTGGTTATCTTGAAGCGTCTGCCCACGTCGATTACCACCAGCTGGGGAGTGCGGCCGCCCGGGGTGTATTCATTCAGCTCAGGGGAAGCCATGCGCTCCAGCGCCTTTATCGCGTCGTGAACCTCTGTTTTCGCGTTTGCATAGGCTTGGAAGTAAACGGGGAGCGTCAGGGTGGGCGCGGTAGTGCCCTCCCACACCATGACGGAGTTATGCTGTGTGACCGTTGTCAGCTTGCCGGCGTCCTCGCCGGACTGCATAGACTGGCCCAAGCCGGCGACGCGGTTAGCGCCACCAGCATTGCCCAGGGTGTCGCTCTCAAACGGGCTGGTCCAGTTCGAGGTGAGGGTCTTACTGGCCCCCTCGCCGATATAGCCAACGACCGTTGTCCCGCCCTGGGTGATATAGACCTTGAGGTGGCTGCTGATACCATCCTTTGAGCTGACACCGACTATAGGCATAACCCCTCCCCCCTGTTACTTACAGCCCGCGAGACTTGCGGATCCGCATCGACTTGCGACGAGCGGTACGAGAGGCAGCAGTGTTGGCCTTGGCGCGAGCCTTTTTGAGGGCGGCGCGTTGGGCGGCAGACAGGCGCTTTTTGCGCAGGGGGCGACGGATCAGCTTGAGCTTGCCGTCACGAACCACCTTCACTACGGCATCCATCATCATTGACTCGCGCACAGCGAAAGCGGAGATAGTGTCGTCGGCGTCAACGTCGCCCAGGGCATCGCCGGCAGCCACGAAGGCCTTGGCGGCCGCGCTGTCGTCACCGCCCATGGCATCGATCGCCACTTGGGTGGGGACACCAAGGGTAGCCAGCGCCTCTGCCATCAGGGTCAGGGCCTGCTCATATGCGCCCTGCTCCTCGTCGCCAGTCACCTCGCCGTCTTCGTCCACGTCGGCCAGCGCCTGGGCGTAAATGTCCAGACCCTCGGCGGAGTCGTCGCCATCGGCTACCCACTCGATCACCATTGCCATGGCGTCAGCGCGGGCGGCCTGAACCGCCGCGCCGGCGACGGCATCAAGCATTTGCTGGTCGGTGACGGAATCAAAGAATGCTTTTTCGGTCATGCTGGCCGGATCGGCGGCTTTTACCCCGTCGAACATGGCTACAGCTGCGCCGAACTCGCTACCGGCAGCGGCGCCGGCAAAACCTTGTGCATTACGCATATCAATCGCTCCAATTAGCGGATAAGAGAGGGTGAGCCGAGGATCCGGCGAGAGGTGCCAGTGACGCAGCAGGCGTACAGCACTTCCCAGGCATCGAGCTCGCGTTGAACAACGGTCAGCTTGTAAGGCTCGTCGCCGTCTTCATCGGGATTACGCGGAGGGCGCAGGGCCTCAGAGGACACATAGCCATCCAGGATCTCCTTGCCGCCACGGGTAAGGCCGTCGAGCGTCAGTCCATCCGGGGAGTGCTTGAGCTGGTTCGCCAGCTGGTTAATCTGACGGCCGATCGCATTCATGACAGAGGAAACGTGCTGGAAGCGCAGGTAATCCTCGGTAGTGCGGCAGGTGATGGCATCGTCAATCATCAGTTTGCCGGTAGTGGACAGGCCAACCTTGTTGATACGGGCCTTGTACATGGCCTTCTCGTCCGCCTCGCCGGCGCCTGGCAGCAGCTGCATTTCACGACGGTCAATGATCCCGCGCTCCTCGCCAGCGGGTGAGTAGTGCCAGCCGCCGACGGTGCCGGTAGCCTTCGCCACGCCGCTTGCCTTGGCCTGGAATGCCACACCAGAGAGTCCCCAGATGGCACGTCCGCCGCTGTACGGGTCCTTGGCGGAGTACGGCAGGTGGTACAAGGCCATGTGTTCGTTGTTGACGTTCAAGGCGTTGGCCGCAACCAGTGCTTGCGGGTAGGTTTTTGTCGGTTGCAGGTCGATGAACGCATCGACACGGCGATCCCGGGCAATCTCTCCCAGGGCAACCATGATGTCACTGTCATAGCAGCCAAGGCCCAGAACGGCGGTATAGCCCACCAGCGCGTTGCGCAGGATGGAAAGGGCTTTCTGGTATTGAGCCGGAGAAATGTTCTTCTGGTCGCCCAGGGTGCCGCCTGCCAGGGTGGTCTTGGCAAAGCCGGTGAAGCCGGTACGGCTAATACCCAAGTCGCACTCGCCCTCCAGCACGGAGCTGGTGGACTGCAGACGATCTAGGATGAAGATCGATTCACCCATATCATCGGTGGCTTCGGTATCGAAGGAGACTTCCATTTCCTCGATGACATATTCCACGTTGAACTTGTCGGTCCCGGAGATAGTCAGGGTGAACACGTCAGGCTTGGTGGGGTGTTTGACCAGGGCAATGTGGCGGCTGCTCACGTCGCCGTCCTTCACGGCCAGGGCCAGCAGCACATCGCCGGCAGTGGTCAGCTCAGCACCAAACGCCAGCGCACCAGGCATCACCTCAAACGTTGCGGGAGCCTCGCCGTTGACTACTCGGTGGACGTAAAGCACGGGGCGGCGGGCCTCCTCGGACACGACACGCACCACATAGCCTTCACCGCCTTTCACGGCGTCGCCGACGTGGCGCAGCGGCTCAGCCACCACCAGCCCCATGGAGGGGTGATAGGGCTTGCCCAGCTTGGATTGCCAGTTGGGCTTGGTGACACGGATCAGCTCAAACGGATTGCCGATTTCGGAGATCACCACACCGGCAAACACCGACTCACTGCCGGTCCCACCAGCTGACAGAGTGGCGGAAGCATTGACAGCCTGAATGGCTACCTGCGCGACCTGGCTCAGGGTAAACGGGATAACTCCAGACATTCGCACTTACTCCTATTTCTGGCTGGTGGTAGTGGCGACGGCCTTCTTCTTGGCCTCGCCCTTGGCTTTGGCGGTTTCGGCCTTGGCGGCTGCCTCGGCTTTCGCTGCTGCTTCTGCCTCGGCGGCTGCCAGCTCAGCAGCGGCCAGCTCGGCAGTGGCCAGCTCGGCGGCCTCGTCCTTGGGCTGCTCGTCACCCACCAGCACAATTGCCTGGGGAATGATTGTGTTCACGGCTCGGGTGAAGTAGGCGATCAGTGCTTCGGGAACCTCAAACACTTGCGGGCCGGCATTCTTGGACACAGGCGCAAGGTCGATACCTTTGTGGTTGTTGTGTCCAATGAAACCGTGGCGGCCGGTCGGATTGATTACGGTGAATTTCATACGAACTCCCTCAAGGAGGGGGCGGCCGGAGCCGCACCCCTACCGGAATTTAGGCGGCCGGGATCATGCTCAGGCGAGCGAAGAACTTGCTGCCGTTCTTCGGGTGAATGTCGCAGTAGGACAGTTCCCAGATGGTGTTGCGGTCTTTGAGGGCCGCGTTGACGTTGTGGTTGTAGATGGTGGCCGGGACGGCATCACCCACGACCAAACCGGCTTCGGCATGGCCTTCACCACGGGCGTAGCACAGGCAATCGAAGGTGCCGAGCTTGGTAGCTGCCACACCTTTGATGACTTCGATTTCCACCGGCACTTCGTAGATCTTGAACTGGCCGAACAGCTTGCCCACGTAGTGAACGCGGGGCACCTGGCGGTAGCCATCAACGATCTGGAAGTGCGGCGCACCCAGGGACTTGATGACTGCGCAGGCTTGCGGGCCGCAGAACATGCCGACCAGACCAGAAACCTCAGTCCGTACCTGCATGTCCTGGGAGATCAGCAGCAACAGCTTGTGCAGAGTCTCGTAGTGCTCTTTGAAATACTGGCCTTCATCCACTTTCAGATTGAAGGTGTAGGTCTTGCTCATCGCCAGGATCATCTTGCGCAGGTTGCGCACGTCTTTCTCGTAGGCGATGTAGTTGCGCAGCTCAGACATTTGCATGGAGCGAGTGTCGATACCGAACTCTCGATTCATGGTCCAGTAGGCCTGGACGGTGTGCTCAGCCGCCAGAGCGGATTCGTGCGGACGCAGCTTGAAGGGCTGCATTTCGTTGGCGATGACCGGGATCAGCTCAGGCGCTTTCTCGATGTCAACGTCATACTCCAGCAGCATCAGCTGGCCGGTTTTGAGCGCAACGGCGGTGGTCAGTTCGACCTTGCCGGTGGCGGCGGTCACGGTGCCGTTGATCACGACTTCCACGCCATCAATGTGGGTGGTGCCGTACAGCTTGCCTACCTGGCCTTCAACTTCGGTCGCCACGACGGCGCCATCCAGCCACAGCTTGGCAGAGGACTTTTTGAAGGGAACCACGACGCCGAAACCAGAGGTTGCGGAGTCATAGACGAACGCCTTTTTGGTGCCGTCAGGCTGGTTGTCAGCAGCGAAGGCGTAAATCTGGTTCAGGCTGGAATACTGGCCGAAAGCAGAGTTGCCCAGCACGTCGCCTTGCTGGTAGTCACCGAACTTGGAGCCGGCGACGCGGCGAACGTCGAAGATCTCTACTTCGTTGGCCTGGGCCGGGATGTAGGTCACGGCGTCGGAAGTGGCGCACATAAGCAGAGTCGGGAGGATCAGGGCAGCCTGTTTGGCGCGAACTTCCACACCCTCAGATGTGGACAGAGAGGAGCGGACGGAATCAAGCATTTTGATACCGCGAGCATCTTCCATATCGACGGTGATGTTAGCCAGCGCCTGGGCGGCAGAGGCCAGCATTGCCTTGGACGGCATGGCGTCGTAGGCATCGAAATAACAGTTGATCGCAGTGGCCCACGCAGTCGCCACCATGGGGGCTTGTTCACCCAGGGCGTCAAACATCGGGCTCTTGCCGGCCGCTTCGGCGATGGCGCTAAGACGGGCGCCGGAGTCGGCAATCATTTGGCCGCCGGCCAGTTGCGGGTGGATACAGACTTGTGCAACCGCGCCGCTCAGGTTTTCAATAAGCGCGGCACGGGCTTCAACGGCTTGCATGTTAGACATGTGAGGCATTCCCCTGGTAATGGTCGATAGAAAACGGGCGGCTGTAGGCCGCTTGATGTTTTCTTGGCTGGGCAACCAAGGGAAAGGGGGTCTAAATATCGGGTTAGGATGTTCAAGACGAGCAGATCATAACGGATTTTGATTTGCCGTTGTCAAACCGCCCAAATTCGCACTTTCGCCGTATGAAAGGCCTGGGCCGCATGATGAAGCCGCCCTATCTGGGCGGCTTCTGCTTGGGTTAACTGAACCCGTCGATCACCGATTTGACGTTATCCGGCATGACAGCATCTGCCACATCCCGCAAACACGGGTTGTTAATGATGGAGCTCAGGATTGAGGCCTGTATGGCCTGGTTGAAAGTGGTTTGCAGGTTGGCCCACATGGCCTCGGCCTCGTCCACCAGCCCTTGCACCTGCTTGTAGGCGGCAGTGATCTGGGCGCTGATACCATCCATGGACCCCAGCAGGTCATGTAACAGCCCCTCGTCCGCCAGACTCATAACGCCGGTCAGGCTGTTGGCGTACTTCGCCACTAGGGCCTCCATATCGCTCAGAGGGGCGCCCATCAGCTCCATGGCGCCGCTCAGCATGTCGGTCCCGCTGGTGGACGTGAGTACCCCAAAGGCAGCACCCAGGGGACCACAGCCGCTTGGAACGCCGCCCATCTTCTGGGCGACCTGGGCGGCCACCCCGAACACGGCAAACTTGCTTGTCACATCCTCCATGCGCTTGTCGATGGCTCCCCCCAGGGCGCCAAGGGTGCCACCAGAGGCGGTGACCGTATCCCGGTAAGCGCCAAACTTCTCGGCCGCTGCCCGGATCTTGGGCGGGATCTTGACGGATGGCACCCCCGGGACAATGGGACCATCAGCTGGCAGACTGGACAAGGAGGTGAATCGGCCTTTCAGACCATTGGCCTGGTCCAGCGCATCGAGCGCCTTGGTGGCAGCCGGCGAGGATAAGCCCGGGCCAGAGCGCAGCGCCTGAAATATGGCTTGGGACTTCGGATCATCTAACATGTGACCACCTGCCCCAGCACCGCGGCCACAACGGTGGCCAGCGACCAAAACACTACCAGGGCGATCGTCACTACCTTACTCGGGCGCTTGCTATTGCTCATTGCGTGGCCTCCTCTGGCGCGGGAATGACGGCCATGGGGCGCAGGCTTTCCACAATGGCGCAGATCAACCGGTCCTTGGCTTGCTGGTGGTCTGGCAATTCTTCAAACGGCACCATGCACGGGTGCTGTTTCAGTTCGGCATCCTTCACCTGGCCATAGACCCAGCCTTGCTCCTGCTTCATCGCCATCCATGACACATGGGACGCTTTGGGACCCGCCGTGGGGTTTCCCAGGTGCAGGCGGACGCCAGCCCTCATTGATTCGCGCTGCCAGTCGGGTGCGAACTCCCAATCAACCTGGGAATAGTCGCCGCTTGCCTCGCAATGGGCCTTGTTCGTTTGGTGGCAAATGCGGGCCACCGCCTCTATCGAAAACTTCATCTTTCAGCCTCCAGCTGGGCGACTGGTAGGCGGGGAAGGGGGTAAGGGAGAGTTAGCCGGCGAGGCCGAGCAGACCCCCCAGGAATTTCAGGATAACCATCGGGTCGAGCAGCAGCACCGGCATATCCTCGGGCTTGATACGCAGCACCAGCACCAGCACATCACGCACGACCAGGCTGTAGAACATCGACAGCGCAAGGACGTACATCACCATGGAGCGGGCATAGGACACGAACCGGCTGGTGCTGGCCGTGCTGAATGCCGTGGTGAGCGCCTGGATGATCTGGGGCTCTTGTTCCACCTTCTTCATCATGACAGCCCATTGCGCCCGTTCGGCGTCGGACGTGAACAGCTTATCGCCGGCATCGCCCAGGGCATTGATAACGCCACCTGCAGCGGTCGCGGCCGCCTCGCCGGTTGCCTTACCCAGACCCAGCATTGAAAGTAACCCCATATAAACCTCCTACTTGATTTGAAAGGTCCCGTCGCCGGTGACAATCACCGACCCACAGGACACCACATCACCCACGACGCAAGTTTGAGCGCCGTTGACAGTGAATCCCTTTGACCCGATCCCCACCCCTCCATGGGGCGGATTGTCGGGCTTTGCATGTTCGGCCCACGCCATGCCGGCGCAATGGACAGACGCGCCGTTGATAGTGAAACGGGCGTCACCCTGGATAGACGGGCGGGGCGGGAACCCGTCATGCCCGGAACATAGCGACCCTTCGATCGCGATCCCGGCCATCAGCTCAACGTCCAGGCGGCACTGGTGCCTTTGAAGGAGTAACTACCGCCCGCCTCAAACGACATATTCCCGCCAGCCTTTACGGAGTAATCCCCCTCGGTTTCGAGCTGGGCATTGCCCTTAACGATCACCTTGAGCGCCCCACCGACCTCCTGCAGCGTGTCGCCGGCGCTGGACTGGTATATCTCCTTCTCGCCGTGGAGCACGATCTGGCCCTCGCTGGTCAGTTCGACGGCCGAACCGCTGGCCTTGTGGGTGAACCGCAAGGCGCTTTCCTTGGTCAGTTCGATAAGGATGCCGTGGAGGCTGTATACGGCGTTTCTGTGATAGGTGGCGGCCTCTGGCTTGGGCTGCTTGTCGCTTCGCTTGTGCTGGTGCGCCAGCGAGCCAGCAAACGCCTCATGCGGCATGTTCAACACCCCATCAGGGGCATACAGGCAGCCGCCTGTGATGATCGGGCAGCGAGTGTCGCCGTGGTCGAACTCGACCCAGACCAGATCCCCCACTTCACAGGGGACCGTGCCGCCCATGTTGGCCCGGGTGCCCAGCTCCAGCTTTGGCTCCGCCCAGGGCAAATCCTCGTTTCTCATGTCATCCCAGAGCCCCAGGACACGGATTTGCACCTTGTAATGGCCCAAGGGGTGATCGACGTTGGTCACAATCGACCGGTGAGAGCCCAATAGTTTTCTCTCGTCGCTCATATCTGGGATACCCCTGTTGTCAGCTTGCAGCGATATTGATTGTCTTCGTCAATGTGGCTCACGGTCATGATCACCTGCTTGGCCGGCATCGACTCATCAAGCACGGCCTCACGGTTGATCCGGTGCAGGCGCACCCCGACCGTCATCCCGGCCGTATAGTTGCCGTTCCCGGGCATGTCGCAGATCAGCGCCGGCACGGTACTGGCCCCCATGCCGTCCAGCTCGTCCAGTGACGCACCAGGAACGAACTTGCGCGGCGACTCCCGGTTAACCGGACTGGCGAGCAGGCCGCCGACGGTATCCCACGACACATAGTTGCGGCGGACCTCCCGGGCGGCAGTGGGGGCCTCGTACAGGGGCTTGTAACCCTGGATCGGGTGCTGTGACTTCTGCGCCTGGTACTCCAGCATTGGGTATCCGTCTTTCTGGCCGCCCAGCATGTTGCGCGGGATGCAGTACACCACTCCCCGGGCCACCCAGATTGCCGCACCCAGATCGCGCTCCAGCTTGCGCAGGACGCTCGAGGGAGTCGCCCCCGCCGTGACGTGATGTGTGACCTTTGCCGTGATAGTGGTCTGGATGGTGTAGCCCGGGAACAGATCGGCCAGCATGTCCTTCACCCGGACACCGATAAAGAACCGGGGGACAGGCGTTGGCTGCTTGAGCGCAAAGATCCCCGCCTCCATGGACTCCACCCGCAGGTTTCGCCCTTCCGGCTGGATGGACACCACGACAAACGAGGACTTGAAGTAGGCACCCCCACGCCCAGTCACATCCCCCATGGACAGTTCCAGCCTGGCGCCACTGACCAGTTTCATGGTGTCGCGCAGGTTGCTATCCAGATCGTTGAGGTTGAGCACCAGCTGGGGGCCATCCAGGTTGATTGATTCGATATAGACACCCCGGGTAAGGCTGAATGTCGGCGCCTCCTTACCGTTGACTTTGATTTGCTGAAAAAACCGCTGTTGCGGCCGCTGGTCACTCATCATTCACCCCCGAACAGAGCCACCGGCTCCAGCAGTGTGTAACTGATTTCCTTCTCCGCGAGCCCCTGGGCCTCGAAGGCTTCCGCTATCACCTCAACGGTGCAGGACAGCGCCATCAGGCGGTCCGTCTCGATACCCGGGCTGGCGTCATCCCAGAGCAGGGCATTGGTTACCACGTCACCGAATGCGTTGATCGGGGTGTGGTAGAGGTGGATCTGGTAGCCGAACTGGCGGGCATGGTGGCGAAAGTACGCCCCCATCAGGGACGAAAGGAGATCCAGCGATTCGAGGTCCCAGCTCAGGATGGCGATCCGGTAGCTCATTGTCAGATGGTGCTGGCTGACATTGGCGGACGAGCCATCAGAGAACGCAATTTCGTCCCAGCGGCGCTTCGGGGCGTACCGGTCCCCCTCGTACAGGGAGTGGGCCAGGTCGCGCTGGAACATGATGATCGGCAGGGCCTGCTTGTTGATAGCCTCCCCGAGCTTGGTGTCTTCCAGGCGGCCACGGCCGGCAGCCCGGAGCGCCTTCATGAAAGAGCGTGGGTCGCTATAGGGCGATTTGATGATCTGCTGGGCTGGTGGACGTGCAAGGAAGGCCCGCACGTCGTTATAGGCGGGGCCAGTGCGCGAGACGGTAGCGCCGCGCAGGGCAGCCACCAGCAGGTTGCCAAAGCCGCGATCCACCCCATCCATGGTGCTGACTTCACGCTCCTCCAGCGGGGTCTTGCTTATCTCGCTCCAGGACAGAATAGGGGGCCTCATACCGACACCCCCACATAACGGATAACCTTGGCGCTGCTGGTGGCCCAGCCGTGCTCCATGGTGGCGCCATTGCTGTTAACCCAGCCTGGCAGCATGTGTACTTCATCAGCGACCACCAGCATGGCCTGGCCGATCAGCATGTACTGATAGTGCTCGAGGCCCATGGGCAGAATGGCCGGGTTCAGGACGATACACCCCTCGGCCTCCAGCTGGGCCGCGTAGTCATTGAAAGCGGGGTGGTTGAAGTCGGCATAACCGGTCATCGGGCCGGCGATATAGACTTTCCGGCGCTCTGGTTGTTGTGTCACTCGTCACCTCCTGTCAGGACTTCGATGGCGGCCTCCCGGGCCTGCTCCAGGTCACCGCACGGGATACAGGTATGCAAGGCACCCACGGCCGCCGTGCCCACTGTCTCGACGTGGTGGATGTACCACCACACGCGCCGGTTATTGCCGTCGGTTATCTCCTCCTCAAACTCCACAATCGAGCCCAGCGGGGCCACACCTGCAGAGAGAAGCAGGATCAGGGTGTCCCCCTCGCCCGTGCCCATGCCGTCGCCCTCGTCCCACATGGCAGAGAACATGGGATCGTCCTGGGCGGCCACCATTGCAGAGACAAGCGCCGGCTCCTGGTAGGTAACGGCTTGCTGGTGGCGGTCCAGCGAACCAAATAGGGCTTCTTCGTCGCCCTCCTCGGGAACGGTCGCTATCCCGGGGGTGTAGAGCAACACGTCGAAGGAATCAGGGTGCCCTTCCACCAGCCGGCGCCAGTCATCGCGCACCAGGTCATTGAATGGGCTATGCCCGCTGTTGCGGGCGCGTGTTAAGACAGGGGGGGTCACTTGATGATCTCCTTGAGCTTGGCGATAGGCATTTTCTGTTTCTTGGCGAAGGCTTCCAGCGCCTTCTCAGTGGGAAGGCCGACCACCTTGAAAGCGTCAGCGAATGCCTCGAACTGGATCTTGAGGCGATCGCGCAGCAGCTCGGCCGCCTGCTTTCTCAGGGCCTCATTGTCAGCCGCCAGCAACCGGGCTTTGTCCTTGGCCTTGGTGGCTTGCTTGCGGGCCTTGGTGGCCTTCTGGCGCAGCAACTCGATCAGTTGCTTGCTGGACTTGATACGGGCCTTGGCGGCCTGCTGGCGTACCTGGTACTTCTCCCACGCGGCCTTGATTTTCTCGCTGTTAACGCCGGTGGTCTTGTTGCGGGCAAGTTCCTTCTCGTCCTCGTCTTCAAACACCTTCTCGGTGCGGCTGTCGTCACCGTAGCCGGCGCGGCGGGCCTGATCTGCCATCTGGCGGCCCAGCACCTTCTGCCAGACAGGCGACTGCATCATCGTCATGGACTTTATGACGTGCTTGCAGGCGAGGCCGGTCAGTTCGGGGTTGGTTATCTTGGGGAATGCGCCCTCTTTGGGTGGAGCGAGGACGTAATTGCCAATGGTCGCCATGTAGCGGTACCGATACTGGTGGTCCCCGCAGTCACAGGCGATGGATATGCGGCCGGCGCAGGCCTTCTTGGTGGCGAGCTCGTAGCTCCTGACCGTGCCAGAGGCGTCGGCCATGAACTCCTCCCACTGCTCCAGACGCAGCTGGACCCGGTGCTCCTGGTGAACTGACACCTCAGAGGCTTTCACGCGGATAGTGGCGATGTTCGACCGGATAGCCACCAGGGCGGCCTTGCTGATCCCGCGCCGGTCGTTGGAGCGGTTGCTGGCCCGGTCAATACGGGTCTTGGCGGAGCGGTGAGCCACCTCAAGGTAAGTGACCCCCGGGAGCCCGCCCATGCGCTTCTTGAACTTCTTGCGCATCTTGTCAAAGCGGATCAGGTCGTCCTGGGTGAACTCGGTCCCGTCCGCCTTGCGACCCAGCCGCACCAGGTCTTGTACCTTGTTGCGGCGGCCCTTGCTGAACAGCGCCGGCGTCAGGGTGCGGCGAGCGCCGCGGCGCTTGGCGTTGTTCTTGCGCTGCACATCCCTGAACACCCGCATAAAGTCGCGGTGGTCCAGGCCTTCGGTGATGAAACGCTCCTTGTCGTCCTGCTCGAAGATACGCGGCATGGTTACAGACCCCCATCCTCGGCAAAGTGGCGGATCGTCTCACGCAGCCAGGAAGCCGTAGGCAGGCGCAGCACCACCCCCACTGGGAGCGGTTCGGCCTCGTCCTCTACGTCAGCCACCACGGAGAACACCCAGCGCAGATCCGCATTGCCATACACCCGGTACGCGGCCAGGTCGCGGCGGTAGGCTTCATCCTGGCGCACCTCGTACTCCAGGATCTCGTCCTGTGATCCGTCGTTCACATGCGCCAGCACCGCGGCGAACAGGTAGGACCGCAGAATGTCATCGGCCACATTGAGCGGCGAGAGGCGGGATAGGTCAGTCATAGCCACCCCTCCCGCGAACCGGCCACCGTGGGCAGCTCAAGCGCCAGAGCATCGTCATAGCCCTTGGTGATGGCGTGAAACGAGGTGATCCGGGCGGCGTCGTCATGGTCAGTCGCCATCTGCCCATACAGCCGCTCCAGGTAAGTGGAGTGCATAGGACCCTGGCACATGGCGCCGTAGATAAGCAGCAGCAGCACCCGGGAGGCGTCTTTGAGCTGGGCCCAGTCGATTTCATAGGTCGCCTTGCCGTTGTCGCCCATCTTCACGTTCATGATCGATTCGCTGATCTGGTACGTGCTGCCGTTGTCGCCCGGGTAAACCAGCCCGCCCATAGCTGACAGGGCGCGGTAACGCTCCATCGCCATGGCAAGCACGGGCCGGCCATCGTTGGTCTTGTCGTCAAGCCGGCAACGGTAGCCAAGGCCATTCATCAGGCCGGTAGGGTCCTCGATCATGATGGTGGCATCGAGGCCGAGCGTGTTGTTGCGGGCCACCATGCTTTCTATCTGCTCGCGGATCTTGCTGATAGAGCGTGGGAGTGTCGTCAGGGAGATAACGTGCAGGGCGTTGGCCGTCAGGGAGCCGGCCAGCATGACCGGGGCCTTTCGGGTTTCAAGGGAGATCGCCAGGACGTTGATTGGTGCGGGTTGGCTCAAGGTACACCCCTAAAAAAAGCGCCCGGAGGCGCTTCAAAATGTAAGGAAGCTGTCAGAGTGCAGAGTGGGTCAGCACCTTGCACAGGCAGTATTACACGACGGGGTTAGGATGTGTGAAATAGCCTAAATTGGCGGCGGCCTTTGCGAGCGACCCCAGCATTTGGGGGATCTGGTCTTCCAGGCCGATCTGGGACCATACATCGAGCAGCATTTCCAGCTCTGTCCCAAACTCTGCTTTCCACGCCGCACGGCCACCCAGGGAGCCTTTGGCGTGTAGCGGGATCAGATCCGGGTACTGCTGGAGAGCCTCGGCATCAGCCGGGGTGTCATGATGCCACATACAAAGGGGCAGGCTGCGATAGTGGGCGCCCAGTTCGGTGCGCCCGGTGACGTGGTGCAAAGAGATAACGGGATTGAATCGCCCCCGTCGCAGGCAGCATTGGCAAGGCAATGCGCCCAGCTTATCCATAACCCGGCGCTCGTCGGCCGTGGGGGTGCGCCCCTTCATGCCGCGGCTGCTTTTCTTGTGGCTGGTGGACCGAACAGGGGCCACCATCTGGGTGGTTTTATGGGCCTCCCGCTTGGCGGCCTGCTTGGTTTCACGCTTGAGCCGCTGGGCGGTGATGTACTCGGGATCTTGCTGCTGAGCCAGCCGCGCCTCACGCTGGCGCTCGGCCAGTGCCGTGGCCTTGGCTCGCTGGGCAGCCTGATAGACAGGATCGGCCAACTTGGCCCGCTGTCTGGCGATTGCACGGCCTTGTGCCAGCCGTGCTTTCTGCCTCGCCTTCTCAAAATCCACTGACTTGGGTTTGGACAGTGCCATAACCCGGGCCTTAGCCGGCCACGCCAAGGTCACGCAGCAGCGCCTGCACCTTGTTCAGTTTCTCTATCTTCTCGGATACCTGGTCCGTCTCAAGGGTGATATGGATGGCGAGCTCGTCCAGTTCGGAGCTCAACCTGGTCAGCTTGTCGAGCTGCTGACGGACACCGGCCACCGCTTCCACCACTTCCACGGCGATGGCGGCTATACGGTCGGTCGCAACCTGAATGCCGTTGTGTTCAGGATCTGCATGGATGCCTGCTGGCGCGGAAATGGAGACAGAGGCGCTTTGATGAATGGTTATTTCGAGAGAGGAGGTCATGCTGGTGGTTTCCGTGTCTGATTCTGATTGGGGGGGGAATGGCTGGCTGGCATCAAAGGCTGCACGGAATCCGGTAGCGGTGGCGCATACCAGACCAGCGCGGCTAAGGCTATGCAGGCAACCCTCTATGGCGTTGTGTGCCAGGTGGCTGCCACGGGCCACCAGCACCGCCCGGATTTGATGGATAGAAAGGACTTCATTGATTAACAAGGCAGCGAACACCTTTTTGGCTTGGGCTGACTGGGCAGATAACAGTCTGGTTAGGCGGGCAGGGGTCATTATTTAGTCCCCCACAGCAGGGCCTGAACGAAAACGGTTGTGTTAGATAGGCTCATACTCTACGATTCCTTTGCTTCTTGATGCGGGAGCCCTCACGGGTCACCGGCACAATTACGAACCCCCCGGCCTCGGCTGGGGGTTTTCGTATCTAAAGCCCGGCCACCAGCCGGGCTTTGTCATTTCTGGCCTTAGCGTTTCGCGGCCGGCTTCGGTTTGCGCTTGGCCGGTTCGGCCGCAGGCGGGGTAATCAGCGTATGCAGTTGCTGGAGCTGGTCGGCCACGAACTGGTTGCGGTCCAGTTCGACGCGATCGCGCAGCTTGCCTATCAACTGATTCAGGGTGCCCTGGCGGCCCTGAGCAACCGCCCACACCTCCATCAGCACTTCCGGCAGCGGACGCCCACCTACAGACACTTCACCCAGCGAAGTGGCAATCACATTCAGCTGGGCATCGTTTTGCTCTGGGGTGTGGTGTAGCACTGCAAGCAACAGGCTGATAATGGCGTTATTGGTCCCCATCAACAGGGCCGCAACTGGCGGGGCCTCTGGGGGATTGTCAGCCGCAGCGCCGTTAATGCAGTGATTCAGGTAGTTATTCGCCACCGCCTGGCGCAGTGCCGCACTCTGATCCACTTCTGGCTGTTGTTCGGCATCGACTGGTAGAGGCTGATCTTTCACATCTTCGTGAGTTGGGGCTTGCAGGTCTTGCATGGTCATTCCTTCAAGGTTGGTGTTTGAGTTGTTGCGGGTCATAGAGCAGGGTCAAGCTGGTAGCGTACTGCCGCCCGCTGCTGCTCTATCTGAGCCAGAGCGCAGGCGCTGGACAGGGGTTGGGTTGCCACAATCACTGTGCCGGTATTCGCAGGGCCTGGCCGACTGGCCGCGCCCACCAGCAAGGGATGATCGGGCGAATCGACAATCACCACTTGGCAGGGATAAGGCATCCCTACGGACTCGGCGATGGCGCCCCCTTGTTTGGGGTTATGGACCGTGAACCGACTTTGCATATGGCGAAGCAGGGCGGCTTGCGCCTTACTTTCAGCGACCACCAGCACGGTGAGGGGGCCGGTCATTTTGCTGATAAGGCTCCTGACAAGGTGGACCATCATCGAGGCTGGAAAGGGCCTGACCCGGCCAACGGTAGTTGCCTGGTCACCGAGCGAGTACGGGTTATGGGGGGCGTCATGTGACATTGGGTAGCGACTCCTGTTACATCCTTGCGTGTAGGGATTTGGGTTAGGATGTTTCAGGGAAAAGGATTACCCATCTGTGGCCGTCAGGCAAGCGATTAGATCTCATTTTAGGTAAATATTTCTGCCTTATTCCTTCTAATAGGAAATGTTTTCCACTAGGATTGTGCGAGTCATGAGATAAATAACGAAACGGAGTTAGGATATGGGAACCATAACCCAGGCGATGATCGCCGCCGCGGTGGAACACCTCAAAGAACCCGCCTTAGAACGCGCAGAGGAGGCGACCATCGCACTGGCTGAACGCTATCAGACGGCCCTCAAAGAGGCTAACTGGGATCTCGAAGTGGCCTTTCCTCATCCTGACGCTGCACGCCACTCTCTCGCCGACTACCAGAGCATAAGGGCGAGGCACAATATGGCAGCCCGCCTTACCTGTCACGACACCACCCGCAACCCCATCAGCCGCCGCATGAAGGACCCCCACTACCGTATGTGGAGCCCTGATAGCGTCGCCGCCCTGGTGAGGGAGGCCCGCGACCTCGCCGCCCAGCAGTACGACACCTTCATCGCCAAGCTGGCGATGAAGATTGAGCAGGACGGTCCCGTGGTCGAGGTGTTCCTGACTGGATCGCACGTCTGGGGGCACTCGACCCTTACCGTGATCCACGCCGATGGCAGCGTCCATAAGTGGCGGACAGAAATGATTATCAACGTGTCGAAACTGGGGACCCTGTTCAACCAGTGGCCCACCCGCAAGCTCAAGCCTGCCAGCCCTGTGAAGCGTAAAGCAGCCTGACCGATCGCCCCGCCCGGGGCTCTCTACTTTCCCGGAGATAAGATGATAGCAACCATGACCCCCGAATTTTTGCAGCAGCTGGTGCTGTCCACTCTGCTGGCAGAGCGTAGCGAAGAAGTCGGGACCGACTACGAAGAAGGCACCTATGAGCAAGGTGTGCGTGACGCTCTGCAATGGATGGCCGGGATCATTTCCGTGCCGCCACACAAGGCCGGTGAATACCCAGAGCTGGCATTACCACCAGAGGCGCTCGAGGAGTTCATGGCCCTAAAGGACCCCGCGGAGCTCTTGCGCATCTGGACCGCAGCGGCCCAAAAAGGGAGTTGCCCTACCCTGGGCCCTACCTGCCGAGGCTGCCCGGATTGCGGGCCGGTAATGGGCTACGCGACCTATCAAGAAATGGTCGGCCCAGGGAGGGAGCTTGTTCGCGAACCCGCCCACCCCCTAGACGAGTTAGCACTCTCTTATCAAGAGACATACGGCCAGCACCACCGGGAGCACCAAGAATGATCCAGACCACGATCCTCTATCACAACGACGCCGACGGGTTCGCCTCTGCCATGGCCGCCTGGTTGCGCTACGGCAACGAAGCCCACTATATCGAGGTGGCCTATGACAAGCCCGTCCCCACCATTCCGGCCGGCACCATCGATCTCTTCATCCTGGATTTCAGCTATTCGCGTGAGGTGTGTGACCAGCTGGCCACCCAGTACCGGCTGGTGGTGCTGGACCACCACAAGACCGCCAAGGCAGCCCTGGAGGGTGCCCCTTACGCCATCTTTGACATGAGCAAGGCCGGCTGCGAGCTCGCGTGGGAGCACTTCTTCCCGGCCGAGCCGCTGCCCGAACTGTTGGCCTACGTGGCCGACCGTGACTTGTGGGTTTGGGAGCTCCCCAACTCTAAGGCGGTGAACGCCTGGATCGCCACCCTACCCAAACGGTTCAGCAAATGGGCAGCCGTGGCGATGGCCGGCATTGGCCCCGAGGCTATCATGTGCGGAGAGGCCATCCTTGCCAGCCATGCCCACCTACTGGAGATCATGGCGAGCGAGGCAAAGTTCATCGAGATCGCCGGCCTGCCCGCCGTGGTAGTGAACAGCACCCAGGCGCTGCATTCCGAACTGGCCGAGTTCTTAGGTCAGCGCTTCCCTGGAGCCGCCGTCGTGGCTATCTACAATGACCAGGGGAACGGCACCCGCAAATACTCGCTGCGCACCACGCGCCCCGATGTGGATGTGAGCGCCATTGCTATCCAGTTCGGCGGCGGCGGCCACCGCAAAGCAGCAGGCTTTGAGCTGCCCGCCCATAGCTACCCGTCCGAGCTCTGCATGGGTGGTGAGTTGAACCACGCCCTGGAGGCCATCAAGCACATGGACCAGATGCTCAAGTCGAAGGGGTGGCAGGTATGAGCCCACTGGAGCAAGACACGGCCATCAAGCCCGTTGTGGCCTGGAAGGTAGACGACGGCGAACACGCCCGGGTTGTGTTTCACCATCATGGCCTGGCCGCCCGCCGAGAGGGGGCTAACGAGCTCGATGCAGACTTTGAATGTGTCGCCTGCAGTCGTGCGCCCCAGTTCGACCAATACGCCAGTATGGGCAAGGTCCCCTCTCAGGCGCTGCTCGATGCCGGCTGGTGGTTCTACTGCCAGCATTGCGATGCAATCGTGACCCAGCGGGAGCAGGACGACGAGGAGCGGGGTGATCCCGTGCTCGAAGGTGAGGTTGTTTACTGCAGCCAGGCTTGCAAGGACAAGCAGGAGGCCACCCGGGCCGAACGTGACGCCGCCTTTGCCCGGTTCCAGGAGGAGGTAACGACTCTGCGCCCGGATCTGGTGTTCACCCACTGGAGCGGTGGCTACCCCATGGTGACGCTGTACGGGTGCTTCCGGTTCGAGGGGGGCCTCTGGGCTGGCACCGTCAGGGATAACGAGGACGGGAAAGGCTTGTGCTGGTCCGTTTGCCAGGAAGATACGTTGGCCTGGGCCACCTACGAAGCCAGCCGGGAGCCTTCATGATGGAGCTGGTATGCACCATGCCCGGGGTTGGCGTGACCCTGGGGCAAACCTTCCGGGTGCTGACCGAGGATGGCCGCACATGGGAGATCCTGCTGGGCGGTGAGTACCGCCGCATCAACAAGCAATCCGGCCGCGTCAGCGGCTGGAAGACCCCACCCCAGTTTGCCCTCAAGGAATGCCCCCATGCGTGACCGCAGCGCCTACGACGAAAAGAACGCCTTTATCAGCCGGCTTATCAAGCCCCTGCCGGAGGCCCACAACAGCACCGACGCCTCTTTCCGTGACATAGAGCTGATCCTGGCAGGCTACCAAGAGAATTACGGGCTGAACCTGGATCCCGACTTCCAGCGCGGCCACGTTTGGACCAAGGCCCAGCGGGTAGCCTTTATCGAGGGGTTGTATCGCGGCACGGTCGGCGAGAGCCAGCGCATCATCCAGTTTAATGCGCCTTACTGGGGCATGGATGAGCATGAAGGCGATCTCCCCAACGAGGTCCAGATTGTGGACGGCCTGCAGCGCCTTACCACCGTGCGTCAGTACGTGGCTGACGAGTTGAAGATCTTCGGCGGAGTGGTGGCATCCGACTTCAACGACTCGCGCTACAGCGTCAAGATGAGCAACTGGCGGCTGCGATTCAATATTCACACCTTCATCTGGCGCGATGAGCTGCTGCGCTACTACCTGGACATAAACAGCGGCGGCACTCCACACAGCCCCCAAGAACTGGAACGGGTGCGCGGCCTGCTGGTGGCCGCCCAACAAGAGGCAAGACCATGAGCTCAACAGAACCCGCCTCTTACTCGCTTGGGCTGCTTTGTATCAGGGAGGGCAAGGGCGCTGGCATCAAGAAAGGCCAGATCGTTGAAGTGCTGGCCGAAACACCCACCAGCTGGGAGATCGAGCTGGTGAAGGAGCGCCGGCAAGTCAGCAAGTTGAGCGGCCAGATCCGGGGGGACTGGGATTCTCCCTGGTTCACCCTTACCGTCATTGAATCGAGGAAAAAGAACATGCTGGGCTGGCTACGTGGACGCTTGAAATGGTGGATCGCAGGTAAGGAACTGGCCGAACTACACCGCTGGCGGGTGCAATGGCACGAATACCGGCGCTGGCTGGCCGAGTTCAAAGAGGTAGGCGAAGCCCTAGACAGCATGAAAGCCAATGTCGAGGGCCAGAGCCTGGACGCCTGCCTGCCACCTACAGGGGAGGGCCCCTGGACGGTTGAGGGCGTCAGGGCCAGAGCCAGAGCCAGAGCCATGAGGCATCCCTGGAATCAGTAAGCACAAGGGCGCCACATTGGCGCCCTTTCTTCGCCCCCATGCCGGCCTATTTAACATATTAAACCGGTGACGCGGTTGCCATACCAGAGGCCCACCAGCCGACAGGTGGTGACGCGACACCGCTCACAATTCAGTCTCATTCAGCGTCAGTAAGCTCCATTTGAAGTAATATGTCAGTCCCAAAACGGAGGAATGCCATGAGAACTGTAGCGAGGAAAGGGGACCCAACAAGCACGGGAGGAGCGATTCTTGATGGGGACAGCTGCTGGCTCAGTGAAGGGTCACCCACAACCTATATCGGAATGATAGCGACCTGCCCAGCTTGCAAAGTCGGACAAGGCCCTATCGTGGCCGTAGGGCCCCGCTCCATCATCGGCCCGGGCGGGCCGGTAGCGCTGCAGGGCGATTATGTGGCTTGCGGCTGCCCACCAATGAGCAACACCATTCAGCCAGCCCAGGGGACAACTGTCGGCGACAACCAGGGCGGTGGAGCAAGTGCCAGAGCGGCCTCGGCCCCCACCAGCGCCCCAGCACCAGTTGAATTGCCAGCCGACGCTCCAGGGTTCTGGCCCCCGTACAACCCGATCACCGGCAAACAACTCGACGTTACCTACACCCACAAAGAACAGATCATTGCCTTCCTCACCCTGGATGAAGCCAGGGAGCTCTGGAACCAGCTCAACGGCAAAGAGGTCGCTGGCAACATCAAGACAGTCAAAGACTCCGCCGAGCGCGTAAAGCTGGCCCATGACACCGCCAAAGGACTGGGCGGCCTTGGGGTTCTTGCATACACCAAAGTGATAAATGGTGAGCCTTACACCATCGTCAAGAACTACCAGCTAGTAAGAAAAACCATCCCAGGCAACATCTGGAAGGCCGGCAATCCGAACATATTGAGGCTGGGGATTGGGGTCAGGGCAAACACACACCTGGTTAAGATGGGGATCGTTGCCGACATTTACTTCACCGTCTCGGTGAATCTGATCCAATACTGGGCCAGCGATGAGCGCGACACTGTGGCGCTATTCGGTAACATTGGGGCCGACATTACAAAGGGGCTGATTGCATCTGGCATAGCGCTGGCCCTGACTGGATTTGCCATGTCAGTTTTGCCGGTCACAGTCATGGCTAGTGGGATCTACTTCGTCGCCGGCTCCATTGGTGCAGGCTGGGCGATAGACCAACTCGATGACCAGTTCAAACTCACGGAAAAACTGACCGACACGATCAGAGAGAACATTAAGGAATGACACGCGAACCAATGCCGCTAACTTTAAGGGTTGGCGGCCTTTTCATGTTAGGCACCAGCGCCTTGCTTGCATGGTCGGCTGGGAACGCTGCTTGTGAACTACTGGCATTAGTCACAGGCACCCCACCAGATCCTTTGGCGACCCAAGACTGGCGAGGATGGATTGCAACCGCATTCGCCGCGGCTGGTGTACCTTTCTGCATATATCTAGGCGCTAGGCTGACACTTGGGAAGTACCGGCCAGCGCCCGACACATCAGCAAGTACCGTTCAACGTAACAGCCGCATTGTCATAGTGTGCGCTGGACTAGCCATCCTTGCTGGGTTGTTTGGCTGGTGGCTCGCCAGTTCTTCAACAGAGCGTTTGGGCTGGCAATCATGCGAGGTACGCCAAGGCACATGGAAGTTCAGCAAAGGCATTCTCTCTCGTGACTGCGTAGCTCATGGACTCAAGCCCAAGGAGAAGCAGCCCCGTAAGCCGCCAGAGGAGCGGGTGATCAGTGAGTCGGCTCATGGATTTGGCGTCCTTTTTGGTAAGCCAAACCCCGATTACACACCGCCAGGGAGGCTAGTTGATAGCCCGGACTTTAAATTGACGATTCCAGATCATCGCTGGGAAGAGGTCACTATCAGCAAAAAAGAGGGCAAGCCAAGCGCGGCGGTAGGTGTAGATAAGTGAGAGCTCGCGGGACAGCCGCAACATACCCAGGATAAGGAAGCCCCAGCGAACTGGCCGGGGCTTCACTGTCATATCACCGCATCGACGACTTCACACCTTCCCAGCTCGGCAGCGAGCCATGGCTGACTCGCCGGCCAGAATGTCACGGCAGTAGCGGATCACCATGCGCTCACTGGTCCAGCGGCCGGCCTGCATGATCTCCAGGGTGTTGTATCCCTCGGCCGCCAGATCCTGGGAGGCACCCACCCGGGCGGAGTGTCCGGACCAGCGCGGGATCCCCAGGCGCTCGAGATCCAGCTCCATCCACGCCTTGGCGAAGATGTTCTCCACCGTATCCACCGACAGCGGCCCCCCGACATAGGCCGGCTTGTTGTGCTTGGTGACCTTGCCGAATAGCTGATCACCCCCCTCCAGCTTGCGGTCGGCCGCCTCCAGGTACTCCAGGATCAAGCGCATTGCCTGGCGCGACAGCGGCGCTTTGTCCGGTTCGCCCGAATGGTTCGTCTTGCTGATAGGAATGGTCAGCACAGCGGTCCCGTCGGGATTGAGTTTGATGTGCTGGCAGCGAATGCGGGCCACCTCGGACGCCCGCAGCAGCGTTTCATAAGCCACCACCAGCAGCGCCAGATCCCGCTTGCGCACCAGGTAATGGGATTGCCCCCAGAGCTCTACCAGGCTATCGAGGTGAACCTCGCGCAGCGCGGAGGCCTGGTCGATCGTCTCCTCGGCCTTCACCTTGGCCCGCACCAGGGCGGCAAAGGTCCCCTGCAAACGCTCATCGGTGGTCGGGTCCGGACAGCCGGCCGCCCGGTGAACCCGCCCAATAGCCCAGCGGTCGATCGCCAGTGTGTTGCGGTGGACGCTGGTGGCCCGCTCGGTCAGATAGGCCTCAACGTCGGCCACGTCGGCCGGTAGTGGTGACCGGTCACCCGAATTCGCGCACCAGGTAGCGAACCGGGACCAGGCGCCGGTCAGGGATTCAATGGTCCGCTCGGAGTAGCGGCCGGCTCGCACCTGGAATTCCTCCAGGAACTGGGCGATTGCTTCCTGGATGCGAGGGTGTCGGTCGATACGATGGCCATGCAGGCGAGCGCGGCGGATCAAGTCGCCCAGGTCGCTCGGGGTGAAGGCGTCGAGATCGAGTTGGTCGATGGTGGCGGTGAGTTCGGCAGGCAACATCTTATCGCCGGCGAAGATTGCGAGTTGAGTCATGGGAAAGGGTCTTTTCTTGTTGTTTGGGCGCGTCGGTGAGTATAGCCCCATTCGCGTCAATTCGGAATAATTGTCATTAGTCCGAATTGATAAATCTTAGCAAGTGAGAGGGTGATTGCCTCCAGCATTGCGCGAGAGGGCCCGGATGGCTCGATCCACCATAAGGAGCCATAAAGAACCCAATCAAACGCCTGTTTACAATATAAAAAACTACCCGCGTCACACTTTGCGGAATTTTCGGTTAATTGGTGAGCTTTCCATTTTTTCGGATAGCGGCTTTCCTTGCCACTCGCGGAGGATGCTGAGAAAATCCGAGCCACAAAGAATAACAAGCTACACGCTATTTGGGCGGGATGAATGGATAGCAAGCTATCATTAAGAAGTGTTGTTAACGACATTGAATTTATTTACACGCGGGCCACTAATAACCAACCAGCACAATTTAAACTTCCACCCAACATTGCTGACATAGAAGCAGTAAGTCCCGCCTCTGATATTTTATCGGTCTGGATTACTTACCAGTTCGCAATACCTGACGAGTATGGCGACGAACTCTGTCACATCCAAAAACTATTTATTTCCGCCATGAAGAAACACCGACATGACCGACGCACCTAAACGAACTGAACCTCGCCAGCAGGGGCGCGAGAAATTGATTGGCATAGTTAGGGTCGTCCTTAGTGGCGCCCTGATAGGCTGGCTTTTGAGTCGGATCCCATTGGAATCCGGCGCTTGGGTAGCACTCGGACTCCTTATGGTGGCCCTCCCCCTTAACATCCTAACCCCGAACTCTGTTCAGCTCTGTGTCAGGATTACCGGCGTTACCGTGGCTTTGGTCACACTAAGCCAACTCATCGGAGGAGATATTTTTATGGTTTCAGCCGTAGCTACATGGATTGCTTTGGCTACCATTGCAGTGAACCGCTACATAAAGCGCGGGTAACCGACGCGCCCAGCCATACTCTGGCGCCAAGGGTGACAATCCTGGCGCCACTCCCCAAAAAGACGCCCCCCCCATCCGGGGTTGCACTATCAATCCAAATCCAGCCCGCCTCACTTCCTAAGCCCCTGATCATTGACTTGCACAGTCCTTTTGTGAGCTACTATGATCTCTATACACTTAATAAACCACCCTACAAAGAAGGCGGTCAACGTTATGGCAGTAGATATTTCCCGGTACGAAAAGTTCTTGGAAGTTCGCAATAACGCAATAAAGATAATCGAGAGCTATTCAGTTCATCATGAACTAAAGGGTGAAGATGAAGAATACTCTCAACTTAAAGCACTGGAAAATAGTGAGGCTGCCCAGCAGCCTAGCGGGGGCTATTTAACAGGCGAACAAAACGAGCCGGATAATAACAACACCAAACCAGCCACTAAAATAAGGCACGTTGGAATTATAACGAACCACAGCCACATTATGGAGCTGGAAAGATTAATTCAGGAATGGGATAACAGAGCTAGAGACTTAACAGCAGCCGACCCCCTTAGATTTCCAAAAACAGCATTTGTATTGGCACCAATCCCCCAAGTGATATATGGGGTAGGCTCCATGTCTATCGCCGTAGGGGGTGCTACTACCAGCAAGAAATTCACCAAACAGAGCTTTCTAGGGCGCTATGACCGCGCAATTAAACACGCCCGCCAGGCCGAGCAGGTAAGCCACAATAACACCCTCCTCAAACAGCTGGAGCGAGAACGGGCGTTATTGGCAGCAGATAACGAAACCCACTACCGAGTACGGAATAAGTGCGGGACTGAAACAATCTGCACGGTCACATTTACAGACGGCACAACCAGCCGGGTTCGCGTCCCTCGCGTTGGCGTCGCGTTTGCCGCACCATTTGGGGGTATAGAAATACGTAAGCCCCGCATGATGAGCCCTCGCTCTGACCGCTTGGAGCATATGGGCGTCGAGCCCCTTGATTGCTCGTTATCCGGCCTGGCCGGACTGGTATATAAGGAATCGGAGATTATTAAAGCCAGGGAAGAATACAACCGTCGCAATAAATAAGGCGAGCCATCAGGCTCGCCTATTTAACAGTCTTCGGCCACCATCGCCGCCGCCCAACCGGCCACAGATTCGCGCTCGGCAACCATATCCTCGGTGATGACCATATCTGCCGGGATGTAGTCGGCTATAAAGCCAAAACAGTAGGTATCCCATCTATCCGGGGAGGGTAACCCCTTTTCCTTTCGCATAACCTCCTTCTTCATCATGCACCAGCGGCCCATTTCATCGAGCCTGCAGGGGAGTCGTGACGCCTGATCCATCGTCTTTTCGTGCTTATCCAGGCGCAGACGGCCAGATTTCACCGCGTCCCGGGCCATGACATTGGCGAACGCCCGCTTATTGAGGAACCGCTTCTTATCCTCCTGGGAGAAGCACGATTGACCCCAACGTATGCGCTGCACCTGCCGCCCCGCCTCCTCCAGGATCGTTGCTGTATCGGCGCCTACGCCGTCGCCGTCCACGGCTATGGAAATGTTCGGGTATTGCTCTGGCGTGTACTCAGCGGCCACCAGGCGGCCAAAGTTGACGGGGTCGATAGTCCCCGGCCACTCCTTCACGCTCAGGGGCACAATCCGCCGCTCTAACCGCTCACCACTGACCCGCACCAGCGTAGCCACCGAACTGTCACGGCCGTTACCCACGTCCACCAGCAGCAGCCATCCCCAGTCCTTCGCCAGCTTGGGCATTGCCCTGGTAGCCTTCTCGCAATCGTCACGCGACAGCAGATATTCAGACGACGTGCGCGGGAACTCGCCCCGCACCTTGATCATGTACTCGGGCGCGTCACGGGAGCCGCCATACTCGCGGATCTTGGCCCGGATAAAGGCGATCGTGACCAGGGGGGATTGCTCAGAGTTGAGCTTTATCGACGTGTACCCTTCCGCGTCGCCGGCGTGGCGCTTCTTGAGCTTGTGGTGAGTGTCGTAGAAGTAGCCGCTTGGCCGCGTTGGCTGGCTCAGCAGGAGGATCCGGTTGTCCGTCTCGGTCAGGGCGCCCGTCATGACACCAAACGCCTTATCAGAGACGCCGGAGGCCTCATCCACGATGTAGAACAGGTGCGCGGCGTGTTCGCCGGCCAGCGACTCCTCGTTGCCGATACGGCAACCCTTGGGGGAGACGAACCAGACGCCCTTACTGGACCGCTCGAAGAAGGTGGTTTCGGTCAGGACAAAGTATTGCTCTATCCAGGGGTGGCGACGGCACAGCTCCTTGTAGTTCTGCTTGAGGTACTTCCAGACCACTGTCTGAACCTGGCCTATCTTGTTCGCCACCACAATGACGCGAGCGCCCGGGAAACAGAGCATGAAGATAAGGATCATGATACTGGTCATGTCTGACTTGCCGGTACCGTGGCCGGAGGAAACGGACGTTCTCGCCCCCGTCTCCTGGGCAGAGTCCAGAATGAGCTCCTGCTGCCAGGTGGGCTCCTTGGCGAACAGCTCCACCGCTGCAAGGGTCCAGTCATAGCGGTACCGCTTCACCAGGTCGAGATAGCGGGGGTCCTTGGTAATCGAGCGAATGCGGGCCATTACTCGAAGCCCTCGGGATCGTCGTCATCCAGTACCACATCCTCCGGGGTCCAGGTGCCATCGTCACCGATCAGTATCACCTCCCCCTTATCTGGGTCCTCGGTGCCGGCATTGGCAAAGTCTCCCTCACCCAGCAGCTCGCCGGCGAGGTGGGCGGCCTCATTGGCAATGACTCCCTCGATCAGCAGGGCCCGCTCAGGCATCCACTTATCCCGGATGAACTGGCGTTTCTCCATGTACGCCCGGGATTCTCTCTCCAGCTCCTCGGGGGTGATGCCGCCACCATTCTCGGTGGTGGGCTCCAGCCAGGTGATTTCCTTAAGCATTTCGGCATGAAGGGCCGGTGGCAGGTCTAGATCCTCACGGCTGAACAGATAGGCCGTCTCGGTGGCGCTCAGGGATTCCCGGGTCCGCTGATCCAGCAGCTCCGCGGTGCGGGCTATGCGCTCGCTGCGAGTGAGAGGGTGACGGTTCCACTCGGCCAGTGCCATGCGCCGTTGCTCGAGGGCCATCTTGTCGCGGTCCAGTTCGAGCTTGAGCACTCCCAGCTTGTGACGGGCTATCGAGGATTCCAGCTCCGTCATGCGCTGACTGATACCAAAGACAGCCTGGGCCTCGGCCTGGTCGCGGGGCATCTTATTGCCCTCGTCATCTATCCAGGCACCGCCCTCTAAGTAGTTGGTCTCTATCCGTTTGAGGATCTGGTTCTGTTTGCGATACATGGTCATGTACCGCCCCTGGGCGAGAAGGAGATCGCGATTGCCATAACTGGTGGCCAGAGCCAGGTCGCGTATCTCGTCATCGATCTCTAGCATGGAGCAGTAGCCGCCGAAGTCCATTGTATGGACCCCGCCAAAGTCGCCGTAGCGTTGGCCGTCGCCGCCGTTATTTGGGCGCGTCGGCCAATGCTCCCGAGAATTTTGATCAGCTGTTCGCCCTGATCCTCTCGCGTCTGCACCCCCCCCTGATCTGCCCCCTGACCCACCCTTAATCGGCCCCTTTTGGGCCTGTTTCCTGCCTTTTGGCGCTGCTTTCGCCTTCTGACCGGGTTGATCAGATGCAATGTGATCAGATAAACGCTCTTGATCAGATGCGCTTATCTGATCAGATGCAGCCACCTGATCAGATGTGTGAGCCTCGCGTCTCGACCCCTTACCCTGCTTGCTCTGGCGGCTCTCGGCGGTCATCTGGCGGGCCTGCTTACGTACCACCTTACCCACCCTGATCGCAGCGTCAGAGGGTGGTTTCCCGGCCGGTTCTGCAACCTGATCAGCTGGCTGACGCTCAGCCAAGGCAGCGGCCACCGCGGCGGCCATGGAACGGCGGGCAGAGTTGCGGTTTAAACCATTGGTTAGCACGTACTCCAGAAGCGACATAGCGCCAGAATGATGCTCAACGTAGTTGTTGATGTGGTACTGCCAGTCGATGGTTGCCTTAGCCAAAACACGTCTCCATTCCTACAACCTAACGATTTTGCCTGTTTGAGGTTGTGTAAACCAGCGGCGAAAGTACCCCCGACCCCCGGCGTACACGCCGCGAGCAATTTATACCCGATTATCCCCGCTATTCCCCCCTGTTCCCCAAATAGATATATACGGGCCAGAATTGGCCCTTTAATGAACAGCCGCAAGCGCATGGTTTGACCATTGCGGGTAAACCCCGGGGAAAATCGGTACTAATAGGGCATTCTGGGAGCTAGAATGGTTTAAATGGGGACGTTTTCGGCATATTATGCCCGCTGGCAACCATGCCAACCTGTCATCAAGGAGCCTATGACAATGACCTCTAAATCTGCTGCAAACACCGCCGAACATCCTAAGCCGTTCATAGCCCTAGTAGCACTGGACGACGGCAGCGGTAATATCGCCTGCTCATTCCACGATGCCGGCGGTGCGGTTTACGAGTCTCACCAGCCCTCCCTTATCGAAAAGGGCGCCGCTGCTGGGCTCGGCGCCTCACACATGAGCAATAGCATTTGGGAGACAGAGGAAGGCGAACGCTTCACAGTCCGCCGCAACCCAACAAAGCCTCTCACCACCCTGGACCCTGCCTACCAGCTCGGCCAAGCCAACCGGGTGCTTGCCATCGACACCATGGCGAAGGCCAACCTGGGCGGCGTGGCCTGTGTTGTTGGCTGTACCCTGCCGGTGGAACAGTTCTACAACCGAGGGGATGAAGCCAAACCAGTAAACGTTGAGCGCATCCAGGCCAAGAAAGACAACCTCATGAAGCGGGCTACCAACGTGTACGGCGCCTATGACTCCCCCGTCATCCTGCATGTGAAGGTTTTCCCAGAGGCCTTCCCGGCCTACTACTACTGCGCCAGCAAGACCCCTAAGGACTACCCAGAGGAGCATAAGACCCTGGTCGTTGACCTGGGCGAGTTCACGGCCGACCTGGCTATCATCAGCACCGGTGACGAATTCGTGGACTTCTCCACTCACGAGCACGGCATACACCTGATGGTGGCCCACTTCCGCACCCTGCTGGCCCGCCACCTGGACGACGTGCAATCCATGCTGGACGCCGACATTAAGAGCATCATCAAGCGCGGTTATATCGGCTCGGACAAGGACAACCCAGCAGCTATCGCCGCCCGCATTGACGTTACTCACCTCATCAAGGAATCGGCCGACTACCTCAACAGCCTGCTGCAGGCCGACATTCGCGAACTGGCCCGCGGCCAGATGCACAACTTGGATAGAATCGTGTTCGTAGGTGGGGGGGCGAACTGGCTCCGCGAGCAGGCCGCGGGATGGCACCACACCGTTGACATTCCCTCTGACCCCCACATGGCCGTAGTCCGCGGCGTCCAGCTGCTGCTGCAAGCGAACGCCAAGGAACTGCAGGCCGAAGCGAACGCCATCCTGGCGGAGAAGGCGGCTGTATGAGCGGCGCAGCAAAGTACCCGCTGACCCCGGAAACCAATAACGTGCATGGTCGATTCGCTCGGCTGTATGAGACAGGAGCGGCAGGCAAGGGGGCGCTGGTCGTTCAGTGTGTCGCGGGCGGCATGATGCTCAAGGAGTGCGGCATCCTGGACACGATCACCATGCTGGACCAGCACCCGGCATATCTGGCCGGCACCCCATCTGTGCGCCGGTCCATTCTGATCAATGAGCTGATCGCCCTGCTGGGGAATCAGGCGCCGGTCCACCAGCCCACCAGCGACGTTTTGACGACGCAACAGGCGGCGCCGGTAGCGGAGCCCTCCCCCACACCTCAAAAGCCAGCTGACAGCCAACCAGCGGCCACCAGCGAGGAAAGCGCTGGAACTCCAAACCTCCCCCGACTGGGGATATAAAAAAGGCGCCTCCGGGCGCCTTCTTCTTTTCTGTCTCTGTCACTTCCCAAGCAGCGCCTGGGCGGCTGTAATCGCCTGCTCCAGAGTGGGAAACGCGCCCTTGTTCGTTGAGCGGTCCCAGGCCCCGCCATCGAGACAGCGCACGTCATACCGGATACCTGTAGGCCAGGCCTCAAACCACGAACGCCGGTGCTCCTCATCAGACGACGCGAACGCGGCCCAATCAATCGTCTTGATGTAGGGTACTCGCCACCAGTCCTTGAGCTCCAGGGGGTCACGCTCCTCGTTCGGGGTGTTATCAAAGTCCTCCCGCAACTTGGGGTTGAGCGGTATGCCAGGCGCCGCCCAACTCGTTTGATTCTCCAGGTAGTGCTCAGGCAGGTATTCATCCACCTCCTCGCACTGCCCATCCACCTCTATCTGTCGTCCCATGCTCTGTCTCTCCAGTGTGTTAAGGCGCCAGGCTCTCGTTGATTCGACGCGCAAACTCTTGCTCGCAGGCCTTCTTGGCATCCTCCAGGTCAGGATAAGGCTTAAAGCTCTCGTATCCATCCTCCCAGGGCGCCTCGTCCACTGTCGGCCAGTCGTCGTCCTTCCACCCCTTCCAGGTGATAAGGAATCGACCGAACGGCGTCATGGCCTCCGTGTGGTTGTATCTGCAACTCTCCGTTGGGGCTGATTCATCAGTCCATGTGAGCGGCTTAACTCTACTCATAGGCCGTTATCCCTCTATCAAGGCCGGCAACGTTTAAGCAATCATTGCAAGCCAACCATTTTACTAACGTCGGGAAAATGGTCAGGATTTGCTTTTACGTTTGCTTATCAGAGCGGAACTGACACCCAGCACTGATAGCACCAGCAGCGCAAACAGAACACCTCCAGATGAAACCCACCCTTTCAAAAAAGAGAAAATAATCAGCAGTAAACAGCATAGAAAGGAGGTAGGTGACCCAACTACTTGTACAAATTTTGTCATAATTTTTTCCTCGATATTCATTCCAGGCCGTGAGCAATTGCCTGTTCGGCGGCTTGCGCCGGTGTCAAACCTTGCTGAAAGCGGGCGAAAAACCACTCATAGCGATCAAACGCCAGATCTCTGCGCTGGCCGCGACTACCCAGCTCCCGCTCCACCAGCTGCTCCCACCCGGCATATGTTTTCTGCTGCTCAGCCAGCCTCTTGGCCTCAAGGGCCATAGCCTCGCAGTCTCGGCCCGTATCCATGAAGTCGGGATCGTTCTCGCCGTACAGGCGATACCATGCCAGCAACTCCTGGGCGATAGCAAAATGCTGGTCATCCAAGCCGGCCACGCGACTCATGTCCGTGGGCCAGTTGATGCCATTCCAGAGCGACAGCGTGAGCCCTCGCAGGGTGATCGCGGCGCCATAGCCATTAAGGAGGATGTGGCGGTGAGTTAAAAATGGTGATTGTTCCATCTTCTTTCCTTGTTCTCGGGGCTTAGGTGCGCGACGCCATGCTACACCAGCTCAGGCGCACGGAACGTTGGTGTGTTCACGAACCCGCCAATGCCGGTTCGGCGGTGGTCGTCTTGGATAACCTGGATGTAACCAGGCCTGAACTTGTTCTCAGCCGGCGAAACGTACCCCTCCGGCCCTTCAAACACCTCGTGGATGGAGTAGCCCAGATCGACCAGGTACACCCGCTTGTGCGAGGCGCCACGCTCGCGGTTGCCGAACAGGGCAATATAGCTGGCCGCAACCGGGTGGCACTCTGCGCCGTAGCTCCAGCGCCCGCCCCCCATGAGGCTCGACTCATCCTGATAGCGGATCTCCTCCCCAACCTTGAAAACCTCCTCGGGCACTCCCAGAGCCTCACAGGCAACAGCTTCATGGTGCTGTTCATGCCTGGCACCACACAGGGAGCACAGGTAAATCTGTTTGATGATTGGCATGTCTCGTTATCCTTCTACGCCTTGCCCAGCAGCCGCAGGCAGTGCTTGCAGTTAACCTGGTCAGTGGGCCCCTCCTGGGGGCTCCCGTCCGCTTCAAATAGCCTGACCACTTGGCCGCAGGCCGTGAATACTTCACCCGCCTTGATCAGGTGCCACTTGCCCCAGGCGGGATCGTGATACCTCTCTCTGGTAGCCCACCGAATGGCAGCAGGCTCTCCAGCAGCAATCATGCCCCCTCCGCCGTACCGAGTGGACCGTACAACCCCTCTTCTGGGTACTCGGTCAAATAGGCGTACACCCCGGGCGGCCTCACATCCCCAACCCCGTCAGCGAATAGCTTATCCAGCTTGATGATGCTCACCTCCGCCTCCAGCTGCTCGGGGTCCTGCTCTCGGTCCGGGCTCATGAAATCCAGCAGCTCTACCAGGTCTTTTCCGCTTAACGTGATCACTTCATACCCCTCAATCCTCAGTGCCTGGACAGTCGTCAAGGCTGGTTCCCGCATCACCTCTCAGCACCCGGCAATCGCACGGGTCAGGGCCACCAGCCCCCCAGATGAAATGGTCGCAATCGTCACACAGCGGGCTCTCCTCGAAGACCGCTATCACCTGCTCCTCGAGCGCCATCACTTGCACCTTCCAAACTTCTTCTTGAAGAAAATCTCACTGTTGATGGCGCCTATCTCAATCTCAAGGGTTGTCTGCTCGTCCATGTCCTTGAAGGTGTCCCGCTTGCTCAGCTTGTCCAGGGCAGCCCGAGCCACCCTTTCCCTCTGCGCCAGAGAGTCCAGCTTGGCCAGCCCCTCCTTGGTCTTGAAATCAAGGCCGGCCGCCTCGGAGTGAAGCGCCAGCAACTCCCCGAGCGGGTCAGCCGCTCTAATGGCTTTCAGCTTCTCCAGGCGGCGCGATAGGCGGGCCTTCTCCGCCTCCAGGGCATCCACCAGGATTTGATCATTGCTTCTTGGTTCGGTCATCTACTCCCCCAGCTCTGGCGCAGAAGTCCGCTTGAATGCAGCCCCTACGTCAACGTCCATCACAGCGGCCAACTCAGGGGACAGCAGGGCGATAACCTCACCAGTGACCCCCTGGGCCTTGTGCCAGTTCCCGAAGTAGTGGAGCGACAGCAGCATGTGCAGAGCTCGGCGCATCACCTCATCATCCACCGGCTGGATGGTCGCTTGGGGCATGTACTTGATGCCGTCTATCAGAACCTCATGCAACATCGTTACCCCCAGAACCGGCCAGTGGCCTTGTTGAAGTGCCTGCATATCCCATGGAAGGGCCCCCGGGACGCGCCACGCTCGATGTAATGGGTTATCTCCTTCTTGGCTCGCCGGCGAGTGCGGTACCAACCGGACGTTACCGCCATGTCCTGGTCGCCAAAGCAGACCAACCAACGGCCCTTGCCGGCCGGGGCGGGCAATATCCCCCACCCCTCCGTCCACCACTCTTGCGCCTTGCTCACTTCTCTACTCCCTGCACCCAATGCCCCTGACTGAACGGGACCACTGCCTCCAGCTGCTCCTTGACCCCGCCAGAGGCCTTGAAGGCCTCCCACGCAACCAGATGCCCCGGGCAATAGTGAACCTCTGGCGCCACCTCCGCAGCATGACGGCCACACAGGGGCCGATCGCAGGTCTTGCCCTCACCCACCGGGAAGTCACACAGATAGCCCGACACGCCCCCGCAGCAAGTGCAGTGAGCCCCAAGATTCCCGCAGAGGTGGCCTATCGGCTTGCCGTCCTTATCGTGAAGCGCGTAGCACGGCATCAGCCTTGCCCTCCCCGCTGCCAGGTGATCACATCCCAGGAGTGGCTGACCTCGGACCGGTCATCTGCCGTTCGCCAGGAACAATCATCCTCCTCCACATGGATCAGCTCGAACTCACGAACCGAACCGGTGAAGCAGTGCTTGAGCTGGCACAGGATCGGCACCTCTGGCGGTGGCATTTCATCCCAGACACTGACCCATTCAGCCATCAGCCTTTCTCCTCGATGTACTTGCGCAGCCCGTCGCGCACCGCCTGGATAATGCGGCACAGGTACAAATAATCGGAATTGGCCATGGTCGGGGGATCACGGAACCACTCCTCACCGAAGGCGGCCACCATCAGCTTGTGGTCGCTGCAATGCGCCTCGCCGATCTCAATCTCCTCGGCACCCTCCCAGAAGGTTCTAGCCAGCCCCTGTCTAGCTCTCGAGCGCGGCGCTGGCGCAGGAACTCGACCCGCAAAAGCCTGGTAAGCTCCTCCCCCTCCGCTGTTACTTCTTCCGGGATGGAGCTCAGATTCTTGGCAAGGTAGTCGTCATCCCGGGCAACAAAGAACTCCTCCACGCTGCGACCAGACATAGAGGGCCAGCCGGCCACCCAACAGGCATCCCAGCAACGAATCGTGATAGTGCCCCGGCCAGGCTCCGGGTTGTCCAGGTAAACGGTGATCGGGTCCAAGTTATCGAGCCCTGTCAGGCGAAGGGCCGTCACATGGGCGGTGGCGACCTCCACCAGCGGCAAATCCTTATTCATGCGTGACATGATTAACCCTCTTGCTCGTCGGCAGGTGCTAACGCATTGCGGGCCAGTTCGCTCAGCTCGGCCCAGCCAGGCAAGGCGCGGTGCTGCTGAACCCATCGAGCAATGTCAGCGGCAAACGTGCCGGCCAGAGCGGTGAACCAGGCAGAGCCCGCATCAATGCCGTTGAGGGTCGCCGTGCGCTCCAGAACAGGCAGAGCGTCGTCCATGAACCATTCCGGTTGCCAGGCCACGCTCCCCCATGGGAATTCAGTGCCTGGATACTCCCGGGCCACTGCCTGGAAAACCTCGGCCATCTGGATCAGGGTGCGCACCTGGCGGCGCGTGAATGTCGTTCTATTCGTCATGTTTTATCTCCAGCCAGTCCACCAGCAGGCGGCGGGAAGCCCAATGCGGTCATTTCGCTGGTCAGCTTGGCGATCTGCCCCTGGAGCTCACCCAGCCTTTTCAGCATGACGCTATGCTCTCGCTGCTTGTTATTGAGCGTCCGCTCGACCTTCTCCACTTGGGTAAGCGGGTGCAAGGTGGTGCTTGGCCGCACTTCGTAATCGCACTCTGGGTCGCCCGGGCAGAACTCGAACCCTGATTCGATATGCAGCCACAGCGCCCGCAGGCAGAAGGGGCAGAACCGCCCCGACAACTTATGGGTGTCTGGGTTCAATTTCCCTCTCCCCCACCAATAATCGCCCGGGACACCCTTCTCAGGTGCTCCCTGGTTTCGTCATTCAGGCACCACTGACTATCCGCCACCTTCTGTAGGTGCAGGGCCGACGCTACCAGCTCAGGGCCAGCATTCTCCAGGCTGGGCGTAGACCCAGTAGCCAGCCACTCAAGCGACACGCCGCAAGAGCTGGCAATTGCAATGACCTTGGATAGGGTCGGCTCGCTTGAGAGAGGCGGAAAATACTTCCTGACGCCAGATTCAGTGAGCCCGCACTTCTCAGCAAAGGCGGCGTAACTCAGCCCACCTTTCAGTTCTATGAGTCGCTGTTGTAATGGCGTGATCATTGCTTCACCCTCACCCAATTGGCCGGAACGTACCGCACATTCACCTTGTCCTTGCGGTCATCCTTCCAATACCGCTCCCCGTACACCCTCAGCTTGAGGCGGCCATCTGGCATCACCTTCAAGATGTGGCAGGGCATCAGGTATGCCTTGCGGGACGGCCCTATCGCATGGACGCAAGCCAACAAGTGCGTCGCGTTATCTCTGTTCAGTTCGCTGTTCACGGCTTCACCCCCTCCATGAATCTCGCTACCAGCGCCAGAGCTTGCCGACGCTCGGCCTGCACTTCCGGGTTGTCCGGGTTGTTGTTCTCGCCCAGGAACGACAGCGGGGTCTTTTCCAGGGCTCTGGACACCCGGCCGTGGCGCTCCTCGCACTGGTACACTGCGCTACGTGTCAGGAAGGGCTTTTGCCCCTCCTTCTCGGCCACATGCAGCCGCTCCAATGCTATCCGGTCGAACGTCATCAGGTGGTCCATGGCGCACAGTGCCAGGCGCAGATCGTCATAGTCTGGGCGCTCACCAGAGCGGGCAGCCCTGATAATCTCCCCCAGCGTCTTGCCGGTCGGTGTCATGCCTGCTGCTCCTTGCCGGCCGACGCTTCGGCCTGCTGCATCAGCACCAACTGATCGCGGTAGCTCACCAGGGCGGCGAACGGGCGGGAATCCAGGGCTATCTTGTTCAGCCCGTTGTTGTCCGTCATCAGCCAAATCTGGCAGCCATCAAACGAGACATAGACGCCATCGCCCAGATAAGCCGGGTGCTGACCCTTCTTCGACTCCTCACCCGCCGACTCAGCGCGGCGCACCGGCAAGATCCGCTCTTGCCCTGCTGGTGGATAGGTGAATCCGCCTACCTGGTCACGGTTCAACTCCTTGAACTGCTCAAACAGATCAGTCCCATTCATCCCGTACCGGCCGGCAAGAGTCCGCAAAGCGTGATCGAACCCTGGGCGCAGCAGCGCAAGATTCCCCAGCGCCAACAGGACAAGCTGGCGATCACCCTCCTCCTCCAGCCGGTTCACGCCGGCACCTCCTACCTGGTAGCCCCACCAAGCCGACTGAATCATCGAATTGCTGTAGCAGTCCCCATCAGCATCACGCCTGAAAAGCTCCTCTGGGGCGCCCATCTGGCCGTACAGCGACCGCATGACCGCCGACTCGAAATTCTCTCTCTGGTTTGCCATCCCTATTCCCCCTGCTGCTTGCCGGCATCGCACCGGCAGGACTCTATCTGCACGCTCCAGGTGCCCTCGAAACGCGGTTCGACCGTACACCCGTCCATCAACCACTCCCCCAGGATCTTGCCCATGTCCTTGCGGTCAGTTCGGCGGGCATCGAGAGCCCCCACATAGGCGCCGCACTGACACAGAGCCACGAACCCGTTGGGCTTACGCTTCTTCATCGCTGACCTCCCGCTTGACCGGAACCCCAACAACGAGGCAAGAACAGCGACCACCAGCATGACCTTGGACGCTCACATAACCCGTCCCCTGGCACTGGTCACATCCGGGGTGCGCCTGGTTCGGGGTCACCCCCTCGAGCTCGCCCAGGATCACCAGCACCTCCGCGGCGGAAATGTGGGGGTGCATGTGCCCCATGTCCTTGCCCACCAGCTCAAGGCAATGATTCTTCAACCACGCAAGGCTCCTCACTGGGCTGGCTCCTCCTGCTTCTCCAGCTCCAGCGGCATGAAGATTTCATAAATCCGTGGCTCATTCAGGAACGACTCTTTAACCACAACCCTAAGCCCCTTCCCCAGCGTCTTGAAGAAGCCAAAGCTGGCCCAGTTGCACGTTTCATCGTTCGACATTTTCAGCCCGCTGTTGCAACGCTCGGAGTCAGTAGACACGCCATTGCAGCTGGGGCAACGGAATTGCCGGCTCGGGATCAAAGCCAGGAAATCCTGGCGGGTGTCGAACACGGACACCTCAGACAGATGAGGAAAGGTGCTCTCCTGGTAGTAGTTGGCGGCTGAATAGCTCCGCGCTTTCTCCACGGCCACCAGCACATCGAGCTGGGAGAGGCCAAGGACCTCTGCATACTCAGCCGTGAACTTGCCGGCGAACGAAGACACCCGCTCAGCGGTTCTATCGTCATAACCACTACACGCGCCCTTGATCTGCTCAAGCACTTCGTTAATCGCTTTTTCCATCTGACAACCCCTCTTTTGGCGTCTTAGGGCGCCGGTTGTTTTGTAACTTTTTACGGCCGGCTGTCCTTGCCATGGCTACGTCCGCTATCAATTTCGTGGTTTCTTTCAGCTCACCGGTCGCATGGTGCAGGCCTAATTTGCTGACAACGGCATGGTGCGCTCGGGTGACCAGCATCAGATTGTCCGGGGCGCAGTTGAGCGGGTTGTTGTCGATGAACCAAATCACATGGCTGGGCGGGATAGGCCCGTGCTCCTGTTCCCAGACAACACGGTGTTTGAGATCCCAGCTCGCCGGCTCGGCAACCTTGATCTCGATGTACCCATCCACACTGACCCGCTCACTGCCCACTGGGCGGTGATTGGCTGGGGTGTCACCCTTCTTAAACCGGGTCTTGATGGAGTCACCACCAGCCGACCAACCTTTCTTGCCCGCATTCCATGAATCAGACCCCGCCTCGAACCGGCCAGTGCGGCCGCTCTTAATCTTGTGGTTGCGAGTAAACCCCCGGATCTGCCCCTCGGTCTTGGTGTCCTGAAATACCGTATTGAACAGCAGCACAAGCTCGGAGAGGGAGTGATTCGGGTATTCACGCTCAATCCATGCCTTCTGGGCGTCGGTGTATGACAGCAGCTTGCCCTTGTTGAGCTCCCCCTTGGCGCGGCCACAAGTAAAGCCGTGGTTTTTCAGACAGGACCGGATCTGTCCAACCGTCTTTTCCTTGCCAAACGTGAAGTTAAACATCGCGGCCGTATCGCTCAGACCGCACTCCTTGTAAGTCTCGGAAATAAACTCAAGCTGGGCCGGCGTGTACTGGTTCGCCTTCACGGTTTCGCCTCAAGCATTTCAGGCATAACACGCCCAAGCTGCAACTCACGGGCGGCAACCTGGGCATCAAGCGCCAGACGGCCGCCATTGATGATCTGAGTGGAAACAGAGGTGATCGCCTTGCTACGGAGGATCTCGTCTTTCAGCGCCTCCCCACTCAAGGAGTCTTCGCCCAGGCGCTCCAGTTGGGCAAAAAGGTGGTTGTTCAGGTCACTCAGCTTGTTCTTCATGGCGGCTATCTCTCAATCCTTGGTCAGTGGTTCAGTCTGGGCAGCAGGTCTTGCTTGTCGCCCATATCAAAACCTGGTTCGTCAGGAAGGCGGCCTTGAGCATCCGGCCACCGAATTTGCACAAGGCGGACCTTGCCGACATCACTCCCGTAGTAGTCCAGGGCCTGAACGATAAATTCCTTCGTCTTGGGAGCGGTGCAATCCACTTCGACCAGATCCACCCTCAACCCGTTTTGCAGTAACTCATTGGAGACACCAAAGAATGCCCCACGCTCCTTATACTTGGCGGTCAGGCTTCCAATCAGAACGTGCTGAATGAGGGGATCCATAGAGCCGACAATAATGATCTCGGGCAAACCCAAAGATGTGAGGCCGACAGTGTAGGCAAAGTCATTCTCTTGAGGACTATCGGTGGCAAACACACTAATCACGCTCGCTTGGCCCTTTGCTATCTTGCTGGCAATGTCCACTTGCAAGTTCTTGTATGCGGTCACGGTACTTTTTCCTTACGCTGATAATGAATCGAATAAACGGGCGTACTTTCTTGAAATATGCTCCCGGGAGACGTCTGCGAGCTTGGTAACGGCCGCCTGTGTCACCTCGGCACACGTCCCTTAAAGGGCCGACCATCGGCGCTGGTTGCGGTCGTCGTAGTCAAGGCCAAAACACACCTTCACTCGGTTGCAAACCGTCTCGCGCTCGCCGTCAATGACGATGAGCCCCTTACCTAGGAATTGACCAAACAGAGTCCGCTGATCAGCGGCAGTCATACGGCCAGCCCAGACCCCAAAAACGGAGCCTGTTTTCTCCAGCAGAAACAGGGCAAGGGCGGCGGCGTAGTCGTGCATGGCGTTTTCTCCAGGTGCTTATATGGCGCCAATAATGATCGAACCCACAACCACAAACAAGAAATATTTTCCTATTGATTGGAAATATTTTCCTTGCAGATTTACTCAGAAGAGGGGTCTTGAGTTGGGTCGTATGGTGTTACTGCATAGGTCTTTTCGTCATATGTCAGGACAAAGGACAAGGGAGCGCACTTGGCCGGCGCTGCAAACCGCATTGCATCCAGAAACATCCCCTGGAGCTTCGCCTGCAGCTGAATGTCACCACCTGGTAGTGGGGCCCCCAACATAAGAACGATTGCCTCTTGGGCCAGTTCGAGTGCCTTCGTGTCAAGGGTGCTACTCATGCGCCCCCCGACCAGGGCGCTTTCAATACGGCGAGCAAGGTCATGATTCCTGGCATACCCAAAGCCGCTTTGGAGCGGGCGCAGAGTCTCGCGCAGCAGCTCTGCCAGGGCGTTAACCTGGGTGGTAGCCTCAGTGAGCCGGTGGTGGTGATTGGCGAGCAGCTGTAGCCGCGAAAGCAGGGGGTGCTGTTCTGGCACTTCGCCGGCCAATATGGCCTTGTCGATGGCAAGGCCGGTTCGGTTGCGCTCCTGCAGCAGCTCCTGCACACGGGCATGAAGGCCTGCACGGTGGGGCCCCTCAACCTCCAGCATCAGCCGCAGCGCCTGGCTGGTGACAAAGCCGAACTGTTCGGCCCGCATTTCCTCAAGGAAGGGGTCAGGATCCGGGGTGCCAGTAACATGGCCTATCTCATGCGCTAGGAAGTGCGCCACCATGCAAGGGTCCACCTCGGCATCTACCCAGGCATGAATCACGTTTTCCTCGGTATCCACCCAGCCCCAGCAGCCCATGGCCCGCATCCCCGCCAGCATTTCCTCATGCGAGAAACTGATCTCGCAGCCGTTCTTGTCCAGCCCACCAGCCTCAGAGCCGGCCAGCAACTCCTTAACCGTCATACCCTGCTCGTTGGCTTCATCGAGCCACAGGGATTCGTGTACTGCCTCCGGGGTGTCGTACCAGATCATTGTCAGCTCTGGCGGACGTGGATCTGACCGGATGGCTTGCTCGCTCTTGATACCTATCATGACCACCTCAAATTCACTTTAAACATCCTACCCATCCCCATCAGTTACGGCCGTTGAAGGCCTTGCTTACTTCACGTTCGTTCGCTATGTCCGTCATCTGCCCGCAGTGCTGGCATTTGCATTTGGTCTTTGCCCTTGTCTCGTCCACCAGCCGGTTCAGTTGCTCCAGGTAGCGGACCACGCGGGACTCCTTGTTGGTGAACTGCTCTATCACCCACATGGGGTTAAGGTGCTCACCGCAGATCCCGCACTCGACATAGCCAAGCGTCTCGTCGTATATGAACTTGTTATGACGGCAATCCCGGGCGAACCGGTCCACCTGCTGAATCACTCGATCGGTCATCGCTCAATACTTCACAAGGCGGATACTGGTGGCATGGACCAGTTCGGCATGGAGAGAAATTGGGCGCTGCTCGCGCTTCACCACCTCGTCATCAGGGCGGGGGCATTCCAGCGGGACGCGATGTAACACCACCTCCCCTGACAAGTAATTCGCCGTATGCGGGATCACCAGTCCCGTGGCCGAGCACCCAACCACCCAGAAACCCGCACTCCCGACACGTTGAAGGTTCGGGCACTCTGCACATGTTTGTTTCATTCCTATCCCTTACAGAATCCGGTCACCCAAGAGGGCGTAGAGATCCCGGGCCGCATCGTTGATTGCCTGCTGGTTGTTGCCACACAGGGCGTAATACAGTCGCTCCAGGAGATCCCCCTGGGTGTTGTCATCTTGTCCAGGCGAGGAGAGCACCACCCTCCCCCGGTCTTTCAGCTCGGACACCAGATCCTCGGTGTCGAAATCACTCAGGCTGACCTCTACCGTCACACTCGGCATGGCTGACCCTCCCTAGTACATGAGAATGACCGGCTTGGTCTTGACGATCTGCTCTACCGCCATTACCTGGGCAGCGTGGAGATATTCTTGGGGCTCCACCGTCAGCAGTACCGGCACGAACCCCGCGCAGGCGAGCCAGGTCTTCGTTTTCCCGTCGAGCACCATGGCCTCCGGGAACAGGGCGCGAAACTCGCTCAATACATTCGACGCCGGCGACGCAGAGCCGAACCCAAAGGCCCGCTGCAGATGGCAGCGACGAACCTCCCCATGAAGCGCCAACATGGCTTCGATAAACCGCAGCCGAGAAAGATTCTTGCTCTTGAGTGCCAGGTCCTTGCTCATCGGCGCCTCCCGCTCCAGGCCATGAACACCCCCTTGTTTTGGTCCCGCATCTTCGAGGACGGCAACAAGGGCAGCAGGGCGATCAAGGTCTTGAGGCGCGGATTTTCAATATGGCCTTCGATCGTGACCTTGGCGCCCGGGTTGAGCTTGGTGTAACGCTCTTTCAGATCCTTGGCCTCTGCATCGGTCAGGTTGTTCTGGACTATGGGCTCTCTATATCGCATTCCTTGCCTCCTCGGCTAAGTGGGCGCCCAGGTGATCAGCAATCACCCGCCCCGGCACCTGCTGGTAATCGCGCTCCATGATGAAAGTCATCCCCAAATCATCGGGCGCCAGGAAAAACTGCTCTTGCTGAATCCCATGGTGAAGGTCCAGCCATCCGGCTTGTTCTTCATTTCCACCAGCACAGCGCCGTACATGGACGAACCAGGCTTGAGGTGCCAGGTCTTATCCGTTTCGTAGGCATCCCGTGTCACAAGCGGGCTCGGCGGCATGAAGTAAGACGTCAAATCGCGGGTCATGATGGCCAACTGGGTCATGCAGCCTCCTGGCAAATGGTCAGTGTTTTTTCGTATTTCACGATGAAGTTAGGATATATGGGGTAGGCCGCTGCGACGCGACACTCGGAAATCTCGTAGTAGCTAGGGTCGAGCTCTATACCGACGAAACTAAACCCCTCCAGCAGCGCCGCTTTGCCGGTACTACCAGACCCCATGAAGGGATCCAGCACTACGCCGCCCGGGGGCGTTATCAGGCGGCACAGCCACCGCATAAGGGCCGTAGGTTTTACCGTAGGATGGTTGTTGCCCTTGGTGGCCGTGTTCTCCACCTTGCGCAGGGTCGTACCACGCTTGAACTGAGGGCCGGGATCAATCATCCCCTCATGCCGGTCTTGCCTGGAGGCCTTGGCGCAGTAGAAGAAACGCGACGCGCTGCCGCTATCCCCCTGGTACGTGCTCCCCTGCTCGTCGGTATTGCCCTTAAAGGCGCCAAAGGTGTTTTTAAACTTGCTGCTGTTGCGCTTGTGAACAGGGGCAGCTGCACCAGCCTGGGCCGGGAACAGAGACACAACCTCCAGGGAGCCGTCGTGGCAGACGTTGGCAGGCCAGCGGCCTAGCTGGGATGGTTGCGACCGGGCGACTGTCTCTCCTATCTGACCAGGTACAGCCGTCAACTTCTTTGCAGGGCCTCCCCATCCAGGGGTTCCAACCTCGGGGGTTTTTCCATTGGGCCAGCCGATCCGGCAACCGTCTACGTTCATGGCGCCGGTGCCATGTCTCAGTACGTTTGCGGCCACGGTCCCCTTGAACGGCTTGCGGGCCAATGTGATCGGCTCCAGCGCCGGCTTTAGCGCAGTACCCCACCCTTCCCAATCGTCAGCCAGGTTGTGTGACTTAGGGAAACCCGAGCCATAAATCCACCCCAGCATCCCATCACGGCCAAAGGCAGCATCCAGGAGTTTTAGCTGGGCCGGGTCGAGACTTTCCACCAGCGCCCGGGCTGCCTCATTGGTGTCGTAGAGATACGTCACCATGTCGCGGATCTCAAAACCGGCGTCCTCGATGTTCGAGGCCATCCTGTGCTGGGTTCGGGTGCCGGCGAACGCGAGGATATAACCACCCGGTTTCAGCACGCGCAGACACTCGCGCCAGATAGCCACACTCGGCACGTCGTAGTCCCACTTCTTATTCATCATCTTGATGCCGTAAGGCGGGTCCGTGACAATGCCATCCATACTGTTGTCTGCAATGCCGGCCAGGACTATCAGGGAATCCCCATTGTGCAGAGAGACGTTCATGCCGCCACCCCCTGATCAATCTCCTTCCCTCGCTTTGCGGCAACGACCAACACAACGAGGCGCAAGGCAGATATGGGGTCAGAGGAAGCGAAAGAGGCCTCATGCTTGCCGTTCGCCATTGAGGCCCTGGCGGTCTGCCCCTCGATCGATACAGTCATTTCCAGAGTCGCTTGCAGCAACAGCGTGTCGTTGCTACAAGTCAACGGACGCCACAGCCGGTATCCATCCCTTTTCCCAATCCGCAAGCAATTGCGCTGCCGCTCATAGCACAGCACTGGACCAATGTCGGCCGCCTTGGCCGCCAGTATTAACAAGTCCTGGTAAGTCAGTTGCTCAAACACCATCATGTCGCCGCCTGCATAGATTCACCCGATTGCCGGGTCAGTAGCTGGCGCCACAGCACCATGGACGTAGAGCCCGGGGCAGGTTCCGCTGACTTCTTGCCAATCACAGCCTTGACCTGCAGTGACACCACTTTAGGACCTGCGCCCTGGACAAAGCGGCGCTCCACGCAAAAGCGATCGCTCTGGTGCAACTTGTTGAGGATCGTGCTTATCGCCGGCACTGTCGTCTCGGCGCCGAACCGGTAACGAAAACCCGCTTCATAGACCTCCCGGGCTGTCATAGATTTGCCCTGCTCCAGCATGAAGGTTGCAAGCTGCACGGTCTTGTTAGGGTTGTCGTGATAACGCTCAACGGGCATCAGACCCCCCTTGCTCACCGCCTGCGCGGGGCAAAAACTCGCCATTGCCGAGCACATCAAGTACCTGGGCAATGACCTCTGGGGGCAAGCCCAAGGCAACTCGCTCCCTCTGGACGATGTACTGACCCGGGCGAGCCGTATCAGCCACAATAAATCCCGCACCCTGCAACGCCACAAGAAGGCGCAGGATACGACTATTGCCCCAACCAAATAGCCGCTGAATATTGACAGAGGCCAACTGCTGGCGGCTCTGTAGCAACTCCAGTAAGGCCTGGCATTTGGTATTTCCCATATCCATCAGTTCGCCTCCTTGGGCTGTTCACCTCTATTGGCTCGATAATCCACCCCAAGCCGATCAGCCTCACGGCGAGCCAAGGTCATCAGTAAATCGCAGCGACTGCCGTAATTCTCAAGGGCCACCAACTGATCCAACATGGCCCGCTCAGTAGTAGATATGCGCAGCCCTCGCAGCTCCAAGATGCCCAGTTCACGCTCCCGCTCACGGCGAGCACTCTGATAGTCGGCTTCCTGCTTGCGGTTGCGAGTACGCTGCCGCCCCCTCTTGATTTCCTCGGTCGCCATAAACACCTCGAATGTGTGAATTACACTACAAGACATATTACAAATTAAGGTTAGGAAGAATTAAGCAAAAAAGCGCCATAACGGCGCCCTGATTATCAGTGAACAGCCTCCTTATCGGCACCGCCAGCCGACAGGTTGTTTTGAGTCGCCACACGGGTTATCGCCTCGCGCCACTGACTCATGTTCAGTTCGCTCAGTCTGGCGATAGGCTGTTCCTTGGTATTTGTCAGGGTGACCTGCTTAACCTGATTTTTAGCCACAGGGAACTTCAACTCCCACCAGTGCCTGGTTGTGTTGTGCGTCACCGTAGCGCCGAACTCGGCCGCGATCGCTTCTAGGTCCTTGCGAAACACCCGGACACCCTGCTCTGCATCCCATCCAGAAGGCTGGGCCACTGCCGGCACATCCAGAGCCTTCCCGCTGTCGCTCAGGACGTACAGGACGCCACCGAACGGCCGCTTTTTGGCCTCGACCAGATAACCAGCCTCAATCAGCCCAACGGCGGCCACGCCACTTATAACGGGCGCCCCAGGGGCTTCCTGCTCCTGCTCCTGCTCGTCCACCAGCTCGATCAGCTTGGTGCCCGTCAGCATTGCCTTGCGGCGCGGGGCAGGCACGACACTGGACAAACGGACCAGCATGTATACCGCTTCGTTTTTCAGGGCGCGGACGATCTCGGCTCGCTTCGGCGTCATTCTCACTATTAAATCTCCTTCATTTGCCAGGCAGAGTTTCGTGGCCAAGGAGGCATAGCCTCACTGAACAACAGGCGGCGGTATCTCATCAGCTCATCGAGGGCTTCTTCAACCCCTTCAACCAGAGTGCAGTAATAACCGCGCTCTGATAACAGGCGCAATTTGAGCACCTGGGGCTCGCTGACCTTACCGCCCTTGGCCTTTAACTCCATACGGCACCCATGATATACGCCGCATGGCAAATCTACGATAATATCCGGGTATCCGTCCTTCTGGCCGCTCGCCTTCATCATTCCAGCCGTCTTGCCGGGGCGGTATCCGCCATTAGGCACCGCACTAATCAGGCTGTAGAGCTCGGGATCCATCACCTCTACCCGGGCGAACAGTTCCACCTGCTCGTAATACTCTTGGTTGCCTTTGCGGAGATCCGGGTTCTTCGCCAGCAGCGCCATTGCCACGGCATGGGGAGAAACATAACCGGGATCGCCCAGCTTGGCGCCTACTGGGTTTTTCTTCTTCCCCTTGCTCGGCACTGCCCCGGGCGGGTTCGGTAGGGAAAAGCTCTTGCCTGAACCGGTTCGCAATCCTTTCTGGGCCCACCCCTGACGCTTGGATACTTGAGCCATCAGAAAACTTTCGTCGAACCTTGACATGATCAGCGTCCTTTCTTGCTGGCTTTGTTGACCTTGTTGGTCTGCTTGGCTAACTGGCGTTGCGCCTTATCGCGGGCACGTACCAGGGAGGCCTGGCTGTTCAGGATGGTCTGGCGGCGAACCTGGAGCCGTTTCTGGGCAGCGTCAATGCTGCCCAGCAGCGGCTCACTGGCATAAGCGGCAGCATTGGCCCGCACCTCGGCATCGGTCACCACATCCAGCAGCGCCTGACGGTCCAGGCCGGCAATGTAATCCGCGATTTCGTCGCGCAGGTGAACAGGCGGGGCAACGGCATCGGTAATGTTATGAGCCACACCGTCAATTTCATGGTGAAGGGTCGGAGTGATCACCACCTGCCGGCCACGTTCATCCGTGTTCGCTGACAAGGCGACCATGCAGCCGCCGCCGTGGCGGCTCGTCCACCACATCAGCGGGCGGGTTTTGTCGATCGGGGCGTCCGACTCCTCTATCAGGCAATCGGTGTGCAGGCTGAACAGCGCAACGTGCCCCTCCTCGCGGGTAAACCCGGGAAGGTTGTTTCGGCCGTGGTAGAGGTGGATCGTCATGTTTGCGTAAACCAGCCGGCGCCCCATTTCACGGATCATAAGCGCCTGCTCCTGGATAGAGCACCCGTAACGCTCCAGCTCCAGCTTGGCGAACTCAAGATCGCGGATCCCCTGCTCTACCGCGTCTGACTGAGAATCAATGTGGGTCATAACATCGCGCAGCTCGCCAGACACGGCGGACAGTCTCACCTTGAGGCCTTCACGCTCGACTGACTGCTCGCGCAGGGCGGCCAGTTCCTCGACGCTGATCATCACCATGCCAGCTGGGGCGAATGCCGGCGACGCCGCCAGCTGTTCACGAACCCGAACCTCGGCCGCCGCGACGGCATTGCTCTTGGCCTTGTCAGCCAGCGCAAGGCTTTCAGTCACTCGGCGCAATTCGTTGCGCAGCTCCTTATCAGATACTTCCAGGGCTCCAAGGTTTTTCTTGGCAATCGTCAGGTCAAGCTGGACCCGGTGAAAATCATTGGTCAGCGCCTCCAGACGTTCCCTGTCATGGTTATAACGGGCTGTCAGGTCGGCCAGCTGCTCGCCGCGCTCGCCTGATTTGGCGGCCAGTTCCTCAGCCACTGACAGTCGATCAGACAGGGAGAGGCATTTGTCCTGCTCGGCCACCAGCAGCGCCCCCAGGTGCTCTAGGGTGGCAGCGTCAGTATCAGCGTCGGCATGGGCCAGCAGTCTGGACTCAAGCTCTGCCTTGGTGCGCTCCAGGCCGACTATGCGAGCCTTAGCTGCCACCATTTCACCGTTGAGCTGAACCAATCGACCCCTGGCCTTTTCGGCGGCGTCCTCGGCAATATTGGCGCGAGCTTCCGCCGCCGCTGCATCACCGCGCAGAGAGATCATCATCGCCTCTGTCAGGCGGTTAGTTTCCGCGTCGAGCATTCCATCCTCGCCCTGGCGAAAGATCGCAAGGGGGACGGATACCATTTCTTCCGTATGTGCTTCTTGGTGCATGAAGATTCCAAACACGTCCAGGTGGGTTTCAAATAATGCTTAGGATGTTATCAAAGCCGACGCGCCAAAAATACTATTTAGTCAGCCAATCCATGACCAGCAGTAAGAAAAGCGGAAGTAATACGGGGAACGAGATCCACCGCACATACCACAAGACATTTGTCAGGCGGCGCTCTGCTTTGAGGTGGTCATGGCACCCCATCACGCACGGCCGCGCAGACGGTTCAGGCCAGCTCGGAAGGATTTAAGCAGACCGCCGCCATAACGCTTATCGGCCTCCCCCAGTCCAGCTATCAGAGCACTCTGCAGCCTATCCTTGCGGGCCAGTTCGGCCTGGAGCTCCGCCTTGGCAAATGCTTCATCCACTTGCCGAGACAGGGCCCACTGCACCGCATGGCACACCACTGTTTTTTTATGCTTCATCACTTTCCCCGTTCAGGCTGCCAGGAACACGACGGCCAAGGCTTTGATATATCCGCCTGGCCAGCTCGTAATCCTTCCGTTTCAAATACGCAGGGCTTACATCCTGCACCGAATCAAACCACTGTCTCACCAGCTCGAGCTCGTCTATCTCAAGCTGCATTTTCGCCTTCCCCTTGCATCAACTCAGGGCGGTTATTTCCCCCTTTTTTTCGGGCCCTCTGGCACTCATTGAGGAGCGCAAACATTGCATTCCATTCACGGCAAATCGCCTCATCCTGCAATGACCAGCAACCGCGCTCAGCGGTCCTGCTTGACCGCCGCCCGTGCCTCTCGGCTCGCTTTTTGGCTATTCCGGGCGGGGTACGTCTGGGCAGTAGCAAGGCCAGCTGTTCGGCTGTCAGGTCTAGGTTATCGTCTATGATTTGGAGCTCTTGCTGGCTCCATGACGGCCCTCGCCTATGCGTTACTTTTTGCCCAACCATCGTTGCTGCTCCCGTTGCGATATGGAGTATCAGTCCTGGTGAGGGATCGGAGCTGACTGATCGGAAATCACCGCGGGAGCAGTACGATCCATCAGCCAAGCCACATGAGGAGCAAAGCGGCTAGTGTTGATATTCATCAGACATTCCAGTGAGGGAGTCCGATAGCCCAGTTCGTAGTTCTTGAGCGTGGTCGGCGGAATACTCAGTTCTTCGGCGAACTTCGGGCGGCTCAAGCCGTAGTATTCACGCAACACGCGCATCTTTTTGCGAAACAGTTGCAGGTCAGCGGACAATTCTTGGGTCAGGGTTACTTTAGACATGGGCACCTCTAAATGATGATTGTCGCGAACTCGGCAGAACGCCGGCTCACACGGTCTAGCAGTTCTTCCATTGCAGCAAAGGCAGCATCTAACGCGACGCCAGCCGCTGTTTGCAGGTCAAGGACCAGCACGGCCGGGTAGCGTGGGCACACCACCGGGCGCAGCAATGGAATTTGGGCCACTTCGGGGAGCGCCCCCGCAGTGTCAGTTAGTCGAATTTCGTTGCTCGCAAAACCTTGATAGCGAAATCCGACTGTTGCGCTGTAATTGAGATAGGCCTGCATATGCTCTGGCAGGGCCGCCACCATCGCCGGCACATCATGCTCGGCGTACCTGGTTGCTGCAGCGGACAGTGACGCCATAACCTGGTTGTATTCAGTGCCGAACTCTTCCCGGATTGATTCAATAAGTACGGACGTGACGGTAATGATTGGTCTGGCTGTCATGGCTGCATGGCCTTCTCGTTGTAACTCTGGGTATTTGCGTCGCCGGCACGGGGCAGGATCTGCTTTGTGTCTGGGTCTATGTGGTAATCGGTTCGGTCTACCTGGTCCCCCAGGGCTGACCAGCCCGGGCGGTTCCGACGGGTGAACATGTCCAGGCGCTTAACGTCGGCGCCGTAGAGCCGTTCCAGGCGCTGGTAAACCTCGTCGGGTTTAACGCTATGCTCCTGCACCAGACTCTCCAGCACCTGGTGGACGCCCTTATCCAGGCGCTCCAACACTCGGCCTTTACCGCGTACCCCGACGATCACAATCTCGGCATTCGAGCGGGTGTAATGGCCCTGGCCCCAATGCCAAAAATCCTTGCACATTTGCTCAACCAGCTCGGGGGTGATCCGGCCCAGCAACTGGCCGGCCAGGACAGGGGTTTTGGACACACTCCGAGGAGTGACTCCCAGCAGGGCAGACAACTGGTTGGTGAGTGTCTTGCGCAGGCGAAAAGCAACATTGCGCCAGTGCTGGGAGGTTCGCTTCACCCACACAAAGCCGAGGGTGCGGTATGTGAACCCCCACGCCTTCATCAGCTCCAGGGAATCCGGCAGCTGGGGGCCAGTGGTCCACATCCACAAGACGGCCGTTGGCGCGGCCAGTTCGGCCACGTTCATTGCCTTCATGTCGGCCAGCTTCATGGTTTCGTAGTGCCTGACTGCCCCGCCCCGGTTTTTGCTCTTGTCGGAATAGCGCCACGGGGGATCAGCGTGAAATAGTTGGAACATCAGTCAAACCTCGAATGGTGTTTTTCAACCCACTTTGTTTCTGCACGGGCCTTGATTTCTTCCTCGCTCCATAAGCCCCGAAACTCACGATGATCGCGCTTCATTGACTGGTGGATTTGCCGCAGCTTGCGACCGCCTGCCAGGAGGTGCTTGATCACGGCTACAGGGTCGGACAGGTCGTATCCGGTTTCATCACAGGCGGCGCACCCGCACTTGCTGAACAGGCCCCCTACCATGCCCGTGCCATTGCAAAAGCTGCATTTGAGCGGAGCGCCTTCTACAGCTTCGGCTCTAGGCTCCGCGTCGAGAGGCGGGAACTTTGCCAGCATGGATGAAGGTGCAGCAGCCTCGCGCTGCTGACGGATGGCTTCGGCTTGTTTGCGTTTGAACTCGGCCAGTTCGGCAGCGAGAGAAGGATCGCGACTCATGCTGTAGCAGTGGGATTCTGAGTTGTCTGCTCTGCCTTGCGTTTGGCTTGACGCTTTTCGCGACGCTTGGCGTTGGTTGTCTCAGCTTTGGTTTCCCGCGCCTGACGTAGATCGCGGATCTCGCGCAGCATGGCTATCCGGTCAGCGATCCACTGGGGAACCTTGTTGCGACGGTAGTATCCCCGGAGCGAGTGATGGCCCTTGAGGCCCAACATCTTTGCAAACTCTGTCTTGCTACCAAAAGCGGTGCCAACCAGCTCGATTTGCGCTGCTTCCAACTCAACCACCGTCATTTTCTAAGTCCTTATCGGCAAACCCATTCAGATACGATACAGGTTCTGGGTACCGGTCCGCAAATATCCTAAGCTATTTTTGTGAGCCATCTAGGAATGGAGTGGAGTTTGAATTATTTTCCATTCAATAGGAAATATTTTCTTGCTTAGTTCGTGACTTGCTCATAATTTGCGCCTATTCTGAGTTTGTCGGTTTCGCATAGGACCGACAAAGGCGCCACCAAGCCGGTGGCTCAATCTCAAATCAAGAAGCGGATTTATGAGATATGGCAACTACCAAAGTTAGTATTTTCAGTGCATTGAAAGGGATCGATTCCTTCGATAAGTTGAAGGAGTTTGAAGCCACTGTGATGAAGATGAAGATCAACTACGATCTTCGGAACCGGCTTTTGAGGCAAGCAACAGAGAACTTTTGCACTGCCTGTCCAATGGACTAAATAAAACATCCTAACATGGGGGCTTGAGCCCCCTTTTTCATGACCATTAGACGACGTGAGATCCCCGCCCACAGTGAGGCGCAGCGGAACTAGACGAGCGAGTTATCCACAGAAAAAAGCTCCGCTAATACCTAAAAGATCCCTCTTTAAGATCCCTCTTTAAAAGATCCTAAAGATCCCCCGCTCTCACGAAAACGGCTGAGAGCCTTGCTGAGCCTGGCCTGGCGGCATGTGGATAAGTCGTTTTGATGTGGCCCTATCTGTAGTTTGATGTGGCCCTATCTGCAATTTATGTCATATTGATGTGGCCCTATCTGCGGAACGATGTGGCCCTATCTGTAATTTGATGTGTCCCTATCTGCAAGCGGATGCCAATCAGACAACCATGACAAGTGCGCGAAAACATGAATAGAAACACCGAAGAATCAGATGGTTACACCCCAGTCATTGAGGAGGGGGCGCTCTTGACCACAGTCAAACACGACAGCTTATCCACCGTTCACCCGAATATCATCTTGCGTACTCAGGTGTTCACCCCGATCGCCAGAAACCCGAAAACAAAAGCGTCTCTCGGCCGCACTGCTGACGTTTCAGACGCCATGCGAGAGCTGATCTTCGCCAAGAACGAGGGTTATGACCGGGTGGTGATCTACGGCGCCAAGCTGGATATAGAAACGGACTTTCGGGTGTGGGGTGGGATCGCCTTGGCATTTGAGAAGGAGGGGTTCAAGCCTGACGGGATCACTCTCTCTTTCAAAGAGTTTGCATCCTTGTGCGGGTTTCCTTCCCGGCACTTGAACACGGCTCTACGGGAGCGCCTAGACCGCTCCCTCACTCGCATCATGAGCCAAGTGATTTCGTTCGGGCGGGATGGGGGTAAGGCCACCTGCAAGACCCACCTACTGCAGCGGGCCGACTACAACCAAGAGGGAGACTGGGTGCGGCTGGTTCCTGACCCTAGCCTCTGGGAGCTCTATCAGATCGACTATAACATCCTGCTATCCATCGAGCTCCAGGAGTCGCTGCGGCGAAAGGAGGTTGCCCAGTGTCTGTATATGTTCATAGCGGCCCTGCCAAAGTCGCCGGCGCCGATCAGCTTTACTCGCTTGCGGGAGCGCGTCGCATTGGCCGCCAGCAAGCCCGCCGAGGCGAACCGGAGCATTACCAACGCCTTGGCCGAGCTCAAGAAGATTGGCTACCTGGACTATGAGATTGTGACCAAGAATCGCGAGCGCTACGTGCTGATACATGAGAGACATAAGCGATTGAAAAACAAATGAAACACCCCTCCAGGATGTAGCCCTAATTGGTAATTCTGTGAGCTAGTTCGCAGCAATGGAATGCCACCAGCAAGAGCGCAGGATAGGGAGATAAATAGGGGGTGAGTTGAGAATACCCATGTGAGCCGCTTCACATATTTCAGGCAAAGAAAAGCCCACCAAGGAGGTGGGCCAAGAGTTCTTTGATCATTTCGGCAGATGATCATTGATCAGGAGCCTAATGATCCTTTAGGCTATCGGTGTGATCCAGGGAGTTCCACCTCCCCGGGCACCAAACAACCGGTCAACTCACCTCTACCAAAGGTTGCTGACTACCAGACTATTTTGCCATTCGCCTGGCACACGCTAGGGTCTTTGCCAGTTCCCTAACATGGTTGCACCATCGCGCAACTGTGTTCAGTCTAACTGACCACGATCCCCCGCTCAAGTGTTTGGCGAGTCCAATTTATGGTATTTGCCTATGACATTAACAAAAACTGCCTGCGCCATAGCGCACAGTGACCAGATTGTCGCCGTTCTCGCCAAGATGCCGATCAGCACCTTTGGCTCCCCCGCCGTCCAGCGCGTCGCCATCCAGATCGCCTCCAGCCTGAACAAGGCGCAAGGGTGGGCCTTCTCCCTGCCGATAAAGTATTTCGCCAAGAAAGCCGAGTGCGCCCCCCGCACGGTTCAACGTGCCTTGCAGTCACTGACTCAGCTCCGGTTCTTCGAGGTGGAGTACCGCAAGGACCCCCATGACGCAAAGAGCAACCTCTCATCTGTGTACCGACTCGGATCAGCGCTGCGCTCAATCTGCGAGCAACTTGTCACCAGGGGGCGATCAGGCGATCGTGGTTCTTTAAAACCAAACACAGACAGACCTACAAGAAAGATCCCCGCTCCCGCAAATTCAGTTTCGCAGAAGCCCACCAGGAAGCCCACCAGGAAGCCCTACAGGCCCAGCAAGGCGAGCAAGCCCACCAGCCCTACCTGCACAGTCCGCACACCCGAAGAATGGGAAGCAAGGCGCCTGGAGGGCATAGAACTGGCCCAGGAGTCCTCCCATAGGGCCATGGCCAAGATGGCAAAGTGGATGAAGGGCGTACTCCCTGCTTGACTGGAAAGGCCTAGGCCTTAATCATGCGTGACATGATTAGTTGGTGAGGCACCTATGAGACTATCGGCGATTCAAAAAGACGTGCTGCTGGTGCTGTTTGCCATCAGCAGCAAGGGGAAAGCGGGCCCGGTTCCCAGCATGGACCTGCTGGGCATGATAAACCGGGGGCGGGATCTCGAGGTGTTTCCCAGCAACTTCCGGGTATCGTGCCACACCCTTGTGGATAACGGCTTGCTGGAAAAATATCGGGACGAACAGCTAAACCTGGGCTTCTGGCCCACGGGTGCGGGGCTGGAGCTGGGCGGCCAGTTCTACAGGGCACGGTTTGAGGGGGCATAGACGGCCCTGGGGTATTGTACGTCTTCGGGTACGTGTGCCATACTCGCGGCGCAAGCAACGACCAAGGAGCAAATCATGCACACCCTCACGTTCTCAGACGCCCGCAAACACTTTGCTGACACCATGAGCCGTGTAACCAACGACGCCCAACCGGTTCGCATCATGCGCCGGGACGCCCCCGACGTTATCATCGTGGACGCCGGCGAGTATGAGGCCATGCTGGAAACGATCTACCTGTTCGGTAATCCGGCGAATGCGGCTCACCTCAACGAGTCACTGGCACAACTGGAGCGCGGCGAAGTTGTCACAGTGGACTATTAATTTCACCCCAAACGGGGCTGCTGACTTTGCCTACTGGCAAGAGATCGATCAGCAAAAGGTAGAGCGGATAAAGGCGCTACTGCACTCTATCAAGGCTGACCCGCTAAGCGGGATAGGCAAGCCTGAACGGCTACGCCACCACAAAAACCCGGCGCTCTACTCTCGACGCATCGACAGGGAGCACCGGCTGGTTTACAGCGTATCGAACGGCACGGTTACCGTTGTTGCCTGCCGGTACCACTACGGTGACAAATAGAAGGGCCGCCAATTGGCGGCCCTCAGTTTTACAGCTGCAGGTGATAACTCAGCGCAGACGGATCTGGTGACCGAAATCGACGGCGCCCTGTACCTGGGGCGTTTGACCATGCGCCGGCACAGACAACGGCTCGCGCTTACTGCCCAGCGGTAAGCTACCAAGATCGGAGCGAGACAGGCTATCCAGGAACTGGCGGAAGATCCGCGCATCATCCGGGGTAGCCATGCTGGAAATCGCCAGGCGCTGATCCTTGGTCAGCATGACAGGGTACGCTTCCAGGGCATCCATCATAACTTGCTGGCGCTGCTGGGTAGCCGCCTTGGCCTCCTCCCGGGCCGCCTCCAGATCTTGGGTCAGCTGGGCGGATTTCTGGCTCTGCTCAAACAGCATTCCATCGAGCATCATCACATCGTAAAGGTTGGCCTCCTCAATTCGGCGAACGGCCGAAACCTGCACCCAGCTATCGAGCATTGCGGAATAGACCTCACGATCCATCCCCAGCTGGGCAATCATCGTCTCCCCGGCCGAGTCGAGCATTGCCCCCTGGCGGGCCAGCGGGACAAAGTTGGGCTGGGCCACGTAGTCGAACCCGTACATCACTTGGGGATGGTCCCCGGTGTAGTTGCTGGGGCCGGTTACTGCCCAGGACCAGCCACCAGCATTTGAATCGAGCATCGAGCACACGATAGCCCCGGACGGGGTATCCAGGATCTCCTGGGTGTGGTGCAACGTGCCATCATCGTCCAGAGCGATCGCCACCGTCCGGTTGCTGGGGATGTTCTGCATGATGACCGGCTTGCCATCGAGCATCACAACCTCTTGCTCGCCTGGCTTCATCTTGCCGGATAGCGACCGGGCCGAGTGGCCGAAGTAGCCGAACAGCTCACCCAGGCGCAGGCCTTCTTGGGTGGCTGCCGAATCCAGCATCTTCTTGACCGAGTGGTGAACATAGCGCCGCCCGTTGTGTCCGGTGCGGCCCTCCTTGTGGATGTTGATCGTGGTCTCTACGCGCCTCATAGCGGTTCTCCTAACAGGTTAACGAGTTGGGTGTTGATGACGCCCTCCAGGAATGACTGGAAGCCACTGGGGGAGCCTTTGTAGCCGACGGACTCCATAAAGTTCTGATCGCCCTCCTCCGCTGCAGCGTCTGCCGCTGCTTTGGCAAGGTCCTTGATAATCAGGGCCGCCTTATCAGGGTCGAGCCGCACAATGTCGGTCAGCACCAACTCCTTGAAGGTGTCCGAACCAGACAGACGGCCGTTTTCGATGGTGTCCAGCACAGTGGCAAGGCCCATGGCGTAGTTGGTGCGGGTTTCCATGGCGTCGGCCTGTTCGGCCTCGATCGCGGTGTTGAGGGAGTGGAATTTGATTTCGATGGGGCGCAGCTCGCCGGCGCCGAAAACTTTGCCGTACTTGTGGGCCATGTGAATGTCGATCAGCCGGTTCGTGGACTGGACCACCCCCACCCGCAGCCAGTTGGCTCGAATGGCCGCCTGAATGCTTGTACGGAAGAATCCACCATCCCCCAGCCCGCCAGACATAAGATCCCCCCAGCCCAGCATCGACACGTCTATCCCCAGGGATGACGCCATGCGCTTGAGGTGGAACATCACATCTTCAATGTGCTGAATGTCCGGGCTGACCGTTTGGGTGTCGATCGTCACGCCGCCCTTGTTGCCTGACAGGTTCGGGATCAGCTGATTCCACACCGTCGGGATAAGCCCCTTGGCTTTCCCCTTTCGGGCGGCGGCTTCCATGTCCTTGCGCATCTGGGAGCCAACCAGGTTGAGGTACTGCGCAGCCCGGGCAGGGTCCAGGTTATCCATGCCCAGGGCAACGAACCGGTCAATGCGCGAGGCGTTATAGCGGCTGCCCTTCATCGAGCGGATCGAGTCGCTAAGGTCGCTCCATGAGCCATAGGCAAATTCGAGGAATGACGTGCCGTAGTCCTGCGTCTCGATGGGCTTGCGGCGGTGAATGTCGTCATAGAGCGAGTAGCGGACCCCTGACGTGCCGGCTGGCTCCAGGGAGAGGGACGGCTGCCAGTACGGCACCTTGAGGCCCACCAGCTGCCAGGGCTCCACCAGCTGGATCTCCCCCGGGCGCGTGGGCGCCTTGAGATATTCGCCGGTGAAGCCGGCCAGGCGCCCGCCGCGGACGTACTCACGGATCTGGTGCGCCATGGTGTACCAGGACGATTCGAGATCCACGATCCCCTTGCCCGTCTCGCAGTACGGCCGGATGTAGTGAACGCCATAGGCTGCCATGAGCTTGCACCAGCTCGGCAAGCCGTTATTGAGCATCGGGCCCAGTTCGGCCATGAGCGAGGCGGCGATCTCCTTGGCGTCGTCCGTCTTGGCTTCAATGGTGATGATGTTGCCGGTGCGGCTATCCACGCTCAGGGCGTGTGATATGTGCATGTCCAGCGCGGCGGACAGCACCGGGTCAACGATCATGTCCTCCAGGAGGGCGTACTTGGCGAACCGGTCTGTGGGGAGAACCTTTTCGCTCATCCAGTCCTGCTCACCGATAACGGTAGTCCCAGCCTGGCTGGTTGCGCCGTCGCCGGCCATGGCATTGCCGAGGTGATAGCCACCCCCGCCCTGCAGCAGGATCCCGCGATCTTGCCCGTCGTCCGGGTTGTAACCGGTGAAGGCCTGGCGCAGTAAAGACACCAGGCCTTTTTGTGAATTAGTTGTATCAGCCATGCGGCCGGCCTCCCATAGGCGCTAGACCATGGGCGGGAGTGGGAAGGGGGCGAGCGGGATCATATCTGATTGCGGGCACCGGATGTTGAATCGTCCAATAATCCATTGATTCCACAATGGGGTTAGGATGTGCGGATCTGTTCAACCAACACAAGGTGCATCCATGCCAAATAACACTGTGGCAAATGCGATAACCGCTATCTTGCAAGCCAGAAACATGGCCGACTTGATGGCGGAATATGATCGCCTGTTCCCCACTGCCAGCCGCACCGCGGCGGTATACGGCGTCGAGAAAGCTGATGGCGTGTCTATCGAGCGGGTCCGAAAAGAAGCCAATGAGCGGGTGCTGGCCGTACTGCAGCGGGTCGGCGCCGACGCCTCCCTACTGACCGAGGATGACCGGGCTATCCTGCGCCAATACTCTGGACTGGGCGGCATCGGCGGCTCTATCCATGAGTATTACACCCCGCAATGGGTGGCTTCCGGCATCTGGGATCTGATGGCCGCCATGGGTCAGGGCCCGGGTAACTACCTGGAGCCCTCGGCCGGTGCCGGCGTGTTCCACGGCACCAAGCCGGCCGGGGCGCTGATGACTGCCACCGAGATTGACGATACCAGCGCCCAGGTAAACCAGCTCCTCCACCCCGAGGACAAGGTGATGAATCAGTGCTTTGAGCAGCTGGCCGTCTCCACCGAGGATGACAGCTGGGATGGCGCCGTGGGTAACGTGCCCTTTGGCGAAACCCGGGGCAGCTATGGGGCGCTCGATCCCGAGTACGCTCACATCAAATTCGTGGACCAGTATTTCGTCTCTCGCATCCTGGACAAGATCAAGTCCGGGGCGCTGATGACCGTCGTCGTCCCTATGCGCATCGTCAGCGGGGCCAAGTTCAAGAAGTGGCGAGCCGAGATCAGCCTGAAAGCCGAGTTCCTTGGCGCTCACCGCCTCCCCTCTGGCACTTTCTCCAACAACGGGACCGACACGGCCACCGACATTCTGGTTATGCGCAAGCACCCGGCAGGCCTCGCCGAGCTGGTGAACGGGCGCAAGAAGGCGGCCCTGGAAGATGCCAATGTGCTCTGGGACACGTTTATCAATGGCAAGTGGTTTGAAAGCGCCGAGGGTAAGCGATTTATCCACGGCGAGCAGTCTATCCAGGGCGCTGGCAAGTTTGCCCGGACCGTCGTGGAGAAAGGCGCCACCACCAATGATCAGATCAAGCAGCGCCTGGCCCACAAGTTCCAGTCTCGCATTGACTGGCCGGCGCTCGAGCTGGCCGAACCGGTTACCCCGACCTTTGAGGAAGGCGATGATCGGATGATCAACGGCCGCTGGCGCCGGCTGGTCAATGGCACCTGGCAAACCACCTCTCTGGTCGGCAATGACGGCGACACGATCAGCAAGGATGAATACGGGGTCGGGTCACTGCGCCAGCTCAAAACCATGCTGGAACAGTCCCCGCTGAACGCCCTGGAGCTGAACCACACCCAGTTGCTGGCCGTACACCGCGACTTCCCCGACACCGTTGACGGGATTGTTGGGGACGCTATACGCCTCGCCAAAGAGCAGCCGGCAGAGCACCGGACCCGCATCGTGCGCGGGGCCATCATCGGCCACCGCATCCAGGGAATGCTGGGTGAGATCAACGAGGTTGGGATCATCCCGGCCGAAACCGCCGCGGAGCTGCGCAACCTGATCAGCAATGAGATCAGCACTTTTGGGGTAGCTGCAGCTGATCGCAAGCTGGCAACCCTGGGGGGCGGCAATGCGGCCGGCGCCTGGAATGCCTTTGTGACCGCCACCGACGTGAACGGCCAATTCAGCGCCCTGCTTAAAGGCACCCTGGACCGTGGCCCGGTTCGCGCCTTTGATGACACCAGCGCCGCCCAGACGGTCGCTTACTTGTTCGGCCAGCTGGAGCTCAACCCGGTCGATTTGTCGGACTTCCTCGATCTGTACCGCGGCGACGAGGGTAAGACCCTGGTCGAGCTGGCGAAGATCCCGGGCGTGGCGATCACGCCGGCTGGGATGTTAATGCCCATGGACCGGGCCACCAGCGGCAATATCGTTGAAACCCGCCGCAAGGTGATGACCGCCATGGGTGCCGAGACTGATCCCGCCATCCTGACGAACTACCAGGTGCAGCTGGACGAGATCGAGCGCCGGCGCTATCGGGCCAAGGTCGATGACATTGAAATGACCATGGCCGCCAAGTGGCTGCCCCGCAGCTATGTAGGCGAGTTCCTGCGCGAGCAGGGTTACCGCGAGCTCCAATACTCCAAAATCGTGACCAACGAGAACGGGGAGCTGGTGGACGACACCGAATACCAGGGCAACGACGGGGTATGGAGCGGATACAGCACCCGGGGCGGCAAGAAGCGCACCAATGCCAACGAACAGTTTGAGCGGCAGCTGGAGAACTACCTGAACGGGGTCACCGTGCGATCTGGTGACGCAGCCGGCGCGGCCGCCTACCGCGATCGCATCAAGGGGATCGAGGAGCGGTTTGCTATCTGGCTGCGCCAGCATGACGACGTGGACAAGCTGGCGGACCTCTACAACGACTCATTCAACGGCCATGTGGCCTTTGAGCACTCTGACGCTGATCTGGAGCTCGAGGGGATTTCCGGGCGTATCGTGCCGTTCGGTTACCAGTGCTCGGGGATCCGCCGCGCCTCCGAAGATGGCCGCGGGACACTGGCTTTCGGTACCGGCCTTGGCAAGACCCCAACAGCCCTTGGGCTGGCGGCTTACAACAAGCAGATGGGCCGCGCCAAGCGCACCGGGATCGCCGTGCCGCTGGCCGTGCTGGAAAACTGGTATCACGAAGCCAAAACGTTCTACAACGATGACGCTTTCAGTCGTGTGTTCTTCGTCGGGCTTGAGCCGGTTCGCAACAAGGACGGCGCGATCGAGCTGGAGCAGATCCTGGACGATGACGGCAATCCCCGCCTGGGCGCCAACAATGAGGCGCTGACCCGGGACAAACTGAAATCCCTGAGTGCCAAGGAAGTCAAAGCCCGCCTGAATGCCATTCCCCAGTCAAACTATGACGTGGTGGTAATGAGCAAGGAGCAGCTGGCAACAATCCCCATGCGTCCTGAATCCATCGTCGCCCATGCTGACCGAATGGAATCCGCAGGCCTGCGCGGGGGCAAGATCCTCGCCGCAGCCAAGAACCACCGGGAGGCGATGAAGAAAGAGAAGTTCGCCGAGAAGCACAGCAACACCGGTACCGTGAAGGCGCTCGACATTCCCTACTGGGAAGATATGGGATTCGACAACCTGATCATTGACGAGGCCCACAACTACCGCAACAGCTACCAGGCAGGACGGGAGAGCAGCAAGCTGGCCTATCTGCCCACCCAGGCCTCCGCCAAGATGGCAATCGATCTGGCCGTCAAATCCTCCTACATGCGCGAGAAGCACAACGGCCGCGGGCCGGTTCTGCTGACCGCCACACCGACAGTGAACAGCCCGATCGACATCTTCAACATGCTTTCCCACGTCCTGAGCATTGAGGAGTGGGGGCTGATGGGGATCACCGACGTGGACGACTTCATCAAAGTGTTTGGTGAGGTTGAGGATGTGCTGGTTCAAAAACTCTCGGGTGAAGTGGAGAGCAAGCAAGGCCTAGTCGGGTTCAAGAACCTGTCAGGGCTGCGATCCCTTTTCCACCGCTGGGTCAACCTCAAAGACGCCAAGGACGTGAGCCACACGGTCACTATCCCGGATCTGGAGGAGACGCTGACCGAGGCGGATATGACCGCCGAGCAGGCTACCGTCTATGAGGAGCTGCGCCAGCGGGCCGAGGCTTTGAGTAAGGGCCAGTCCAACGACGATAACGGCAACCCGACAGACTTCACCTTTGCCATCATCCGTGACATGGACCGGGTGTGTTCGGATATGGACCTCTACCGCCGAACCATGACCTTCCGCTTCCCGCTCAAGTACGGCGAGGCCGTGGAGAAGTTGGTTGCTGACTTGCCCACCAATATCAGCAGCGCCGGCACCGACGAAGACAAGCAGGACGAGGAAGCCGATAAGACCGTCATTCAGGCCAAGCTCGACGCCAAGCTGACCACCGGGGACCACGCTATCACGCTCGTAGTGCCTGACGTCTATGAGCAGGAAGTTGTAAGCCGGCTGGAGAAGTTCGGGATCACCTCGAGCGACGTATCGCACCCGCTCATGCCCAAGTACGCCCGTATGCTGGAAAACCTCAAGCGAGGCCACAATGAGGGCGGCAAGCAGATCATCTTTACCGAGGAGAAGTCACAGCACGAGAAACTGAAACGGATCATCGTCAATAGCCTTGGCATCCCGGCAGAGCAGATCGGCATTATCAATGCCAAGACGGTCAGCGAGAAGGGCGTAGACGGCGAACAGGCCAGCCTTGAAGGGTTTGCCGGCGCCTACAACGAAGGCAAGATCCGCATCCTGATCTGCAACAAGAAAGCCGAGGTAGGGGTCAACCTGCACCACGGCACGACCGACATTCACCACCTTACCCTCCCCTGGACGCCGGCGAGCATCAAGCAGCGCAACGGCCGCGGCGCCCGCGTTGGTGCCAAGCAGAAGAAGGTCCGGGTCCACTACTACGTGGGCAAGGGGTCATTCGACCAATTCCGCCTGGACACCCTCAAACGCAAGGCCAACTGGCAAAACGAGCTTTTCACGTCCGATGCCGAGAAGATGAAGAACGCCGACGCCGACGACGCCATGGACGCCAGCCTGCTGCTGGCCGCTGACCCAGAGGAACGACGAGCTCGCATCGAGGCGAACCAGGCCAAGGCTCGCGCCAAGATTGAGGAGGCCGCCCGCCGTCGCGCCGGGATCGACTTGCACAACTTCCTCAAGGCTGCCCACGACATGGGCGGGGACCCTGCTGAAATACAGGCAAGCCTCGTTTCGCTGCAGCAGCAAATCACCCAGCTCAACGAGCAGGCCAAAAACAGCCAGGAGTGGGCAGAGCGCAACCTGGAGCAGTCCAAAACCGACCAGTACAGCGGTGGTTACTACCTGCAGAAGTACCGGGGCAACCTCAAGGAGGTTGAGCACTACAACGATCAGGCCCGCAAGGTCCACAAGAGCCTGATTTTCACCGAGCGCAAGCTGGAGCGCACCACCAAGGCAGCTGACGCCCTCAAGCGCCTGCGCCCCTCCCTTGAACAGGCCATGAAAAAGGGCCTGCTGGACGCGCCGGCTGACATTCTGGACAAGGGTTATGAGTACCTGACTGATGGCATCGTAACGGTACGCCTGGGACGCAACTACCAGACCGGCTTTGGTGAGATCGTGCGGGTGGATAAGCTGGATTTTGACGGCAAACAGGCACAGGTCACCCTGATCCACATCCCGTACAAATCCAAAACCCCCCTCAAGCCAGGCAGCAAGAGCTGGTACGGCATTGGGTCCCTTAAAACCGAAGTCAGCTACACCCCAAGCGAGCTGGAAGTCTGGCAGGAAATGTCCTCCGCGCTGCCTCTGGCCAGAGCCGTGCAATTGCTCGACGCTGGGCAGTTCAGCCAGCACCTGATCACCGGTGCCCTTGGCCTGGTGGCGGACTACTACCTGCTGCACAGCACCGACGGCGCCGGGTTCGAGGTGGTTTACCACCCCTCCTACAGCGATAAGCCCATGACCAAGGATCAGCGCGGCCGCATCGTGTACCCGGACAGCAGCAATGCAGGCCTCAAGTCCAAGCTGGCACAGTGGCTGATGGCCGACCGCACCAGAATGGCAAAGAGCAGCTACGGCAACTCCCAGGAGGCCCCGGCCGCCTGGCTCACCGCGCTGTATGGGGCCAACGTGGTGGCCGCAGTCGAGGAATACGGCAACAAGGCACCTGATCAGGTGGTGAATGAGTGGCTTGCCGCCAGCCTGGACAGCTACCGCAGCACAAATAAGATCAGCCCTGACCGCATTTCTCTCTACCACTACTACTTCGAGTCATATGCCCGGAAGTTGATCCCGTCTGAGTGGAGCAACCGCACAGCCTTTGAGGCGGCCATCAAAGCCGGCGAGAAGATCCTGGAGGATGAAGGCAAGTTGGAGGCGAAGGCCATACAGGCCCGCAAAGACGCCGAAGCCGTGGCCCGGTTCGAGTTGGCCCGCCAGGACAGCAACCGTGACGCCATCATTGAGCGCCTGGTATGGGTGCGTGACACCGGCCGGAGCTACCGCGAGAGCAATGGCTACACCGTCGCCGGCAAGCTGCGCAGCGAGAAGGAGGCCCCCTACATCGTGGACGGTTCATTCAACCTCGCCCAGGGCGTCGCTGACATGGTGGCCGCTGGCCTGATGGTTGCGCCAGCAGAGATCACCACTTCCAGCCTTCGCCAGGCTTGGGATTCTGGGGTTTACAACCTGTTCAGCAATCACAGCGCCACCGCATCCGCGCTGCAAACCTGGATCGATGGCGACAAACCCAAGGAGGAGCCAGCGCCGGAACCTACCCAGGAGGATCAGACCAAGACGGCCACCGCAGATGCCACCCTCGAGGCGGTGAACGCGGGGGATACCCGTATTGGCACAGTGCTGGTGCGCCGCAATGCCATGCCCATAAACCAGCCTGCCAGCAAGACGCAATTCCGCGGCCGCTGGAGAACCCGCCCCGCCGTCAACAAGGCCGTGGGTGAGGTGATCGGCCTGTTTGACCAGCAGGGGAAAATGGGGGTCCTTTACGACAAGAAAGAAAACATCAAGGCCGCTTTCGGCGCTGGCCGGGGCCTTGTATTCTTTACCGATTCGGTATCAGATGAATATCCGGGTGGCTGGTGGTTCATCCCCGCTACGGCCACCCTTCAAGAGATCGCTAACGTGCTGGGAGTTGACCAATGATTGCCGAAACCATAATCCCTACAGCCAAGGAACTGGCCCCACTCCTGGCCGAAGCGACCGCCAATCAGGACGAGGAGACATTCGTCGCCAACTACCTGGCGGGGCTTGTCCAGGTGCTGGGGCAGGACCCGCGCCAATATCGCAGCTTTGGTCCCTACTGGTGGCCGCTCAAGAGCCTGATGATTGCGCGGGGCATTCAGCCCGGGGCAGGTTCCCTTGAGCTGGGCACCCTGCAGCGTTATACGATGGACACCCCCGCGCTGACCCTTTGCGCCGCCTGGGATTATCAGCAGGGGCGCATCGAGGAGGGCAAGATCCGCACCGCCAGCCACCAGCTGGAGCTGGCGGAAGGTGAGCTCTACGAATACGAGTTGGTGGATGAGGATATGGAGGCCTTCATCGAGCGAAACAAGCGTTAATCCGCTAGTTTGCAACGAGTAACCCGGCCTATGCGCCGGGTTTTTTGTGCTTACCACCAATGATGTGAGGAAATTTTTTCTCCATATGTTGGTAATATTTTCCTTGCGCTGTAAGCTGGGGCCAATAATTGCTGTGAGGCTTTCCATGACTGAGAACACCACTATCACCCATGACGACATACCCCACGCCATGCAGGCCCTGGGGATCGTTAAAACCAAGGATTTTGCCAAAAATCTGGGCATCACTCCCCGGTCACTGTCTAGCGGCACTGATGAACCGATGGCGATATGGCGTCAAATGTCGATCGAGTGTCTGTTGCGCAGAGAAAACAAGTGGGAGCTATTTTGCCAGTTACGCGGTGACCCAGTTCCCAGTAAGAAGCGTAAAGCGCCCCTGACCGGTGAACGCTGTGTTATCTGCCACAACTGCCTGGAAGTTCTACAGAGTAACCAACCTGACGAACCGAAAGGCTGCTGACAAATAGGGTCGAAGCTATGAGCATTCAGTACCGCAAGCGGATTCGGCTACTCCCCTTCTTGTGGCTCAACTTGTCAAAGGCGGGTTGGTCACTGACGCTTAGCGCTGGCCCTTTCTCCTTCTCCTTTGGGCCCCGAGGGAAACGGGTGTCTGCATCCCTTCCTGGGACCGGGATTTCGTACCGCAAGACGCTTTCAAGTCGCTCGAAACCAGAATGAACAAGGGGCCCGTAGGCCCCTTTCTCTTATGCTGCTTTGGGCTTGGCGCCGATCCACCAGGTACGAACATCAAAGCACGGGCAATCCTTGAGCCAGTCTCGGCTATCAATCTTGCCGTCCTTGTTGGTGTCGCCGAACCAGTCACGGTGACCCTTGATCGCGCTATCGGCCAGGCCATATTTCGCTTTCAGGCCGGCTATCAGTTTTGCCAGGGCGGCGAACTGGGCCGGGGTGTAGTTGTTTTCCGGCTTGCCGGCTGCGTTGACCCCACCGACCAGACAGATCCCCAGGTTGTCCTTGTTGTACCCCCCCACATGGGCGCCGGTTTCAGTTTCCGGGCGGCCAGGCTCAACGGTACCGTCACGGCGGATAACATGGTGGTAGCCAATGGTCCTGAATCCACGGTTTCTGTGCATGGCGGTTATCTCTTTGGCTCCAATATCTCGGGCCCCAGGAGTCGCTGAACAGTGAACGGTAAGAAATTTTATAGTCATTTGCACAATTGCCTCAAAAAAAGGTTAGGATGTTTTCGGGCACCCTAGCCCAACTACACAAACTGTAGGCTGGAGCGGGGAAGGGGAAACGGGCGCGTTATGCGCCCGTTTTTTTTATGGCTTCAATTTGCCCAGCAGTTCGTAATGCTCTCTCACTCTGCACGGTACCACGCCATCCAGCATGATCTCGCCAGCGTCGTCCAGGGATTCGCCGTCATCATCCACCAGCTCCTCCCCATCGAGATCGGCCGGGGCATCCTCTACCCCAGCAACCTCTATCCCCATCATACGGAAGAACACGCCCTGGATCCCCATTGCGCTATAAGCTCCCGGTGCCATCGAGACGCCGCGGCCGTCATCCTCACCATTACAGAAATCCTCAAAGCTCGGCTGCAGCAAGGCCGGTTCCACAGCCATAGCACAGCGATAATCTGAGGTCGGGGCGTCCAGGGTGATCGTGGCCGCCATACCCATGTACTCCAGGGTCAGCACCTGCATTATTTCGCCTCCTTGTATTTGGTCCCCAGCATCTTAACGGCCGCCAGCACCATAGCCAGGTGCTCAGGGTCTTTCATTGCAAGCCGGGCCATTTCGGCATCGGTAGCCAGAGCCTGAAAACCCATTGAAAACACTTCTGTGACAGTAACACTTTCAATGCCCCTGGAGCCGTAAATCTTGCCCACGTAGGGATGGTAGAACCCGTCATTGACTGCCACCTCGTTCTTGTACGATTTGGCCCCGGTCATGTGCTTGAGGTACGCAGTCTTGCCACTCGCCTCGGGTATTGCTGCCGAACGGCGGGCCAGCAACTGCTTGGCGGCAATCAGGAGCTCGGGGTGCTTGTACTCAACGAAGTGGCCCATTTCATGCCATAGGGTGGTCTTGGTCATCCCCTCCCCGCTGTTGATATAGTTGTGCTCCCGGCTGGCATAGGCTCGCTTCTTCTTGCGCACGATCTCGGGCGTTTCCATCTGGCCAGCTACTATCTGGTAGAACCGGTTCATATCCGCCTTCATGGCGGGAATGTCATAGCCATGGGCCAGGCTGGCGGCCGAGATCCTGATCTTCGACATAGCACCTACCTTCGCCGCATCACTGGCCGGCATGGCGCTATCCACCAGCTCGTCCAGCATCGCTCGCAGCGGGCCCACGCCCTCAACAATGGGCTTGCTGGCGCTGGTCCTGATCAGCTTGACGTAATGCTGGTAGAGGTTAACCGCCACCTCGCTGGCGGCGTCATAGTTTGGCTGGCCGCGCTGCTGCTCGATGAAGGCAATAACGGCCTCATAGGTACGCATATCGTAATAGGTCCCGCCAGTGGACAAGGCTTTTCCGCCCGCCTCGGCCATCAAGCTGGCGAGGCTATCACGCTGCGCCGGCGCCAGCCCTTCATAGGCCGGGTTGGTGGTCAGTTCGTCCAGCACCTTCTGCTTGCTCATGTGGCTGACAATGGCATTGGCGATCGCCGTCTCCCGGTTCGGCGTCTCAACCGACAAGGACAGTTGCCGGATCTGCTTCTCATACTCGGCGGTGTCGCGCTCAAACTGCACCTCCCGATCAGATGCCAACGTTGTCCGCAACTCGGCCAGTGTGGTGGCATAGCCCATCACCCATGACAAAAGCACATCGGATGGCGGCGTGGGCATTGATTTCAGGTTGGAATCAAACAAGGACAGATGCCTTCTCAGTACGGCATTAAGCTCGTCGGCGCCCTCCTTCCTGGCCTCGGCCCCCAGCATGACCTGGCGCAACATGTAGGCGACTGGGGAGAGCAGGTCAAGCCACGAAAAGCTATCCGCCAGCCCGTCAAACCAACCATTCACCGGGTTGTTTGCCCACTCAGGCCAGCGAGCAAGGACACCGGTTTTGAACCCCCGCTTATTCAGAACGTCGGTCACGCCGTGCAACTCCCGGATCGCGGTCTGCATGGCGCTGGAAGTAGGCACGGCACGGAAGGACTGCACGACGCGCCCGATCGCGGCCAGCTTTGCATCCAGGCTATCCTCATCGCCCTTGGCGGTGACCACCTTGAACAGCTCGGCGACTTGGGCGGGAGTCTGCGCCCCGTTGATCAGTTTCAAGGCTGGCTGCAGCGTATTAGCGCCGGCAGCATCAAACATCCCAACCTGGATCGCCGCCTTATCGCCGTAGAGCTCCGCCATGCGCTCATTGACGCGACTCAGCACCGTTACCAGGTCAATAGGTGGCTCACCGAACATGTCAGCCACCGCCTGCCCCTTGTGCTCCAGCGTCTGGCATATCTCCTCGGCCATGGCGGTGAAGGCCTCCGCCATGCGTTTCACAGAGCGGTTGTTTGCGGCGATGAAGGCTGCCAGAGAGGACGCCTGGGGATTGGCCGCGCCGAACATGTCCCCTTGTTTCAGGTACTCCTCAACCGCCTGACCGGCATCACGGGCCGCCCTGACAATTGTGGTGGCATCGACCAGCGCGGTCAGGGCCTCCTCATCCAGTGTCCGGGTCATCGAGACACCTTCGGCCAGCGTATCGGTGGCCTGCTTATGAGCCTCCCCGGACAGGGCCCGCATTGTCACGAACTGTGGCGCGGCACTGGTCAGGGCGCTTAACACGTTGCGGATCTCGGGATCTGGTTCCTCTACTGCCAGGCGCAGGAGATCGTCGTGCTGGTAGGCCTTGGCGAACACCGCGGCGCGGATACGGTCGATCACCTGGCGAGTGGGCCGGCCGTCAGTGGTCAGCAGTCCCGCCGCCTGCTCGCTGGTCAGCTTTGCCAGGAAGGCAGAAACGAAGGGGCGATTAGAGGCCGCTAGGAAGTCGCCAGACGCACCGGGGGAGAATAGAGCCATAACCCCATCGTCCATCGCCTCCGCGTCGATTCTGGCCTGCTCTGTGGGGCTCAGTGCCTGCATGTCTGACACATTGCTATCTTTGGCGAACTGGGCACGGTCCACTTCATCCAGCCGCACCCGCACCAGGACGGGAGAGCTGAACGCCTTCACTTGGGTGGTGGTGAAGCCATAGAGCTCGGCGTTGTCCTCCAGGTACTGCCGATATTCGCCGGCATGGCCTTCGACGTAGGCCTTGATGATTGCCATCGAGCGACCGTTGCCCGACTCCACCACGCGATCCGGGCCCATGATTGGAGCGCCCTGGCTGGAAAGGCCAGAGTCAGCCAGCCGCGCCGGCTGCAAGGAGCGGGACAGCTTGGTTATCTGCATTACGCTCGCTACTCGGGTGCGGTCCCGTGGTTGCAGCTCCTGGGGATAGGCGCCGTTGGGCTTGCCGTCTAGGCCGTTGGAGGCGATCAGGCTATTGGCTTCCACCAGCTTGAAGGCGGTACGCACGGACGCGCCTTTGACAGTCGCGACATAGCTAACCCGGCCGTGGTCAAACTCGTCCTCCACTATCGGCTCAAACTGCACATCTACCACCATGAAATCTAGCGATTCTGCGCCGTCCAAGTAGTTGGAATCAGGACCATTAACGGCTACACTTGAATCACCAGGGGCAATGCTTGTATCTGGGGCATCGGCGGTGGGTCGGCCGGTGTGGAGTTCCAGTGGTCCTTTCCTGCCAGAGCCCTCGACCCGAACACTTTCTAAGAACACCCCTACCGCCCCCGGGCGGCGATAGAACATAGCGCCATCCTGCATCTTGCGGCCTATCTGGCTCGCCTTGATGTGGTGCGAACTGATCACCACCTCATCGCCCATCTTCTGCACTGTCACACAGACAAACCCCCTCACCTTGCCATCAGGCTTGGCGAGCGCATTCACGAACAGATAGCTGAACTCCCTCTCATCCCCAGCCGTGCCCCGGCACTCTTTCAGCACCATAAGGGGATTTTCCAGCGTAGGGCGGATCCAGCCGGCGTGAGGAAGGCGGCCCTTGTCGCCGAGCTTGTCCAGCTGATTGGCGCCGAACCGGACGGGACCTATTGGCGTGGTGATGGTGGCCCCCATGAGCTCCACCAGTTGCTCCTGGGAGATCTCGGGATCGATGGTGTGAACATTCGCAGCCAGTATGTCCGCAACGTGTTGCGGGCCAAACTTGGCTGGTGGGGTCTTGGTGGTGATCTCATCGAACACAGCCACCAGCTCGTTGGCAGTGGCCGCCTCCAGAACGCTCTGGACGGCCTTTGTATTGCGGTCTTGCATGTGACCCCTCAAAGGGGCGGGCGGGAAAGGGTGGGCACCCCCGCCGTGGTTTAGGCGGCCACCAGCTCGGGGTTTTCGCCTATCCAGTTGGTAACGCCAGTTTTCACGTCCCCAAGCGCCATGCCCTCGGCGGCAACGTCCAGGATCCGCACCCTGAACACATCAGGCGCCTCCCCGTTGAAGTCGCCGCGCAGATAGCGCACCGAAAGGGTTTCCTCTTGCACCATCTCGGGGGCAACCTTCTCCTGTTCGACCACCAGCTTGTCCAGCACCGTCTTGATGTACGTCGGGGAGTAGCTGCCAGCGGCGGAAAGGCTCGGCTCGGCCAGGAGCCCGCGCAGCTCCACGATGGCGGCCGCTCGCTCCTCAACGTCCATTGTCTCGGATCGGTATTCAATCCCCACGACCGCTTCAACGATTCTTGCCCGGGCGCCAAGGGTTTCACCCTCTCCCAGCAACTTAATGGCGCCGGCAATGCCCATGCCATCAGTGCGCCACATGGCATAGGCGCTCTGGATGGTCTGGCCGGTGCTGGTGATCCCGTCTTTGGAGATCTTGATACCCAGCCCGTTGTTGTTCAACGGCTCGATCTTGAAGCCGTTCACCTCCTCGGAAAAGGCCCGGTCCGTGGCCTTCATGCCCTGTTCGATCATGCGCCGGACTTTCTTGCGCAGCTTAGGCGGGAACGGGCTTTTCACCCCTGCCCAGGCATAGTCGCCGCTTATGGTGGGGTAGGAGTCGGCCTTACTGGTACCGTCCACGTAAGCCGGCCACGCAACCTTAAACTCGGTCCGGTTGGCGGGGCGTTTGCGATCGCCAGGGTGCAGTATGATCGCCATATTCAGCGACTCGTTGGACACGACCACATCGCCGCCGTTAACGGCTACATTGTCGGCAAACTTCTGAGTCCATGCAGGGTGCTTGGCGCCCCCAATGGCGAAACCAATCACTGATCCAGCGGTGGCCTTTTCGGCCTCCTCATCGGTCCCCTCCTCGTCCTCCTCTGCTGGCGCCGGCTTCACCGCATCGCCCTTGAGCTTTGCCATGATGGCGGCCAGTTCGCGCTGGGCTTTCAGTTTGTCGAGAATGCTCAGGGTCCCGGCTTTCAGCTCGGCCTTGAGGGGTGCGGCCTGCTTCTGCAGGCCCACTTTTTCCAGAATGCTCAGTGCCATTATGCCGCGGCCTCCATCAGTTCAGTCAGGCGGTCCGCCACCTTGTGCAGGTAGGGCTCATGACGTTCAACGGCGCCGGCCGTCTCCAGCTGCTCAATGAGAGAACCCATCTTCTCCAGGTAGAGCTCGTAATTCTCCTCACTGGTGCGCAGGGCCTCCAGCTGCTCCAGCAGCGCCAGGATGGCCGGGTCGGCTTCATCCCACTGGTTATTCACTGCCGGGGGCTCGTCGGCTGCTGGCGGCTCGGTACCGCCTTCTGCTGGCAGCTCTACGGGCGGCTCGGTCCCAACTTCTACGGGCGGCTTGGCGGCCTCGCGGGCCTTGTCTATGAGGTTGTTAACCATGGATTTGACACTCCCGGTATAGCCGGCCTCCTGCAGGGCCTGGGTGAGCTGGGTACCCTCGTACTTGTCATCGACAAAGAACGGGTTATTGGTTTCGGTCAAAGAGCCCTTGGGCATGAACAGATCGCCCCAAATTTCATCGTCAGTCTGCTCCAGTTCGACCATGCGGCCGACTACATCCACCAGCTCCAGCAGACGGGCCGCCCTGGTTGCCTCGGTCCATACTGCAGCGGCCATATCTTCCAGGGAGTAATGGTCGATTTGGTCCCGGCTCAGGGGCTCAGGGTAGGCGATCATGCCATGACTCCAGCCACGGGGATCGCGGTCCTTGATGAACTCGGCCACACGGGGATCGCCGGTCACATCATCCGGGGCGACATAGGCCACCACGCCGTCAGGCTGGGCGCCCGGACTGTAGGGGCGGATCCGCAGCCCGTACCAGTAGACAGGGCTCGCAACGGGCGGCTCTGGCTCGGTGCCGGCTTGCTTATCAACCTTGCTTTGCGCCTCGTCGTAGGCCTCCTGGTAATTCTTGGTGACCAGCTCCTGGACTTCTGCTTTCGTCCTGATCTCGGTGCCGCCAGTGAGCGGGCCGCCGTCACCGTAAAGCACCCGGAACGTACCGGCCGGTTTCCCGTCGGCGCCCAGATTGACCGCGATGTAGTAACCGTCGTGCTCCTGCTCGCCAGGCAGCAACGGGGTATCCAGGGCAATAACCGGGTTATCGCCAAGTTCGTCCCACTGCGAACGCCAGCCGGCGCCATAGTCACCCATCATCGAAGACAGGGCCCCCTTGATCAGCTCAGCAGTGTGGATCCCTTCATCCTTGACCATGAACTTGGCGGCCTTACCCTCTTTGTATTCCTTGTAAAGAATGGAGGTAGCGTTATCCATCTTCGCGCCCTGGCTGCTGATAGAGCCAAGGAGGTACATGGTCCCGTCACGCTCGGTAATGGTGATGTAGCCGCTCAGCTTGCCGCCCTGGTTGTCATAGCGACGGGCAATCACCGCGCCGTTGGTCAACGTGAACTCGCCGGCAATGTTCAGCTGCTGCTTGATGTAGCGGATCCCATCCTCCGGCAGGTCAGACAGCTTGGTGTTGTCCTTGTTCATCTGCTCCACCGGGACCGAGCCGCCATCGTTCAGCAGGTAATAGCCGCGACGCTTGAAGCCGGTACCGTCCCAGGTGTAACGGATTGCCTCGGCGCCCGGGGTGCCCGGGGTAATGTCGATCAGCCGGTCGGTGGCATTGACCACCTTGAACCCGCCCAGCTTGCCGCCCGTGTTGGGGCGGTTTTGCAGGGTCAGCAGCACACCCATGGCCTCCTCTCCGGGCGTAGGCGGGGGGACAGGGTTAGGGGCAGGCTTATTCTCGGCCTTGCTGGCTTCCAAGCCGGCAAGCGCCTGGCGCAGCTCCTCGTTGCGCTGTACCTGCCTGTCCAGCTGGCCGTTTACCCGGGCGAGCTCGTCAGTGGTCCCGTTATGGGCCTCGGCCAGGGTGTCGATCTGCTCGGTCAGTAGGTCAACCTGCTTGATCTGCTGATCGGTGTCCGCTTCCAGGGTCGCCAGCTCCTCCGCCTTGGCCTTGTTGTCAGCCTGCTTGGCTGCAAACTTGGTGCTGTTGCGCTCGGCCAGGTTGGCAAGTGCAAGGGTGGTCTGCTTGAGAGATATATCCCGGCCCTTGTTCGGGGCGACAACGTGGGTCACGTCCCGCTTGTTCAGCAGGAACCGGAACGCCACCAGCGTATCGGTCCCTGTGATCTTTCTCGGGTCATTGCTGGGGCTATGGAAAATGACAAAGATGGACTGCCCATCAGATAGGGGGATTTCGGCGGACAGTACCGCCACGTCGCCCGCTTTCTTGGGAGTGCCAATCTTGGCGTCAGAGGCTTGGATCTCGGTGCCGGTCAGTGCCTGGTTCAATACCCGGATAAAGCCCGCCATGGTGCGATCAATCCGGTTGCTGGTGGTCACGATGGCATCGGTAAACACTTGCTCGCCCTGCCCCGCCAGTCCATAGAGATAAGTCGCCTCGATCTCCTCCAGGGTGGCCGGTTCCTGCATCATGGAATCGACCCCCAGAGCGTCCAGGAACTGCTGGCGCGTCAGTGGCGCGGCCTTGTGGTCAATCACGTTAACCACTTTGACGCCGTTATGAAGGGCATAAATCATGCTTCGCCTCCCAGGGCTTCAATCTGCTGGATCAGTTGGTTGGTGGTGGCCCGCTCCAGATCCAGCTTGTTACGCTGACTCTCAAGCTCGCTGGTGCTGGTGGCCTTGGCGGTCTGCAGCTCAGCTATCCGGGCTTCAATAGTGGCGACGTTGGTCCGGACGCCGGCGTTGGCTGCCTTGGCCTCGATGATCCGCGCCTGGAGAGTGCGGCCTGCGGGCTTTTTCTTCGACTCGTCCGGGGTAACCTTCTTCACCGCCTTGCGGGCCAGGCTGTTTTCCCAGCGGGCTTGTCCGGCAACCACTTTTGCCGCCACCTCTTTGGCGTAGGCATCCGTGGTTTTCAGGGCCTGCACCGGGATGATGGTTGCATTCAGCTTTGTCTCAATCACGTCGCCATGGTCGCCCAGGGTGATCGTAACGGCCTGGCCGCCTTCAAAGCGCAGCAGGGCCTTCTTGGTTGCCAGTCGGTCCTTGGTGATAACTCGGTTGGTGGCCTCCACTTCGGCGACGTTCTGGCCGGCCTTCTTGAAACTGGCGATCAGCTTCTTGAGGCCTGCCTCTGTCACGTTGTCGAAGTCGAGGGTGAAGTATTCAGCCTTGTTCTGGCTGTAACGTTCGTCTCTCTGGGTCATTGAATTTGTACCTCTATGGTCTTTGAGGCCTTGAGCGGGAACAGGGAATAAAACGGGTTGAGCCTGCAAGTGGTGGTGATCCTTACAGTCAATTCCCAGGTGCCAGGAGTTAGCAAATCTTCACGGATAAGCAGGTATTCGTCATTGCTGCCTACCGCACAGCCGGCCATCGAGCGGGTACGCCCCGTGATAACCGTTGTGGGGCGTTTGCGGTCACGGAATGAATAGGCGATTTCAGACCAGTCCGGCTCGTTGGCAGCGTGATAGTGCAGGATGTAACGGCGATACCCACCTTCACTTGCGGCTGGGTCCACCGTTACATCGGATACCTTGCTGCGCTGGAGGATGATTCTGTCCAGTAGCGCGGTAAGGAACACCGCCGCGGCAGTCGCAAGAAAAAGGGAATGTCCTTCCATTGTCAGAACCTCATCAGTTTTTTAATGCCCTGGAGCAAGCCGCTTGCCAGCACACCAATAACCGCGGCGCCATTGTGTGTGGACGCGATTACCAGCAGACACACAAGTGGCTCTGGCCAGCGTTGCCATGCCCCAAGGAAATACATACTCCAGCCAGCCAGGGCGGCCGTCATGAGCTCGGTTATGAGCTCCATCAAGCCAGGTCCAACCCGCTGGTCCCGCCTCCCTTGTAGATAGGAAGCCCCACCACCAAATAGCGCCAGCGCGGACACTACGGCAGCCAGGCCAGGATCCACTGTCATCGACACCCCCACCGCGTAATTCAACATTATCCAACAGCTCATAGTTACGAAATGAGGTTAGGAAGTTAGTGGCATATTACCGATCTTGCCCCTGATTTTGCGGATTGGCGTTATTACCACCCCACCCCCATGCCATTCAGATTCAGCTCGGCTGTTCGGGCCATGTCACATCAGTGGGCCATCCCGCACTTTGCGGCAGGCGGTAGAGCTCAACCCGGTACAGTCGCCATGCAGAGAGTTGATCTAGCTCGCTATCGGTGATGATGCCGAGTTTTTCGGCATCCTCCAGCGGGGCTATAACCAGGGCACCCTTGCTCAGCTTCTCTTTTATGCGGAGCCTCTGCTCTGCATCGGTGGGTTTCGGCTTGGGCACGATCACTATCTCGCCAAAGTCGCCACTCATAGCCCGGTCATAGAGCTCGCGCCCATGCCCCTCCACGTCATCGCTTTTGGCCGTAAATGGCATTCGCTCCGGTAAGTGAGAGAACAAAACATCCAGCGTTATTGAGGTGTCATCCCACTCCATGCGACGGGGGTTTTCGGCGCTAACTATTGTTACATTCATCAT
>NZ_CP110645.1:4805000-4866465 GCF_028355655.1 Aeromonas salmonicida | reverse complement strand
TCTAAACTCCCGTCAATTGATTAACTAAAGACCGGCTATTCTACGTTTTTAGCGGCTGGATCTCTAGCCGCCACCTCGTGGATCCGGCAAATAAGATCCTTGACTTTCAAGGATCCAGCACCGATGAATCTGATTTCATCCCCAAAGTTACCCACAGCCTGATCCCACCCGGACGCCCCCGGGGATCCTGACCTTAACCGGTTATTTTATATAACCAAATATCATTTATTCTTTGGGTTTTATTCCAATAACATCAACGCAAATCCAGTCATTACAACTAAAAATACAGAACAACAGAGAGAGGAATCCCCATGACATCATCCATCAAGCTGGTCTCCGGTGCCGCCATTCTGCTGGCCGCCCTGTCCGGTCAAGCCATCGCCCAGGAAACCATCAAGGTCGGCATGTCCGGCAAATATTTCCCGTTCACCTTCGTCAAGCAGGACAAGCTGCAGGGCTTCGAGGTGGATATGTGGAACCAGATCGGTGAGCGCACCGGCTACAAGGTCGAGTTCGTGACCGCCAGCTTCTCCGGCCTGTTCGGCATGCTGGAAACCGGCCGCGTCGATACCATCTCCAACCAGATCACCATCACTGACGAGCGCAAGGCCAAGTACGCCTTCTCCCAGCCCTACGTCTATGACGGCGCCCAGATAGTGGTCCGCAAGGGCAACAGCACCATCCACGGCATCAAGGATCTGGAAGGCAAGACGGTTGCTGTTAACCTGGGTTCCAACTTCGAAGAACTGCTGCGCAAGAACGACCCGAACAAGAAGATCGATATCCGCACCTATGACTCCAGCTTCGAGCAGGATGTCGCCCTGGGTCGCATCGATGCTTTCGTGATGGACCGCGTCTCCACCGCCCAGCTGATCAAGGAATCCAAGCTGCCGCTGCAACAGGCTGGCGCACCGTTCGAGACCATTGAGAACGCCCTGCCCTTCCTGAAGACGCCTGAAAAGCAGGCTCTGCTGAAGAAGGTCGACGACGCCCTGACCGCCATGCGCAAAGATGGTGCCCTGCGTCAAATCTCCGAGAAATGGTTCGCAGCTGACATCACCGACAAATAAATGATGGAATTTGACCTCGAGTACACGCTAGGGCTGTTCCCCATACTGCTCAAATACCTGGGCACCACGATGGAAATGGCCCTGTGGGGATTCGTCTTGGCACTCGTGCTGTCGCTGACCCTGGCGATAGTACGGGTGTTTCGCATCCCCGTGATCCACTGGCTGGCGATGCTCTATATCTCGTTTTTTCGAGGTACGCCGCTGCTCGTCCAGCTGTTTCTGCTCTACTACGGACTGCCGCAACTGTTCCCCGTCTTCGTGGGAATGGATGCCTTTACCGCCGCCATCGTCGGCCTGACCCTGCACTTCGCCGCCTACATGGCCGAGTCGATCCGTGCCGCCATCCTGGGTATTCACAAGAGTCAGATGGAAGCGGCGCTCAGTATCGGCATGAGCCGCTATCAGGCTATGCGGCGGATCATATTGCCGCAGGCGGCACGCATAGCGACCCCGTCGCTGATGAACTACTTCATCGACATGATCAAGAGCACCTCACTGGCGTTCACCCTGGGAGTGGCCGAGATCATGGGCAAGGCGCAGATGGAAGCCTCCTCCTCCTTCAAGTTCTTCGAGAGCTTCATGGCGGTTGCCCTGGTCTACTGGGTGGTGGTCATCATCTTCACCCGCTTGCAGCACCTGCTGGAAGTGCGCCTGAACCGTGCCTATTAAAGGAAGTCTGCGATGATCAAATTAACAGGCCTCTCCAAGGCATTTCACGGCAACAAGGTGCTCAACAGCATAGATCTGGAGGTCAGGAAGGGGGAGATAGTAGTCATTATCGGCCCCTCCGGTACCGGCAAGTCGACTTTGCTGCGCTGCCTGAATCTGCTTGAGACACCGGATGCAGGCACCCTTGCCATCGATGATCTGCAGCTGGATCTGGCCAACGCCAGCGAGCAGCAGGCCATAGAGCTGCGCAAGCGCGCCTCCTTCGTGTTCCAGAACTACGCCCTGTTCGCCAACAAGACGGCGCTCGACAACATAGCCGAAGGGCTGATCACCGTCTGGAAGCAGCCGAAGGCTGAGGCCCGCGCCACAGCCCTCGGCATCCTCAAGGACATAGGGCTTGCCGACAAGCAGGATGCCTACCCGGCGTCCCTCTCCGGCGGCCAGCAACAACGGGTCGGCATCGGCCGCGCCATGGCGGCTCACTCCAAGGTCATTCTGTTCGATGAGCCCACCTCGGCCCTCGACCCCGAGTGGGTCGACGAGGTACTTGGCCTGATGAAGGAGCTGGCACGCCAGCACCAGACCATGGTGGTGGTGACCCATGAGATTGAATTTGCTCGTGATGTTGCCGATCGGGTGATCTTCATGGAGGGGGGGCGGATCGTGGAACAGGGCCCGCCGGATCAGATATTGGTCGATCCCAAGGATCCCCGCACCCGGGAGTTCTTGCGAAAAGTCCTTAAATAGCTCTCTCTTTGGCGGCTTGGCCGCCTTTTTTATTGGAGGATCCTTGTTTAACCCCGGGTTGCCAGTATAATCCGGAGCCCTTGATCCTCCGGATCCTGTCAGCTTCTCCTGCTTATTGATGAGTCAGGGCAAGATGAGAGGGAACGGCGGATTGACTAAAAGCCGAACTCTGTTTAGAATTCGGCCTCTTTTGCTAGTCGTCACACGCTATAGCTGGCGCGTCGGCTAAGTGTGACAATCAAAACTGTACAGAAATACGGAATCGAATCATGAAACGTACTTTTCAACCGTCCAACCTGAAGCGCAAGCGCTCTCACGGTTTCCGCGCCCGCATGGCAACTGCCAACGGTCGTAAAGTTCTGGCCGCTCGTCGTGCCAAGGGTCGTGCCCGTCTGGTAGTTTAATGCCAACGCCGCACACCTTCTCTCGGGAGTTACGTCTGTTAACTCCCGAACACTTCAAACGCGTTTTCGCCGAGCCTGTCCGGGCCGCTTCTCCGCAAATTACTCTTCTCGCCTGTCCCAATACCCTCGAACATCCCCGTCTTGGCCTCGCTGTGCCCAAAAAAGCACTCAAGCGTGCCGTCTGGCGTAATCGTGTCAAACGAGTGGTCCGGGAAAGCTTCCGTCTCAATCAAGCCAGCCTGCCCGCTATCGACATAGTCGTGATCGCCAAGGGCGGCGTCAAAGAGATGGATAACGAGGAGCTGTTCAAGTTACTGGAAAAGCTATGGCGCACTCTGTCACGCCGTTGCAATGGGTAGCTGTCAAACTGATACGTCTGTATCAGCTAATCATTAGTCCCCTGCTGGGGCCGCGCTGCCGTTTCACGCCAACTTGTTCCCAATTTGCGATAGAAGCCATCCGACTTCACGGTTTCATAAAAGGCGTTTGGTTAGCCAGCAAACGTCTATTAAAATGCCATCCCTTATCCGAGGGTGGTTATGACCCGGTTCCGCAACCAAAGCGAAGAAACTGAAGACTATGGAATCACAACGCAATCTTATCCTGATCGGTTTGCTGTTCGTGAGCTTTCTGCTCTGGCAACAGTGGGAGTCCGACAAGGCTCCGAAGCCGGCCCCGACTACCGTGGCCCAAACCGAACATTTCGTACCTGAAGCCGGTCAGACCGGTGATATTCCTCAGGTTTCCGAGCAAGCCAACGCAAACGCCGCACGCAAGCTGATCACCGTCTCCTCCGACGTGCTCAAGCTGACCCTGGATACCCAGGGCGGTGATATTGTTTCTGCCGAGCTGCTGGCTCACAAACTGGAAGAGGGCAAGGATCAATCCTTCGTCCTGCTGACCAGTCAGCCTGACCGCCTCTATGTCGCCCAAAGCGGCCTGGTGGGTCGCGATGGTCCTGACAGCCAGGCCCAGGGTCGTCCCACCTATGAAGCCGCCCAGACCAGCTACCAGCTGGCCGATGGTCAGGATCAAGTCGTCGTTCCGATGACCTGGACCGACAGCAAGGGTGTGGTCTTCACCAAAGAGTTCGTGCTCAAGCGCGGTGACTATGCAATTGGCGTCGATTACAAGATCGACAACAAATCTGCCGAGCCGGTCCAGGTGCAGTTTTACGGTCAGCTGAAGCAGACCGTGACCACACCCAAGGATCAGGAAGGTCACGCCATGGTAGCCAGTGCTTACCGTGGTGGCGCCTTCTCCAGTGAAGAGAGTCGCTACAAGAAGTACACCTTCGACGAGATGAAGGATGCCGACCTGAACAAGACCACCAAGGGTGGTTGGGTCGCCATGCTGCAACACTACTTCGTCTCTGCCTGGGCACCGAATGCCGACGATACCAACAGCTTCTACAGCCGCGTGATCCCTGGTAAAGACCAGGCAATCATTGGCTACAAGGCGCCGCTGGTAGACGTGGCTGCCGGCCAGCAGGCCGAAGTGACCAGCAAGCTGTGGGTGGGTCCCAAGCTGCAAGACCAGATGGCCAAGGTGGCAAACCACCTCGACCTGACCGTCGACTACGGCTGGCTGTGGTTCATCGCCCAACCGCTGCACTGGTTGCTGACCGTGTTCCAGGGCTTTGTGCATAACTGGGGTGTGGCCATCATCATGCTGACCCTGCTGGTGCGCGGTATCATGTTCCCGCTGACCAAGGCCCAGTACACCTCCATGGCCAAGATGCGCATGCTCCAGCCCAAGCTGGCCGCGCTCAAGGAACGCTTCGGTGACGATCGCCAGAAGATGTCCCAGGGCATGATGGAGCTGTACAAGAAGGAGAAGGTCAACCCGCTGGGTGGCTGTCTGCCTATCCTGGTCCAGATGCCTATCTTCATCGCTCTGTACTGGGCACTGATGGAATCCGTTGAGCTGCGTCACGCACCGTTCGCGCTGTGGATCACCGACCTGTCAGTGAAGGACCCCTTCTTCGTACTGCCAATCCTCATGGGTGCTTCCATGTGGTATCTGCAGAAGATGAGTCCGACCACCATTACCGATCCGATGCAGCAGAAAGTGATGCAGTTCATGCCGATCATCTTCACTTTCATGTTCCTCTGGTTCCCGGCTGGCCTGACCCTGTACTGGTTGGTGAGCAACGTCATCTCCATTACCCAGCAGACCATCATCTATCGTCAGCTGGAGAAGAAAGGGCTGCATACCCGCACCTGATCTTCCCCCTGATGACAAAAGAGGCGGCCTTCGGGCCGCCTCTTTTATTACAATGTCCCCAATTACCGAACATACGAGCCAAGCAAGATGACAACAAATACGATCGTGGCCCAGGCCACCGCGCCCGGCCGTGGCGGCGTTGGCATAGTCCGGGTCTCAGGCCCCGCCGCCGAACAGGTCGCCGAGATAGTGCTCGGCAAGCTTCCCCGGGTCCGTTATGCCGAATATCTGCCGTTCAAGGATGAGCAAGGCCAACCGCTGGATCAGGGCATAGCCTTGCTGTTCAAGGCCCCCAACAGCTTCACTGGCGAAGATGTGCTGGAGCTGCAAGGTCACGGTGGCCCCGTCATCATGGACATGCTGGTGCGCCGTATCCTGCAGATAAAGGGGCTGCGCCCTGCCCGTCCCGGCGAGTTCAGCGAACGCGCCTTCATGAACGACAAACTGGATCTGGCCCAGGCCGAGGCCATCGCCGATCTGATTGAAGCCTCCAGCGAACAGGCCGCCCGCAGCGCTATGCACTCTCTGCAGGGGCAGTTCTCCAGCAAAATCCAGCAACTGGTGGAGAGCCTGATCCGGCTGCGCATCTATGTGGAAGCCGCCATCGACTTCCCGGACGAGGAGATCGACTTTCTCTCCGACGGCAAGGTGGCAGGCGATCTCTACGCCATCATGGCTGAGCTGGACGGCGTGCGCAGTGAAGCCAAACAGGGGGCCCTGCTGCGGGAAGGGATGAAGGTGGTGATCGCCGGTCGTCCCAACGCAGGCAAATCGAGCCTGCTCAACGCCCTGGCCGGACGCGAGTCAGCCATAGTCACCGAGATTGCCGGCACCACCCGCGACGTGCTGCGCGAGCACATCCACCTGGATGGCATGCCGCTGCACATCATAGATACCGCCGGCCTGCGCGATACCCTGGACAAGGTAGAGCAGATCGGCATCGAACGTGCCTGGGCCGAGATAGAGCAAGCCGACCGTGTACTCTTTATGGTGGATGGCACAACGACCGATGCGATCGACCCGCGGGAAATCTGGCCGGAATTTGTTGATCGGTTGCCAAAAAACATCGGCCTCACGGTAGTACGCAACAAGGCAGACCTGACCGGCGAGGATCTGGCTCCAAGTCAGGAGCTGGGCCACGCCGTCTACCGCATCTCCGCCAAGACAGAGCTGGGGCTGCCCGCCCTGCGCGAGCACCTGAAAGCCTGCATGGGCTTCCAGGGCAACACCGAGGGGGGCTTCATGGCTCGCCGCCGCCACCTGGATGCGCTGGAGCGCGCCGCCGAGCGGTTGCTGGTGGCCAAAGATCAGCTGGAAATCTATGTCGCCGGTGAACTGGTGGCCGAAGAGCTGCGTCTGGCGCAGGAGTCTCTGTCCGAGATCACCGGCGAGTTCAGCTCCGACGATCTGCTCGGTCGCATCTTCTCCAGCTTCTGCATCGGCAAGTAATCTAGCGAGAAGCAGCCAGAGTAACGCAAGCAAACAGGGCGAGAGCTGGCTCTCGCCCTGCAACCGTGTCCATCATGGCAAGGCCGTCGACTCTGGTGCTATCAGACAGTCAACGCATGTGCCAAACCGCGGCCAGGTTCTCTATCCAGAGCAATGTCATTGATCACCCTGTCCAGGGTTTCCTTCCCGGTGTGATGAGGCATGGTGATGATATGTGATATTTTTCCTGATGTGGCCAGACAGTGCTTTTTCCATATATGGTCAGCAGGCTTTGGGAAAACCACAGTGATCGAATTTGGATTGCGCCAGGCATGAATACCTTTGGCGTGAAAACGCTCGATGACATATTGGGCCATATCAAGACAGTGCTGCGTTCGCTGACGCCAGTCTGAAAACGATCGGCTTTTTATTGCCATCCATAACAGTAACGGGGTGTAGCCATTGCGCGAGCCACTGATTGTCTGGTCACATGCCGAGATATAATCTATTTCAACCGAGACATGCTCGACATGCTTGCGTCTGGCCAGGACAATCCCGCAGGGAATGGGAGAACCGATCATTTTATGACCCGATACACTTATCGAGTCGACGCCATCGGCGAAAGAGAAAGGTTGAGGGTTGTCGATGAAGGGCAAGATCATGCCACTCAATGCCGCATCGGCATGCAGGTAATAGTCTCCCTTGGTGATTCCTATTTTTTTCAAGCGTCTTTGAATGGTGGCAATATTGTCTGTTGCCCCTGTCATCGTCGTCCCTATGTTGGAAAATATAATAGGGTGACGCTCTCCATCCAGTCGAATTCGATTGATCAGGTCATCATAATCCATCTCGCCATTAGGCAGTGAATCGACCATACATGACTTTACTCTCAATAGTCGGATGATCTTTGCAACCGAATAATGTGTATCTTTTGAGTAATATAATGTCGCCTCAGGAAATAACTCGCGGGCCAGATAGCATCCGAACATATTCCCCTCAGTACCACCGTTGGTCACATAACCCCAACTTTGCTCAAAAGGAATGCAGAACAGGGTTGCAAAGAATTGCATCACCTCTCTTTCAAAATCAAAGGAGTTGAGAAGGTAGTTGCTCTGCTGGCTCCAATCACCACAGTTGTTGATAGAGAAGTTTAGAAAACGGTTCAAAGCGGAGTAGTCAAAGTCAGCCGCCTCTGGATAACCGATATTGAAATATTGATGCTGCACACAATACCGCCAAAACGACTCTATTTTCCCGGCATCTTCTGATGACAAACCCATTATCATACCCATGGCTAGCGCTATGCAGGCATGCCTGCACATTTGGTGGTGTAGTTTGGCAATCCGCACCTTGATTTATCAAGTTGCCGATGATTAATCGTAAGGGATGGCGGTGAAACAACCATTAATAAAAGTAAAAAGCCATCACGCGGACTCTTGCTGTCAAAACTATAATTTACGGTTATCTTGCAATGGCTTGTCGATTGGCAATCAACTCCCGCCAGCTAGCCAATGTTGGTGATTTTATCAGATCTTCAAAACTGACATGGATGTTGCGTTCTTTAAGTTCAGCAGCAAATCGCATCACTCGCAAAGAGTCTAGCCCATATAAAATAAGGCTCTCTTCCAGATCCAGCTCTGTGTCATTGTCTTCAATAAGTTGCTGTACGCGCTCTTGTAGCCATTGATGGCTAATCATTTCTGGATTGGTCATGTGAAACCAGCCTCATATTGTTGATGTCATTGTAAATAACAGCAGACACAAATACCCACATCATAACTATGGGCCTAACGCCTCCACACATTGAGCAGGGATATAAGCCTGCCATTTGTCATGACAATTTTTCGCCCAGGATAATGGAGTTGGAAAATACTTGTCCCACATTTCAGCGCACACCTTAAACCATTCCGCAGTAGATCCGTTGCAGACTATCTTGCTTCCCCCCCATACAGGTTGACTCAATAAAATAAACTTGAAATGAAAACCATTCTCATTGGTAAATATATAAAGAACCAAATGAATGGCCTTGTCAACATTACGAGCGAGATATGAGAGAACTGACTTCCATGCAGGCGGCTTGCTGGATTGGCCGAGGCAATCACTCAGCACTGGGTGAGGTTTCTGCGCATCTTTACGCCGAGTTCGATTGCCATGCCCTCGACCTGCAACGCTTGGGCCGCGCCATTGAACATGTATATCGAGCACACCCCATGCTGCGACTTCAGATAACCCCTGACGGCATGCAGACACTGGCTGAGATGGCACCATCACAACGCCTTGAGGTTGATGACTTCAAGACGCTGGGTGATGCAGAACGGGCGGATGCACTGAGGCGCAAGCGCCAGGAGTGGACACATCAACGCCTTGACCTGGCCCGGGGGCAAGCTGCGCGTTTCTCGGTATCACTTCTGGGGGAGGATGCATGCAGGCTGCATATCGATACCGACATGATAGCGGTCGATCCCTCCAGCTTCCGCGTGCTGATGGAAGACCTGGCGCTGTTCTATGAATGCCCGGACTCGCCACGGCAAACCCCTCCAGCCTTCTTCGACTGGTGCGATGCAATCAAGCAGGATCCCGTGCAGCAAGCAGCCAGAATGGAAGACAGAGCCTGGTGGCGCAGCAAGCTGTCACAGATAGCACCGGCCCCCTCGCTGCCAGCGCCAGAACATGCTGCTTCATCCCCCGATAGCCACCGCCTCAGTGCATGGCTCTCCCCCGAAGAGCGTCAAACCCTGATCCAGTTGGCCCGATACAGACGAATGACGCCTTCCAGCCTGATATTGGGGCTGTTTGCCCATCAGCTCGGCATGGCCACGGGCGACACGACATTTCGTCTCAATCTGCCCTTCTTCTGGCGCCAGCCCGTGATTGAGGGGACAGAACAAATCGTCGGGGAGTTCGCCAATCTGACCATCCTTGATGTCGACATGACTTCTGCCACTACCCTGGCAGGGCTCTGCCATCAACTGGCAAGCCAGATGGCCGAACGACTCAGTCACGGCAGCTACTCAGGTGTCAGCCTGATGCGCGATCTCTCCCGCCACCATGGTGCTGCCCAGCTAGCCCCAGTGGTGTTCACGGCAGCGCTGGATCTGGATGGCGGCGAGCTGTTTTCCGAACGGGTTCACCGTGTGTTTGGCTCCATGAACTGGGTCATCTCCCAGGGACCTCAGGTCGCGCTGGATGCTCAAGTTGTCCGTATTGATGGCGGCATATTGATCAACTGGGACATTCGCCTGGATGCACTGCCGCAAGCCTGGATCACCCGGTTGTTCAACGATTTTGTCACTCAGGTTCGCACTGTGGCCGCCAATCCAGCCACCCTTGACCAAGCGCTGACGCCACAAAAGCCTCTGATGGAAACACCTCTGACACCATTGCAGCAAGCCTATCTGCTGGGTCGCACCACCCAGTTCCCACTCGGGGGAGTCGCCATGCAGGAGTTTCGGGAATACTGCGGGCGACTGGATCCGGCCACGCTGCGGCAGCGACTGCACGCTATGGTCAAACGCCACGAGAGTTTGCGCACCCTTGTCGATCCCGAGAGAGTAATCCAGTACGTCAGTGACGAGGAGAGGCTCAACCTTGAGGAGATCGACCTGCGCCACCTCTCTGCCAGCACGGCGCAAGAACGGCTCAAGCTACATAGCAACCACTATACCCACGCACTCTTCAGCCTCGATCATGCCCCCTGGAACTTGACCCTGCTCCATTTGCCGGATGACCAACATGTTGTTTTCGCTCGCTTCGATGCGCTCATCCTCGACGGGCGCTCGATCGCGGCGCTGATGTTGGAATTGTTTGAAGGTCATCAGCCCGACATGCCCTCCATCACGACGGCTCAGGACGCCCCCCTGAGCCCTGAGCTGCGCAAGGCTGATGCCCAGTATTGGACGCATAAACTCGCCGGGCTGGACGGGGCACCCCGGCTGCCATGGAAGCAGCCACTGGATCAGATCCCTACCGCCCGTTACGAGCGACAGAGCCTGATCATCCCCCCTGACCTCTTCACCCAGCTTTGCAAACTGGGCTCCCGACAGCACTTTTTCAAAAACACCACCATCATGGCCCTGATCCTGGATGTGCTGTCCCGCTGGCTCGACGAGGGAGATCTGTGTGTCGCCATTCCGGTCGCCCCCCTGCCCTCAGGCCCGCTTGCCAACCGATCCAGCTTCATCGCCGTCGAGTGGTGTGGCGCCAGGGACACCTTGGTAGACAGGGCAAACCAGCTGCAAAACGACGTGATGGAAGGGTTGCAGCATCTGGCCTTCTCCGGGGTGGATATTGCCCGTCAGCTGTTTGAAACCCGGGGCACAGGCCCGGCGCTGCCCATTGTCATCACCAATGGACTCTCCTGGCCAACAGCCACCGGCAGCAGCACCATGACCCTGTGCGCCGGACTGACCCAGACGCCGCAGGTGGCGATGGACATTCGCTTTTCGAGCCGCGCGGATGGCGCCCTGATACTGGATATCGACTATGCCCGGGAGGCAATAGAGAGTGACCTGGTGTGCGACATCCTCACGGCGCTGGACAAGGCAAGCCGCCATATCGTCACCTCCGGTCTGTTTGATATTGATGCCAGCGCCATCATTGATACGGGCCACTATCGCCATAACAGTGACGATACCATGGCAGACACGGACCCCTTCCTCGAGCGTATGGCGGCGCATCTTTTCGATGCCGGCAATGACAAGATTGCCCTGATACAGGGGGATCGCCGCATCAGCTATCGCACTCTCGGCGACAGCGTCTTGCGGATCATGGGGGCGTTCGAAAGAGCGGGGATCACGGCAGGCAAGGTCGCTGCCATCTGTCTGCCCCGCAGCCCGGAGCACACCATGGCTACCCTGGCCTGCGCCTTGAGCGGCGTGGTCTGGGTACCGATAGACAGCTGCTCCCCCACCGAGAGGCTGCACTATTTGCTGGAGAACTGCCGACCTGACCTGATCATCTGTACAGACGGGCTCGAGTCTGACTACCCCACTGTCACTCCGGCGGCGCTGCTGGCGTCTCCCCACGACAATGTCAGCGGCACCCCCTGGGTCGGGCGCTCCCAACACCCGGCGCCGGCCTACTACCTCTACACCTCGGGGACGACCGGCAAGCCCAAATGCGTGGTGCTCAACAACAGGGCCACGGCCAATGTCATCGGCAACACGCTCAAGGCATGGCAAGTCACCCCTGACGATGTATTCATCTCGGTCACACCGCTGCACCACGACATGTCGGTCTTCGACGTGTTCGGTTGCCTGAGCGCTGGCGCCACTCTGGTACAGCCGGAAACGGGGGCGGAAAAAGATGCGGTGCGCTGGAATCAGCTGGTGGAGCAGCATGGCGTCACCCTCTGGTGCTCTGTGCCGGCCATGCTAGAGATGTTGCTCTCCTGCAGTCAGGCAACGGGGCTGACGAGCCTGCGGCTGATCGCGCAAGGGGGGGATTACATCAAACCCGGCATCATAGCCGAACTTCGCAAGCGGCTGCCGTCGGCCCGCCTGACATCACTGGGCGGACCGACCGAAACCACCATCTGGAGTATCTGGCACCAGATCGGCGTCAGGGATCAGGACAAGATACCGTACGGTACGCCCTTGCCGGGCAACGGCTACTGGTTGCTCAATGACAGAGGGGAACACTGCCCGACCGGGGTTGCCGGTCGCATCCATACCACAGGGGTGAACCTGGCGCTCGGCTATCTGGAAAATGGCGAGCTGACACAGCAGGACTTTGTCACCCTTGCTTCAGGCTCCGGTGAGGAGACAAGGGCGTTTCGTACCGGCGATCGGGGCCGTTATCGGGCTGACGGTACCCTGATGTTCGACAGCCGCGTGAACGGCTACATCAAGGTGCGTGGCGTGCGCGTCTCATTGCCTGATATCGAAATCGAGCTCATCAAGCACCCGGCCATTGCCCATGTACTGGTAGTGGACTACGGCGCCGAGCAGCAGGGGGAACTCTGTATCGGGGCCCTGTATGTGGGCAAGCATGGGGATACTGTCTCCATCACCTCGTTACGCGAGCATGCCAAGCAACACCTGCCAGCCTCCCATGTGCCAACGCGCTTTATCCAGGTCGACAGCCTGCCGCTGACACAAAATGGCAAGCCGGACCGGCGCGCAGCACGCAGCAGGTTGACCTCATCAGACAAGGGGGGATCAGCACCACAAGCCACGGCGGATGCTGGTGCGACGGATGGCGGCGCCGTGCTCGATATCTATCTGGAGGTGCTGGGACAGGTCCGGAATGAAGGGATGAACAGTCAGCTCGACTTCACCAGCCTGGGACTGCGTCCCCAACACCTCAAGGTCATCTCGGCACGCCTGGGTGAGCACTTCTCCAGAGCCCTGTCACCGGGACAACTGCTGCGCTGCCGCAATGCAGCGGATGTGGAAGTCCTGCTCAGGTCCCCCGGTTTCTGACCTATCAAGCCTCGGGGAGAGCGCACTCCCCGGGGTTCATTGTCATTCCTCGGAGTTTTTTATGGATATCACAAGCGTTGACCTGACCGGTATTGGCATCGGGCCCTTCAATCTCGGGCTGGCAGCCCTGCTCTCCCGTCACAGTGAAGTGACGGGGGTATTTCTCGAGCGCAAACCTGCGTTTCGCTGGCATGAGGGATTACTGCTGCCGGGCACCACACTGCAAGTGCCCTTCCTGGCCGATCTGGTGACACTGGCCGACCCGACCCACCCCCTGAGTTATCTCAACTACCTGCACCAGCAGGATCGGCTTTACCCCTTCTATTACTACGATCACTTCCTGATCCCGAGACGGGAATATGACCACTACTGCCGCTGGGCCGCGCAGCAGCTAACGAGCTGTCACTTTGGCCAAGAGGTCATCGATGTCCGCTATGACGACACCAGGGAGAGGTTTCTCATCGACAGCACATCAGCAACCGGAGCCGTACAGCGCTACAGCAGCCGCGATCTGGTGATCGGCATAGGCACCACCCCCTGGCTGCCCGACTGGGCTCGAGAATGCCAACATCCTCTCGTCATGCATTCAGCCCGGTTCATGCATGCCAGGGAGCAGCTCTTGCAATGCAAGCGGGTGACCGTCGTTGGCTCGGGACAGAGTGCCGCCGAATGCGTATTGGCGCTCTTTAGCGCCTTGACCCCGGAACAGGTCCAGGCCGGAGCCTCCATTCAGTGGATCACCCGGGCGGCCGGTTTCCACCCCATGGAATACTCGAAGCTGGGACAGGAGTGCTTCACCCCCGCCTACATGCACTACTTCCACACTCTGCCCAGAGAGCGGCGCCGGGAAATAGTGGCGGAGCAAGGATTGCTCTACAAAGGCATCAGCTTCTCAACCATTGGCGAGATTTTTGATCTGCTCTATGAGAGATCCATCGGCGGAGAGACGCCAGGCCTGGTGCTCTACTCACATTGCACCGTCGAAGGAGTGGAGGAACTGGATGGCTTGGGAGCCCTGCGCATGAGCTGCCATCACACCCAGCTGGATCAGCACTGCACACTGGAGACCGACGCCATCGTCGCCGCAACTGGTTATGCCCATGCATGGCCTGCGTGGTTTGAACGGCTCAAAGGCACAGTCCTGGCTGTTGATGAGCAGGGGGATTGCATAGTCCAGCCAGATTTCACGGCCCGTCGTTGCGACAGAGGACAGGGGAGGATCTTTGTTCAGAATGCCGAAATATTTCAGCATGGGGTGGGCTCACCGGATCTGGGCATAGGCCCCAACCGCAATGCACATATCATCAATCAGTTGCTTGGTCGGGAGCAGTATCGCCTGCCCCGAACCTCCACCTTCCAGCACTACGGGCTGCCAACCTCCTAGCCCTGGGTTCTGCCCCCTGTCGGCTGACAGGGGGCAGAACCCTGTTTATGCCTCCTTTTGCAGTGCCAGATCAGCCAGTCGACATTCACTCGTACCGGTACTTGTCATCAGACCGAACAGCCGGTTCAGCACAACGCAAAGGGCCTCGACCCAATCCCTGCTGTAGCGTTCGGCGCTATAAGTGATCACCAGCCGCAATCTGCGCTCCCCTTCCAGCACATCCTCCATGATCTCGAACTGCAACTCGAACATGGACTCTGTTTTGTCAGGATCAATCTGTCGGTAGCGGATCCCCTCACCGGCAGGGGTAGGCAAGCGCCCGTTCAAGGCATTATTGGCGTGAATCTGGACATAGACATCGAACAGGAGACCCTCTGCCGCCGTCATGCCAAGTCCTTGCTGGATCTGCTCCAGCGGTATGTCTGCATAGGACATGGAGTCATTGATGGTATGCGTAACCGTCCTCAACAGACTGCCGAAAGACTCCTGCTCATCGAACTCGACCCTGTGCGCCACCATGGTGGTGAAGTAACCCACTGTATCAAAGAATGCCGGATCGGTACGTCCGGATGCCGAGGTCCCTATGACGATCTCGTTCAGGCCATCCAGCTTGTGCAGGGATACGGCAATCGCCGTGTACACCAGATTGAAGAGCGAAGAGTCATGGCCTCTGGCGAAGGCATACAAACTGTCGAGACTCCCCTGCTCGAGCTTGAGCTCCAGCCATTGCGCCGCGATAGAACCCTGGCCCTCGGACGGAGCACATAGCCGCTGCTTTCGCCGCTCGTCGGCAGCACCTTGCAACATCCGGGTCCAGTACGCCAGGTGCCGGGGATTGATGCCCTGCTCTGCCTGCTGCCGTGCAAATCCGTGAAAATCGAGCGCTGGCGTGGCCCATACCGGCGCCTGATCTGCTGCACGGGCAAGATAAGCGCTGGCGAGATCCTCCATCATGAGGTTGATGGACCACTCATCCACCACCATGTGATGAACCAGGAATGAGAGGTGCTGACGGCCAGTCGCCACATCCCGAATGAAACGGATACGGATTGGCAGCTCACGGGAGAGATCGAATTGATAGGTCGCCTCACTGGCCAGGGAGACACCTCCGCTTTCAGCGCTGTGCCAGAACCACCGATATTGACCCAGATGTTCAACGGGAATAATACGCTGGAATACCTGACCATCTTGCACATGGAAAGTCGTTCGCAAACTGGGGTGGCGTTTTATCAGGTCTGTAAATGCCTGAAAAAAAACCGTTTCATCAACTTCATCAATAAAATCCAGCGCAAAGGGCAGATTGAAGATGGTGCCAAAATCATGGGCAGCATAGGCTCGCCACAATGAAGCTTGTGCCAGCGCGAGTGGTGCCTGCTGGCTGGTATTTTCAACAACACGTGAAGGTATTTGCTGAGGCGGGCTATTCAATACTGCTTTTTTAGCGAGGGCAGCCGCAGAAGGCGACTCAAAAAAATCATTGAAACGGCACTCAATACCATGACGATTCTGCAACTTGCCAATAATGCGCGTAGCCAGCAATGAGTGGCCGCCAAAATCAAAGAAGTCATCATTAAGCGTCATGTCAGGGCTGGATAAAGCAATACGAAACTCATCAAGTAAAATAAGCGCCAACTTGTCCCTTTCCGTGTGTTCCGTCTGGTTATTGGTAATTTCAGGTGCTAACACGCCTGAGTTTATCGATAGCTTTGTCATTTCCAGAGAAGGCAGATGCGGAGCAAGGGCGCCGTACTCATCACGCAATCTGGCCACCAGCGCGCTCAGACAACACGCCTCCCCCAGTATGGGATGAGACATCAATGCGAATATAACACCCTGTTCTACATGGATAATGAATGCCTTGAACGGCGGCTGGCTGGCAGAATCCCAGGGCGACTTATGAAGGGCGCCAAGGTTGTCATCGAGGTCCCCCGAAGACAACCGGATAAATTCCAGACAGGGATACCAGCCATCAACCCTGTATTTATAAAGGTCTCCTTCATCACTGAAGAGATAGCGGGAATTCAAATCCGGCAAGGCCGTTATTAATGACTGAATAGTCAGAGTGAGCAATGAAATATCGACCTTGTCATCCAGCCGCCAGACTTCCAGGAGCTTGATGACTTGCTCCGGATGCTGTTGTTGCAACAACCAGATATTTTCTTCATGAGTGCTCACAGGTATTTCGGGCAATACCTCGGAGTAACATAGTGGCAAGAGTGGCCTCCTTGCTGAATTGTGAATAATGACCATTGGGTTATGCCGGTTTTTCTGTCAAAAACCACTGAGATAGCTCCCCTGCTGTCAGAGTCAGTGAAGAGCATTGCTTGATATCTACGAACAGGATATCTTGTAAATGATTATCATATAGATTTTCATTATCAAAAAGAAAAACACTGTATTCGGGAGAAAAGAGCCGTGAAGAGGGATGCTTGCTCCTTGCAGGAACAGTGGCAGACGTTATATCGGGACAATCATGGATGGCTCTGTCGCCTGCTCCGCCGCAAGCTGGGAAATTCGTACGATGCAGCGGATTTGGCTCACGATATTTACCTCCACCTCATCAATAAGGGCCATATTCCCGCGGCCAGCGAATCGCGCCGTTATTTGATGCAAATAGCCAAAGGCAAACTGATCGATCTCTATCGCCGGCGCAGTCTGGAAGCCCGCTACCTCGAACGCCAAACCCAGCAACCTGCACTCAGGGAACCTTCCGAAGAGACCCGTGCACTGATGCGCGAAGCTCTGGGGGCTGTCGATATGGCGTTGCAGCGCAAGCCACCCAAGATCCGCCAGGCACTGCTGCTGTCGAGACTCAATGGTATGGGCTACCAGGACATAGCAACCGAACTGCAGGTCTCGGTCTCTTCCGTTGAGAAGTACATAGCCCTTGGCCTGCAGACCTGTCACCAGTGCGAACCAGACGCGGGACGCTGAACTTTCTTTGGTCGTAAAAAGATTCATTTGAGGTTTTTATCCACCCGTTCGGAAAACCACAAGAGACGTGTCAGCCCAATGCAAACGAGACGGTGGGACATGGCCGCCATCACCCCACAGTGGAGAAGTATTCATGAAGGTAGACGACGAGTTCATCCTTGATTCCAAAGCCGCGGGTCCGATTGCCCGAGTCCTTTCACCTATCCGAGGCCGGCTGCTGGCTGCCGCCCTGCTCGCCGCCGTTGGTTCCATGCTGACACTGGTTCCCCTGGCGGGTATCACCCGGATTGCACAGCTGGTGCTCGACCAGGAGGGTGCTGGGTGGGAACTTGGAGAACTCTGGCTGATTGTCGGTGCCAGCCTGGCGAGTCTGTTTCTGGGCATGACGCTCATTTCCGCGGGCGATCTGGTCGCTCACCTCGCCGACAACCGCATCACTGGCTATCTGCGTCAGGCGCTGACCCGCCGCCTGGCCAGAGTGCCGCTTGGCTGGTTCACGGCCCGGGCATCGGGTGAAGTGAAACAGGCGATGCAAGATGACATAGGCACACTGCACAGCCTGACGGCCCATTTCTTCACGACCATGGGACGCAGCGCCGGTGCCGTTGCCATCTCGATTGCCTACCTGTTCTTCATGGACTGGCGCATGGCCATCATCTCGCTGCTGCCCTTTCCCCTCTTCTTCCTGTTCTCAGCCAGGGCGCACAGCGCCAGCGCCGCCAACATGCAGCAGTTCGGTGCCGGCATGGCGCGGATCAACAACGCCGTGGTCGAGTTTGTCAGCGGCATTCCGGTAGTGAAGGCATTCGGTGTTCAGGGAAAGCTCCACAGCAGCTACCGCGAAGCCATCGATGCCTTTGCCGATGCCTTCAAGGCGTTTACCCGCCCCCTGGTCAGCGCCATGGCCAATGCCAACGCCATCATGGCGCCAGCCTCTGTGCTCGGTGTCGTGCTGGCCGGGGGCGTAGTGCTGGTCAGTGCCGGCTGGATAGCGCCAGCCGATGTGCTGCCATTCGTGCTGGTGGCCCCCGGGCTTTGCGCCCCCCTGCTGCTATTGAGCTACCTCACCCATGACCTAAACAATGCGACCGGCGCTGCCCAGCGGGTGCATGCCTTGCTGCTGACTCCCGTGCTGGACACCACTGCTGCAGCCGACTCCCGGCAGCCGGCAAACGGGGAGATCCGGGTCGAGCAACTGAGCTACGGCTATGACGATCAGGTACAGGTGCTGACCAACATCAACTTCACCCTGCAGCCTGGCACTGTCACCGCCATTGTCGGTGCATCCGGTTCGGGGAAATCCACGCTGGCACGCCTGCTGCTGCGCTTCTTCGATCCGGATGCAGGGAGGATCACCCTTGGCGGGGTCGATCTCAGACAAATGGACAGCGCCCGGCTCTATCGACACATCGGCTTTGTCTTGCAGGATGTGCGCCTCATTCACGCCAGTCTGCACGACAACATAGCGCTGGGTCGTCCGAACGCCACCCGGGCAGAGGTTGAAGCCGTCGCACGGCTCGCCAATATCCACGATCGCATTCTGGCGCTGCCGCATGGATACGACTCAGTAGTCGGAGAGGATGCGCAGCTCTCCGGTGGGGAACTGCAACGGGTGAGCATAGCCCGTGCCCTGCTGCTCGACCCACCTGTGCTGGTGCTTGATGAAGCCACGGCGGCGGCCGATGCCGACAACGAGGTGAAGCTGCAACAGGCACTCTCGGCCTTTGCTCATGGCCGTACCCTGGTCGTCATCGCACACAGACTCGACACCGTCATGAACGCCGATCAAATCCTGGTGATCGACAACGGTACCCTCTGCGAACAGGGCAGGCACAACGAACTGCTGGCACTCAATGGCCGTTATGCCCGCTTGTGGGCCCAGGGCCGCTATGACAAGGCCATTCCCGTAGAGAAAAGACAATCCCCTGAGCATGAAGAGGCGGTCCCCCAATGCTGAAGACCTTTGTTCGTCTGCTGGACGATGACACTGCAATATTGCGTCGCTATGGCTGGCTGGCAGTGATCTACAGCCTCTGTTGCGGCCTCACCATAGTCACCCTGATCCCAGTGCTCAGGCACTTGTTGCTGGGAGAGGTAAACGGCGCAGCCAGCTGGCTGTTCGTCCAGCTGGCGGGGGTGGTGCTCTGCTGGTACCTCAGGCGCAAGGTGGAAAAGGCGGGGATAGCGGTCGGCATTGCCGTCCTCCAGACGGGTCGCCATCAGCTGGGCGAGCATGTCGGCAGCCTGCCCATCGGCTGGTTTACCCCTGCCAACACAGCCCGGCTCAATCACGCGGCATCACAGGGGATGATGGAAATAGCCCAGCTCCCGGCCCATGTTTTTACCCCGCTGCTGACCGGCTCCCTCATACCCCTGGTAGTGCTGGCGGCTCTGTTTGCCATCAACCTGACCCTGGGGCTGGTGGCGCTGGTCGCCCTGCCGCTCATGGTGGGGGTGTTCTGGTTCACTGGCCGCCTCAATCAAGCGGCTGACCTGAAGTTCCACCACAATGCCGCCTCCACCAGCCAGCGCATGGTCGAGTTCGCGCAGGCACAATCCGTGCTGCGAGCCTTCAATGGCGAGCGCGGCGGTACCCGCTTCCTCGAGCAGGCCATCTCGCAGCAACAGCAATCCGCCAAAAAGCTTATCCAGCTCACTGCCCTCTCATCCGGACTCAATCTCTGGGCGGTGCAAGCCGGCTTTGCCGCCCTGCTGATCGCCGCGACCCTGTGGTTGCAGGGAAATGCAGGCGCTGGCGTGGACAAAGAGGGCCTGATTGCCGCCCTGGTGGCTCTGGTGCTGATAAACCGTTTCATCGATCCCTTGCTCGATGTGGCCAGTTACAGCGATATCCTGCGCAGCGTCCGTGGACAGCTGGATGCCTTGCGAGACATCTTTGCGCAAGCTCCCCAGTCGGCCCCGCACTCACCACGCATCCCGACCGATGCCTCGGTCGAGCTGTGCAACGTCAGCTTCCGGTATGCCGCAAATCAATCCTCCGTGCTCAGTGGCGTCAGCCTGAGAGTCGAACCAGGCAGCATGACAGCGCTGGTCGGGGCATCCGGTTCGGGGAAAACCACCTTGCTGAGGCTGATCGCACGCTTTTTCGATGTCAGCCAGGGAGAGGTCAAGGTGGGTGGCGTGGATGTCAGGGAGATAACCGGCGACGCACTGGCCAACCAGATCAGCCAGATTTTCCAGGATGCCTACCTGTTCCAGGGCTCGATTGCCGACAACATCCGCATCGGCAAACCGAACGCCAGCGATGAAGAGGTGTTGATCGCGGCAATGCAAGCCGGGGTGAGCGAGATCCTGGAGCGCCTGCCCCAGGGTCTGGCAACTCAGGTGGGTGAAGGGGGGGCCCGCCTCTCTGGCGGTGAGCGGCAACGTATCTCCATCGCCCGGGCCCTGATCAAGGATGCCCCCATACTGCTGGTCGACGAGGCCACGGCAGCCCTGGATGCGGAGAACCAGGCCGCCATCGCCGAGGCGCTGGCGCGTCTGCGAGGGAAACGAACCCTGATTGTCATCGCCCACCAGCTGTCGACGGTCGAGATGGCAGACCAGATACTGGTACTGGAAGAGGGCAAGGTGCGCGAACAGGGCACCCATGCCGAACTCAGCCGCCAGTCCGGTCCCTATGCCCATTTCCTGGCACAACGGCAAGCCGCCAAGGGATGGCGCATCACCCGCACCGTCCGTGACGAGGCCACCTCTTGAGACCAGCGGTACTGCCCACCCTCCTGATCCTGCTCAGTGGCCTCTCCCTGCTGGTCGGGGTCAAACAGATATCCCTGGCGGCGCTCTGGTCCTTCTCGGGCGACAGCTGGCTGACCCTCACCGCCAGCCGGTTGCCCCGACTGGCGGCACTCCTGCTCACCGGGGCCGGCTTGTCGGTGTCCGGGGTCATATTGCAGCAGATAGTGCAAAACAAGTTTGTGGAACCGGCCACCTCGGGTGGGCTGGATGCCGCCAAACTCGGCATCCTGATTGCGCTGACCCAGCTCCCCTCAACCGGCACCACGGGGCGGATGCTGGTGGCGCTGGTGTTCTGCTTTCTGTCCAGCCTGCTGTTCATCGCCATCATACGGCGCATTCAGTTCAAGAATACTGTGCTGATCCCCGTGATTGGCCTCATGTATGGCAGCGTGCTCAGCGCCATCGCCGAGTTCTATGCCTATCGGCACAACATACTGCAAAGCATACAGGGCTGGCTGCTGGGGGATTTCTCCAAGGTGGTCGAAGGCAATTACGAGATCATCTACCTGATCCTGCCCATTACCGTGCTCACCTACCTTTATGCCCATCGCTTCACAGTGCTGGGCATGGGGGAAGAGGCGGCCACCAGCCTGGGACTGCGCTATTCGGCAACGGCGGCATTGGGATTGGTGCTGGTGGCGGTCACGGTAGCCGCCACCGTCATCACAGTCGGGGCCATCCCCTTCGTCGGTCTGGTCATTCCCAACCTGGTGGCCATGCATTACGGTGAGCACCTGAAGAAAACCCTGCCCATCGTCGCCATGAGCGGCGCCCTGTTGCTGCTGGCGTGCGACATTCTCGGCCGTCTGCTGATCTACCCCTTCGAAGTGCCGATAGGCTTGACCGCAGGCAGCGTGGGGGGCGTGCTGTTCCTGTCGATGATCCTGTGGAGACGCGCATGAAGCACCTGTTGATCCCTTATGGCATCTGGGCGCTGGTGATAGTGCTGGCCTTGCTGTTTCTGCTGGTGGGGTCGGATCTGGACTTCGACTATGTGATCCCCCAAAGGTTGATGCGTCTTGCCGCCATCGGGCTGGCGGGCATCTGTATCGCGCTATCGGCTGTGACGTTTCAGACACTGGCGGGCAACCGGCTCCTGACTCCCGCCATCATGGGCTACGAGGCTGTCTATCTGCTGCTGCAAGCCGTACTGGTACTGACGCTGGGCAGCCAGAGCCTGATCCTGCTGGACCGGCAGGAAAACGTGCTGCTGTCACTGCTGTTCATGCTGGGCTACTCCTGGATAGTCCATCGCTGGCTGTTCAGGGAGGGGCAGACCAACCTCTATCAGCTGCTGCTGGCGGGCCTGGTGCTGACCATGGTGCTCGGCACCTTTACCCAGTTCATCCAGCTCAAGACCAGCCCGGGTGAGTTCTCTATCCTGCAGGGTTTCAGCTACGCCACCTTCAATCGGGTACAGCCCGGACAACTGCTGTTCGGCGCCGCCTTGATCACCCTGGTCGGCATCATGACCCGCCGACGACTGGCGGTGCTGGATGTGCTCTCCCTGGGCCGTGACCAGGCAATCTCGCTGGGGGTGGATTACCGGCACACAGTGCGGCTGCAACTGGCCCTGATCGCCGTGCTGGTGGCCGTCTCCACCAGCCTGGTGGGCCCAACGGCCTTCATGGGGGTATTCGTGGCCAATATCACCTATGCGCTGGCACGCACCTTCCGCCACAGGGTCACCCTGCCGCTGGGCTGCGCCATTGCCATCGCCATTTTTATCGTCGCCCAGTTTCTGGTGGAGCAGCTGTTCAACTACCGCACCACGGTCAGCATCCTCATCAACCTGGTGTGCGGCACCTACTTTCTCGCCCTCATGGTCAAAACGAAAGGCACCCCATGATCACCCTGGAGCATGTTCACAAGACTTACGGTGACAAGCCAGTGCTGCGCGATGTCACCCTGGCCTTTCCCGCCGGCCAGGTCACCTCACTGATCGGGCCCAATGGCGCAGGCAAGAGCACGCTGCTGATGTCGATTGCCCGGCTGCTCACCGTCAGCCGGGGCAGAATTCTGATGGACGGGATCAATATCGAGCAGATCCCCACCCGCGACTATGCCAGACGGGTCGCGACCCTGCGCCAGTCACCGGACGTCGGGCTGCGCCTGACCGTTGACGAGCTGGTCTCTTTCGGGCGCTTCCCCTACAGCCAGGGAGCCCTCACCCGCCAGGACCGGCTGGCAATCGATGACGCCATTGATTTTCTGGCCCTTGAGCCGCTGCGCAAGGCCTATCTGGATGAGCTCAGCGGCGGTCAGCGACAGATGGCGTTTCTGGCCATGACCATTGCCCAGCAGACCGACTGCTTGTTGCTGGATGAACCCCTCAACAATCTGGACATGAAGCATGCGGTCAACATCATGCAGGCCATACGGCGCCTCTGTGATGAACAGGGCCGCACCGTCATTCTGGTGGTACACGACATCAACTTTGCCGCCAACTATTCCGACCACATAGTCGCTATGAAAGCAGGCGCCATCGCCCACAGCGGCCCGGTTAGCCAGGTGGTCACCCGTGCCTGTCTGCAAGACCTGTATGAACTGGACTTCGAGATACTGCCGAGTCAAAACGGCTTCGTCTGCAACTACTTCAACCCATCCCTGTCAGGAGAATCGCTATGAGGATGAACAAGGCACATGCAGTACACGGAATATTGCTGGTGGCGGCCGCTGGCCTGATGGGGTGTGATGACGCCTCATCAGGATCGGCGGCACAGACACCCTCGGCAAACGATCCCATTGTCACTGTCGAACACCAGCTGGGTACGACCCGGATAACCCACCGCCCGGAGCGGGTGGTGGCTTTCGACATGAGTGAACTGGATACCCTGGATCAGCTGGGCGCCCCCGTGGCGGGCATCGCCAAAGACTATGTGGCTCACTTCCTCAGCAAATACAAAGACGATCCCAACGTCATGGATGTGGGCACCACCATACAACCCAACCTGGAGCGACTGCACAAACTCAAGCCGGATCTCATCCTGATCTCCCCCCTGCAAGCCCAGAGTTATCAGGAGCTGAGCCGGATAGCGCCGACCCTGCACTACGACATCGACATGACCAATCACCAGGGGCATGTACTGGAAACCGCCAAGGCTCACCTGCTCACCCTCGGGAAGATACTGGGTAAAGAGGAGCTGGCGCGCGAAAAGGTTCAGCAGATAGACGACAAGATAGCCCAGGTGCGTGAAGTGACCCGGAACCGACCGGAAAAGGCCTTGATAGTGCTGCACAATAACGGCGCCTTTACCTCCTTCGGCACACACTCACGGTATGGCTTCATCTTCGATACCCTTGGGGTTCAGCCGGCGGGTCCTGACAGGGAAACAGGCACCCATGGGCAGCCCATCTCCAACGAGTTCATCCAGCAGGCGGATCCGGACATCCTCTATGTGATCGACAGGACGGCCGTGATGGAGCGACGGGCGGCACTCAATGCCCAGAGCCTGGATAACCCCCTGCTGCGCCAGACCAAGGCGTGGAAAAGTGGCAAGGTCATCTTTGTCGACCCGGAAACCTGGTATCTCTGCACGGCCAGCGTGACCTGTCTGACCCGTATTGCCGATGAAGTGATGACGGGCTACCGCAGCTGACAGGATCACGTTGTTTGCCCGGCTGTCGCGGCTGAATCACTGGCCGTTATGCTGCCGGGCCACAAAGATACAAATGATATTCATTTTTATTTGAGGGTTGTAAAGTCTCGTTCGGAAAACAGAAGGAGACAATCAATCACCTCCTCGAATAGAAAGGAATCCTGAATGTTAAAGCCCCATCTGTTGCATCCTGCAGCGCTCGCCCATCCCCCTCTGGCACAAACCGTTTCCCGCTTTTCCTTGAACAAGCTGGGCGTGGCCGCACGTCTGACCATTCTGGCCGGTGTCAGTGGCACACTGCTGCTCGGCCTTGCCCCATCGGCGCAGGCCCAATCCCCGGAGCTGTCGGTCACGACCACAAAAAACCTCAGTATCCCGGCTGGCTCTCTGGCCCAGGCGCTCAACACCTTCTCGTCCGAGACAGGTATCAGCCTGGATCTCGATGATAAAGCCCTGCAAGGGATGACCAGCCCCGGGCTGGCAGGCCAATACAGTCCCCCCCAGGGTCTGGCCCTCTTGTTGAGTGGTCACGATCTGGTGGCCGAGCCTGCGGGAGAGGGACGCTACAAGGTTCGCCGACAAGCCGGGGTCAGTGCCGATGAGGTCATGGTGGTGCAAGGGCGTCAGACCTATGCCGGTGGCCAGGTGGCCTCTGACAGTCGGGTCGGATTGCTTGGCAACAAGCACTTCATGGATACCCCTTTCAACACCGTCAGCTACACAGAAGAGTACATAGAGAACGAGCAGGCACAGGATATCGGCTCCCTCACCGGTGCCACCAATGCATCCATCTATGTGCCGAGCAAACGCAGTGTCTTCGAGACCTTCTACATGCGTGGCTTCAGCACCACGGCCAGTGACATGACCTTCAACGGTTTGATCGGCATGGCGCCCAACATGCGCAGTTCGACCGAGATGGCCGAGCGGGTAGACGTGCTCAAGGGCCCGTCCGTGCTGCTCAACGGCATGCCGCCAGACGGCAGCGTGGGGGGCAGCATCAATATAGTGCCTAAACGCGCCGGCAAGGATCCTCTGGCCAAGGTGACCGCCACCTATGAATCAGACGGGCTCGGCGGCGTGCATCTCGATCTGGGTCGCCGTTTCGGGGAAGAAAAACAGTGGGGGGTGCGCTTCAATGGCGTCTACCGCGATGGTGACACCCCGGTCAATGACCAGCAGCACAAGATGGAGCTGACTTCCATTGGCCTCGACTGGCGCAACGAGCGGGCCCGCGCCTCCCTCGATCTCTATCGGCAACATGAAGAGGTGGATGGGGTCAACTACTTCAGCATCTTCTCCATCGCCAGCACTGTCACCCAGCTGCCCACAGCCAAAAAGGGCGACTATTCACTGGCTCCGGCCTGGGCCTACACCATCAATGACACCAGGGCAGCCGTATTGCGGGGGGAGTTCGACCTGACCGACTCGCTGACGGCCTTTGCCGCATGGGGCCAGCGAGAGGGGGGATACAGAGCCCTGATCACCCGCAATACCCTGCTCAACAATGCGGGGGACATCAATGCCATGGCCATTCGCTCCGAACGGGACGGCACCCAACGCTCGGGCGAAGCCGGTCTGCGCGGTAACCTCGGCACGGGCCCTGTCGATCACGCCTGGTCACTGGCTGCCACGCACTACACCTCGGAGCTCAGCTTCAAGGATCGCATGTATCCCAACCACACAATCACCAACTATGACCACCTCGATTTTGGCTCGGCCCCCGATCAGAGCGGTTTTGGCGCAGTGACGTCCAGCAGCGACGCCAAGCTGGAAAGTGTCGCCCTGGTGGACACCCTCTCCTTCCTGGACGGGGACCTGCAATGGACAGTCGGCGCCAGACACCAGATGGTGGAGAGCACCAACTATGGCGCCAGCGGCGCGCAGACCTCCCACTATGACGAGAGCCGGCTCTCGCCAGCCACCGCCATCCTGGTCAAGGTACGGGATGACCTCTCCCTCTATACCAACTACATAGAGGGGCTGGGCCAGGGGGGCACGGCGCCCACCACGGCCAGCAATGCGGGTGAAATCATGAAGCCCTACCAGACCAAGCAGTATGAGGTCGGCGCCAAGCTGGATCTGGGTCAGTTCGCCCATACACTGAGCCTGTACCAGATAGCCAAACCAAGTGCCTACACGGATCCGGTCAGCAATGTCTATGGGGTCTACGGTGAACAGCGCAACCGGGGGATTGAATGGGATCTGTTTGGCGAGCTGACTCCGGAACTGCGCCTGCTGGGGGGAGCCTCCTATACCCAGGCCGAGCTGACCAAGGCCCTCAACAAGGCCAATGAAGGCAACCAGGCGACCGGGGTGCCAAAAGTGATGGCCAAGCTGGGGCTGGAATACGACCTCGCCGCCCTGCCCGGGCTCACGCTGACCGGCAATACCCAGTTTGTCGGCAAGCGCTATGTCACTGATGACAACCGCATGTCGCTCTCCCCCTACACCACCTTCGACCTGGGGGCCCGCTACACCACCAAGATTGCCACCAAGGAGGTGACGGTACGAGCCTCGGTGCAAAACCTCACCAATCATGCCTACTGGCTCGGCTCCTGGAGCGGTGGCGACGGCAGCGGACTGTCCGGCGGACTGGGTTCTCCACGTACCTTCCTTCTGTCCACCTCACTGGCATTCTGAGTTGGCTGTCTGCCTCGGCACATGAGTCGGCGCCAGCCTTGAAACAAAGAGCCCGGGATTATCCCGGGCTCTTTTTTGTCCATTTGTCATCCACACACCTAGAGGCGGCGCAGGCACCACATGAAGTAAGCGCCCCCTAACAGGGTGGAGACCAGCCCGACCGGCACGTCCTGCGGGAACAGGATCTGCTGGCCGATCCAGTCCGCCGACACCATCAGCAGGGCGCCGGAAGCGGCGGCACCGAGCAGGTGCCAGCGCGCCCGTACCAGTCCCATCAGCTTGGCCATGTGCGGGGCCAGCAGACCAACGAAGGAGAGCGGCCCCACCACCAGGGTGGCGCTGGCGGTGAGCACGGCCACCAGCAGCAGTATGGCGAGCTGGGCACGGTTGAGGCGAATTCCCAATGCGGTTGCCAGTGCCGGTCCCATGGGCAACAGATCGAGCCAGCGGCTGATGAGCAGGCAGGCTGCCAGCATCAATACCGCCAGTCCCACCAGTCCATAAGCCACCGGCAGGGTGACGTAATAGGTAGAGCCGGACATCCAGGAGAGCAGTTGCTGCACCCGCATATCGCCGTTGGCCAGCGCTATCGCCTGCAATGGTTCGAACAGCGCCGTGATGGCGATGCCGGACAGCAGGATCCGCTCCGGCTGGAAACCATGCTTGCGGTTGACCAGCACCAGCAGCAAGAGGCAACCGAAAGCCCCGATCAAGCCCCCAAGCAGCATCATGGGTAATGGCAAGGCAGGCAACAGCAGTGCCGTCGCTATCACTCCCATGAAAGTGCCGCCACTCACCCCCAGCAGTTCCGGACTCGCCATGGGGTTGTTGCTGACCCGCTGCAGCAGGGTGCCCGCCAGCGCCAGCAAGATCCCGGCAGCCCCCGCCGCCAGAGTGCGCGGCAGCCGCCACTCCAGCTGGGCCTGCCACCTGAGCCAGCTTGGCCAGCTCCAGCCGTGCATTCCCTGACCGAACAGCAGAGAGCCTATGATGGCGAGCCCCAAGCCGAGCAGCAGCAAGGTGATCAGGCGAGTCGGGGCCGGATGTCGTGCTACCAGCAAACCGGTACTCGCTTTGGGTGTGCCCGACTTCAAGGAAAGTCGCGGGATCAACCAGAGCAAGAGCGGCGCCCCCAACAGAGCCGTCATGGCACCGGTCGGGATCAGCATGGGCCAGAATCGACTGCCGGATTGCAGCAACAGATCGGTGGCCGCCAACAGCAGAGCCCCCAGAACAGGCGCCCACAGCAGCCGCTGACCGAGCTGGCGGATCCCCAGCAGCCGCACCATGGCCGGTGCGGCCAACCCGATAAAACCGATCAGCCCCACCACGCTCACCACGCAGGCGGTGACAAATACCGCCAAGCCAAGCCCCGCCAGTCGCAAGCTTTGAAGGGAGACCCCCAGACTGCGGGCACTGGCATCATCCAGTTCAAGCACAGCCAGCGGGCGCACCAGCACAGCCGTCAGTCCCCCCGCCACCAGCAGCCGTGGCAGTAGGTAGCTCACACCGTTCCAGCTATTCTGAGCCAGAGAACCGCTGCCCCACACCAGCAAGCCTTTCAACTCCTCCTGAAAAAACAGCAGCAGCCCCATGCTGATGGCCGCCAGATAGAGGTTGATCACCAGCCCCGCGAAGACGATGACGACGGGATTGAGCTGACGGCGCCAGGCCAGGGCGAACACCAGCGCCATGGCGAGGCTGCCACCGGCCATGGCGATCCACTCCCGCCCCAGCAGCAACCAGGAGGGAACAAACAGGGTCACCATCATCAGCGCCAGCTGGGCGCCGGAGGCCACCCCCAGTGTGGTCGGCGAGGCGAGCGGGTTGCGCAGCACCTGCTGCATCAGGGTGCCGGCCAGACCGAGGGCGGCTCCGGCCAGCAGGGTCACCGTCAGCCGGGGCAGCCAACTGAAGTGCACCACGGCCTGACGGACATCATCCAGATTGGGCGAGAAGAGGGTCTGCCACCAGAGCGCACCCGGCACCTGGCGGGCCAGCTCCCAGCAAGCGAGCGAAAGGGTCAGCCCCAGCAGGATCAAGGTCGGTCGCTGCAACGGGGATGGAAATATATGTTTCATTGGCGATCTCCCCTGGCATCCTTCTGTAATGCCTCGCTGAGCAAGGTGGCGAAGCGACGGGCGGCGAGTACGCCACCGAAGCTCCAGACTGCGGGTAGATGCAGTACCGGAGCCTGTTGCACCAGCGGCAAATGCTGCCACAGACCGGGCTCCTGCAGCCGTTCGCTCACCCCGACCGGAATGGGATCCACTACCACCAACCTGGCCTCCGGTATGGATAAAAACTGCTCGAGACTGGCCACCGAGAAGCCCCAGCCATTAGTTTCTCCCTGCCAGGCATTGCGCAGGCCGAGTCGCTGCATCACGGCCTCGAACAGGCTGTGGCGACCGAACACCCGCACATGTCGCTCATCGATGAACTGCACCACCAGCAGGGGCGGCAGCTCCGCCGGCAGGGTCTGTTTCATCTGCTCGAGATCCCGATTCAAATCGGTCAGCAGCACGTTCGCCTCGGCCGTTTTGTTTACCAGCGCCGCTATGGTCAGGGTCGCCTCATGGAGCTGCTGCCACAGATCGGTTTGTGGATCATAGAGGGCGATGGACTGCACGGGGGCGATGCGGGACAGGGTCGGTGCCAGCGGCGCCGCCAGCGGGGATATGAGGATGCGATCGGGTTTCAGCTCCGCCAGCAGCTCGCGATTGGGCTGAGCCCGCAGGCCTATATCCACCACATCGGCCGGCAGCAGCGGCTCGCCGACCCAGGCTCGATAGGCGCTGACATCCCCCACCGCCAGCGGGGTCACCCCGAGCGCCAGCAGGGTTTCGGCTATGGTCCAGTCGACGGTGGCAATCCGTGGTACCTGTGTGCGCTCACTCGGCCGAGCGGTATCGGTGGCGGCACTCTGGCTCGCCGGACTGGCCTGCAATACCAATGGCGCCAGCAGGCAGAGCAGCCAGCCGGCCCTTTTCAATGAAGATATCAAGATAGCTGTCCCGGCTAGATGATGGCGATGGCATGGGCATGGGCCGGGTGGCGCATGACCTCCATCGGAATGCCATGGTACATGGAGTGCAGGGTCTCGCCAGTCTGCAGTGATATGGGTACAAATAAACTCATCAGGATAACAAGCCTTATCTAAACGATGGCGATGGCGTGGTCATGGGCCGGGTGACGAATGACCTCCATCGGGATGCCATAGATGGCGTGCAGGGTCTCGCTGGTCATGATCCGCTCTGGCTCGCCATGGGTAAGCAGACGACCCGAGTGCAGCGCCACCAGCCGATCGCAGAAGCGGGAGGCCATGTTGATGTCGTGAATGACTATGATGACGCCGAGGTTTAGCTGACGGCTGAGCTGCCTGACCAAAGTCAGCACCTCCACCTGATGGGCCACGTCCAGCGCGGCCAGCGGCTCGTCGAGCAGGATGAAGCGGCTCTCCTGGGCCAGCAACATGGCCAGCCATACCCTGCCCCGCTCGCCACCGGAAAGGGTATCCACCAGCCGATCGGCAAAACCTTCGGTATGGGTGAGAGCAATGGCCCTGTCGACCTGACGCTGATCCTCTGCTCCCATCCGGCCCAGCAGGCCGCGCCAGGGATAGCGACCCATCTCCACCAGCTCACGCCCGAGCAAGTTCTCGGCGCTCGGCAGGTGCTGGGGCAGATAGGCCACCTGACGGGCGAACTCCCGGTTGCCCCAATCGGTCAGCGGTTTGCCATCGAACAGGATCTCGCCCTCACTCAGGGGCTGTTGGCGCGCCAGCAACTTGAGCAGGGTGGATTTGCCCGAGCCGTTGTGGCCGATGAGGCCATAGACCTGGCCCTGCTTGAAACGCAGGTCCGTTGGGTGCAGCAGCGTGCGGTCGTTTACCGCGAAGCTGGCGGCTTTCATCTCAAACATAAGCTGTTCCTGTGCTGGCCTGATGCCAGTCTCATCGGTGCCGGCATCAAGCCGGCACCTCGCAATCCAGATGGGCGACGGCATCCCGGCTGACCTGCTCGCGCTGCTCGCCGGTCAGTTCGGTGAGCTGGCCCTGACGCATCTCCAGCAAGCGGTCGGCCAGGGAGAAGTAGTGATCGTCGTGGCTGATGGCGATCACCGTCTTGCCCATCTCTTTCAGGCGAGGCAGCAACAGCTGATAGAAGATGCGGCGGAACTGAGGATCCTGATCCGCGGCCCATTCATCAAACAGCATCACCTCGCGCTGCTCAGCCAGTGCCAGCAGCAGGGCGACCCGCTTGCGCTGCCCCTGGGAGAGATCGATATCGGCGATAAAGTTATCCTCTATGGCGAGCTTGCTGCCCATCTGCAACCGATCCAACCACTCGGCGATCAGCTCGGCCTTGGGCTCAGGCCCCAGCAGATGCTGAAACAGGTGATAGTCGGTGAAGATGGCGGAGAAGAGCGCCAGATAGGCGTTGCGATCCGTGACGGGTTCACCATCCAGCAGGATCCGGCCCGACACAGGCTGATAGAGACCGGTCAGCAGCATGGCCAGGGTCGATTTACCGGAGCCGTTGCCACCTATGATGAAGACCTGCTCCCCCTTCTCTATGGTGAGATTGATGGGGCCCACCGCGAAGCCACCCTCCCCCTGATAGTGAAAGCTCACCTGCTCCAGCTGGATGCGTTGCCAGGTGTGGGGTGCCGGTGGCAGCGGGAAGTCGGGATCCGGCTCGGCCAGCGCCAGTGCGGCTATCTTGTCGAACGCCACCTGGGCGGAAAGCAGGGTCGGCAAGGCGCCTATCCCCTGCAACAGCGGAGTGCGCAGGAACAGCAGGGTCAGGGCAAAGGTGGCGGCCACATTGGTGTTGGCCCAGCCGAGGCCATTGGCCAGGAAGAAGACCAGGCCTATGGCTCCCAGCATCATGATATTCGACCAGTTCACCGCGCTCAGGTGATAGGTGTCGGCACGGATGATCTGCTGGCGATAGTCACGGGCGTTCTGCTCATAGAGCTGGTGGTAGACGAAATGGGCCCGCTCGCGATTGAGCGCCAGCTCTTTGCTGCCGGCTATGATGGCCTGATAGTTCTGATAAAGGCGATCCTCCGCCTGACGCATGTGGGATAGATGGCGATAAACACGGTTCACCAGCAGCCAGCCCACCACCATGGTGACGGTGACCCAGAGTGCTGTGACGCCGAGCAGGGCCGGTGACAGCCAGCCGAGATAGAGGGCGGAACCAACAGTGAGCACCAGCCCCTGCACCAGCTCGGGTAGGCGCACGAAGGCGATGGTGATCTGGCCTATGTCGCTGGAGAGGGACGCCAGCAGCGGCCCCTGGCCAAGCTGGCGAATGCGGGCGACATCAGTATCCAGCAGTTGCTTGAGCAGACGGCCCCGCAACCGGTAGACGAAATGATGACCGAGTGTGGTCAGGGCCAATTGAGATCCGAGTGTGATCACCAGCAGCAACAGGATCAGGCCAAGCAGTTGGCCAAGTACCGGCAGCGGATCGCCGACGGATTCGACAAGAGATTGATTGATAAAGGCAATGACGCCGATCCCGCTCACTGCGCTAAGCAGGCTGAGCAGGGTTATTGCGATGAAGGGCCAACGATATTGGCGGTAAACCAGAGACAAGAGTTCCATGACGGGCCTGTATGCGGGGAAAAAGGGGTGGGAGTCACGACTCCCGCCCGACCTCTGTTACCAGCGGTAGTTGATGCTGCCCACCACGCTGCGCGGCTCGCCGTAGTAGCAGTAGTAGTCACAGCTGGCCACGTAGGTTTCACCCAGCAGGTTGTTGACGTTGAGCTGGGCTCGCCAGTTCTTGGCAAAGTCATACCCGATCATCGCATCCCACACGGTATGGGCCGGTACCTGGGCCGAACCATAGATGGGGTTGTAGCTGGCATCCACGGCGCCTATGCCGACACTGGAGCCGACATAACGCACGCCGGTTCCCAGTTCCAGACCGGAGGCAATTCCCTGCTGCACCTTGTAGTTGCCCCAGAAGGAGGCGATATGGCGCGGGATCAGGCTGGCACGGCGATCACCCTTGCCGGTGTCGTTGGTCTTGGCATCCGTGTAGGTATAAGCAGCGGTGAGACGCAGCGCCTCTGTGGCCTGCACGCTGCCTTCCAGCTCGACACCCTGGGAGGTCACTTCGCCGGCCTGGGTCTGCTGACCGGATCCTGTAGAGACGAGCGAGTTGGTCTGCTCCAGATCGAACAGGGCCAGATTGATGTAACCGTCTAGGAAGCTGGGGGCGTACTTGACGCCAGTCTCATACAGGGTGCCCTTGAGCGGCTTGTAGGAGTTCTGGGTATTGGGATCTATCCCGGGCAATACCTCGAACGACTCGGCGTAGGCAATATAAGGAGAGAGACCGTTGTCGGCCAGATACATCAGGCTGCCGGAGAGGGAGAGCTCGTGATCGTACTGCTTCTCCTCCTTGCTCTTGGCTTCGCTGATGTTGTGGGTCTCCACATAGTCGAAACGGCCACCACCGGTCAGCAACCAGCGATCGTCCCAGCGAATCTGGTGCTGGGCATAGAGGCCGCTCTGGCCCTTGGTGCTCTTCTGGTGGGTGGTGGTCGATTCGTCAAAACCGGGGAAGCCGCTGTAATCCGGGTTCATGGTATTGATGGAACCCATGCCGAAGTTGTCGGCTTCCTGACCTTCGTTGACGTGACGCTGCAGATCCAGCCCCAGCAGCAAGGTCTGCTCCGTGCTGTCCGTGTTCCAGTAACCCACCATCTGGTTATCCATGGTGGCACTCTTGGTGTCACCATCCCGGTAGACAAGCCCACGGTAGGCGGTCGTGCCTTCATAGGTCGGGAAAATATAGGTTTGGCGCAGCAGCAGATCGTTGTAGTTGAAGCGGACGTTCTGCTTGAACTCCCAGGTCTGGTTGAGCTGGTGGGCCAGCTCGTAACCGGCGGAGATCTGGGTGTTGCGATTGCGATCGTAATCCGGCTGGCTCAGGTTGGTGGAGGGATCAATCTGGCCACCGCTGGTATTGATAGTGCCATAGACAGGGAAGAAGCCGTTGGTCGGCACACCTTCGTCATGCTTGAAACTGGCCAGCAGGGTCAGGCTGGTACGATCCGATATATCCAGGGTGACGCTTGGCGCCAGATAAACCCTATCGTTATAGGTATCGTTCAGCACGCCGTCACGCTCGCTGTAGAGGGCGACCAGACGGTAGCGACTGTTGTCTGTCAATGCATCCGAGACATCCACCCCGATCTGGCGAAGATCCCGGCTACCCATCTGCAGATCCAGCTGCCCCTGCGGGGTGGCGGTCGGCCGCTTGCTGATGGCATTGATCACGCCGCCGGGAGGCGCCTCGCCGTAGAGGATCGAGGCGGGCCCTTTCAGCACTTCCACGCTTTCCAGACCGAACGGCTCTGGCGTCCACACATAGTAGCCGGTGCTGAACAGGCGATTGCCATCCAGATAGGAGGCGGCATCGAAGCCACGCACCTTGAACCAGTCGGCATCGTTGTCGGATCCGTAGGATTGGGAGAGCACACCGGAGCGGTAGCGCAGCGCTTCGTCCAGTTTCAGCACGGCGTGCTGATCCAGCTCCTCACGATTGACCACTGAGACGGCCCGTGGCGTCTCGGCCATCGGCACTTCCACCTTCATGGCAGTACCTGTCACCACCATGGTTTCGCTGGCTTTTGGCAATTCTTTCGGTTGTTCGGCCAGTACTGGCAGGCTTGCCAGCAGGCAGGAGAGCGGCAGCAGTTGCTGTGCCCCTCTCTTTCGCATCGCTGCGGTCAGGGTGTTTTTTTGCGCAATCATTATAAGTGTCTCAAATATCAATGAGTTGTTTCTGGTTTCTTATTATTGGTGACCGATCAAGCTGGTCTGCCCGGTTCCTCAGGCGAATAAAGCAGCGCAATGCTACTACAGGAGCCATGATCGAATCGATTCAATAATTGCTAATCATTTGCATCTGCATTGTTACCTAACGTATCAAAGCAGCAGCTGTCGGGCAGAAAAAGGAGGGATCAGACAAGCGCATTTCCGAGGAAAAGATCCGGGGCAGACGAAAAACGGGGGATCCTGCCTTATATAGGAAAAGAAAATAGGATCCATTATCCCCAAGCTTTATCCATATTTATCCACACCCTTTGGCGGTAGAATTCGGCTTTCCGTTTCTTTGTCTGAACTCAGGATCCATTCCATGGCCAAACTCAATCTCGTCGTCGGCTCCATGCTGGGCGCCGCCGAATATGTCGCAGACCACGTCGCCAACCTGCTGGAACAGGCGGGCCATCAGGCCGAGATCCACAATCCAGCCAGCCTGGCCGAGGTGCTGGCCGAGCCGGACGCCATACTGCTGGTGGTCACCTCCACCCACGGTGCCGGTGATGTGCCCGACAATCTGCAACCCTTCGCCAAGGATCTTGCCGAGCAGCATCCGGATCTTAATGCCTTGAAATATGGCGTGATCGCCCTCGGCGATAGCAGTTATGACACCTTCTGCCAGGGCGGCAAGACGCTGGATCTGCTGCTGAGTGAATGTGGCGCCAGCCGGATCGGGGATCGTCTCGACATAGATGTGACCCAGTATGAGATCCCTGAAGATGCCGCTGAGGCCTGGATCCAGGGCTGGATGCAGATGATCGCCTGATCAGGAGGTGGGAGATCCGGTAAAAAAGCCTTGATCTCCCCGTTTATCCCCAGATCGCTATCCACCAAGTTATTAACAGATTGATCCTGACGACTTGTTCTACACGGTTACCCACAATGCCCAGGGGTAATGTGCATAACTACCGTGTAAACCTCTGCAAAACCTATAGTTATCCATGTATGAGATCCAACCCGCTAGCCGCCTGTGTATAAAAGCACTGGTTATACCCTGGTTCACGGCCCCAGGATCCAAGCTTTTCCACAAGCTAGGATCGTCTTTAACACGATGATCTTTATGATCAAAAAGTGCTTATCAACAGAAAAGGTGGATCCTAATAAAAGATCCAATAAAAGATCGATCTAAAGATCCTTAAGATCTATTAAGTAGATCCTCCCTTCATTCTGAACGTTAAGTAGACGTTCCCCTCAGGGCGCGAAACAGATAGAATGTTCAGCCCCTCAGCCTAGGCAATCAACGATCTTCAGACGTGCAGATCAAGGTGATCCCCAATGCAATACCATGAACAATTTGATGTGATCGTCGTTGGTGGCGGTCATGCAGGAACCGAAGCAGCAACAGCGGCAGCCCGTATGGGCCTGAATACCCTGTTACTGACCCACAACATCGATACGCTGGGACACATGTCCTGTAATCCGGCGATCGGCGGGATCGGCAAGGGACACCTGGTCAAGGAAGTTGACGCCCTCGGTGGGATCATGGCGCGAGCCACAGATCTTGCCGGGATCCAGTTCCGTACCCTCAACTCCTCCAAGGGACCAGCGGTACGAGCTACCCGTGCTCAGGCGGATCGACTGCTCTACAAAGCCGTTGTTCGCCAGATGCTGGAGAACTATCCCAACCTGAAGATCTTCCAGCAGGCCTGTGATGATCTGATCATGGACGGGGATCGTGTTGCCGGTGTCGTTACCCAGAGCGGGATCCGCATCAGTGGCAAGACCGTCGTGCTGACGGTTGGGACCTTCCTGAACGGCTTGATCCACATCGGGATGGAAAACTACAAGGGCGGCCGCGCCGGGGATCCTCCCTCGATCGCCCTGGCTCAGCGGCTGCGCGAGATGCCGCTGCGCATCGATCGTCTCAAAACCGGGACGCCGCCACGGATCGACGCCCGCAGCGTCGATCTCTCCGTGATGCAGGCGCAGTACGGCGATGATCCGCGCCCTGTCTTCTCGTTTATCGGCGATGCCAGCCAGCACCCACGCCAGGTGCCCTGCTACGTCACCCATACCAACGAGCGTACCCACGATGTGATCCGCAACAACCTGGATCGCAGCCCCATGTACGCCGGGGTGATCGAAGGAATTGGCCCCCGTTACTGCCCGTCGATCGAGGACAAGATCACTCGCTTCGCGGACAAGACTGCCCACCAGATTTTTGTCGAGCCGGAAGGCCTGACTACCCACGAACTCTACCCGAACGGGATCTCCACCAGCCTGCCATTCGATGTGCAGGTGCAGATAGTGCGTTCCATTCGTGGTTTCGAAAATGCCCACATCACCCGCCCAGGCTATGCCATCGAATATGACTTCTTCGATCCCCGGGATCTCAAGGCCAACATGGAGAGCAAGTGCATCGGCAACCTGTTCTTCGCTGGCCAGATCAACGGTACTACTGGCTACGAAGAAGCCGCGGCCCAGGGCCTGATGGCCGGTTTGAATGCCGGTCTGCGTGCCCAGGGCAAGGATCCCTGGCATCCCCGCCGGGATCAGGCCTACATGGGCGTGATGATGGACGATCTCTCCACTCTGGGGACCCGCGAGCCTTACCGCATGTTCACCAGCCGCGCCGAATATCGCCTGCTGCTGCGGGAAGACAACGCCGACCTGCGCCTGACCGCCATTGGCCGCGAGCTGGGTCTGGTGGATGACGAGCGCTGGGGCAAGTTCAATATCAAGATGGAACAGGTGGAGCTGGAGCGTCAGCGCATGCGTTCGACCTGGATCCACCCGCAACATCCGTCACTGGAAGCGGTCAACGCCCTGGTCAACACACCGCTGACCCGTGAGCAGAATCTGGAAGAGCTGCTGCGTCGCCCCGAAGTGACCTACGATGCGCTGATGGCCATCGAAGGGGTTGGCCCGGCGCTGAGCGATCACGCCGCCGCCGATCAGGTGGAGATCCAGATCAAGTACGCCGGTTATATCGAGCGTCAGTACGACGAGGTGGAGAAGCAGTTGCGCAATGAGAACACGCTCTTGCCGCTGGACATGAACTACCGCGACGTCAACGGTCTCTCCAACGAGGTGATCGCCAAGCTCAACGATGCCAAGCCCGAGACCATTGGTCAGGCTTCCCGCATCTCCGGTATCACACCGGCGGCCATCTCCATCCTGCTGGTTCACCTGAAAAAACACGGCCTGCTGCGTAAAACCGCCTGAGGATCTTCATGCTGCAAAGATTGAACGGCCTGCTCATGCAGGCCGGTATTGTTATCACCGATACCCAAAAGACCCAGTTGGTTCAGCTTGTCGAGTTGCTGCACAAGTGGAACAAGGCTTACAATCTCACCTCGGTGCGTGATCCCGACGCCATGCTGGTCAAGCATATCCTCGACAGCCTGGTGGTGAGCGCTCACCTGCACGGTGAGCGCTTCATCGATGTGGGGACAGGTCCTGGGCTGCCTGGCTTGCCACTGGCCATCATCAATCCTGACAAGCAGTTCGTGCTGCTCGACAGTCTGGGCAAGCGGATCAACTTTATCCGCCAGGTGATCCAGGAGCTGGGCCTGACCAATGTGACGCCAGTCAAATCCCGGGTGGAAGAGTATCAGCCTGATGTGGGGTTTGATTGTGTGCTTAGTCGGGCTTTTGCCTCGCTAGAGGACATGCTGAGCTGGTGTCACCATCTGCCGTCCGAACAGGGCAGCTTCCTGGCGCTCAAGGGGCAATATCCCGAGCAGGAGCTGGCCCAGTTGCCTGCCAATATCCATCTGGTAGCCTGTCATGAATTGCGGGTACCGGAACTGGAAGGCGAACGTCATCTGCTGGAATTCAAACATATCCAGCCCGAATAGGGTCGCAGTTTCATTTAGGGGATAGTGTGGGAAAAGTCATCGCCATAGCCAACCAGAAGGGTGGAGTGGGTAAAACCACCACCTGTGTGAATCTGGCCGCCTCCCTGGCCGCTACCCGGCGCAAGGTGCTGGTGATCGATCTGGATCCCCAGGGCAATGCCACCATGGGCAGCGGCGTCGACAAATACGAAGTCGAGCGCACCGCCTACGAGCTGCTGATCGAAGATGCCCCCATCGCTGAAGTGATCATCCCCGAAACCTCGGGGGGCTATCACCTGATCGCCGCCAATGCCGACGTGACCGCGGCCGAAATCCGTCTGATGGAATTCTTCGCCCGCGAGATCCGACTGCGCAACGCCATTGCCTCGGTACGGGACAAATACGACTACATCTTCATCGACTGCCCGCCTTCTCTCAACATGCTGACCGTGAACGCCATGGCCGCCGCCGATTCCGTACTGGTGCCCATGCAGTGCGAATACTATGCACTGGAAGGGCTCACCGCTCTGGTGGACACCATCAGCAAGCTGGCAGCCGTGGTCAATCCGGAGCTGAAGATCGAAGGGGTGCTGCGCACCATGTTCGATCACCGCAACCGGCTGGCCAATGATGTGTCCGATCAGCTGAAACAGCATTTCGGGGACAAGGTCTATCGCACCATCATCCCCCGCAACGTAAGACTGGCGGAGGCCCCGAGTTTCGGAGCCCCGGCCATGCACTATGACAAATCATCGGTGGGCGCCAAGGCCTATCTGGCGCTGGCGGGCGAAATGCTGCGCCGCCAGGAGCAGGAACGTCCGGTGACCATCGCAGACCGAGAGAGCATATGACGCCGAAAAAACGTGGGCTGGGCAAGGGGCTGGACGCCCTGCTCAGCACCAGCACTGCCGCGCGCCAGAAACAGGTGATGAGCGACCAGCGTACCGAAGAGGCCATGGCCCCCACCAATCAGGGGGAACTGCGCAGGCTGCCGGTGGAGTGGCTGCAGTCCGGCAAGTACCAGCCGCGCAAGGATATGTCGCAGGATGCGCTGGAAGATCTGGCCAATTCCATTCGCGCCCAGGGCGTGATCCAGCCGATCGTGGTGCGCCCCCTCGGCGAGCAATCCTTCGAAATCATTGCCGGTGAGCGGCGCTGGCGAGCTTCCCAACTGGCCCGCCTCGACGTTGTGCCCTGCATCGTCAAGGATGTGCCTGACGAGGCCGCCGTCGCCATCGCACTGATCGAGAACATCCAGCGCGAAGATCTCAATGCCATTGAGGAGGCGGTTGCCCTGCAGCGGCTGCTGACCGAGTTCGAACTGACCCACCAGCAGGTGGCCGAGGCGGTGGGCAAGTCCCGCACCACAGTCACCAACCTGTTGCGCCTCAACCAGCTCAACGATGACGTGAAGCGCTTCGTCGAGCACGGCGATCTCGACATGGGCCACGCCCGTGCCCTGCTGGCCCTGAGTGGTCAGGCCCAGTCCGAACTGGCCAAGCTGGTCGCGCAGAAGGGGCTGACAGTGCGAGATACCGAGAAACTGGTGCAAAAAGCGCTGGAACCGGCAAAAGCCAAGGTTGAACCCGTGCGCGATCCACAGTTTGGTTATCTCGAGCGCCAGCTGTCGGAAAAAATTGGCAACCAGGTTCAGTTACAGGTTGGCAAGCAAGATAGCGGAAAGTTAGTAATAAGTTACGGGGATTTAACCGACTTGGACCGTATTTTGGGCTATTTTGGCCTGTCGGAATCGTGATTTTTACGCTTTTTGTAGTAATAAAACATCCATTCCTTTTGATATGAACATAACCTTAATTCTGTGCGGAAAGCCGCAAAAATTAAGGGTTTTTGTCATATTGCAATCACCGCCTTCAAGGGTATAATTTGACCGGCTTTTGGGGCTGTAAATTCGTGCGTGCCAACATGTCGATTTTTACAGTTCTGTAATGTTCAGGGGGCATTTGGTGGAGCAGAAATTAGCCTGGAAAGGTTTGACACTGGCCTTGGCTATACTTGCTTGCCAACTTACCCTGATCCTGGCTGTGAGTGCCACTTGGGCTCATCTAAGAGGTGTTCCGGCCGGATACGCATCCCTCTATGGGGGAGGCGTATATCTGATTCCACAACTCCTGTTCAGTCTGTTTACGTTGAGCCGGAAGCTTGGCCCCGGGAGTGCGGGCTGGGTGTTGTGGGATTTTTGTGTTGGAGCAGGGATCAAGCTGGTAAGTACTGTCGCACTCTTCGTGACAGTGCTCCTGTACGTCGAGGTGGAACATCTCCCCCTTTATGTCACTTATGCGCTCTCCCTGTTTTTCCAATGGGTCATCACGATCGTTCTCAATAACCGCTACTAGGAAAACTCATGGCTGCAACCGGAGAAGCCCTGACTACTCAGGGATACATCTCCCACCACCTGCACCATCTGCAAGTGGGTTCGGGGTTCTGGACGGTAAATATCGACTCCATGATATTTTCCGTTATCCTCGGCGCTCTGTTTATCTGGATATTCCGCAAGGTGGCCGCGACTGCGACCAGCGGTGTTCCGGGCAAGCTTCAGTGTTTTGTAGAAATGGTTGTCGAGTTTGTGGATGACACCGTCAAGGGTATCTTCCACGGTAAGAGCAAGCTGATCGCTCCGCTGGCGCTGACCGTGTTCATCTGGGTTTTCCTGATGAACCTGATGGACCTCATCCCGGTTGACTACCTGCCCTACACGGCACAAGTGCTGGGCATCCCCTACTTGCGAGTAGTTCCTTCCGCCGATGTTAACATCACCATGTCCATGGCTCTGGGAGTCTTCGCCTTAATCATCATTTACAGTATCAAGATGAAAGGTGTCTCGGGCTTTGTGAAAGAGTTGACCCTCAACCCTTTCAATCACTGGGCATTGATCCCTGTTAACCTCGCGTTGGAGTTGGTTACCCTGCTGTCCAAACCCATCTCTCTGGGTCTGCGTCTGTTCGGTAACATGTATGCCGGTGAACTGGTATTTATCCTGATCGCCGGTCTGCTACCGTGGTGGTCCCAATGGCTGCTTAGCGTGCCTTGGGCGCTGTTCCACATTCTGGTAATTACTCTGCAAGCCTTTATCTTCATGGTGTTGACCATTGTCTATTTGTCGATGGCCAGTGAAGACCATTAATCCTGTTACGTTTACTAGCTCTGTTTGGAGAATATAAAGATGGAAATGATTTACTTCGCCGCTGCAATCATGCTGGGTATGGCCGCTGTCGGTGCCGCTATCGGTATCTCTCTGCTGGGTGGCAAGTTCCTGGAAGGTGCTGCTCGTCAGCCTGACCTGATGCCTATCCTGCGTACCAACTTCTTCATCGTAATGGGTCTGGTCGACGCAATCCCGATGATCGTGGTCGGTATGGCTCTGTACCTGATTTTCGGGGTTGCAGCCTGATAAGTGATGCTGTTGTTATCACTTTCTTTTTAAATTTCATATAGAGAGGTCTTGGTTGTGAGTATCAATGCCACCCTCCTCGGTCAGACACTTGCTTTCATCATTTTTGTCTGGTGCTGCATGAAGTTTGTATGGCCGCCCCTGATGGCAGCCATCGAGGCTCGTCAGAAAGCTATCGCTGATGGTCTCTCTTCCGCAGAACGCGCCAAGAAAGATCTGGATTTGGCCAAGGCCAACGCCACCGATCAGCTGAAAGAAGCCAAGCTCCAGGCCGCACAAATCATTGAACAGGCTAACAAACGTAAAGCCCAGATCATTGATGAGGCGGCTGTTGGAGCACACACTGAGCGGGAAAAAATCCTGGCTCAGGGCCGTGCCGAGATCGACGCTGAACGTCATCGCGCCAAAGAAGAACTGCGCAAGCAGGTTGCTGCTCTTGCCATTGCGGGCGCAGAGAAGATCCTGGCGCGCCACATCGACCAGGCTGCCAACAGCGACATCGTCGACAAACTGGTAGCAGAACTGTAACGGGAACGGGGCTATGTCTGAACTGACTACAATCGCTCGCCCCTACGCCAAGGCTGCTTTCGAGTTTGCCGTTGAGCACAAGGCGGTTGACCAGTGGCTGGGGATGCTCGGCTTCGCTGCACAAGTAGCGGAGAACGAGACCATTCACAACCTGGTACACGGCTCTGTGGCTGCCGAAGAGCTCGCAAACCTGTTTGTGGGCGTCTGCGGTGAGCAACTCGACGAGCATGGCCAGAACCTGATCCGGGTAATGGCTGAGAATGGTCGCTTGGGTGTGCTGCCGGCGGTCCTTGCTGAATTTGTCGCGTTCAAGGCTGAACTGGATAAAGAAGTTCAGGCTGACGTGATTTCGGCGATCGAACTGACCGACCAGCAGAAAGCCAATATTCAGGCTTCTCTGGAAAAACGTCTCGCGCGCAAAGTGAAGCTGAATTGCAGCATGGATGCGTCCTTGATGGCCGGGGTGCTCATCAAGGCCGGAGATCTGGTTATCGACGGCTCTGTCCGCGGTAAGCTGGATCGCATGGCCGACGCGCTGCAATCTTGATTGGGGTATTAGAGCATGCAACTGAATTCCACTGAAATCGCCGAGCTTATCAAGCAGCGCATCGCGCAGTTTGATGTCAAAAGTGAAGCGCGTAACGAAGGTACCATCGTCTCTGTGAGCGACGGTATCATTCGTATTCACGGCCTGGCCGATGCCATGCAAGGTGAGATGATCGAGCTGCCGGGCAACCGCTTCGCTCTGGCATTGAACCTGGAGCGTGACTCCGTTGGTGCTGTGATCATGGGTTCCTATGACGGTCTGTCAGAAGGAATGAAAGTAAAAGGCACTGGCCGTATTCTGGAAGTGCCGGTAGGTCGTGGTCTGTTGGGCCGGGTGCTGAACACCCTGGGTCAGCCGATCGACGGTAAAGGTCCGGTCGAAAACGACGGCTTCTCGCCGATCGAAGTGATCGCCCCGGGCGTTATCGAGCGCAAGTCCGTTGACCAGCCGGTTCAGACCGGTCTGAAAGCCATCGATGCCATGATCCCTATCGGTCGTGGCCAGCGTGAGCTGATCATCGGTGACCGTCAGGTGGGCAAGACCGCCATCGCGATCGATACCATCATCAACCAGAAAGACTCTGGTATTAAGTGTGTTTACGTTGCGATTGGCCAGAAGGCCTCCACCATCGCCAACGTGGTACGCAAGCTGGAAGAGCACGGCGCCCTGGCCAACACCATAGTGGTGGTTGCCTCTGCGTCCGAAGCTGCCGCCCTGCAATACCTGGCTCCGTATGCCGGTTGCTCCATGGGTGAGTACTTCCGTGACCGCGGTGAAGACGCGCTGATCATCTATGATGACCTGTCCAAGCAGGCCGTAGCTTATCGCCAGATCTCCCTGCTGCTGCGCCGTCCGCCAGGACGTGAAGCCTACCCGGGTGACGTTTTCTATCTGCACTCCCGTCTGCTGGAGCGTGCTGCTCGCGTCAACGCCGAGTACGTAGAGAAGTTCACCAATGGTGCTGTGAAAGGCCAGACCGGTTCTCTGACCGCGCTGCCGATCATCGAAACCCAGGCTGGTGACGTGTCTGCATTCGTACCGACCAACGTGATTTCCATCACCGATGGTCAGATCTTCCTGACTTCACAGCTGTTCAACTCCGGTATTCGTCCGGCGGTTGACCCGGGTATCTCCGTATCCCGTGTGGGCGGTGCTGCTCAGACCAAGATCGTCAAGAAGCTGTCCGGTGGTATCCGTACCGCACTGGCCCAGTATCGCGAGCTGGCGGCATTCGCCCAGTTCTCTTCTGATCTGGACGAGGCAACTCGCAAGCAGCTGGATCACGGTGTGAAAGTGACCGAGCTGATGAAGCAGAAGCAATACTCTCCGATGAGCGTGGCCCAGCAGTCGCTGGTGCTGTTCGCCGCCGAGAAAGGCTATCTCTCCGATGTCGAACTGAACAAGATTGTCGACTTCGAAGCCGCTCTGCTCTCTTACGCCAATACCCAGCATGCTGAGCTGATGGCTGAAATCAATGCCAAAGCAGATTACAACGACGCGATCGTTGGCAAGCTGACTGCGTTGCTGGATGACTTCAAGGCAACCCAGACCTGGTAAGCGTGTGTGGCAGCGCGAGCTGCCACCTGATGGAGAGTAAGAGATGGCCGGCGCAAAAGAGATACGTAACAAGATCGGGAGTGTGAAAAACACTCAGAAGATCACCGGCGCTATGGAAATGGTGGCAGCAAGCAAAATGCGCCGTGCGCAGGAACGCATGTCTGCCAGCCGTCCGTACGCTGAAACCATGCGCAAGGTGATCGGCCATATCGCCCAGGGGAACTTGGAATACAAGCACCCCTACCTCATGGAACGTGAGGTCAAGCGAGTGGGTTACATAGTCGTCTCCACCGACCGTGGCCTGTGTGGCGGTTTGAACATCAACCTGTTCAAGGCTGCCCTCAATGATATGAAGCAATGGAGCGTGAAAGGTGCCAAGGTTGACCTGGCTCTGATCGGCAACAAGGCCTCCAGCTTCTTTGAACGGCACGGCGCCAAGGTGCAAGCTCATGTCGCAGGACTGGGTGACAACCCGAGCGTCAATGACCTGATTGGTTCAGTCAAGGTCATGCTGAAGGCTTACGACAACGGTGAGATTGACAGGCTGTATCTGGTGTACAACAAATTCGTGAACACCATGGTGCAGCAACCACGGGTCGATCAACTGCTGCCTTTGCCCGTAACTGAAGACAGCAAGCTCGCCAAGAAACACCACTGGGATTACATCTATGAGCCGGATCCCAAGCAACTGCTGGACACCCTGCTGATTCGCTATGTCGAATCCCAGGTATACCAGGGGGTGGTAGAAAACTTGGCAAGTGAACAGGCAGCCCGAATGGTTGCCATGCAAGCCGCGACTGACAACGCCGGCAACCTGATTAACGACCTGCAACTGGTGTACAACAAGGCCCGTCAGGCCAGTATTACCCAGGAACTGACAGAGATCGTATCCGGTGCTGCTGCGGTGTAAGGCAAGGGTTATCAAAGGTTTAGAGGATTTGACATGAGTAACGGTTTCATCGTCCAAATCATCGGCGCTGTGGTGGACATCGAGTTCCCGCAGGATGCCGTGCCCCAGGTGTACGACGCAGTCAAGGTCGTCAGCGAAGGTCAAGGTCAGGGTCTGGTGCTGGAAGTTCAGCAACAGATCGGTGGCGGCGTCGTTCGTTGCATCACCATGGGCTCCTCCGACGGTCTGCGTCGTGGGTTGGAAGTAATGAATAGCGGTAAATCCATCCAGGTGCCGGTCGGTGTATCGACTCTGGGTCGGATCATGAACGTACTGGGTGAGCCGATCGACGAAAAAGGTCCGATCGGTGAGGAAGAGCGTTGGTCCATCCACCGCGCGGCCCCCAGCTACGAAGATCAGTCCAACAGCAACGACCTGCTGGAGACCGGCATCAAGGTTATCGACCTGGTATGTCCGTTCGCCAAGGGTGGTAAAGTCGGTCTGTTCGGTGGTGCCGGTGTAGGCAAAACCGTCAACATGATGGAGCTGATCCGTAACATCGCCATCGAGCACAGCGGTTATTCCGTGTTCGCCGGTGTGGGTGAGCGTACCCGTGAGGGTAACGACTTCTACCACGAGATGATGGAGTCCAACGTACTGGACAAAGTATCTCTGGTTTACGGTCAGATGAACGAGCCGCCTGGAAACCGTCTGCGCGTAGCACTGACCGGCCTGACCATGGCCGAGAAGTTCCGTGACGAAGGTCGTGACGTGCTGTTCTTCGTGGACAACATCTACCGTTACACGCTCGCGGGCACCGAGGTATCCGCACTGCTGGGCCGTATGCCGTCTGCAGTAGGTTACCAGCCGACCCTGGCCGAGGAGATGGGTGTTCTGCAAGAGCGCATCACCTCCACCCGGACCGGTTCCATCACGTCAGTCCAGGCCGTTTACGTGCCTGCGGATGACTTGACCGACCCGTCTCCGGCGACCACCTTCGCCCACCTGGACGCCACTGTCGTTCTGTCCCGTCAGATCGCGGCACTGGGTATCTACCCGGCCGTTGACCCGCTGGACTCCACCTCCCGTCAGCTGGATCCGCTGGTCGTTGGCAAAGAGCACTACGAGACTGCTCGTGGCGTTCAGACAGTGCTGCAGCGTTACAAAGAGCTGAAGGACATCATCGCCATCCTGGGTATGGATGAACTGTCAGAAGAAGACAAACTGACCGTAGCCCGAGCCCGTAAGATAGAGCGTTTCTTGTCCCAGCCGTTCTTCGTGGCAGAAGTGTTTACCGGTTCTCCGGGCAAATACGTGCCGCTGAAAGAGACCATCCGTGGTTTCCAGGGCATCCTGAAAGGCGAGTATGACGATCTGCCTGAGCAGGCGTTTTACATGGTTGGCAGCATCGACGAAGTCGTCGAGAAATCCAAGAAACTGTAAGCCTCGATAGGAGGGCCCATGGCTGAGATGATCTCCTTTCACCTGGATGTGGTGAGCGCCGAAGGGAAACTGTTTTCCGGTCGCGTGCAATCTGCTCAGGTATCAGGCCTCGAGGGTGAGCTGGGTCTCCGTCACGGTCATGCTCCGTTGTTGACTGCCATCAAGCCGGGCCTGGTCCGTCTGGTGAAGCAGAATGGAGCGGAAGAGGTGCTGTACATCTCCGGCGGTATGCTGGAAGTACAACCCGAATCTGTGACCGTACTGGCGGACACTGCGATTCGTGCCAAGGATTTGGATGAGGCGAAAGCCCTGGAAGCCAAACGTGCGGCCGAAGCGCGGATCCACAGCTCCCATGGTGATATCGACTACGCCCAGGCCGCCACCGAGCTGGCCAAGGCGATGGCCCAACTGCGGGTTATCGATATCGTCAAAAAGAATTACCGTTAATTGCGGTGATGTAAAAAGCGACCTTCTGGTCGCTTTTTTTTTGCTCGTTGGATAGACTCCGCCGAGTATTTTTTCATGTTCCAAAGGTCGAATTATGTCCCTCAACGTCGTGATCCTGGCTGCGGGTAAAGGTACTCGCATGCGCTCTGTCCTGCCCAAAGTGCTGCATCCGGTAGCCAATAAACCCATGGTTTCCCATGTGATCGACACCGCCCGTCAGGTCGGTGCCGAGCAGTTGCATCTGGTGTATGGCCACGGTGCCGAGCTGTTGAAGGAGCGGATCCTGGCGCCCGACCTGAACTGGGTGCTGCAGGCGCAGCAACTGGGTACCGGCCATGCCGTCGCCCAGGCGATCCCGTTCTGGAAAGATGAAGATGACGTGCTGGTGCTCTACGGCGATACCCCGCTGATCCAGCCCGAGACACTGCAACGGCTGCTGGCCGCCAAGGCCGACAAGGGCATGGCGCTGCTGACAGTGGTACTGGACAACCCCACTGGCTACGGTCGTATCGTGCGGGAAAACGGCCAGGTGGTCGGTATTGTCGAGCAGAAGGATGCCAATGCCGAGCAGCTGACCATCCGTGAAGTGAATACGGGTGTACTGGTGGCCAACGGCGCCGACTTGCGTGGCTGGTTGTCGCGCTTGGACAACAATAATGCTCAGGGCGAACTCTACCTGACCGACGTGATCGCCATGGCTCATGCCGATGGTTGCCCCATCGCCGCCGTCCATCCTGACAGCGCCATGGAAGTGGAAGGCGCCAACAACCGGGTTCAGCTGGCAGCGCTCGAGCGCAGCTACCAGAAGATGCAGGCCGAGAAGCTGATGATCGCAGGTGCGACCCTGCTCGACCCCGCTCGTTTCGATCTGCGTGGGTCGCTCGAGATCGGTGAAGAGGTGGTGATCGACGTCAACGTCATCATCGAAGGCAAGGTGACGCTCGGCAACCACGTACGCATCGGGGCTGGCAGCGTGCTGAAGGATTGCGTCATCGGCGATCATACCGATGTGAAACCTTACTCCATCATCGAAGGGGCTCAGGTGGCGGATCTGTGTTCCGTCGGCCCGTTTGCCCGTCTGCGTCCTGGCGCCGTGCTGGAGCAGGATGCCCACGTCGGCAACTTCGTCGAGATGAAGAAATCCCGTCTCGGGGTCGGTTCCAAGTGTGGTCACCTCACTTATCTGGGGGATGCCGAGGTGGGTGCCAAGGTGAATATCGGTGCCGGCACCATCACCTGCAACTACGACGGTGTGAACAAGTTCCAGACCATCATAGAGGATGATGTGTTTGTTGGCTCCGATACCCAGCTGGTAGCGCCGGTGCGCATCGGCAAGGGCGCTACCCTGGGGGCCGGTTCAACCATCACCAAGGATGTGGCCGAGAACGAGCTGGTCATCACCCGTGTGCCCCAGCGCCACATCAAGAATTGGGCCCGTCCGGTCAAGAAGAAGTGATACCCGATCAATAAAATGCAACCGGCGCCTGATGGCGCCGGTTTTGTTTCCGGCAGATCCCTTATGGTTCACGGGGTGGTGAGTTGTTGCCCATCACGCGATACCAGTCCAGCTTGCGGGTCAGCATCATGACCAGTGCCAGTATGGCGAACAGCAGCAGGGCGCCGAGCAGCAGGGCTATCTCTTCTGCTTGCAACAGGCCGAACAGTATGGCGTAAACCAGCCCCAGCAAGGCCGCGAAGCCGAGCCCCTGTTTAGGCCCGCCCAGCACATGGCTAAGGTAAAAACCGTTGAGCAGCACGCTGGCGAGACTGGCGATGAGATACGCCCAGCCAAAGCCCAGGTGCTCGGTCAGTGCCAGCAGCACCAGATAGAAGATCGCCAGCCCCATGCCCACCAGAGCGTACTGGATCGGGTGTACCCGCAACCCCTTGAGCAGTTCGAACATGAAGAAGCTGATGAAGGTGAGGCCGATAAACAGCAGTGCATACTTGGCCGCCCGCTCGTTCAGCTGATAGTGATCCACCGTCTGCACCAGGCTGACGCTGAAGGCGGGCAGATCGCCGCTGACTCCCTTCATCATGCGATTGAAGCGGGTCTCCATGTCGGTGGCAAACCAGCTGGTCTGCCAGCTGGCCTCGAAACCTTGCTGATCCAAGGTCCGGTTGCCGGGGAGAAAGTCGCCGATGAAATTGGGGTGAGGCCAGTTGCTACTGAGGTGAAGCTTGCTGTCCTGGCCGAGCGGCACGACTTCGAGGGTGTTCATGCCCTGCAGATTCAGTTCGATATGGAAGACGCCATTGTCGTCCGGCAAGGTATCGAGGGGGGCATGGATACCGGCCAGACCGTCACCCAGCCGGGCACCAGGGGCAAACGGAATGCGCGCTTCCCCCAATTGCAGTTCGGGGACGCTGTTGATACCGCGGGCATCGGACAGCACCAGGCTCAGATAGGGTTTGCCCGCCACCAATGCCGGATCGGCGCCATCGACGCTCAGATCGGGATCACCGGATACCAGCGTCTTGCCTTCCAGCCGGGTTGGCAGATGCCCGGAGAGGGAGATCCGGGTCTGGTAGACCTGGGCCTGATAGATGCCGAGCTTGCGGGGGGTCACTTCCATGCTGGCCCGCACATCCAGCTGTTCCGGCAGCAGGTAGCGGTAGAGCTGCAGCTTGCGTTCGAAGCGCTTGCCATCCTGCTCCATGATGACGGTGCGGGTGTAAGGCTGCACCACGACCGGCCCGAGCAGCCGCTGCGGTCCGCTGCTGCTGGCCATGATGCTGTGGATGGCCTGACTGCGATAGGCCTGACGCTCCCGGTTCAGCTCCATGATGGATTGCACCGGCACCATCAGCAGCAGGCTGAGCAACAGCAGCAGAAAGATCTTGTGGGTGAATATCTGTTTGACCATGACACGTCTCCTTGTTGACGGGAACAAGTGTGCCGGGCTTGGGTGAAGAGGAGATGGGGCCGTGTGAAGCGGGAGTGAAGGGTGATAAAAAACCGGCGCCTTGCGCCGGTTCTGGGATCACAGCTTCTTCAGCTGGTCAGGCAGGGCGGCAAACACCTCTTCCTTCGCCTTGAGCGAGGCGAATTGCTTGCCGGGCTTTTGCACGACAGTGTGGACAAAGATGAGCTGCTTGCCCGGTTTGCTGGCCCAGCCGACGAACCAGCCGATCTGCTGATCCCGATTGAGGGTGCCATCCAGCAGCTTGGGGTAGCCCATGCCGGTCTTGCCGTGGATCTGCCAGCCATCGATGTCGGGCTGGCGCAGGATATTGGCCGTGTGCTGCAGTGTCTGTGCGGAGACCGGCAGCTTGCCGCTCACCATCTTGCCGAGGAAGCGGGCCTGCTCCTGAGGGCTGATGGCGAGGCTCGAACTGAGCCAGGCCTGGGTCAGACCATCGTGCTTGCCGGGATTGCCCGCAAGATCACGGTTGCCGTAGTCGAAGCGGTCGACATACTGCTGGAAGCGCTCCATCCCCAGCCACTCCGTGAGACGCTGGGAGTACCAGACCACAGAGTAGGTGAGCCAGCGGCTCGGGGTAGTGGTCTCGCGCCAGGCGGGCAACCAGTCATCGTCGCCGGGTTTGAATGGCAGAGCGGGCAGATTTTCATCCACCAGGAAGCCGCTGTCATAGCCCATCAGCGCCAGTGGTATCTTGAAGGTGGAGGCGGGTGGCAACTGGCTGGAGCAATCCCCTTGGCTGCTGATGGGCTTGCCTGTGCCATCGGCAAACAGCATGCAGCCGGAGGCCGCGCTGGCTGGCAGTGAGAATATTAGGCCTGCTGCGAGCAGGCCGGGTAACAGGATCCGGGACATGGGGTCTCCTTGGAGAATGGGACAAAGGGCCGGGAGGCGGCAGCATAGCTCCACTTTATGTGCCCAATGTGAAGTGTCAGCCGGCTGGCAGCCAGAGTTCGGCCAGCACGCCACCTTCTGGCTGGTTGCAGAGGTGCAGCCGACCGCCATGCTGGCGTGCCACTTCTGTGGCAAAGCTGAGCCCCAGACCGCTGCTCTTGCCCTTGTCGGGTCTGGGCAGGGAGTAGAAACGCTCGAAGATGCGTGGCAGGGCATAGTCCGGAATGCCGGGGCCCTGATCCCGTACCTGAAAGCGATAGCCGTCTGCATGCATCTCGCCGGTCAATCTGACAGTGCTGCCGGCAGGGGAGAAGTCGAGGGCGTTGTCCAGCAGGTTGCCGAGGGCCTGCTCTACCAGCAGGGGATCCCACTTCTGCTTTGAGGCGTCGGCCAGTTCGGCCACCAGGGTTACCTGACGACGCTGGGCTATGATCTGGCGGGCATCAAGTACCCGCTTGCCCAGTCTGGCTGGTTCGGTTGCCTGGCGATCCAGCCCCTGCCCCGATTCCAGCTTGGCCAGTTGCAGCATGCGTTCTATCAACTGCTGCATGCGGGCTGTTTCCAGATTGATGTTGCCGATGAAACGTCGAGCCACCTCGGGGGGGGGCGCTTCGGCCAGCAGCTCTCCAGCCCCGCGAATGGCGGCCAGCGGGCTTTTGAGCTCGTGGGTCAGGCTGTGTACATAGGATTCGATATAGGCCTTTCCATCGAGCTGACGGCGCATGGTTTCGAGGGAACGACCGAGTCGCTCCAGCTCCGGGCTGTGGAGTCCCGGCAGAGTGGCAGGCTGGTTGTGACTGACCGCATCGGCGTAGTGCACCAGCTTGCCGATGGCGCGGTTGAGCCACCATGCCAGCAGGGCGCCGATCAGCAGCGAGATGAGCAACAGCATGGCTGCCGCCTGCAATAGCTGGTGTTCGCTGCGCTCTATCATTGGCATCAGAGTGCGGTTGGGTTTGGCGACCGTGAGGGAGCCCAGTATGTCCCCCCCCTCACGCAGCGGCGCGGCCACGTGCATGACGGAGCTGGCGGGATCATCCGGATCGCTGCGGGTACTGCGAGCCCCGTACTGGCCACGCAGGGTACGGTAGACGTCGTTCCAGCGCGAATAGTCCTTGCCCAGATCCACCCCGTCCGAGTCATAGACCACCTTGCCCTTAGCGTCGGTCACATAGATGCGATATTCAGCCTGTTGCTTGAGGTGCCCGTCGATCAGGGCATTGATGGGGCTCTGGTTGAGGCGGGCGAAGGCGCTGGCCAGCCTGCCATCGGCCATTTTCCCTTCCTGCAGATCGTCCAGTGCCAGCGGTGCCAGCATCTGGGCCATGTCAACCAGGGTATCTTCGGTGGCGCTGCGCACCCCGGGTTTTATCTCCTCGACGAAGATCTCCAGCACAAACCAAGCCGCCAGCGCGAAGATCAGCACCAGTCCGCACAGCAGTTGCAGTCCTATTCTCATACCAGTTCTATCCGTTTGTATCCGGGCGCCAGACCATATGCTTGCTGCAGGCCGATCCTCATGCCAGTTCCAGGCTGTAGCCCAGCCCGCGATGGGTCAGGATCAGGTTGGCGTCAGCGTCACGTTCCCGCAGCTTGGCGCGAATGGTCTTGATGTGGGTGTCGACGGTGCGATCCAGGCTCTCTTCCGCCTCGCTCCACACCAGATCCATTAACTGCTGACGAGAGTAGACCCGCCCAGGTGCCTGCATCAGCGTCTTGAGCAGCAGGTACTCGTAACGGGTGAGGGCCAGCGGTTGGCCGTGAAAGCTGATGCGTGCCCGCTCCTCATCCAGTGCCAGCAACTGGCTCGGTTGGGTGGCTGCCGGCTGGCTGCGGCGCAGTATCACTCGTACCCGGGCACACACTTCCCGTGGCGAGAACGGCTTGGCCACATAATCGTCGGCGCCAATTTCCAGCCCTATCAGCCTGTCTATCTCCTCGCTGCGGGCGGTGAGAAACATCAGGGGGGTGTCGCAGCGGCCTCGTACCTGCTTGCACAACTCGAAGCCGCTGATGTCCGGCAGCCCCACATCCAGGATCAGGAAATCGGGTCGCGTCTGTTCCAGTCGCGTCAACAGCGTCTGGCCAAGGGGAAACCACTCCACCTCGAAACCATCGGTTTGCAGCGCATAGATCAGGGTGTCGGCGATGCTGGCCTCATCTTCCACCAGCCAGATGACTTTTTTTTGCATGGCGTCCTCGTCGCAAATCAGCTGCCCCATTCTGGCATCGAACCAAATCGGATCCTATTTGCTGTTTTACTTTTCCGAAAAAGGCGCTAACATTTCGCAATTCTTTCGAATCGAAACTTAATAATGACCAAACGTAATACTCAGCAGCGCCGTCACACCATAGTGAATCTGGTGCAGGAGCAGGGTGAAGTGAGTGTCGATACTCTCGCCAAGCACTTCTCCACCTCGGAAGTGACCATCCGAAAAGATCTCGCTGTGCTGGAAACCGGTGGCCTGCTGTTGCGTCGTTATGGTGGTGCCGTGCCTCTGCCGAGCGAGATGGTGGTGGACAGCAATCCGGAGCAAGTTTCGAAACGAAAGCTATCAATTGCCCGTGCCGCCGCCGAACGGATCCGCGATCACAATCGCGTCATCATCGACAGCGGCAGCACCACCAGCGCCATGATCCCCATGCTTGGCAACAAGCGCGGCCTCATCGTCATGACCAACTCCCTCAATGTGGCCGGTGCCCTGCGCGAGCTGGAGAACGAGCCCACTCTGCTGATGACCGGCGGTACCTGGGATCCCCACTCTGAATCCTTTCAGGGTCAGGTGGCGGAGCAGGTGCTGCGCTCCTATGACTTTGACCAGCTGTTCATCGGTGCCGATGGCATAGATCCGGAGCGGGGCACCACCACCTTCAACGAGCTGGTGGGCCTGTCCCGGGTGATGGCCGAGGTATCGCGGGAGGTCATCGTCATGGTCGAGTCGGAGAAGATTGGCCGCAAGATCCCCAATCTGGAGCTGCCCTGGTCGAGCATCCATACCCTGGTGACCGATGAAGGGCTGGCCACCTCGGCCAGAGAACAAATTCAAGCCAGGGGGATCACGCTGATCTGCGCCCCGGTTGTTGGCTGACATTTTTATCTGAACCATCCAAATCAATTTCCGTTTATTACGTCTTGAGGAGAAGTGTATGTGTGGCATCGTCGGGGCCGTCGCCCAACGTGATGTGGCTGAAATCCTGGTAGAAGGCCTGCGCCGTCTGGAATATCGCGGCTACGACTCGGCCGGTGTGGCCGTGTTCAGCGCCAACCAGCCGCTGCAGCGGGTTCGCCGTCTGGGCAAGGTGGCCGAGCTGGCCAAGGCGCTGGAGGAGCAGTCCGTCCATGGTGGAACCGGTATCGCCCATACCCGTTGGGCTACCCATGGCGAGCCGTCCGAGCGCAATGCCCATCCTCACGTCTCCGAGCATATCGTTGTTGTACACAACGGCATCATAGAGAACCACGAAGAGCTGCGTGCCGAGCTGCAGGGGCTGGGTTATGTGTTCAGCTCAGACACCGACACCGAAGTGATCGCCCATCTGGTGCACCACGAACTGAAATCTGCCGACAGCCTGCTGGCCGCCATGCAGATTGCGGTGAAACAGCTGCGCGGTGCTTATGGCACTGTGGTGATGGACAGCCGTGATGACAGCCGCGTGGTCGTGGCTCGCTCCGGCTCCCCGCTGGTGATTGGCCGTGGCATAGGCGAGAACTTCATTGCCTCCGACCAGATGGCGCTGCTGCCGGTGACCCGTCGCTTCATCTTCCTGGAAGAGGGTGATGTGGCCGAGGTGACCCGTCGCGATGTGCATATCTTTGATACTCACGGTGATGCCGTGGTGCGCGAGGAGCTGGAGTCCGAACTTTCTCACGATGCCGGTGACAAGGGCGAATACCGTCACTACATGCTCAAGGAGATCTACGAGCAGCCCAAAGCGATTACCAATACCCTGGAAGGCCGTCTGGGTTCGGATCACGTTGTAGTCGAGTCGTTCGGCAACGGCGCCCGCGCCATTTTTGACAAGGTCGAGCACGTCCAGATTGTCGCCTGCGGCACTTCCTACAACTCGGGCATGGTCGCTCGCTACTGGTTCGAAGAGATAGCTGGCGTCTCCTGCGACGTGGAGATCGCCTCCGAGTTCCGCTATCGCAAATCCGTGGTGCGTCCCAACAGCCTGCTGGTGACCCTGTCCCAGAGTGGCGAGACCGCCGATACCCTGGCCGCCCTGCGACTGGCCAAGCAGTCCGGCTACATGAGCTCGCTGGCCATCTGCAACGTGCCGGGTTCCTCTCTGGTGCGTGAATCGGATCTGGCCTTCATGACCCGTGCCGGTGCCGAAATCGGCGTGGCTTCCACCAAGGCATTCACCACCCAGTTGGCCGGTCTGCTGATGCTGGTGGCCTCCGTTGGTCACTGCCGTGGCAACCTGAGCGCCGAAGCCGAGGCCGAGCTGGTCAAGGCGCTGCAAGCACTGCCACTGCGCATCAAGGAGAGCCTGGCGCTGGCCAAGGACATCGAGGCTCTGGCCGAAGAGTTCGCCGACAAGCACCACAGCCTGTTCCTCGGCCGTGGCAGTCAGTACCCCATCGCGATGGAGGGGGCGCTCAAGCTCAAAGAGATCTCCTACATCCATGCCGAAGCCTATGCCGCCGGTGAACTGAAGCACGGCCCGCTGGCGCTGATCGATGCCGAGATGCCCATCATAGTTGTGGCGCCGAACAACGATCTGCTGGAGAAGCTCAAGTCCAACGTGGAAGAGGTCCGTGCTCGTGGCGGTATCCTTTACGTGTTCGCCGATGCGAACGCCGGCTTCAAGAGCGATGCCACCATGCGGGTGATGAGCCTGAACCACGTGGAAGAGATGATAGCCCCCATCGTCTACACAGTGCCGTTGCAGCTGCTCTCCTACCATGTTGCCCTCATCAAGGGCACGGACGTGGATCAGCCACGCAACCTGGCGAAATCCGTAACCGTGGAATAAGCCGTTGTCTGAAATGAAAAAAGAGCCGCATTGCGGCTCTTTTTTTTGGCTATCTGGCGGGGTGGCCGCTATGACAGCCGCAGGTTGGTGATGGTCACGTCGTCCAGCGAAGGCACTATGATGCCACTGGAGATGCTCTTGGCGATCGCCTGGTTGCGGTTCTTCGAGTCGGTCTTGTTGGTGACCTGGTTGAGGTGGAAGTTCACGGTCCGCTCGCTGATGCCGAGTATGGTGGCGATCTCCCAGGAGGTCTTGCCCTCACTGGCCCAGAACAGGCACTCCTTCTCCCGATCCGACAGCTCAGTGAGGTGCTTCATCAAATCCGGTCTGCTCTTTATCAGCTGCAACGCCGAATTGAAGATGTAGCTGGCGCAGAACGACAGCAAGGGAACGTTTTCAAACATCAGATCGGAATTGGATTTTTCCTTGCTGATGAAAGAGAGGATGCCGTGTTCCCCCTGCGGCGTATGCAGCGGGAAGGAGACGCCGTTTCTCACTCCGAAGTCGGCTGCCAGATTCATGACTTCCCGGCTGGCGCTGGGTAGCCAGGGAGAGTCGCAGTCGAGCTTGTTCCAAAAGATGGGCTGGGTCTGCTTCAGGCCCAGGAATACCACTGGATCCTGGGTCAGGTAGTGCCGTTCGCTGTAGGCTTCGAACCAGCTGGTGGGGCAGTTGTTGAACAGTGCCACATGGGATTTCTGCATGCTGATGGGGAAAATAATCAGCAGACGGAAGTAATCAAAGCCCATTTGATGACTGAAGCGCTCCAGTTGCTGCTGGATCTCGCTGGTCTTCTTGGCCTTGGTGAATCGATCGATGTGTTCCCAGATCGCATCGTTAAACATGTACATCTCCTTTTTCGATCCCTATCACATTGATCGAAAAGATATTTTTTATTTATTGATTTGGTGTTGTGACTACCAACGCCAGTGACTCCCGTGCTTGCTTAAAAATTATCCTGTTTTTTCCACCGAAGGCCAAGAAAATCATCTGATTGCCACTGACCCCACTCTTTGAGATAATGAGAATAGTTATCATTGTTAAGATTTATATCATGAACAAGTTTTGGGGTTTGGCCTTGTTGCCATTGTCAGTCCACTTCGCTGCCAGCGCCGATGATCTGGTCGCGCCTGCACTGAAGAACAGCATAGCCGCCGGGAAAGTCTCCCAGCAGCGTGTGGAAAAAGCCGCCGATGCGGCCGTTGCCGCCAGACTGGAGCTGCAAAATGCGCAGCTGCAACTGCGTGATCTGGAAGCCTACAACCGCTACATGCAGTCTTTGGTGGCCGATCAGCAGAATGAGCTGGGCAAGTTGAGCCAGCAGCTGGAGGCGGTGCAAGAGACCCGGCAGGGCCTGATCCCGCTGATGCTGCAGATGCAAGCCCATCTGGAACAGCTGGTGCAAGATGATCTGCCGCTGCGCAAAGAAGATCGCCTGGCACGGGTTGAACAGCTGAAAGCGACGTTGGCCAGAGCCGATGTGAGCGAAGCGGAGAAATTCCGTCAGCTGCTGCAGGCCTATCAGATTGAAGCCGAATACGGCAGCCGGATGGACAGTTATTCCGCCGAGCTGGCGCTGGATGGTGCGCAGCGCCGGGTCGACGTGCTGGCGCTGGGCCGTGTCTCCCTGCTGGCCATGACAGCCGATCGCAGTCAGGCATGGCGTTGGTCTACGGAAGCAAAGCAGTGGCAAGCCCTCGACAGTCAGTGGCTCTCCCCCATCGCCGATGCACTGGAGATGGCCACCGACAAGAAAGTCCCGCAATTGCTTCATGTGCCCCTGTCGGTCAGCCGTAGCCAGGAGGCTCAGTCATGAAATGGTTCCCCCTCGTTATCGCCCTCTCCCTGGGTGCCAATGTGGCTGTCGCCGATGAGGCCTGGCAGCAGCAGGAGCAGGCTCGCGAACAGCAGGCTCAGAAGGATCTGGCGACCGTCTCCAAAGAGCTCAACAGTGCCCGCGCCAAACTGGCCGAGGCGCAGCGTCTGAGCAAGGAGCTGGCCAGCCAGTTCGCCAGCAATGAAAAGCAGCTGGTCGAGCTCAACGGTCAGTGGGAGCAGGTCTCCGGTGACATGAATGACATTTTTGCCGTGACCCGTCAGGGCGCCAGCGATGCGGTCAAGCTGCTGGCCGAATCTGCGGTAGAAGGTCAATATCCCGATCGCCTCGCCCCGTTGAAAGCCATGGCGCAGGAGAAGCAGGTCCCGGATCGCGCTGCCCTCGCCCTGTTGCCTGCGACTCTGCTGCAAGAGATCCGCGAGTCTGGCCGGATTGCCCAGTTCGACGGCAAGGTGCTCGATGCCCAGGGCGCTGCCAGCGAGCAGCCGCTGACCCGGGTCGGCAGCTTTGCCCTGTTTGGTGGTGACGGTTTCCTGCAGCCCACTGCCGAGGGGTTGAGCCCTGTGCTGGGTCTGCCAGGTGGCGTGCTCTCCGAGGTTGCGGCCTATCAGGGTCAGGAGGGAGAAACTCTGCCGCTGGATCCTTCCCACGGCACCCTGCTGGAGATGCTGGCACAGGCGCCTACTTTCTGGCAGCAAGTTCAACAGGGTGGCCAGGTTGGCGCCATCATAGTGCTGCTGGCCGCCATCGGTCTGGGGATCGCCGCAGTGCGATTGTGGAGCCTCTCCCGCGAGCTGACTCTGGTGCGTCGCCAGCTCAAGAGCGGCGAGTATCACGCCGACAATGCCCTTGGTCGGGTGCTGACGGTCGCGGAGCAGCATCCCGAGCTGAGCATGGAAACCCTCGAGCTGAGGCTGGATGAGGCCATCCTGCAGGAGACGCCCCGCATGGAGCGTGGCATCGGCATGGTCAAGGTGATCGCGGCCATCGCCCCCATGCTGGGTCTGCTCGGTACTGTGACCGGCATGATCGGCACCTTCCAGGCCATCACCCAGTTCGGTACCGGCGATCCCAAGATCATGGCGGGCGGCATCTCAATGGCGCTGATCACCACGGTCCAGGGTCTGGTGGCTGCCATTCCACTTATCCTGGCTCACAGCCTGCTGCAGTCCCGCTTCACCGAGCTTTCCAATGTGCTGGAGCAGCAAGTCGCCGGCATCCTGGCCGAGCGCGCTGAGAGCAATAACAACGGGATGGAGCGGGCAGCATGATGCTCGACATCTGGCAACAGTTGCAGAGTTTCATGGGGCGTGGTGGTCCCGTGCTCTGGGTCATTCTAGCCCTGCTGGTGCTGATGTGGATTCTGATGATCGAGCGGCTGCTCTACCTCAATCTGGGCTTTGGCCCCTTGCAGCAACAGCTGCTTGGCCGCTGGCAGGCGCGCAGTGAGCGCCACAGCTGGCATGCCAGGGCCATTCGTGGTCGCTGGCTGGCTCAGGCCGAGCTTGAGCTCAACCGTCATCTGATCTTCATCCGCACCCTGGTGGTGCTCTGCCCCATGCTGGGCCTGCTCGGTACAGTAACCGGCATGATAGGCGTATTCGATGCGTTGGCCGCGGCCAACCGCTTTAACCCGGAGAGCATGGCGGGCGGTATTTCTCGCGCCACCATCCCCACCATGGCAGGCATGGTGGTGGCCCTCTCCGGCGTCTTGTTACTCAGCCGACTCGAGAGCCAGGCCAAGCGTGCGCTGGCCAAGACCCGGGACGGCCTGCGAGAAGAGAAGGTAATGCAATGAGACGGCAATCCAAACGTCAGCGTGACGAAGTGCAGATCGATATGACCCCCATGCTGGATATCGTGTTCATCATGCTGATCTTCTTTATTGTCACCACCTCCTTTGTGCGTGAAGCCGGGCTCGAGGTGCACAGACCCCAGGCCAGTCAGGCCAAGGCGCAGAAATCCTCCAGCATCATGCTGGCGATAGGTGCCCAGGGTCAGATCTTCCTCGACCGCAAGCAGATAGACGTGGAGCGGGTACAGGCCAGTATTGCCCGCCTGTTGGCGGAACAGCCCGATGCCAGCCTGGTGATCCAGGCCGACGAGCGAGTACCGCACGGCAAGGTAGTGCGGGTGATGGATGAGGCCAAGGCGGCGGGCATTGCCAATATTGCCGTGGCGGTGGCACCGAAATGAAATACAAGTTGATGAGTCTGGGACTGGGAATTGCCCTCAGTCTGGGGATCCTGCTGTTCATGGCCACGCTGGTTGAACCGCCCCAAGGCGAGAAGGTGGCGAGTGAGCAAAAATCCATCGTCATCAACATGCAGAATGAAGTGACAGAGGTGCAGGTGCGTGAGCGCCCGGTGCCGCAAGAGCCGGAACCCCTGCCGGAACCTCCCGCCGCACTGGCGTCGACTCCCATGCCGTTGCCGGCTGCAGCGCCGCTGCCTTCGGTGCAACCTAGCCTGGATCTGGTATCCAGCCTCAGTGCTGTGCAGGTCTATGCCCCCGGTGTGGCGACCAGCACGGCTCCCGTACTGAGCGGTAACTTTCATGGTCAGCAGCAAGGCGCCGGTGTTGGCGCCGGCGATATGTTGATGCCGCTGCAACGGATCGAACCGGTTTACCCCTATCGCGCCCAGCAGGCGGGAATCGAAGGCGCCGTAACCCTGCGCTTCAGCGTCGATGCTGAAGGGCGAGTACAGGATGTGGAAGTGATCGAGGCCAAGCCCAAGCGTCAGTTCGAGCGGGCGGCCATTCAGGCCATCAACAAGTGGCGCTATCAGCCGAGACCGGGCGCCAGCGACAAACTGGTGCAAGTCATCACGCTCAAATTCAAACTGGAGTCATAACTATGTTGCGGATCTGGATCTGCCTGCTGGCCCTGGTCAGCCAAGCCTGTCTTGCGATGGAGGTGAGCCCCCATTTCTCTCGTCAGCTTGAGCCCGTGATGAAGCTCTATCAGTCCGGCCAGTGGCAACAGGCTCAGAGCAAGGCGTCTGTACTCAAGCCAAACACCGATGCCGAGCGCGCCTGGCTGGCCCAGTTGCAGGCTTCGCTGGCCGCCAATTTGCAGCAAACCGCCCAGGCAAGCCGCTAT
>NZ_CP110645.1:4730000-4800000 GCF_028355655.1 Aeromonas salmonicida | reverse complement strand
CGAGACGAAGCCACTACGGTGGTGAAGCCATTGATGCCCTGCTTCCAGGAAAAGCCTCTAAGCTTCAGATTACAAGTCATCGTACCCCAAACCGACACAGGTGGTCGGGTAGAGAATACCAAGGCGCTTGAGAGAACTCGGGTGAAGGAACTAGGCAAAATAGAACCGTAACTTCGGGAGAAGGTTCGCTCTTGACAGTGAAGTCCCTTGCGGATGGAGCAGTTGGGAGTCGCAGTGACCAGATGGCTGGGACTGTTTATCAAAAACACAGCACTCTGCAAACACGAAAGTGGACGTATAGGGTGTGACACCTGCCCGGTGCCGGAAGGTTAATTGATGGGGTTAGCGCAAGCGAAGCTCTTGATCGAAGCCCCGGTAAACGGCGGCCGTAACTATAACGGTCCTAAGGTAGCGAAATTCCTTGTCGGGTAAGTTCCGACCTGCACGAATGGTGTAACCATGGCCATGCTGTCTCCACCCGAGACTCAGTGAAATCGAATTCGCCGTGAAGATGCGGTGTACCCGCGGCTAGACGGAAAGACCCCGTGAACCTTTACTACAGCTTGGCACTGAACATTGAACCTACATGTGTAGGATAGGTGGGAGGCTTTGAAGGCGTGACGCCAGTTGCGCTGGAGCCGTCCTTGAAATACCACCCTTGTATGTTTGATGTTCTAACGCAGGGCCCTGAATCGGGCTCGCGGACAGTGCCTGGTGGGTAGTTTGACTGGGGCGGTCTCCTCCCAAAGAGTAACGGAGGAGCACGAAGGTTGGCTAATCCTGGTCGGACATCAGGAGGTTAGTGCAATGGCATAAGCCAGCTTAACTGCGAGACGGACAGGTCGAGCAGGTACGAAAGTAGGTCATAGTGATCCGGTGGTTCTGAATGGAAGGGCCATCGCTCAACGGATAAAAGGTACTCCGGGGATAACAGGCTGATACCGCCCAAGAGTTCATATCGACGGCGGTGTTTGGCACCTCGATGTCGGCTCATCACATCCTGGGGCTGAAGTCGGTCCCAAGGGTATGGCTGTTCGCCATTTAAAGTGGTACGCGAGCTGGGTTCAGAACGTCGTGAGACAGTTCGGTCCCTATCTGCCGTGGGCGTTGGATGATTGAAGGGAGTTGCTCCTAGTACGAGAGGACCGGAGTGAACGAACCTCTGGTGTTCGGGTTGTCACGCCAGTGGCACTGCCCGGTAGCTAAGTTCGGAATCGATAACCGCTGAAAGCATCTAAGCGGGAAGCGAGCCCTGAGATGAGTCATCCCTGACCCCTTGAGGGTCCTAAAGGGCCGTTGGAGACCACAACGTTGATAGGCGGGGTGTGTAAGTGCAGCGATGCATTGAGCTAACCCGTACTAATTACCCGTGAGGCTTAACCATACAACACCCAAGAAGTGTTCTAAGGCTTGTAGCAAATTGAAGAACTACTACCTAATTCAGTGATAGCGACCACCACCTAAGGTGACAGTTGTTATTCACGTCAGCTTTCCAAGATTGAAGTAATTTGCCTGGCGGCCATAGCGCCGTGGAACCACCTGATCCCATGCCGAACTCAGAAGTGAAACGCGGTAGCGCCGATGGTAGTGTGGCATTCGCCATGCGAGAGTAGGACACTGCCAGGCTTCAATTAAGCAATCACAGCGATGTGGTTGGTCGTGTGACAATGTAAGGTTGTTGCGGACGAGAGATTTAGATAACGCACGCAGTGCGGTCTTTACCGGTTAGTGTGCTGATATGGCTCAGTTGGTAGAGCGCATCCTTGGTAAGGATGAGGTCCCCAGTTCGACTCTGGGTATCAGCACCAGTAAATATTAAAGCCTCCCAATCGGGAGGCTTTTTTGCATCTGCGTTTCTCAGTTTACTGAGATTTTTCTGGCATCCAGATATAGACGGGTCTGATCCGAGGCCCCTATTTCGGTCAATCCTGCCTTCATTCCGGTCAATTCCCTTTATTGTTGCCGTTTGCCAATAGTGTCAGCTTCATATGTATTCAACGTGAATGCTGTTCTATTAAATTGATCCGAGCTAAGTTGTCGATTGGAAAGGTAATAGGTGTCAGAAAAAGGATGAAAAACATGCTGATAAAGAATGTGTGTCTGACTGACAGGGAGGGGTTGTGGCAAATCCTCTGTCAGGATGGGTTGATCCGGACCATAGCCCCCATGAGCCAGCCTCTCCTGTCTACCCGGGAGCTGGATGGGGAAGCAGGCCTGGCTATTGCACCTTTTATCGAGCCTCACATTCACCTCGACACTACCCAAACCGCAGGGGAGCCGAGCTGGAACCTGTCCGGTACCCTGTTCGAGGGGATTGAGCGCTGGGCCGAGCGCAAGGCGCTGCTGACCCATGAAGATGTGAAACAGCGGGCCATCCAGACCCTGAAATGGCAGATGGCCAACGGCATCCAGTTTGTCCGCACCCATGTGGATGTCTCCGACCCCAATCTGGTGGCCCTGAAAGCCATGCTGGAGGTGAAGGAGGAGATGAAGGAGTGGGTCGAGCTGCAGATAGTGGCCTTTCCGCAGGAGGGGATCCTCTCTTATCCCAACGGCAAGGCCTTGCTGGAAGAGGCGCTTAGGCTGGGAGCCGATGTAATTGGCGCCATACCCCATTTTGAGTTTACCCGGGAATACGGGGTCGAAAGTCTGCATTACATCTTCGATCTTGCCGAGAAGTATCAGGTTCTGGTGGATGTTCATTGTGACGAGATCGACGACGAACAGTCTCGCTTTATCGAGACACTGGCGACCCTGGCTTACGAGCGCGGCATGGGCCATAGGGTGACCGCCAGCCATACCACAGCCATGCACTCCTACAACGGGGCCTATGCTTCCCGCCTGTTCCGGCAGCTCAAGATGGCGGACATCAACTTCGTCGCCAATCCGTTGGTGAACATCCACCTGCAGGGACGGTTCGATACCTATCCCAAGCGTCGTGGCATTACCCGGGTGAAGGAGATGCTGGAGGCCAATATCAATGTCTGCCTCGGCCACGATGATGTGTTCGATCCCTGGTATCCCATGGGCACCGCCAACATGCTGCAGGTGCTGCACATGGGGCTGCATGTGTGCCAGATCATGGGGTATGAGCAGATCAACGACAGTTTGAAACTGATCAGCAGCCATAGCGCCCGTACCCTGAATGTGCAGGATCGCTACGGCATCGAGGTGGGCAAGCCGGCCAATCTGCTGATCCTGCCCGCCGAGAATGGCTTTGATGCGGTGCGCCGTCAGGTGCCGGTGCGCTACTCCATTCGCCATGGTCGGGTGATTGCCGAGACCAGGCCAGCCCAGACCTCACTCCATCTGGATCGGGTCGAGCCGGTCGATTTTCGCCGCTAAGACGGCACTACTGTGTCGATTAATTGCCTGTCTGTCCTCTACTGTGGATATTTTGCATAATGTCGGCCTGATATTACGGAGTCTGCCCCATGCAAACCTGGTTATTTGTTGCAGCCGGTGGTGCCATCGGTGCCTGCCTGCGCTTTGGTATATCCGAGCTGATGGCGTTATTGCTGGGTCGCCATTTCCCCTACGGCACCCTGGTGGTCAATGTGGTGGGCTCTTTCATCATGGGTATCGCCTTTGCCCTCATCAGTCACGGTCATGTGGTGGAACACCCTATGAAGCCATTGCTGATGGTGGGGATCCTCGGGGCCTTGACTACCTTCTCTTCCTTCGCGCTGGATACAGTCGTGCTGGCGCAGCAGGGGGCCTACCTGAAGGCGGTGCTGAATATGGGTCTCAACCTGTCCCTCTGCCTGGCCATGGTGTTGCTGGGGATGCAGTTGGTCGCCAGCCGGGTTTAAGGTGTCCGCACGCCATTGGCTCTGGTAAACTGGCGACCATTCTTTGCTCTATGGGTGTTTAAGGGATGTCAGAACAGACTACGACAACGCATTTTGGCTTTAAAACCGTGGCCGCGACCGAGAAGGAAACTCTGGTTGCCGGCGTCTTCCATTCGGTGGCAGCCAAGTATGATCTGATGAACGATCTGATGTCGTTCGGCATCCACCGCCTGTGGAAGCGCTTCACCATCGATTGTTCCGGTGTGCGCAAGGGCCAGAAGGTGCTGGATCTGGCCGGTGGTACCGGCGATCTGACCGCCAAGTTCTCCCGCATCGTCGGCGAGACAGGTCAGGTGGTGCTGGCAGATATCAACGACTCCATGCTCAAGGTGGGCCGCGACAAGCTGCGCAACCTGGGGGTGGCGAACAATGTCTCCTACGTGCAGGCCAACGCCGAGGCATTGCCGTTCCCGGACAATCACTTCGATGTCATCACCATCGGCTTCGGCCTTCGCAATGTGACCGACAAGGACAAGGCGCTGGCCTCCATGTTCCGTGTGCTCAAGCCGGGTGGCCGCCTGCTGGTGCTGGAGTTTTCCAAGCCGGCCAGTGAAGTGATCGCCAAGCTCTACGATCTCTACTCCTTCAAGTTGTTGCCAAAAATGGGCGAACTTGTCGCGAACGACGGTGAAAGCTACAAGTATCTGGCAGAGTCCATCCGCATGCACCCGGACCAGCAGACCCTGAAGGGGATGATGGAAAATGTCGGTTTCGAGCAGGTTGAGTTCTACAACCTGACCCAGGGTGTGGTTGCCCTGCACCGCGGTTACAAGTTTTAAGGTTGCCTATGCCGATGGATGCCATGGTCACTGCCGTGATCGAAACCAGCCTCAATCAGCTGCTGACGTTCGACAAGCAGAGCCCTGAGCGGTTGCGCAAGCTGACGGGCAAGGTGCTCAAGCTGGAATTGCGTGAGCTCAAACCGCTCTGGTTCGTCTTCTCCGATCGCCGGCTCGATGTGCTGGCTCAGCATGAGGGTGAGGCCGATGCCGTGCTCAGCCTGTCGCTGACGGCGCTTGGCCTGCTGAAAGACCCGTCCGCTCTTACCCGTTATATCCGCGAGGAGAAGCTGGATCTGAGCGGCGATCCCCAGCTGGTGCAGGCGTTCAGCGTCTTGCTTGGCGAGCTGGATATCGACTGGGAAGAGGAGCTGTCGCGCTATACCGGCGACGTGCTGGCTCACACCCTGTTCAGCGGTGCCCGTCAGGCGCGCCGCGTGCTGGGGCGCGAGCTGTGCCGCTCCCGGCGTCAGTTGGCCGAATACCTGACCGAAGAGATTCGGCTCGCTCCCGGTCCACTGGAGGTGGCGAGCTTCAACGATGACGTCGAGGTGCTGGCCCAGCAGCTCAAGGCCGTCGAGCTGCGACTGGCACGCTTCGAACAGCAGGTAGCCTGATGACCCCGAAGGAGTTCAAGCGCCTCTATCGCATCATCACCATACTGCTGGAGCAGGGCATAGATGAACTGGTGCCTGCCCGCTATCAACCCTGGCCGGGTCGTCTGGCTCGTCGCAGCCTGTTCTGGCTGAAGAAAAAGCAGCCCGATCTTAGCCGGGGCGCCCGCATTCGCCTCGCCTTCGAGGCTCTCGGCCCCATCTTCATCAAGTTCGGTCAGATGCTGTCTACCCGGCGTGATCTTCTGCCGCCGGATATCGCCGAAGAGCTGGCCATGTTGCAGGACAGAGTTCCCCCCTTCTGCGGTCAGGCGGCCCGTCTCAAGATCGAGGAGAGCCTGGGTTGCCCCGTCGAAACGCTGTTCGACGATTTCGACGAGACACCGCTGGCCTCGGCCTCCATCGCCCAGGTCCATACCGGTCGATTGAAGGAGAATGGCCGCGAGATCGTCATCAAGGTGATCCGCCCGGATATAGAGCCGGTCATCGAGGCCGACCTGCGTCTGATGCAGACCCTGGCCCGCCTGGTGGCCCGTTTCGTACCCCAGAGCGCGCGCCTGCGACCCATCGAGGTGGTGGAAGAGTATCGCAAGACCATACTCGACGAATTGAACCTGATGCGAGAAGCGGCCAATGCCATCCAGCTGCGCCGCAACTTCACCGGTTCCGATGCGCTCTACGTGCCCGAGGTGTTCACCGAACACTGCCGTGAGCATGTGCTGGTGATGGAGCGCATCTACGGTATACCGGTTTCCGACATTCCTGCATTGGAAGCCAACGGCACCAACATGAAGCTGTTGGCCGAGCGGGGTGTGGAAGTCTTCTTCACCCAGGTGTTCCGTGACAGTTTCTTCCACGCCGACATGCACCCTGGCAACATCTTCGTCTCCTATGAGCATCCCGACAATCCGCTCTGGATCGGCATAGACTGCGGCATAGTCGGCACCCTGAATCGGGAAGACAAGCGCTACCTGGCCGAGAACTTCCTCGCCTTCTTCAACCGCGACTATCGCCGGGTGGCGGAGCTGCACGTGGAGTCTGGCTGGGTACCACCCGATACCAAGGTGGATGAATTCGAATTTGCCATTCGCACCGTGCTGGAGCCCATCTTCGAGAAGCCGCTGTCCGAGATTTCGTTCGGCCACGTGCTGCTCAACCTGTTCAATACAGCCCGTCGCTTCAACATGGCGGTGCAGCCGCAACTGGTGCTGCTGCAAAAGACCCTGCTTTATGTGGAAGGGTTGGGTCGTCAACTCTATCCCCAGCTGGACCTGTGGCAGACCGCCAAGCCTTATCTGGAAAACTGGATGCACGAGCAGGTCGGGCCCAAAGCGGTGTGGAATGCCATCAAGGAGAAGGCGCCGTTCTGGGCGGAGAAGCTGCCGGAGTTGCCCGAGCTGGTCTACGAGACACTGCGCCAGACCCGTCACCAGCAGCGCCACTTCGAGCAGATGTTTGCCGATTTTCGCCGTCATAGCCGGCGGCAGGGGCAGGCACGCTACCTCTTAGGGGTTGGAGCCAGCCTGCTGTTGGTGGGTGTATTCTTGCTGACCCAAAAACAACACATTGAATGGGGACAAATCAGCCTGGCTGGTGCCGGATTATGCTGGCTGCTGGGTTGGTTCAAGGCCCGTTCACACTAATTGCCTGCTTGCACACCTCAAGTGCCAGTTTGGAAAGATTGCGTACTGGTATCAGTATCGTGCTCGTCAATAACACACTCGCGCCCCTTGGCGCCAATTTTGGAGAAATATCATGGGTGGTATCAGTATTTGGCAATTGTTGATCATCGCGGCCATCGTAGTCTTGCTGTTCGGCACCAAGAAATTGCGCGGGATCGGTGGTGATCTGGGCGCGGCCGTCAAAGGCTTCAAGAAAGCCATGTCTGACGAACCCGAGGCCAAGCCGGCCGAGAAGGATGCAGATTTCGATCCGAAACAGCTGAACGATGCGGCCACCAGAGCCGAGGCCGCCAAGCAGAAAGACAAAGATCAGGCTTAAGCCATGTTCGATATCGGTTTCTGGGAGCTGGTTGTCATCGGCATCGTCGCCCTGGTGGTGCTCGGTCCCGAGCGGCTGCCCGTGGCGATCCGTACCGCCAGCCACTGGATCAGGCTGATCCGCAGCACTGCCAACTCGGTCAAGTCCGAGCTGGAGCAGGAGCTGAGGTTGCAAGAGCTGCACAACGACCTGAAGAAGGCCGAACAGTTGCAGATGAGCAACCTGAGCCCCGAGTTGCAGGAGTCTATCGAGCAGTTGAAGGCGGCGGCACAATCGGTGACCCGTCCCTATGAACAGCAAAATACCATCCATCCTGCCCCGGCTGCTGCCGAGGTGAAGGCTGAACCTGCGCAACCAGCCGCGGCCATGACTCATGATGAGGCGCCCATGGTGACAACCGTTCAGAGCACGGATGTCCTTGCTGACAAAAAAGAGGAGGTGAAGCCATGAGTCAGGCCGAACAACCTCTGATCAGTCATCTGATCGAACTGAGAACCCGGTTGCTGCATGCCATTTCGGCCATCCTGCTGGTGTTTGTCTGTCTGGTTTACTTTTCCAACAATATCTACGACTTCGTAGCCCAGCCGCTGCTCAGCCAGTTGCCGGCAGGCACCAGCATGATAGCGACGGATGTGGCGACCCCCTTCCTGACACCCATCAAGCTGACTCTGGTGGTCTCCTTCTTTGTGGCGATCCCCTATCTGCTTTACCAGGCCTGGGCCTTCATCGCCCCTGGTTTGTACAAGCATGAGCGGCGTCTCATCATGCCGCTGGTCGTCTCCACTGCCGTGTTGTTCTACAGCGGAATGGCGTTTGCCTACTACGTGGTGTTCCCGCTGGTATTCGGCTTCTTCACCAGTACGGCGCCCGCCGGAGTGACGGTGGCGACCGACATCGCCAGCTATCTGGACTTCGTGCTGACCCTGTTCTTCGCGTTCGGGGTGGCGTTCGAGATACCTGTGGCCACCATACTGCTGTGCTGGACAGGGGTGACCACTCCCAAGAGCCTGCGGGAGAAGCGTCCTTACGTCATCGTCGGGGTATTCGTGGTCGGCATGTTGCTGACGCCACCCGATGTCTTCTCCCAGACCCTGCTCGCCATTCCCATGTGGGCCTTGTGGGAGATAGGTCTGTTCTTCGCCCGTTTCTATGTGAAGAAAGAGGATGAGGAGCAACAGGAACAAACGGAAGAGGGGAGCTGAGGCTCCCTTCCTCTTTTCATGCCCCCGTTCGAGGCGTATGGTGATGCCCCATCGAGTAGATGGTTTTCAAATACCTGATATGTCTTCCTTTTGTTCGGAACGTCTCATCCCATGATCGACATTGGTCTCAACCTCACCAGCAGCCAGTTTGCCGGTGAACAGCCTGAACTGGTGGAACGCGCCCGTGCCGTCGGGGTGGAGGCACTGATCCTGACCGGTACCGATCTGGCCGGTAGCCGTGAAAGCGCTGACCTGGCTGCGCTGTGGCCGGGTTACTGTTTCTCCACCGCCGGTGTGCATCCTCACGATGCCAAAAGCGTCGATGATGCAACCCTGCCAGCCTTGCGTAAGTTGGCAGCCCTGCCGCAGGTGGTCGCCATCGGCGAGTGTGGTCTCGACTACAACCGCGATTTCTCCCCCCGTCCGGTGCAGGATGCGGTGTTCGACGCCCAGCTGGCGCTGGCGGCCGAGCTCGGGATGCCGGTGTTTCTGCACTGTCGCGATGCGCACGCCCGTTTTGTCGAGATCCTGCGTCCCTGGCTGCCCAGATTGCCGGGAGCCGTGCTGCACTGCTTCACCGGTTCCGACGAGGAGCTGGACGAGTGTCTGGCGCTGGGACTGCATATCGGGGTGACTGGCTGGCTCTGCGACGAGCGCCGTGGTCAGCTGCTGCGGGAACAGGTGGCACGCATTCCGGCCGGTCGGCTGATGATCGAAACCGATGCCCCCTATCTGGTACCGCGGGATTTGAAACCCAGACCCAAACGCAACGAACCCGCTTTTTTGCCGCATATCGCCAAGGTGGTGGCGGCTTGCCGTGGTGAAGCGCCCGAGGCCTTGCTGGCCCATACCCGGGCCACCTCCGCCGCGTTCTTCCAACTTCCTCTTCAGGAGTGATTCATGGCTACAACTCTTCCGGGCGCCTTTCCGGGTCGCCGTCTGCGCCGGGTGCGCAAACATGATTTCAGCCGTCGTCTGGTGCGCGAGAACGTACTGACCGCCAACGATCTCATCTATCCCGTGTTCGTGCTGGAGGGGGAGAACCGTCGTGAGGCCGTCACCTCCATGCCGGGGGTGGATCGTCTCTCCATCGACCTGCTGCTGGCGGAAGCCGAAGAGCTGGTCGCCCTCGGCGTGCCCGCCATTGCGCTCTTCCCGGTGACCCCGCTTCAGAGCAAGAGCCTGTTGGCGGAAGAAGCTTACAACCCGGACGGTCTGGCCCAGCGGGCGACCCGCGCCCTCAAGGCGCGTGTCCCCGAGCTGGGGGTCATTACGGATGTGGCACTCGACCCTTTCACCACCCATGGTCAGGACGGCATCATAGATGATGAAGGCTATGTGCTGAACGACATCACCACGGACATCCTGGTGAAGCAGGCGCTCTCCCACGCTGCCGCCGGGGCCGATATCGTTGCGCCGTCCGACATGATGGATGGCCGCATCGGCGCGATTCGCGCCGCACTGGAAGCGAACGGCTTCATCAATGTCCAGATCATGGCCTACTCCGCCAAGTATGCCTCCTGCTACTACGGCCCGTTCCGCGATGCGGTGGGCTCTGCCGGCAACCTCGGCAAGAGCAACAAGGCCACCTATCAGATGGATCCGGCCAACAGCAACGAAGCCCTGCACGAAGTGGCGCTGGATATTCAGGAAGGGGCTGACAGCGTCATGGTCAAGCCGGGCATGCCCTACTTGGACGTGATCCGTCAGGTGAAGGATCAGTTCGGCGTGCCGACTTTTGCTTATCAGGTGAGCGGCGAGTACGCCATGCACATGGCGGCGATCCAGAACGGCTGGCTGAAGGAGAAGGAGAGCATCATGGAGTCCCTGCTCTGCTTCAAGCGAGCCGGTGCCGATGGCATTCTCACCTACTTCGCCAAACGGGTTGCCCAGTGGCTGCAGGAAGACGCCAGACGCTGATGTCCGCCATCTCATTTAGCTCACAATGCCGGCCCAGGGGCCGGCATTGTCGTCTCTAACAGCCGGATCGCTGCTTTAATGAGCATGTTTTCGCGAAAAGTGGGCAACTGACCCGGTTCACGGCGGCAAAGGCTTGATTAATGAGGTTCCTGCCTACATCTTAGGTAGTCCAAGCAGGCTTCTGGACGGCAGGGGCTGTAAGAGAATTTAGAGGTACCGCAGGATGAACAACCCTTTGCTGACAATGGACTCGCTGCCCCCCTTCAGCCAGATCCAGCCCGAACAGGTGCAAGCTGCCGTGACGCAGGCCATCGCCGATTGCAAACAGAAGATCACCGATGTGCTGGCCCAGCGCGATTCCCATACCTGGGACAGCCTGATTGCCCCGCTGGAAGAGGTGAATGACCGCCTGGCACGAGTCTGGTCGCCGGTCAGCCATCTCAACTCCGTCCTCAACAGCGAAGCGCTGCGCGCGGCCCACGACGCCTGCCTGCCGCTGCTGTCCGAATTCCAGACCTATGTCGGTCAACATGAAGGCCTCTATCAGGCTTATCTGGGCCTCTTTGAGAGCGATGATTTCCCTCGCCTCGATGGTGCCCAGCGCAAGGAGATCCAGAATACCCTGCGCGATTTTCGTTTGTCCGGTATCGGTCTGCCCGCCGAGGCGCAGCAGCGCTACGGTGAAATCCAGGCCCGTCTCTCCGAGCTCGCCTCCCGCTTCAGCAACAATGTGCTGGATGCGACCCAGGGCTGGACCAAGCTGGTGAGCGACGAGGCCGAACTGGCCGGTCTGCCACAAAGCGTACTGGCTGCCGCCCGTCAGCTGGCGGAGCAGAAGGGTCAGCAGGGCTGGTTGTTCACCCTGGATATCCCCTCCTATCTGCCGGTCATGATGTATGCCGACAACCGCGAGCTGCGTGCCGAGCTGTATGAGGCGTTCACGACTCGCGCCTCGGATCAGGGCCCAAACGCCGGCAAATGGGATAACTCCGCCATCATGACAGAGCTGCTCTCCTTGCGTCGCGAGCTGGCCAAACTGCTGGGCTTTGGCAACTATGCCGAGCTCTCCCTGGCGACCAAGATGGCGGAAAAAACCGAACAGGTAGTGGGTTTCCTCACGGATCTCGCAGCCAAATCCCTGCCGCAAGGCAAGGCCGAGCTGGAAGAGATCCGCACCTTTGCCGCCGAGCATCACGGTCAGCGCGAGCTGGCGGCCTGGGATCTTCCCTATTACGCCGAGAAGCTCAAGCAGCACAAGTTCTCCATCTCCGACGAGCAACTGCGCCCCTACTTCCCTGCCAACAAGGTAGTGAAAGGGCTGTTCGAGGTGGTGAAGCGGGTATTCGGCATCAAGGTGCGCGAGCGTCTCGGCATCGACACCTGGCATCCGGACGTGCGTTTCTACGACATCTTCGATGCCGAGGATGAGCTGCGCGGCAGCTTCTACCTCGACCTCTATGCCCGTGAGCACAAGCAGGGCGGCGCCTGGATGGATGTCTGCCTGGGTCGCCGCTACCGTCAGGATGGGTCCTTGCAAAAGCCGGTGGCCTACCTGACCTGCAACTTCAACGGCCCTGTGGATGGCAAACCGGCCCTGTTTACCCACGACGAGGTGGTGACTCTGTTCCACGAGTTTGGCCACGGCATTCACCACATGCTGACCCAGATCGACGTGGCCGGTGTCGCCGGCATCAACGGCGTGGCCTGGGATGCGGTGGAGCTGCCGAGTCAATTCCTGGAGAACTGGTGCTGGGAATCCGAAGCGCTGGCCTTTATCTCCGGCCACCATGAGACCGGTGAGCCATTGCCTGCCGATCTGCTGGAGAAGATGCTGACTGCCCGCAACTTCCAGGCCGCCATGCAGATGTTGCGTCAGCTGGAATTCGCCTTGTTCGACTTCCGTCTGCACCAGGAGTTTGACCCGGCCAACCCGGATCAGATCCCGACCCTGCTGGCCGAGGTGCGCAGCCAGGTAGCCGTGATGACGCCGCCTGCGTTCAACCGTTTCCAGCACAGCTTCTCCCACATTTTTGCGGGCGGCTATGCGGCGGGTTACTACAGCTATAAATGGGCCGAAGTGCTCTCGGCAGATGCCTTCTCCCGCTTCGAGGAGGAGGGGATCTTCAATCCGGCCACAGGCCAATCCTTCCTGAAGAACATCCTGGAGAAGGGCGGTTCCAAGGAGCCGATGGAGCTGTTCCGGGCCTTCCGTGGCCGCGAGCCCCAAGTGGATGCTCTGCTGCGCCATAGCGGGATTGCCGCGTGAGACTCAGTGCCCCAGGCGGCCTTGAGCTTCAAGCAGGTACACTTTTGCGGCATAGTGGGATCTCCGCGTGATTTTTGAGATAAAAAGGGACCTTTTGGTCCCTTTTCTCAAGGCTTTTTAATATCTTGCGGAGTGCATGTTTGCACTGTCCCCGCCTCTTGAGTAGAGTCGGGTTCTACCTTCCAGGGAGAGAAAGAACCTTGCCATGAGGCGAGCACTCGAGTCTGTCTATCAAATCATCTCAAGTCTGTCTCATTCGAGTGGTCAGGGATATTTCGATACCTTTGTGAGTGAAATCGCAGCAGCGATCGGGGCCGACTTCGTCCTGATTTCAGGTAGGGATCAAGCGGGGCTGTTTTTCAAGGTCCACGCTGCCCATCCGGCATCTCTCGACACCACAAGCTTCACTTTTCCGGTCAGCGCCACCCCGGGGGAAATCACCCTGCAAGAGGGGGAGGCCTGGTTCAGCGACCGCGTCCAGCAGTTGTTCCCCCATGCTTCTGTGTTGCAGGCTTGGCACATCCAGGCCTATGCGGGGATCGCCCTCAAGAATGCCCAGGGCGAGACCATCGGCATCTGCAGCGTGCTGTTCAAACGGCCGCTCGCCAACATGGACAAGGTGATGGGGCTGTTGCGACTGCTGGCCCCACTGGCCGGCCGTGAGCTGGCGCTGATGTTTCAGCAGCAGCCGGTGCAGAGCCAGCCCGAGTATCACCATTTCCTGCACACCATGATGTCCCACGCCCCTGTGGGGATCGGCAAGCTGGATCTGGATGGCAAGATCCTCTGGACCAACCCGGCCATCGAAAAGATGCTGGGCTACAGCCAGAGCGAGCTGCTGCACCGTACCGCCGCCGAGCTCAACCACCCGGAAGACTGGCTGCGCAGCGTCTCCTGCTATGCGGAGCTCAAGCGTGGCGAGCGCACCGCCTTCACCCAGGAGAAGCGTTACCTGCATCGAGATGGCCAGGTGCTGTGGGGCCGGGTGACCGTCACTCTGGTACGGGATGAACATTTGCAGCCCGACTACCTGATGGTGGTGCTGGAAAATATCGATCCCCTCAAGCGCCATGCCGAGCAGCTCAAGCTCTCCCACCGGGTCTATGACAACCTCTCCGAAGCCATTCTGGTGTGTGATGCCGACAGTCGCATCATCTCGGTCAATCCGGCGTTCGAGCAGATCACCGGTTACAGCGGGGAGGAGGTGTGCGGCCAGCGTCCCAGCATGCTCAAATCCGGACTGCACGATCAGGCCTTCTATGCCGACATGTACCATGCGCTGGAGCGGGTGGGCGTCTGGCGGGGGGAGGTGTGGAACAAGCGCAAGAATGGCAAGCTCTACCCCCAGCAGCTGATGATCAGCACCTTGCGGGAAGGGGGCAAGATCAGCCAGTACATAGGCATCTTCAGCGATCTCTCCCAGACCAAGCTGGCGGAACAGAAGATCGCTGCCCAGGCCAACTACGACAACCTTACCGGCCTGCCCAACCGCTGGCTGTTTGGTCGCTGCCTCACCCGTTTCTGCGAGCGGGGCGAGCGCTTTGCGCTCATGGTGCTGGATCTCAACAACTTCAAGGCGGTCAACAACAGCATGGATCACCATGCTGGTGATGCCCTGCTGCGAGAGGTATCGGATCGGCTGGTGAGCCGGGTGCGCACCGAAGATCTGGTGGCCCGCATCGGCGGCGACGAGTTCGCGTTTCTGGTGCCCGGCATCGTCAACCGCCGTCAGGCTGAGGTATTCGCCAAACAGGTGATCGGCGGCTTTGCCCGCCCCTTCATGCTGGCCAACCAGCACCTCTATGTGACGGCGACCATAGGCATCACCCTCTGCCCGGGGGATGGTATCGAGAGCGATGAGCTGCTGCGCAACGCGGAGCAGGCGCTGTTTGCCGCCAAGCGGCAGGGGCGGATGCTGGGCAGCTACTGCGCCTCCATGCGGGAAGAGGTGCGCCAGCGCCACCAGATGCAGCAGGATCTGGCGGAGGCCATCAAGCTGGAGCAGCTGACCATGGCCTATCAGCCCATCTGGGACAACCGCAGCGGCCGGGTGGCCAAGCTGGAGGCGCTGGTGCGCTGGTATCACCCGCACTGGGGTCAGGTCTCGCCGGCGGACTTCATTCCGCTGGCGGAGGAGGCGGGGCTCATCCAGGGGCTGGGGGCGCTGGTGCTCTGGCAGTCCTGCCGGGATCTGGCGCGGTTGCAGCAATCCGGCTTCCCGGATCTGCAGATGTCCATCAACCGTTCCACCCTGGAGTTCCAGACCATAGACCCGGAGGCGAGCGAGTGGCTCAAGGTGATCCACCACTTCGGGCTCGACCCCTGTGACATAGTCATCGAGATCACCGAATCCCTGCTGATGGAGACCAGCGATCAGCACAGGGTGCGGATCGATGCCCTGCGCGAGGCGGGCTGCAAGCTGGCCATCGACGACTTCGGCACCGGCTATTCGGCCCTCAACTACCTGCGTAACTTCCCGGTGGATCTGGTCAAGATTGACCGCGCCTTCGTGCGCCACATCCCGTTCAACGAACAGGACAGGCTGCTGCTCGACGGCATCATCAACATAGTGCACAACCTCGGCATGCAGGTGGTGATCGAGGGGGTGGAGACGCGCGAGCAGCTCAACTTCCTCTGCCAGAAGGGATGTGCCTTCACTCAGGGTTTCCTGCTCAGCCGCCCGCTGGCCTATGACGATCTGGTCGAATATCTGCAACTCAACGACAAGAGCATGTTCCTGCAGATCAGCTAGCCGATACCAGCTCTAACGCTAACGTCAGCCTGTAGCGCGTTCTCGCCATGTCATTATGCCCCGATACGACACACCCTACGGCCGCATAAAGGGGCTGTGATACACTCCGCTCATTGAATTTAGAACGCAGCCAAGACCATGCAAATCCTCCTCGAAGACCCCACCAAGGCCGCGCAGGCCCACGCGCTGGCCAGCCAGCTGAACCAGACCGACTACCCCCAGTTTGCGCTGGTGTTTACGCCTGAGCGGCTGGAGCTGCGCAAGTTGGACGAACCCAAGCTGGGTGCCGTCTATGTGGACTTCGTGGAAGGGGCGGTGGCCCATCGCCGCAAGTTTGGCGGCGGACGCGGTCAATCCATTGCCAAGGCGGTCGGGCTCAAGGCCGGTGCAATGCCTACCGTGGTGGATGCTACCGCCGGGCTCGGCCGCGACGCCTTCGTGCTGGCCTCCCTCGGCTGCAAGGTGACCCTGATTGAGCGCAGCCCCGTGGTGGCGGCCCTGTTGCAGGATGGATTGATGCGGGCGGCACAGGATCCCGAGATAGGTCCCTGGGTCAGCGAGCGGATGCGCCTGCTGCAAGGACCGGCGGTGGACAACCTGCTGGCGTTGCCGGAGCGGCCCGATGTCATCTACCTCGATCCCATGTTCCCTCACAAGCAAAAGTCGGCGCTGGTGAAGAAAGAGATGCGGGTGTTCCAGTCGCTGGTGGGGCCGGATCTCGACGCCGATGCCCTGTTGCCGGCCGCGCTGCAGATGGCGGACAAGCGGGTGGTGGTGAAGCGCCCCGACTACGCAGGCTGGCTCAACGAGCACAAGCCCAGCATGGCCATCGAGACCAAGAGCAATCGCTTCGATGTCTACGTGATGGCAGCGCTGGCTGCGGGTTAACCGCCAGTGTGAGCCGCTGATGAAAAAAAAGAGGGCCAACCCAAGGTTGGCCCTCTTTTTTCGTACCGGATTCAGTTGGTTGGGGCGAAGCGGATCAGCTTCTCTTCCCCTTGCCAGCTCAGGCGCAGGGTCGCCAGATCCCCCAGGCTGAGTCGCTCGCCACTGTGCAGCAGCAGATACTCGACACCCTCGCTGGCTTCGATGGTGCGGATCTTGTCATCCCACTGGTGGCCATCGCGACTGGTGAGGGTCACCGGCAATTGCCAGCTGGCGGCAATTTCAAGCCAGTCGTAGAGATCGCAGCTGATGGGTTGGTAATCCGGCATGATCGGCTCCCAAACGAGCAAGTTTCTGTGTCAGGCTTCCAGCAAGCGAGTAGGCCAGCCCATCTTCTGCTGGCGTTCCACTTCGAGACGCAATTCGCTGGCGCGCAGGTAGTGTTCGTCCATCCACCCCTTGGGCAGGGTCAGGGTCAACGCCTCTTCCTCGGCCTGCAGGGTGAAGTTGGGTACTGTGCCCTGGGTACGGCGCATGCAGAGGATCAGCGAGATGCGCAGGATGCGGGCCAACCGGATCGCCTGACGACCCGTGACGGCACCCTGTTTTTCCAGGGTTTCCAGCTTGAATTCATCCCGCTGGTTGAACAGCAGGGCCGACAACAACTTCTTCTGTGCAGGAGTAAAACCCGGCATGTCGATGTTGTCTATGATGTAGGCCGCGTGTTGCGGGGCCTTCTTGTACTCGATACAGAGGCCAATCTCGTGCAGCAGGGCCGCATAACGCAGGATAGGGCGACCGTAGCGTTTGGAGAGGCGCCAGGCCGGTTGCAGCTGGTTGAACGCCTCTATGGCGGTGTCACGCACCCGCTCGGCGTGCTCTTTATCCAGCTGATAGCGGCTGATGAGGCTGTCGGCGGTACGATCCCGGGCATCGCAGTCGTGATTGTTGCCAAGCAGACCGTAGATAAGCCCTTCGCGCAAGGCACCGCCCGCCAGGGTCATGCTCTCTATGTTCAGGGTTTCGAAGATGGCGATCAGGATGGCGAGACCGGAGGGGAACACGGTCAGCCGCTCGGCCGCCAGTCCTTCCAGCTGCAGCCGGTCCAGCCTGCCGCAGGCGATGGCCTGACCCATCAGCTCCTGCAACTTGGGCAGGGTGACCCGCTCGCTCTTCCCTTGCGCCAGCATGATCTCCTGCAGCGCCTGTACAGTGCCGGAGGCGCCGACGCAGGTGCGCCAGCCAAGGACGCAGTAATCTTCCGCCACCTTCTCCAGCACCGCCTTGGCGGCGGCAATCGCCTGCGCAAAGCGAGCTTCACTCAGCTCGCCATCACCGAAGTGGTTGTTGAGCCAGGTGACGCAGCCCATGTGCAGGCTGTTGAGCAGTTTCGCTTCGCTGTGTTCGCCAATCACCAACTCGGTGCTGGCGCCGCCGATGTCGATCACCAGCCGGTTGCCTTCCCCGGCCGAGGTCCAGGAGACACCCTCGTAGATGGTTTTGGCCTCTTCCTCGCCAGAGATGATCTCTATGCTGTGGTTGAGCACCCGTTCCGCTTCGCTCAGGAACTCGTCGACGTTGGTGGCAAGGCGCAGTGTGGCCGTGCCCACCACCCGTATATTGTCGGCCGGAATGTCCTGCAGCTGCTCGGAGAACAGACGCAGGCAGTCCCAGCCCCGCTCCATGGCGGCACGGCTGAGACGAAATTCCGGATCGAGCCCGGCGGCGAGGCGAACCTTGCGCTTGACCTTGGTGACGGTGCGCAGGGCACCGGCGACCTCGCGCACCACCAGCATGTGAAAGCTGTTGGAGCCGAGGTCAATGGCGGCATAGAGAGGCGAGTTGTGCAACTGGGCCTGTCCTTCAGCTCTTGCGTGGCGGACGACGACGGTTGTTGCTGTTGCCACCGCCCTGGCGATCCCGCATGTTGCGGTTCACCGGCTGACGGTTGCGAACGACCCGTTTCGGGGCAGTCACGTCATCCAGCAGCGCTTCACGGTCATATTTGCTGACCGGGATCGGGTGGTGGATGTACTCCTCGATGGCCGGCAGGTTGAAGGCATAGTCTTCACAGGCCAGGCTGATGGAGTGACCGCTCTTGCCGGCACGACCGGTACGACCGATACGGTGTACATAGTCTTCGGCATCGTCGGGCAGGTCGTAGTTGAAGACGTGGGTCACATCAGGAATGTGCAGACCACGGGCAGCCACGTCGGTAGCGACCAGTATGTCCAGGGTTCCCTTGGTGAAGTCTTCCAGGATCTTCATCCGCTTCTTCTGCGGCACGTCACCGGTCAGCAGACCGACGCGGTGACCGTCATTCTCCAGCCACGCATGCACGTCTTCACAGACATGCTTGGTGTTGGCGAAGACGATGGCTTTTTCCGGCCACTCTTCTTCCATCAGGGAGAGCAACAGCAGCATCTTGTCTTCGTTGGAGGGGTAGAACAGCTCCTCCTGAATGCGGATGCCGGTCATCTGCTCCGGCTCTATCTGCACATGTTCCGGGTGGTTCATGTGTTCGTAGGCCAGCTCCTGCACCCGCAGGGAGAGGGTGGCGGAGAACAGCATGCTCAGACGCTCGGTCGGGGCAGGCATGCGGCGGAACAGGAAGCGGATGTCCTTGATGAAGCCCAGATCGAACATGCGATCCGCTTCATCCAGCACCACGACCTGAATGTTGCTCAGATCGATCACCTTGGACTTGAAGTAGTCGATGATGCGACCCGTGGTGCCGATCAGGATGTCGACGCCCTGCTCCAGCACGGCCAGCTGCTTGTCGTAACCTTCGCCACCGTAGGCGAGGCCGAGTTTCAGGCCGGTGGATGCGGAAATGGTATCGGCATCGTTGTAGATCTGCACTGCCAGTTCCCGGGTTGGCGCCATTATGATGGCTCTGGGTTGGTTAACCAGACGGGGATTGCTCAGCGGGTGGGTCAGCAAATAGTTGAATGTTGCGGCCAGGAAGGCAATGGTCTTGCCGGTCCCTGTCTGAGCCTGACCAGCGAGGTCATGACCTTCTACCAGCAGTGGCAGAGACAGCGCCTGGATGGGCGTGCAATAGTGAAATCCCTTTGATTCCAGACCAGCCAGAACTTCGGGTTCGAGGCCCATTTGGGCGAATTTTTCGGTCGTTAAGTGTGTTTTGCTCATGGCGGTAGGTTATCAGGTTAGGCTTGCAATAATAAACAGGATCATTTCAAATAGGGCAACTATTGCCTTTGTTGATACGTCAATAAAGCCTTAATTACTGACTGGAGTTGGAGATGAGTGACAAGATTGTTCAGCTGAGCGATGCCAGCTTCGAGGCAGATGTAATCAAAGCCGATGGCGCCGTTCTGGTCGACTTCTGGGCCGAATGGTGTGGTCCGTGCAAGATGATTGCCCCGATCCTGAACGAAGTCGCCCAAGAGTATGCCGGTCGTGTGACAGTGGCGAAATTGAACATCGATCATAACGCCGACACGCCGCCCAAGTATGGCATTCGCGGTATTCCGACCCTCTTGCTGTTCAAGAATGGCGAAGTGGCTGCGACCAAGGTCGGCGCCCTGTCCAAGACTCAGCTGAAAGAGTTTCTGGACGTTAACCTGTAATAATCAAAAAGGAGCGCATTGCAATAATGCGCTCCTTGTGTTTTATCACCTAGACGCTCATCCCGATTGGTGCTAGCTTATCGTTCGTTTGCTAACCTTTTTGCCTGACTCTTTGCTTAGCAGCAGCCTGGCAAGTCAAATCCGATCAGCATCAATCCAGCAGACTGTCTCCTCATTTCAATCCTTGCTTACAGACTTTCACCACTATGAATCTGACTGAATTAAAGAACACTCCTGTGTCCGAGCTGGTAAAGCTTGGCGAATCCATGGGGTTAGAAAATCTGGCTCGGGCGCACAAGAAAGATATTATTTTCGCAATCCTCAAGGCGCACGCCAAGGGTGGCGAGGATATCTTTGGCGACGGTGTGCTGGAAATCCTGACCGACGGTTTTGGCTTCCTGCGTAGTGCAGATGGCTCCTATCTGGCTGGCCCGGACGATATTTATGTCTCCCCGAGCCAGATCCGCCGTTTCAACCTGCGAACCGGCGATACTGTTTCCGGCAAAATCCGGCCACCGAAAGAGGGCGAACGTTATTTCGCGCTGCTCAAGGTCAACGAGGTCAACTACGACCGTCCGGAAAACGTCCGCAACAAGATCCTGTTTGAAAACCTTACCCCCCTGCATGCCAACGAACGTCTGCGCATGGAACGGGGTAACGGTTCTACCGAAGATATCACAGCCCGTGTGCTGGACCTGGCTTCCCCCATCGGTAAAGGCCAGCGTGGCCTGATCGTGGCGCCGCCCAAGGCCGGTAAGACAATGCTGCTGCAGAACATCGCCCAGAGCATTGCCTACAACCACCCGGACTGTGAACTGATCGTCCTGCTGATCGATGAGCGTCCGGAAGAAGTGACCGAGATGCAGCGCATGGTGAAGGGTGAAGTGATCGCTTCCACCTTTGACGAGCCTGCTTCCCGTCACGTTCAGGTTGCCGATATGGTTATCGAGAAGGCCAAGCGTCTGGTCGAGCACAAGAAGGATGTGGTCATCCTGCTGGACTCCATCACCCGTCTGGCTCGCGCCTACAACACTGTCATCCCGTCATCTGGCAAGGTACTGACAGGTGGTGTGGATGCCAACGCCCTGCACAGACCCAAGCGCTTCTTTGGCGCCGCTCGCAATGTTGAGGAAGGCGGTAGCCTGACCATCATAGCGACCGCGCTGGTGGATACCGGCTCCAAGATGGACGAGGTTATCTACGAAGAGTTCAAGGGTACCGGCAACATGGAACTGCACCTCTCGCGCAAGATTGCCGAGAAGCGCATCTACCCGGCCATCGACATCACCCGTTCCGGCACCCGGAAGGAAGAGTTGCTGACCACCGGTGACGAGCTGCAGAAGATGTGGATCCTGCGCAAGATCATTCATCCCATGGGTGAGATCGACAGCATAGAGTTCCTGATCGACAAGTTGGCGGCCACCAAGACCAACGACGAATTCTTCGACTCCATGCGGCGTCAGCAGAAGTAATCTGGTCGGAAAATGAAAAACCGCGGCTCATGTCGCGGTTTTTGTTTATCTATTTTCCGGTCGCCTGAGTAGTATGAAACCTCGATGTCACAAGGATAGGGACGTCATGAAGCTGGTATTCTGGATATGGCTGGGCTGGTTGATGGCCTTGCCGGCACATGCCTCGCCTCCTTCCCCACCCAGGGCTGCGCTGGTGGCCGATGAAGGATTGCAGGGCCATCTCGATTTTCTGGCTGGCCGATTGCAGCAGGGGCAGTTTGCCGCCATCGATGCGCTGCTGGACTCCCTGGCCGTGGGCCAGCGGGAATATCTGCTGTGCCAGCTGCTGGCCACCCTCGACAAGACTTCCGGGGCCAGTACCCCGGAGCAGCTTGCCTGGGTGCGCGCCCAGGCGGTCAAGGCACCCCGATGGCTGGTAGAAAAAGAGGTGGATGGCTTTCTGGTCCAGCTGCCCGCCTACGATTTTGCCGCTGCGGCGCGGCTGGTGCTGAACCGCTGGCAACAGCAGGCCTGGCAGGGCAATTATCGCCAGTTGCTGGCGCAGGACAGCTTCCAGTTCAAGCAGATATACAACAGCCGCAACCCTGAACTGGCCTTGCAGCAAGAGGCGCTGCTGGTGGTGCTCGATCAGCAGCCTGCCGCGGTTTTGCAGCGTGAAGCCCATCGACTGGCCGCCATGAACATTTTCCTGCCCGATAACCAGCTGCTGCGACAACTGGTCGAACGCACCGGCGATAGCGCTCTCTATCTAAAGCTGTGGCGTCAACCTGTGGATCACGACAGCGTGGCGGCCCTGAAAAGCGTGGCTCGTTTTCACCAGGGTCAGGATGCGAGCAGCCTGCTGATCGCCGCCAGCCGCAACAGTCGCCTGAAGCAGCCAGCCTTGCACCAGCTCAGCCAGCTCTCCCCCTTGCCCGAGGCGGCGCAGCAATTCCTGCTGGCCGAGCTTGGCAATCGCCATTACAGCGGTCAGGTCGCCAGCCTCTTGCTGCAGATGGATGAACCCAGGTTGCTTGCCCAGTTCGCCGATCGGCTCACCCGACAGGAAAAGCGCCATTCGAGTTCAGTGATGCTGCCTGATACGGGTACACCCGCTGCCCAGCCAGGGTTATAATGCGGCACCTCCTGAACCCGGTAGGGTACCTGCATGAAATACAAGGATTTGCGTGATTTCATCGCGCAGCTGGAACAAAACGGACAACTAAAGCGCATCACTCGCGAGATAGATCCCTATCTGGAGATGACCGAAATCAGCGATCGCACCCTGCGTGCGGGTGGCCCGGCCCTGCTGTTCGAGAATCCCAAAGGCTACTCCATGCCGGTGCTGACCAACCTGTTCGGCACCCCGGATCGGGTCGCCATGGGAATGGGCCAGCCCAACGTCGGCGCCCTGCGCCAGGTGGGCACCTGGCTCTCCTACCTGAAGGAGCCCGAGCCGCCCCGTGGGCTCAAGGAGCTGATGGAGAAGCTGCCCATCTTCAAGCAGGTGCTCAACATGCCGACCAAGCGGCTCTCCTCCGCCCCTTGTCAGCAACTGGTGCTGGAAGGGGAGGCGGTCGATCTGGACCAGATCCCGATCCAGCACTGCTGGCCCGGTGATGTGGCGCCCTTGGTCACCTGGGGTCTCACCATTACTCGCGGCCCCTACAAGAAGCGCCAGAACCTCGGTATCTACCGCCAGCAGAAGATCGGCAAGAACAAGCTGATCATGCGCTGGCTCGATCATCGCGGTGGCGCCATCGATTTTCGCGAGTGGCAGGAAGCTCACCCGGGGGAGCGTTTCCCCGTGGTGGTGGCGCTTGGCGCCGATCCTGCAACCATACTCGGTGCTGTGACCCCTGTGCCCGACTCCCTCTCGGAGTATGCGTTTGCCGGTCTGCTGCGTGGCAGCCGCACCGAGGTGGTAAAGGCCCTCAGTTGCGATCTGGAAGTACCCGCCAGCGCTGAAATCGTGCTGGAAGGTTATCTGGAGCCGGGCGAGTTGGCGCCGGAAGGACCCTATGGGGATCACACCGGTTACTACAACGAGGTGGACGAGTTCCCGGTCTTTACCATCACCCACATGACAATGCGCCGCGATGCCATCTATCACAGCACCTACACTGGCCGTCCACCCGACGAGCCTGCCGTGCTGGGGGTGGCATTGAACGAGGTGTTCGTGCCGCTGCTGCAAAAGCAGTTCCCCGAGATAGTGGATTTCTACCTGCCGCCGGAAGGCTGCTCCTACCGGATGGCGGTGGTCACCATCAAGAAGCGTTATCCCGGCCATGCCAAGCGGGTGATGCTGGGTGTCTGGTCCTTCCTGCGCCAGTTCATGTACACCAAGTTCGTTATCGTCTGTGACGACGACATCAACGCCCGTGACTGGAAGGACGTGATCTGGGCCATCACCACCCGGATGGACCCTGCCCGTGACACCACACTGATCGAACACACGCCGATCGACTATCTCGACTTTGCCTCGCCTGTGTCGGGTCTGGGTTCCAAAATGGGACTGGATGCTACCAACAAGTGGCCGGGGGAGACCAACCGTGAATGGGGTCAGCCCATAGTCCAGGACGAAGCGGTGAAGCAGAAGGTGGATTCCATCTGGGCCGAGCTGAATATTCTCGGCTAAACACGGCTGCCATGGTGCAAAAGGTTGAGGATCTCCGGGCGGAATTGGGTATGCTCGGGGAACCTGACCAGATGCACTGGTCGTCAGTCCACAGTGAATCAATGAGCGAAAGCGGGCCGAGCGAGCCCGTCACAAGGATAAGAATGCAACGTATCAAGTGCCGCGTAGAGGAACTGCGCGAATATGTCGACACCATCTGGCACGTGGCCCTGACGCCGCTGCAAGAGATCAGCTTCAAACCCGGTCAGTATCTGCTGGTGGTGATGAGCGATTCGGACAAGCGTCCCTTCTCCATCGCCAACTCACCGACTCGCCCCGGTGTGCTGGAGCTGCAGATCGGTGCAACCCCGGAGAATGCCTACGCAGGCCAGGTGCTGGCCCGTATGCGCGAGCAGGGGGAAATAGAGGTTGAACTGGCGGCAGGCAAGGCCTTCCTGCGGGAAGAGTCGCCGCGCCCACTGATCCTGATGGCGGGTGGCACCGGCTTTTCCTATGCCCGCTCCATCCTGGAGTATCTGATCGATACCGGCAGCAAGCGTCCTGTGTTCTTCTACTGGGGTGTGCGTCAGGCCCACTGGCTCTACGAGCTGGAGCAGATGCAGCAGTGGGCGAGCGATTATGCGCCGCTGACCTTCATCCCTGTGGTGCAGGAGCCGGAAAGCGGCTGGACCGGCAAGACGGGTCTGGTACACAAGGCCATCATGGATGATTTCGTCAGTCTGCATGACTACGACATCTATGTAGCTGGCCGTTTCGAGATGGCGGGTGCGGCGCGGGAGGAGTTCAAGATCCTCGGTGCCGAGCCTGAGCGCATCTTCGGCGACGCCTACGAGTTCATCTGAGTTCAGAATGGGAATCGGTAGGCCTCAAACAGGCGTCAGTCGTACATGTCGGCCGATTACGCTTCGCTAATCGACCCTGCCAGCTTCTCCTCGGCGAGCCAGAAACAACAAACCCCAGCCAGGCTGGGGTTTGCTTTATGTGCTGTGCGGGCCAGCTGCGACGGCCGGGTTATTCGCCCTTGGCGCCAAACTGCTGTTCCAGCTGTGCCAGCTTGGCCTCGAGGGCCGTCAGCTTCTCACGGGTGCGCAGCAACACCTTGGTCTGCACGTCAAACTCTTCGCGACTGACCAGATCCAGCTTGTTGAGCTGAGACTGCAACACCTGACGGATCTTCTTTTCAACCTCTTCACCCATGCTGCGAATGCCGGGCGGCAGGGAGTTGTGCACCTGTTTGGCGATCTCTTCCAGTTTCTTCGGGTCGATCATGTGATTCTCCTTAAGCAATGGCGCCATTCTACCGACAATTCATCCCCTTTGCCGAGATCGGGGTGGCTTTTTGCCATCAGGAACACAGGGCGTGCTGGTCGGGTCTGGTATCCGGAATGAAGCTGTTAACCTATCGAGTCCCGTTTCTATTCCAATTCCTTGATGTTGTACACAAAAAAAGCAGATCAGATGACCGACCAGACGCTTAACAATTGTTGCGTTGCTGTTAAGATGGTTCGGTCGGGTTTTCACCCTCCCCCGTCAGCACATCATGGATAACAACTAAAAAGAGATAAGGATATGAAAAAGAAGCTAATTTATGCCGCAGTTGTCAGTGCCCTGTTGGCTGGCTGTGGTGGCAGTGACGATAACAAAGGCGATACCTCAAGCTATCTCGACTATCTGTTGACCGGTTCCAATGCGGTACGCCCCAGTGCCCTGGCGGCACGGGCCAGCGATGGCACCCTGAAGTTCTCTACCGAGACGGCAGATCTCTCCAATCCGGTCTCTGCCATGTCAACGCTGGATGGCTGGTCCACGACCCAGGCTATCCAGATTGTGCCTGTCACCTCGTCCGGCATTCAGGTTCAGGCACCGACTGCGGCCGAGTTCAGTGCCTCTGTGGCGCCGCTCTACCTGCTGGAGCTTGCCTTCGACAGCGCTGCACTGCGCCCGAATGGCGTGAAGAAGGTGCTGACCTACGGGGTGGACTTCGTGGTGGCCGCATCGGCTGGCAAGTTGAATCTGGTGCCGCTCAAGCCGCTCAATCCCTCTTCCTACTACATGATAGTGGCCACCGATTCGCTGAAAGACAGCACCGGCAGCCCGGTACGGGCAGGTAGCGACTACAGCAACTACAAGAACAACGCGGGCAGCAATGCGCAGGAGCAGACCATCAATGGTCTGATCGCGCTGCAGGAAGAGTTGTTCAAGGCGGCAACGGGTATCGCCACGGATCACGTGATCTTCTCCGACTGGTTCGGTACCCAGTCAGGCGCTGATGTGCTGGTGGCCGTGAAAGGCGCCGCCGCATCTGTCGTATTGCAGGGGCTGGATGCCGCCAAGGTATGGAAGCAGGATGCGTTGGGCAATACCAGCCTGCCCGGTACCTATACCCTGGCCGTGACCGGCAACGATGACTTCCTGACCCAGCTGGACAATGAGCAGTTCCTGCCGCAGGAGCAGAAGGATGCCATTGCCGCGGCCGTCGCCGCCAGCCCGACGCTGACCGGCATCGCCGGCATGACGAAGGTCTACACCGGTACGGTCAAACTGCCCTATTTCCTCTCCTCACCGGCGACCGCAGGTTCCTGGAGCAAGGCCAAGACCCAGTCCTGGCACGGCGCCATCCCCAGCCTGTACGCTATCGCCAATGCGCTGAAGGCATCTGACAGCGAAGTGATCGCTGGTCTGGTGGGCGCGGGTGTGGATCCGGCCCTGCTGGCAGAGTTGATGGCCGATCCGACTCGTCAGAGCGAGTTGCTGGCCGAGGCGAGCAAGCTGGTCGGGGTGACCCTCACCTCCGGCGGCAAGCCGCTGGATGCCGAGCAGAACATTGGTCGCTTCAATCCGTTGCCGGCACTTGAAGAGGTGCAATCCGTGCCGATGCGCATCTTCGCCAAGGATGCACTGAACACCATCACGGACGTGATCATCTATCAGCACGGCGTCACCTCGGTGAAAGAGAACGCCTATGCACTGGCACTGGGTCAGATTGGCGCAGGTATGGCGGCGAGCAAGAAGGTGGCGCTGGTGGTGATCGATCATCCGCTGCACGGTGAACGTGGCTTCGCCTTGAGTGGCAGCATGGATACGGTGACCACCTCCGACAATCCGACGCCGTATCTGAACCTGAGCTACCTGACAGTGGCGCGGGACAACCTGAAACAGAGCGTGGCGGATCTGCTGGGTCTGCGCATGGCAGTGGGTCTGGCCAATGGCCAGAACGCCATCGGCAGTGCCGGCAACCTCAAGGTACATTTCCTGGGTCACTCTCTGGGTGCCATCTCGGGAGCCAACCTGCTGGCGGTCGCCAATCAGCCGATCGGCAACCCGACGGCGGATGCCCTGTTCAAGTTCGATACCGGTGGTCTGGCCATGCCGGGTGGTGGCATAGCACCGCTGTTGCTGAACTCGCCGACCTTCGGCCCGACCATCAAGATGGGCGTGCTGACCGGTGGCAGTGCCGAGCTGAAGGCGGCCTTCACCGCCTATGCGCCCAACTGCCAGACGGCAGTGCCAACCTGCTTCGTCAACGAGTTCCTGCCTAGCCTGGGTGCAACCACTCAGGCGGCCGCAGCCAGCACGCTGCAGAGCTACAGCTTTGCGGCCCAGTCGGTACTGGATTCGGCGGATCCGATCAACCTCGCCAGTGGCATCAAGGCGGACTTCCCGCTGTTTGCCACCGAGATAGTGGGTGACGGTGCCCTGAGTCTGTCGGATCAGGTGATCCCGAACAGCATAGCGTCCGCTCCGCTGGGGGGTACAGAACCGCTGTTCAAGCTGCTGGCCCTGCAACCGTTGACCGCCACCGGCGCAGCCAACCACCATGCGGCTCGTTTCGTGGCTGGCGGTCACAGCTCCTTGCTGGCGCCGGACGAGAACTTCGATCCGACCGGCGACGTCACTACCGAGATGCAGACCCAGTTCGGCAGCTTCTTTATGAGTGGCGGTACTGCGGTGCAGGTCACCGACAGTTCTCTGCTCAAGCAATAACGCTGCAGACCATAAAAAACGCCGCCCCTCGGGGCGGCGTTCTCGTTTCTGCGACCGGGGCGAGGCCCGGCCGTCAGGCAGGCTGGTGGTGTCTGTCCAGCCAGCCTTGCAGCAGACCTACCAGCAGGCCCACCAGATGGGCCATGTTGGCGGTGCTGGTGCCGAGCATGTCGAAGAAGCCGAGCACCAGCCAGAACAGCATGAAACCCATCAGGGCCGGTGGAAGGGTGAGACCGCAGGCCGGCTGCAGTTTGCTGCGCAGCCAGCAGTAGCCCAGCAGGGCATAGACAACACCGGAGAGGCCGCCAAACAGCGGTCCGCTGACGAAGAACTCGGCGATATTGGGCAGGGCAGCCCCCACCAGCAACAGGACCAGCAGCTTGCCACTGCCGAGGCGTTGCTCGATCTGGCCCCCCAGATACCACCACCAGAGCAGGTTGAACACCAGGTGCAGTATCGAGAAGTGGATAAAGGCCGGGGTGAAGTAACGCCACGCCTGCCAGTCGGTGAACTGGGCCAGGGTCGGGTAGAACGCCAGCTCGTCGAAGATGGGCAGGCCTATGGCATCCAGGGCATAAATGGCCAGACAGGCGATGATCACCACCAGGGTCAGGGGCCCCGCCTGATGGAGGAAATCGGTGACGGGATCCGTCATCCCCTTGCTGTAATCGATGCGGGCATCCGCCTGACCTGACTGCCAGGAGGCCTCCATGTAGCGGGGATGGGACGGATCGGCCAGGAATCGCTTCACCTCCAGCTGGGCCTGGGCGAGGCGCTGTTCATCCGCCAGCCAGACCGAGACGCCGAGCTCTGACTGGGTCAGCTCGCACGAGATGCCGAGGGTGGCGAGATAGTCCACCAGGGCTTGCGCCATGCGGGCGTTGTCGAGCACCAGCAGCTGGATCATGCGTCGCCTGCCTCGATGGGAAACTCCCGGCGCCACGCCTCGAAGCCGCCATCCAGGCTATAGACTTCGTCATACCCCTGCTGCAGCAGGTACTGGGCAGCCCCCTGGCTGCTGTTGCCGTGATAGCAGATCACGATGACAGGGGTGTCGAAGTCCACCTCGTCCATGAAGCGCACCAGGGTGCCGTTGGTGAGGTGGAAGGCACCGACTGCATGGGCTGCCTCGAAGGATTGGGGATCGCGAATATCCACGAGGCGGGCTTCACCGGCAGCGAGCTTCTGGTGGGCATCATGGGCACTGATATGGGCAAACTGGTCCATTTGCATGTCCTGCGAATAGGTAACTGGAGGCCAGTTTACCGCAAGCCTGCGCTGGTGCTAAGCCCGCAATGTGTCCGGTCGTCCCGCCGGGAAGATCGCAATTTTCTTCAATATCAGAACCAGGCTCATGGGTAGGGTGAGATCTCGATATCTTCAACGAGCATTATCCATGGAAATGAGTCTGTTGCTATCCATGGCCGGGTTTGCCCTGGCCATGTCCATCTCTCCCGGCCCGGTCAATCTGGTCGCCCTCAGTGCGGGGGCGCAATATGGTTTTCGCGCCAGCCTGCGCCATGTGGTGGGGGCCACCCTGGGTTTCATCCTGTTGTTGCTGCTGATGGGGCTGGGTCTCGGCGCTGCCCTGTCGCACTGGCCAGTGGCGCTCGGTGGCATCCGCTGGGGAGGCATCCTCTTCCTGTGCTACATGGCCTGGCTGCTGATGATGGACAGCGGAGAGATAGAGAGTGAAGGCGGCACGCCACCCGCTTTTTTATACGGCGCCCTGATGCAGTGGCTCAATCCCAAGGCCTGGCTGGCGGCCAGCATGGGGATGGGGGCCTATGGAGCCGTGGGCGATGTGGGCCAGATAGTGTGGTTTACCAGCCTCTATCTGGTGATCTGTCTGGTTTCTATCGCTTGTTGGGCCTATGTCGGCAGCTGTCTGCAGGCAGTTTTGCTCTCGCCTCACCGCTTGCGCTGGTTCAACCGGGCGATGGCCATGTTGCTGTTGCTCAGTGCCGGTTACCTTGTTCTGGAACCTTGAGGAAGGCACTGCGACTGGTATTGACCCGGGGTCGCGGCGACCAGCCGCTTGAACTGGCGCTGGAAGTGGGCCTGATCGGAGAAGCCCGTCGTCAATGCCACCTCGACCAGAGGCCGTCCCTGAGCGAGCAGGGCTCGGGCCTGGCGTATCCGCTGGTTGAGCAGGTAAGCGTGCGGGGTCATGCCGTAATGACGGCTGAATACTCGCACCAAGTGGGATGGGGTCAGCCCGGCGACTGTGCTCAGGTGCTGCAAGGTGAGGGGCGTCGCATACTCGTCCTTTATCAGCTCGGCGGCGCGTCTCAGATGCAGGGGCGGTGGCTCGCTCCATCTGGCGGGCGTGAGCCTTGCCAGCAGCTGGTGGCTGAACTGGTGACAGACGACCTCCTTGGCGAGGCGATCTTGCTGGTCATCTTGCAAAGTACGATAGAGGCGTAGCAAACCTGCATACAGCACGGGATCCCGACTGGCCGTCATGTCGAAGGGGCGAAAATGGGCCCCCAGCCCGGCCTCCTCCTGCTGGCCGCGCAGCCAGTCGGTATCGAGGTAGAACATCAGATAAGACCAGGGGTGATCGGCGATGGGGTTGCAGGCATGTACCTCTTCCGGGTTCATCAGTACCAGGGTGCCTGCGTTGACCTCCTGTTTTGTGTGCTGGTTGAGATAGTGACTGTGACCACCCGTGATGGCGCCAATGGAAAAATGGGCGTGGCTGTGTTTTTCATAGCAGACGCGGCGGCCATCCTGCACCGCTCGCGCCTCTATGAACGGCAGGGCAGGGTCACGCCAGAAGCTGTGGTGATCCGCCTCCACCCTGGCCCTGCTCATGGGTTAACCACCCAGGTAGGCCTGCCGAACGGCCGGGTTGGCCAGCAGAGCAGCCCCCGAGTCTTGCAGCACCACGTGGCCGTTTTCCAGCACATAGCCCCGGTCGGCCAGTTTGAGCGCCTGGTTGGCGTTCTGCTCCACCAGAAAAATGGTCATCCCTTTCTGGCGCAGCTGCTCTATGGTGTCGAAGATCTGCTGGATGACGATGGGGGCCAGCCCCAGCGAGGGTTCGTCCAGCAGCAGCAGGCGCGGCTTGCTCATGAGGGCGCGGCCTATGGCCAGCATCTGCTGCTCGCCGCCGGACATGGTGCCGGCCCTTTGCTGCAGTCGCTCGTGCAGGCGGGGGAACAGGGTGAACACCTGATCCAGCAGGCCGTGCTGCTCTTCCTTGTCGACGAAGAAGGCGCCCATCAGCAGGTTCTCCTCCACCGTCAGGCGGGCGAAGATGCGGCGCCCCTCCGGCACCACGGCTATGTCCTTGCGCATGATGCGGGCTGTGCTGAGGGAGCTGATCTGCTCCCCCTCGAACCAGATGCTGCCGCTGCTGGGTTTGGGCTCGCCGCACAGCGTCATCAACAAGGTGGTCTTGCCGGCACCGTTGGCGCCGATCAGGGTGACGATTTCCCCCTCTTTTACCTCGACGCTGACGTCGTGCAGCGCCTGGATCTTGCCGTAGTGGGTCGATACGTTGCGAAGTTCTAACATCGTGACTCCTTGGGTCTTACGACTCGCCCAGATAGGCCTTGATCACAGCCGGATTGTTGCGGATCTCATCCGGCTTGCCGTGGGCCAGCGGTGTTCCCTGATTGACCACGAAGATGCGGTTGGAGATGCCCATCACCAGCTTCATGTCGTGCTCAATCAGCAGCACGGAGACGCCGAATTCGTCCCGCAGGCTGATGATGAGATCGTTCAGCTCATCGGTTTCGTTCGGGTTGAGGCCGGCGGCCGGTTCGTCCAGCATCAGCAGGTCGGGCCGGGTCGCCATGCAGCGGGCTATCTCGAGGCGGCGCTGCTGACCATAAGCCAGGTTGCCGGCGGCCCGATTGGCGAGATCCTTGAGCCCTACCTTCTCCAGCCAGAAGGCGGCCTGTTCCAGCCCCTCCTGCTCGGCACGGCGAAAGGCCGCTGTCTTGAACAGACCGGCGATAAAGCCGGTGTTGAGGTGCCTGTGCTGGGCGACCAGCAGGTTCTCCACCGCCGTCATCTCCTTGAACAGACGCACATGCTGGAAGGTGCGCACAATTCCCTTGCGCGCTATGAGATGGCCAGGCAGCCCCTGGATCTCCTCACCCTTGTAGCGGATGGTGCCGCCGCTCGGGCGGTAGAAGCCGGTCAGGCAGTTGAAGACTGTGGTCTTGCCCGCGCCGTTCGGTCCTATGATGGAGATGACCTCCCCCCTGTCGACATCCAGCTTGACGCCGTTGACTGCGAGCAGTCCACCAAAGCGCATCGACAGATCAGAGACTTCCAACAACTTCTTCTGATTCGCGCTCATTTTTGTAGCTCCAGGTGAGGTCTGGTCATCGGCAGCAGTCCTTGTGGCCGCCAGATCATCATGAACACCATCAAGAGGCCGAACATCAGCATGCGGTACTCGTTGAATTCACGGGCCAGCTCCGGCAACACAGTCATGACGATGGCTGCCAGCACCACCCCTATCTGGGAGCCCATGCCGCCCAGCACGACGATGGCGAGCACTATGGCCGACTCGATGAAGACGAAGGATTCAGGGCTGATAAACCCCTGACGGGAGGCGAAGAAACTGCCGGCGAACCCCGCAAAGGTGGCACCTATGGTGAAGGCGGTCAGCTTGATGATGGTGGGGTTCAGCCCCAGGGACTTGCAGGCGATTTCGTCTTCCCGCAGCGCTTCCCAGGCTCGGCCCAACGGCATGCGCAGCAGGCGATTGATGACGAACAGGGTGGCGACAACCAGCACCAGTGCCATCAGATAGAGGAAGATCACCTTGTGGTTGGCGTTGTAGGCGATGCCAAAGAAGTCGTGGAAGGTACCAAAGCCCCCATCTTTGACGGTACGGTTGAATTCCAGTCCAGCCAGGGTCGGCTTGGGAATGCCGGAGATGCCGTTCGGGCCGCCGGTGAGGCTGGTCATGTTGTTGAGCAGGATGCGGATGATCTCGCCAAACCCCAGGGTGACGATGGCCAGATAGTCCCCCCGTAGCCGCAATACCGGGAAGCCGAGCAAAAAGCCGAAGGTGGCGGCCATCAGCCCCGCTATGGGCAGGCACTCCCAGAAGCTCAGGCCGAAATAGGTGTTAAGCAAGGCATAGCTGTAGGCGCCGACGGCGTAAAAGCCCACATAGCCCAGATCCAGCAGGCCAGCCAGACCGACCACCACGTTGAGCCCCAGCCCCAGCATGATGTAAATCAGCGCCAGGGTCGCCAGATCGATGGCACCGCGAGAGGCCATGAAGGGCCAGCTCACCGCAAACAGCAGCACCAGAATGGCGGTGACATTGTAGAGCCGTGGTGCCTCTTCCGGGCTTGGCAGCACCAGCTTGGTGAAACCGGTGGAGAAGCCGCTGATGGAGGCCTGAAACAATCTGCCGATTTGGCCACGCAACAGCTGGAACCAGAACACCAGTGCCGCGCCACCCACCAGCCAGGCCAGCGATATGTCGAGGCGGCTCACGACCAGCAACTGGCTGCCTTCCGTCTCGAGCCGAAAGCCAAGCAACCAGAAGGAGAGCACCATCAGCACCAGGCTGGCGATGCAGGCATGAATAAATTGATGTTTCATACTTTTTCGACCTCCGGACGACCCAGAATGCCGGTGGGCATGAACAGCAAGACACCGATCAGCAGGACGAAGGCCATCACATCCTTGTATTCGGTGCTGAGATAGCCAGCGGTGAGGGCTTCAACCACCCCCAGCAGCAGGCCGCCGAGCACGGCGCCGGGTATGCTGCCGATGCCGCCTAATACAGCCGCGGTGAAGGCTTTCAGCCCGGCCATAAAGCCGAGATAGGGATTGATGACGCCGTAGTACATGCCGAGCAGTACGCCGGCGACGGCGGCCAGGGTGGCCCCCAGCACGAAGGTGATGGAGATGACCACATGGGTATCAATCCCCAGCAGGTTGGCCATCTTGATATCTTCCGAACAGGCCCGGCAGGCCCGTCCCATGCGGGATCGGCCGATGAACTGGGTGAGTGCCAGCATGGTGATGAAGGTCACCACGAAGATGATGAGCTGCATGTAGGAGAGGCTGGCCTGAAAGCCGTCTTCTCCACCCAGGGTCCAGCCCCCGGAGATCAGGGTGGGCATGGCGATATCGCGCGAGCCCTGAGCCATTCGCATCATGTTTTGCAAGAAGATCGACATGCCGATGGCGGAGATGAGGGGGATGAGGCGATTGCCGCCCCGCAGCGGGCGATAGGCGACCCGCTCTATGGTCCAGCCATAGGTTCCCGTAATGATGATGCTGACCAGGAAGGCGCCTCCCAGCAGCAGGAAGGTGCTGTCGATGCCCATCATCATGAGCCCGGCCATCACCATAAAGGCGACATAGGAGCCGATCATGTAAACCTCGCCGTGGGCGAAGTTGATCATGCCGATGATGCCATAGACCATGGTGTAGCCGATGGCGATCAACGCATAGGTGCTACCTATGGTTAACCCGTTCAGCAGTTGCTGAACCAGGTAAAGGAGGTGTTCGGACATACTACGTTCCCTGTGCTTGCCCGCAAGAAGGGAGGGGTGACTCACGTCACCCCGACCGGCAGATTATTTGACTTGAGTGGAGGTACCGTCGGCGTGCCACTGGAACACACCGAATTCAAAGCCTTTCAGGTCGCCACTCGGTGCCCAGCTCAGGGTACCCATGACGGTCTCGATCGGCGTGGCCTTGATGGCGGCAGCGACGGCAGCCGGGTCATCTTCACCCGCCTTGGCGATACCGGCCGCCAGGGTTTGCACCGCGGCGTAGGTGGTCCAGACGAAGGGACCGGAAGAGTCCTGGCCCTTGGCCTTGAACGCTGCGACCAGCGGGGCGTTGGCCGGCACCAGATCGTATTTGTTCGGCAGGGTGACCAGCAGGCCTTCTGAAGCCGGGCCACCGATGGCGGAGATGTCCTTGTTACCTACCCCTTCCGGACCCATGAACTTGGCCTTGAGCCCTTTCTCGGCCGCCTGGCGCAGGATCAGACCCAGCTCGGGGTGATAGCCGCCGTAGTAGATGAAGTCGACGTTCTCTTTCTGCAGTTTGGCGATCAGGGCGGAGAAGTCTTTGTCACCGGCTGTGATGCCTTCGAACGCCACCACTTTCACGCCGGCTTTATCCAGCGAGGCTTTCACGCTGGAGGCGATGCCTTCACCGTACTGCTTCTTGTCGTGGATGACGGCCACGCGCTGGGGCTTGACCTGCTCGATGATGTACTTGGCGGCAGTCGGGCCCTGATCGCTGTCCAGACCAATGGTGCGCAGGGTCAGCTGGTAGCCACGTTCGGTGATCTTGGGGTTGGTGGAAGCAGGGGTGATCATCAGCACGCCTTCATCTTCATAGATGTCGGAGGCTGGCAGCGTATTGTCGGAGCAGAGGTGGCCGACCACGAACTTGACCCCGTCGTTGATCACCTTGTTGGCGATCGCCACAGCCTGCTTGGGATCGCAGGCATCGTCATAGATGACGGCTTCGATCTGCTTGCCTGCGATACCGCCAGCCTTGTTGATCTGTTCGACCGCCATCTTGCCACCGGTGAACTGCATGTCACCGTACTGGGCGACCGGTCCGGTCACAGGGCCGGCGATGCCGATCTTGATGGTGTCCGCCGCATGGGCCAGCGATACCGATCCGAACAGAGCCATAGAAACCGCTGTCCTGACTGCAATTTTGCTCAACTTATTCATCGATTCGTCCCTTAATCAGTGGATTGTTTCATTTTCCGTGTGTCATTCCGAACCAGGATCCCGCCAGTCCGGCAATAGGTATGGTTCTATCATTCCTCGCTGGGCAATAACAAGCTGTTAAAGATACTAACCAGAGAGGGGGGAATAGGGCTTTTTTGAAACAAATAACTGATATTTTTAGTTCGAGTGGGTGTTGCTGCTGATTTATCAAGTTAACATCTTCACAACAAGGTGTGCTGGTGGCAAATAGTAGAGGAAAAAACTGACGATATTTTACTCTGATGCTGCTCCCAATTTGACCAAAATCCGTTTGCGCAAATGGAGGTGACCGCCTAGATTAGCCAGCATTGACAAATCATTGGCAGTGCCCGTTAAAACCAAGCCTTTATTCGGGAAATCTGCTAATGTTCCGCCTTTGATATTCAGGAGACAGAGATGGCCACTATCAAGGATGTCGCCTCGCGCGCAGGCGTATCCATCTCCACCGTCTCACATGTACTCAATCACACCCGTCGGGTTAGCGAAGATGCAACCCAAAAAGTGCTTGAGGCGGTGGCAGAACTCAACTACGCGCCCAACTCGGTAGCGCGCAGCCTCAAGATAAACTCAACCAAGACCATAGGCATGCTGGTGACCACCAGTGCCAACCCCTTCTTTGCGGAAGTGGTGCAAGGGGTCGAAGCTTACTGCTTCGAGCAGGGCTACAGCCTGATCCTGTGCAACACCGAAAACCAGCCGCCCCGCCAGCAGCATTACCTGAGAATGCTGATGGAGAAGCGGGTCGATGGCCTGCTGGTGCTGGGGACCGACATCGACACCCCGCTGCGCGACATGCTGCGCATCCACAAGAATGTGCCACAAGTGGTGCTGGATTGGGGAACCGAGTGCGATTTCGCCAACGTGATCAATGACAACGCCCGCATAGGTGCGCGTCTGGCCGTGCGCCATCTGCTGGAGCAGGGTCACACGGACATCGTCTGTATCACGGGCCAGATCTCCAAGCCAACCACCCAGCAGCGACTGGCCGGGGTACGCGATGCCCTGGGCGAGCAGGGTCTGACTCTGAAAGAGGAGCAGATCTTCGAAGGGGATTACGAGAGCCAGAGCGGTTTCGATGCCATGCAGCGCATCCTGGCCCTTACGCCTCGCCCAACGGCTGTGTTTGCCTTCGATGATCCCATGGCCATAGGTGCTATCTGCGCTGCCTGGGAAGCCGGGGTCAAGGTGCCGGATGATATCTCCATGATCGGCTATGACGATGTGGAAATGGCGCGCTTCTCCAGCCCGCCGCTCACCACCATACGCCACCCCAAGGCCGAGCTCGGCCTGCTGGCGGTGAAGCATCTGGTGAGCCGCATCCGCAACAAGGCGCTGGAAGTCGAGTCCATGACGGTAGAGCCCGAGCTTATCGTCCGTCGCTCGGTCAAATCCCTGCGCTGACCGCCATGCCGTATTGCACGGCATAGTCGGCACCACGAAAAACCCCCTCTTTACCGAGGGGGTTTTTGTTTATGGGCGGGGGGCGTCTCAGGGCTTGAGGCCGAGCCGTCTGGCAAGCCGGTGCAGGTTGCCGCCGTCCATCTCCAGTGCTCGGGCGGTGGCGGCCCAGTTGCCGTGCTGGGCTGCCAGGGTCTGCTCGATCAGCCGGAGCTGAAAGGCATCGGTGGCCGTGCGCAGCCCCATGCCAGCCGTCATCTGCTGCGGCGCCTGTTCCACAGGAATGCGGCTGGATGAGGGGGCGCTGCCGGTGGCAAGGTTGAAGTGGTGGCAATCCAGCGCCGGGGCCTGACTGCCCTGCTCGGCCCGCGCCAGCACGGCGGCTCTGTGGATGGCGTGCTCCAGCTCCCGCACGTTGCCCGGCCAGTCATAGCTGCCGAGCAGTTGCAGCGCATTGGGCTGGATGCGCAATCGCTCCAGCCCCAGGCTGACCCGGCAGCGTTCGCAAAAATAACCGGCCAGCAGGGGGATGTCGTCCGGCCGCTCCCGCAGGGCGGGGGCGTGGATCGGGAAGACGCTCAGGCGGTGGTAGAGATCGCTTCGAAATTGCCCCTCGACCACCGCCTGTTTCAGATCCCGGTTGGTGGCGGCCAGGATGCGTACGTTCACCTTGAGGGGGGTGTCGTCACCGATGCGCTGCAGATCGCCGTATTGCAGCACCCGCAGCAGCTTGGCCTGCAGCGACAGGGAGAGTTCGCCGATCTCGTCCAGGAACAGGGTGCCCTTGTCGGCCAGTTCGAACTTGCCCGCCCGGTTGTGAATGGCGCCGGTGAAGGCCCCCTTCACGTGACCGAACAGCTCGCTCTCCGCCACCGATTCCGGCAGGGCGGCGCAGTTGAGATAGACCAGCGGCGCGCTGGCACGGGGTGAGCCCTGATGCACCGCCTTGGCGATCAGCTCCTTGCCGACTCCTGTCTCCCCCAGGATCAGTACGTTCAGCTCGGAGCTCGCCACCACGTTTATCTCGTGGCGCAACCGGTCCATGGCCGGGGAGCGGCCAATCATCTCGGGCTGGCCCGGCCCATTCTGGGTGGAGGGGGCGAGGGGTTCGCTGCTCTGGCGGGCGAGCCGTTCCAGCAACAGGGCGTTGCTGAGGGCGGCGGCGGCCAGGGCGCCCACCAGCCGCAGCTCCTCGTCGCTGATGCCGTCGAACTGGGTCGGGTTCATGCCATCTATGGTCAGGGCGCCGATGAGCGTCTGATCCGAAAACAGTGGCAGGCCGACGCAGGCGTGCACCCTGAAGTCGTCGTGATCCGGGATCAGGCCGTCATAGGGGTCGGGCAGGTTGCTGTCGGCGGGGAAGCGCACCACGTCACCGGCACGGGCGATGGCCTCCATGCGCGGATGGTCCGCCAGCGCGAAGCGGCGGCCCAGCACGTCCTGCATCAGGCCGTCGATGGCCAGCGGTATGAACTGGCCCCCCTCGTAGCGCAACAGGGCCGAGGCGTCCGAGTGCAGCAGGCTGCGCACGCTCTGGATCAGGCGGTGGAACCTGTCCTGATGGGAGATGCCGAGTTGCAGGTCGAGGGCGATGCGCGCCAGGCTGTCGGTTGAAATCACGAGAATTGTCCAAATGACAGTGTCTTTGTGTTTTTGACTATGATTGGTAGTTGTCTAAATGACAATGCCTGAAATCTGTTTTCTATAAAAACAATGAGTTATGAGTTGGCATGTCAACTGCAATAGTCCGTTCAGTCGCACATTCGCTATTGCATTCTGAGGAACAACTTGATGACCATTCACGTCAAAAACAACATTCACTGGGTCGGCCAACGGGACTGGGAGGTGCGCGACTTTCACGGCACCGAGTACAAGACCCACAAGGGCACCAGCTACAACAGCTATCTCATCCGCGAAGGCAAGAATGTGCTGATCGATACGGTCGATCACAAGTTCAGCCGCGAGTTTGTGCAGAATCTGGCGGCCGAGATCGATCTCGCCTCCATCGACGTTATCGTGATCAACCACGCCGAGGAGGATCACGCCGGCGCCCTGACCGAGCTGATGGCCCGCATCCCTGGCACCCCCATCTACTGCACCCACAACGCCATCGACTCCATCACGGGCCACCATCATCATCCAGAGTGGAATTTCCACCCGGTCAAGACCGGCGACAGCCTGGATATCGGCAACGGCAAGCAGCTGGTGTTTATCGAGACCCCCATGCTGCATTGGCCCGACAGCATGATGACCTACATGACGGAGGACGCCGTGCTCTTCTCCAACGACGCCTTCGGCCAGCACTACTGCGACGAGCACCTGTTCAACGACGAGGTGGATCAGGTTGAGCTGATGGAGCAGTGCCAGCGTTACTACGCCAACATACTCACCCCCTTCAGCCCGCTGGTGACCGCCAAGATCAAGGAGGTGCTGGGCTTCAACCTGCCGGTGAGCATGGTGGCAACCTCCCACGGCATCGTCTGGCGCGACGATCCCACCCAGATCATCCTGAAATACCTGGAGTGGGCCGACCACTACCAGGAGGATCGCATCACCCTCTTCTACGACTCCATGTCCAACAACACCCGCATGATGGCCGATGCCATCGCTCAGGGCATCCATGAGGTGGACCCCGGGGTGGCGGTGAAGATCTACAACGTGGCGCGCCACGACAAGAACGAGATCCTGACCCAGGTGTTCCGCTCCAAAGGGGTGCTGGTGGGCTCCTCCACCATGAACAACGTCATGATGCCCAAGGTGGCGGGCATGCTGGAGGAGATCACCGGCCTGCGCTTCAGAAACAAGCGCGCCTCGGCCTTCGGCAGCTATGGCTGGACTGGCGGCGCCGTTGACCGGATCCAAACCCGGCTGATGGATGCGGGTTTCGATATCAGCATCTCCCTCAAGGCCAAGTGGCGCCCGGATGGCTCGGCGCTGGCCCTGTGCCGCGAGCACGGTCGCCAGCTCGCCCGCCAGTGGGCGCTGCACCCGCTCGAGGCGCTCCGCCCGATCATCACAACTAGCGCCGCAGCGGCTCCGGTAGTTGAGGCAGGAGTTGTGGTTGAGATGAGTGTCCCAGCTTCTGCTGGTGTGGTTGAGGTGGGTGTCCCCGCTTTTTCTGGTGCGATGGAGATCCCGGCATCTCGCGGCGTGGCCCCGATCACCTGCGAGCAGGACGATGACCAGCCCATGCTCTGCACCGTCTGCCAGTGGATCTATGACCCGGCCCTCGGTGAGCCGGATCAGCTGGTGGCGCCGGGTACCCCCTGGGCCCGGGTCCCAGACAGCTTCCTCTGCCCCGGCTGCGGCATCGGCAAGGAGGTATTCGAGCCCTGCGCCGTGGAGGCCTGTGTATGAAGGCTGCGACTCTGAGTGAGGCCGGTGTCAGCCGGGAGATATTGGTGATCGGCAGTGGCTTCGCTGCCCAGCAACTGGTCAAGAGCCTGCGCAAGCTGGATGCCGAGCAGCCCATTCGTCTCATCACAGCCGACAGCGGCGACGAGTACAACAAGCCGGATCTCAGCCACGTGGTGAGCCGAGGTTGCACCGCAGCGGCCATGACCCGGCTGAGCGGCAGCGACTTTGCCGAGCAGCAGCGCATCGCGTTGGTGCCCCACTGCCCCGTGCTTGGCATCGATCCCGCTCGTCATATTGTGATGACCGGGCAGGGGGCGTTTGCCTATGGTCAGCTGGTGCTGGCCACCGGCGCCAGTGCGGCCCGCCCCGACCTGCCTGGCAGTGAGCAGCTGGTGACCCTCAACAGCCAGCAAGAGTACGCCGCTGCCGAGGGGCCAATCCAGCAGGCCCGCCGCATCATGGTGCTGGGGGCGGGACTGATTGGCTGCGAGCTGGCGATGGACATGGCGAGCGATGGTCGCGAGGTCACTCTGGTGGATCTGGCCGACAGCCCGCTCAGCGCCCTGTTGCCGGCAGTGCTGAGTCAGCCATTGCAGCAGGCACTGCGCAGTCAGGGAGTGAAGTTGCAACTGGGTCAGGGTATCGCTGAACTGGGCCTGCTCGAGCCCGATCGGCCCCAGGGTGGCTGGCGCGTCACCCTGAGTAACGGGCGCGTCAGCGAGCAGGATCTGGTGATCGCCGCCATCGGCCTGCGGCCGAATCTGGTACTGGCACAAGCCGCCGGGCTGGCGGTCGAGCGCGGCATCCTGGTCGACGACAGCTTGCAGACCAGCGCTCCCCATATCTTCGCACTGGGTGATTGCGCCCAGTGGCGGGGACAGCTGCTCCCCTTCCTGCAACCCATAGTGCTGGGGGCCAATGCGCTGGCGCGTACCCTGCTTGGCATGCCGACCCCACTGACCCTGCCGCCCATGCTGGTGAAGGTGAAGACGCCGCGTTATCCCTTGCAGCTGGCGGGCCGCACCAAGGGCGAGGATCTCACCTGGCAGTGCCGCTGGAACAGCCAGGGCATGGTGGCCGAGGCACACGGCGAGGATGGCGAGCTGTGCGGTTTCGTGGTGGGAGGTGATCAGATGAGTGCCGCCTTCCCGCTGCTGCGCCAGTTGCCCCGTTGATTCATTGATAACACCAGGTCGGGTTGACCCGGCCACTTGAGGAGAATTGCTATGTCCATGCAACTTATTCCGTCTCACTGGGTGGTGCGTCGTTCCACCCCCTTCTTCACCCGCAAGAATGTGCCCCAGGCCCTGCTCAGCCACCACAACACCGCGGCCGGAGTGTTCGGCCAGCTCTGCGTGATGGCGGGCACAGTCACCTATCACGGCTTTGCCGACGAGCAGGCCGAGGAGCCCGAAGTCAGCCTGGTGATCCGGGCCGGGGAGTTTGCCACCAGCCCGCCCCAGTACTGGCACAGGGTCGAGCTGTCGGAGGATGCCCGCTTCAACATCCACTTCTGGGCCGAGCAGGCAGAATCCGATCAGCCCCTGTTCAACAGCCGCAAAGGGTGAGAACGGGTGGGGGCCAATCCGGGTGAATGGCCCCCTCTGCCCATGCAGATCAAAATAATCAACTCAGATGTTGGTTATTCTGTGCCCCTGAGTCGAATGAGTGCTGTGGGGGAAAAATGAGTGTGTTCGAAGCCGTGACCCTGGCCTGTGGCCTGGTCTATCTGGCCCTGTTGCAATGGCAGGCCGGGCCCGGCTGGTCATGGCGCCTCTCCCTCGGCTTGCTGCTCGTCGGCTGGTTGGTGGCGGCGGATCTCACCCTCTGGCTCGCACTGGGGCTGGTGGTTGGCACCCTCAGCCTGTTTCATCGCTACAAGCCGCTACCGATGCCAAGCGAGATCAACAGCCAGCCGCTGCGGGAGTGGACACGTCATCTGCTGCTGCTCTGCTGGGGGTTGGTGACTGTGCAGTATGGCCTGCATATCTGGCAGCTGGGGCAGGGGATACCTCCCTGGCTGGTGCGTCCGGACGTGGTCGACGGCTTCCTGCCCATCGCCGGCGGGCTCGGGCTGCGGGCCTGGCTCAGTCAGGGTATTGTGGATCCCCATCATCCGGCGGCCACCATCACGGTGCTGGTGCTCTGCCTGTCGGCCCTGCTGCTGGGGCGGGCCTTCTGCGCCTGGTTCTGCCCGATCGGGCTGGTGGGTGAGTGGCTGTATCGTCTGCGCAGTCGATTGATGGCGGGGGAGTGGACGCCGCCGAGCTGGCTCGATGCCGTGCTGCGTTCCCAGAAATTCCTGGTGCTCGGCTTTTTGCTCTTCATCATTCTGCTGGCGGTGCCCGCTGCCGCCCTGCCCGGCTATCTCGCCAGTCCCTATCATCAGGCGGCGGACATGAAGATGGGTGCCTTCTTCTTCAATTTGAACCTCATCTCCGGCCTGTGTCTGGGCTGGGTGCTGCTGCTCACAACCCTCTTTCGGCAGGGCTTCTGCCGCTATCTCTGCCCCTACGGCGCCTGGCTCGCCCTGCTGGGCTTGTTGACCCCGCTGCGTATTCGCCGTGATCCCGCCAGCTGCCTGCGCAGTGCTGGCCATGACTGCGACAAGTGCAGCCGGGCCTGCCCGTCCCGCATTCAGGTACATCAGCTGATCGCGGTGCGCAGTCTGGAGTGCAGCAGCTGCATGAGCTGTGTCGCCGCCTGCCCCAAACGGGCCGATGCGTTGCACCTTGGCAGCAAGGCGCGGAGGATCACTCCTCGCTGGCTGCTGGGTCTGCTCTGCCTGCTGTTGTTGATATTGCCGCTGCTCTCCTACGGCCTGCTGGATATCTGGGTCAGTCAGACACCGCTGGCGGTGCGGGCCCAGCTGCTGCAGCTGTTGCCCCAACTGGCTCATTGAGCACCGATGAGCCAGTGGCAGGTGCTCCTCTGAGGGGCGCCGGGCTGTCTGAGGATGCATCCGCATTTGATACCTGAGGGGTAGCAGGGTAAAGTCCCTTCCCCGACATGATGGCCCTGCTGCCATGTCGTGCCGGCAGCTAGCCCTGGTCACACCTTGCTTCGCTTTCGAAGCAGCAAGCACTGGGCGCCGGCAGCATAGATGAGCGCGATCTACCATGACAACCGGCGTAGCAAATGCAACGGTCCGCGGTCGCGACCAGATCCACAATCGTCTTTGGAGAAGTAAATGGGACAGAAACCATCTTTGGTGGGCGGGGCATGCATCATTGCCGGCGTCTGTGTGGGGGCCGGCATGCTGGGCTTGCCGAGTGCCGGGGCGGGTGCCTGGACCATCTGGTCCATCCTGGCCATTACCCTGACTATGGTGGTGATGACGGTCTCCGGCTGGATGCTGCTGGAATCCTATCAGGGCTATCCGCTGCGCGTGTCGTTCGATACCGTGACCCGGGAGTTACTGGGAGAGAAAGTCAACGCCCTCAACAACATCACCGTCTACTTCGTCGGTGGCATACTGCTTTACGCCTACATCACCTCGGCCGGTCTCATCATAGATGGGATGACGGGGATTGGCAGCCACTGGGCCTCAGTTCTGTTCACCCTGGGCTTCTCCTGGCTGGTATGGCACTCGACCCGGGCTGTGGATCGCATCTCGGTCGTGCTGGTCATCGCCATGGGGCTGAGCTTCGTGTTCGGCATCTCAGGTCTCTCCCTCAACATCAAGCCGACCCTGTTGTTCGATACCCTGAGCGAGCACGCCAGCTATGCACCCTATGCGCTTGCCATGCTGCCGGTGGCACTGACCTCGTTCGGTTATCACCACTCTGTCTCCTCCATGCGCGCCTATTACGGTGAGGAGCGCCGCGCCCGTTACGCCATTCTCGGTGGTACCGCCATAGCGCTGCTCTTCTACCTCATCTGGCTGGTGAGCGTGTTCGGCAACCTGCCACGCAGCGAGTTCGGGCCCGTGGTGGCGCAGGGCGGCAACGTCGACGTGCTGCTCAAGGCCTTGGCTTCGGTGATCGAGTCGGAGGCCGTCTCCAGCGCCCTCAACCTCTTCTCCATGGCCGCCATCCTCTCCTCCTTTATTGGTGTGGGTCTGGGTGTGTTCGACTATCTGGCGGATCTGTTCAAGTTCGACAACAGTCCCAAGGGCCGCGCCAAGTCATGGGGCGTGACTTTCCTGCCACCGCTGCTGCTCTCCCTGCTGTTCCCGTTCGGTTTCCTGATGGCCATCGGCTACGCCGGCGCCGTGGCGACCCTCTGGACCTGCATCATACCGGCGCTGCTGGCCTGGAAGGTGCGTGCCGGCAAGAGCGAGCAAGGCGGTAAAGGCGACGGCTTCCGCGCGCCGGGCGGCCTGCCGATGATAGTGGGGGTCTTGCTGTTCGGTGTGCTGACCGCCCTCTTCCATCTGCTCAATATGGCGGGTCTGCTGCCTGTCTATACCGGCTGATCAAGCCTGGCCAGCCCCGCTTTTACTTGTGGGGATCAACAAAGCGGCGCCTTCGGGCGCCGTTTTGGTATAAGGCCAGTGCCCCAGTCTTCCCTTGCATCCTGCCCATGCGCCCAGCAAGGGCACACTTCGCTCGCCATCGAAGCGTTGCTGCGGCATCCCCCTTAATCTGCTGATTCTTATCGCAAAGGAGAGGCAAGGATGTACGATATTCACGTGATGTTGTCCGATAACCCGGGCTCGCTGGGGCAGTTTGGTCTCTTGATGGGGCGGGCAGGCATCAGCCTGGAAGGGGGTGGCATGTTTACTGCGGGTGGCGCAGGTCATGCCCATTTTCTGGTTGAGAATGGTGCCAGGGCGGCCCGAGCCGCAGAGCAGGCAGGTCTGGAGGTGGTCGCCGTGCGCGAGGTGCTGGTGCGTCGTCTGAAACAGGAAGTGCCGGGTCAGCTTGGCGCCATTTGCAGCGCCTTGGGGGATGCATCGGTCAACATCATCATCCTGTACAGTGACCATGCCAACCAGCTGATACTGGTGACGGATGATATCGACAAGGCCCGCACTGTCACGGCCGAGTGGCAATAGCAACGACGAGCAGAGCGTAGCGATATGAGCGAACAGGACACCCTTGAACAAGGTCTGGCACAGGTGGCGGCCGCCATTGCCGACAGTAGTCGCGCCCGCATGCTGTGCGCCCTGATGGATGGCCGTGCCTGGACGGCCACCGAGCTGAGCACGGTCGCCGAGGTGTCGGCATCCACTGCCAGCAGTCACCTTGCCATGCTCCAGCAGCAGGGACTGACGGCCTGTGTCCGGCAGGGCAAGTATCGCTACTACCGTATCGCGAATCATGAGGTGGCGAGGGTGGTGGAGCAGTTGATGGGGCTGGTAGACATGGGCGCCGGTGCGCTCAGGAGCAAGACCCCGGAACGACTGCGCTTTGCCCGCACCTGTTATGACCATCTGGCGGGCGAGCTGGGGGTGAGACTCCATGACAGCCTGATTGCCCGAGGTTGGCTGGACGCCAGCAGTTATGCCCTGACTCCTGAGGGGGAGCACCATTTCGCGCAGCTTGGGGTTGATTGTCAGCCGAGTGGCAAGCGCCACTTTGCTTGCCACTGTCTCGACTGGAGCGAGAGGCGCATGCATCTGGGAGGCGAGCTGGGAACCCGGCTGCTTGCCCATCTTTTGGACAAGGGGTGGCTGGTGCGAGGACTGGGAAGTCGTGAGCTGATCCTGACCGCCCGGGGCCAGCGGTTGCTGCAACAGCAGTTCGGCGTTGTGCCACTGTAATCTGCCATTCAGCTGGTTTGGGCTATAGTTTGGTTCTCTTTGGAGCCTGACTGTGGAGATGGCTATGGCATGGACTATCGATGATTCTCAACCCCGGATCCTCTACAACAAGGACAAGCATGTTGCTGTGACCCCGTCAGCCATGAGCAAGTATCACGAATGGCGGCGGGAGATCGAGCGCGGCTCGGATCCCAAGAGTGCCGCCGGCAAGGTTGGCGATATGCACTACGAGCAGCTGAGCGGCAACAACAAGGGGGTCTACACGATCCGGCTCAGTCAGGAGCACAGGGTCGCCTTTACCATCAATGGCACCCTGCAGCAGGTCAAGGTGATCAGCATTGGTGGCCACTTCCCACCGAGTTAGTGTGAGGGGATGTGCTGCAACAAGAAAAACGGCGCCCTTTGGCGCCTTTTTTGATGATGAAAACTAGCCGTTCGGGGGGCTTCTGATGTCGAACTCAGCGGTAGCGGGCTGCGGTGATGAATTGGCCGAAGGTTTCACACCAGACGATCACGCTGCTGTAGCGGGCTGGATCGATGCTGGCGGGCAGTGGCACGATAAAGTTGTCGAAGGTTTTGACCGGCCCAACGTGCACCATCTGCGCTTTCAGGCGGGAAAAATCCGCCTCGGTTTCGACAAATTCCGGTGATAGATAGAGCTGGTAATCGGGCCCAGGTGCCAGTTGCCCCATCAGGCTGACGGCGTCGGGCTCAATGCTCACCTTGCCTTCCCCCCAGTGCAGCCGATCGCTGTCTTTGAGATCCCGACGAAAGGTGCCGCTGAAACTGGCCTGCTGCTGGCTGGCCGCTACCGCTTCACTGCTCGGTGCGGGTGGGGCGATCAGTATGGGCAGGGTATAGATGCCGGCGGCAAATCCCAATCCCCCGATCAGCAGATGAGTCGCCAGCAGCAGGGCCAGGGTCTTGCGTTGCATCATGTCTCTCTCCTTGATAAATGGATGACAATGCCGCTAGCAGCGGTATCCCCACAGACGGGTCACGCTGCTCGCTATCATGCTCCCGGGTAAGGTGAGCGATGGGGTGGATTATGATGATCGATGGCGGGGCCGCTTGCCTGGCTCACCTCTCCCGCTTTACTGAAGGGCATCAAAGTCCACGGGGGGCAGTATTTCGAAACCGGGTTTGGCAAACAGATAACCCTGCATCAGGTCTATCCCCATCGCCTGCAGACATGCCATTTCATCCCGGGTTTCTATTCCTTCCGCCAGGGGGGTGATGTTCAACTCCTCAAAGAGGGCGAGACAGTGGCGCACAATGGCCTGGCGGACCTTGTCTTTATCGATCCCCCTCAACAGATGCATATCCAGTTTGATGATGTCTGGCAGAAAATCTGCCAGCAGATTGAGACTGGAATACCCGGCGCCAAAGTCATCCATCGCCGTCTTGAAACCGAGTGCCTGATAGTGATCCACTATGTGGCGAATATGCTGGTTATCCGCCACGCGCTCCACTTCGGTGAACTCGAACATAATCTGCTCGATGGGAAACTGGTGCTCCCGCGCGGCTTGCAAGGTGGTGCGGATGCAGCGCTCCGGACGATAAACCGCATTGGGCAGGAAATTGATGCTCAGCATTCCCTGCATCTTGAGTTTGGCCGCCAGTGCAATGGCTTTGATCCGGCAAAGCTGATCAAAGCGGTAGCGATTGTCATCGTTGACCCGTGAAATCACTGAGTGGGCGGGTTCGTTATTGATCCCCCTGACCAGCGCTTCATAGCCAAATATGGTACGGGTACGACAGCGGATTATGGGTTGAAAGGCCATGGTGAAATCGAAGCCGAGATCCCCGCTTTCCTGGCACTGCTGGCACGATAGCTGGGGGGGAGCAGAAGGTATGTCCATGCTTTCCTCATACAGGGGGACTGGTGAGCCGGAGCGCGATATCAAGCCTATATCCAGCCTCAAATGATAACAAGCCTGGATGGCGCCCGGAAAACGGTCTGCCAACAGGTGAATTTGCTGCCATTGAACACTAAACGCTATCTGCCGGAAAGAGGCCAGGCTGGTTGCCAGGGTGTGCTCTCTTGCAGTGCTTGTTGTTGATAACGGACTATGGCGCCTTCCTGTTTCATCTGGCGGATAACGAGCGCCAGCTGGGCCACCAGGGTTTTATGTCTCTCGTGCAGATACACATATGAGTCAAGGGTATCCATGATGCCTGCGGAATAGATCCTGGTGCCGGCTTCAGACCTGGTGATCTGCGCGGCTATCGCCTGTCTGGCTACCATGGTTTGCTCAATATAGAGATCGCTGCGCCCCTTGAGCAGTTTGCCCATTCCCTGATCCACAGTGCTGATATCAAACAGCTGGGCGGGCGCCACCACTCTGGACAGTGCCAACTCTGGCAACTTGGCCCCGCGGCGGTATTCCACCCGATAAGAGGTGCCGAGCAGGCTGCTCCACCCCTTGAGCTGAATACCCGGAATGGCGGCATACGCCTCATAGGAAAGGGTGAAGTGGGATTCGGGGACTTTCAGCAGGTGGCGGGTTTGCAGTTGATATTCGGTGGCACGATGTATCTCGCCATCGACCTCGCCGCTTTCGGCCATATGGGGGGCTCGCCCGCCCGGGTAACCGGCATAGATGAAGTCGTAGCCAAGGCGCGCAAAGGCATCCTGATAAATCAGCTTCAGCCAGCGGCCGTACATGGACTCCTTGGTATCCAGCGAGCTCACCAGGGTGATGGTGCCTTTGGTCGGTGCGCCCATTACCAATGAGACGTGCAGCAGGAGCAGCATGGTAGAAAAGAAGAGGCAGAAGCTGGGTCTCTGCAGCATGAATTTCCCTGATGGTCAGCGGCTATTAACAGGAGGTTGTTTTCATCATCCTAGCCCACGGCCGTCGCCGATTCAGATTTTTCGGGGGTGAACCGTGCCTGAAAAAGTGACGAGTGGGCCAGCTATGTTACGCCCGGTCACGGCTCGGCGCGACTGGTGCGATCAGGCTCGGCAGGACATGGAGGGGGAGTGAGTTGTAGGTGGGTGTCCCAGTTTTGGTCAGCTTTGTGTCGTGGTGATCGGGCGAGCGTACCGGCACACCCGCGCTGGACTCAGGGCCTTCATCGCGGAGAGAATGCCGGCAAGCCTTTTCATCACAAGGGAACATGATGCTGATTATCTTCAGTGGTTTGCCGGGCTGCGGAAAGAGCACCATTGCGCGAGCCTTGGCCAAGCGGTTGGGGGCTGTCTATCTGCGCATTGATACCATAGAGCAGGCCATTCGTGACGCTGAACGGACGGGTGAAGAGATGGGGCCCGCCGGGTATTTCGTTGCCTATGAGCTGGCCAGAGAGAACCTGAAACTCGGGTCAATCGTCATCACGGATTCCGTTAACCCCATCCAGCTCACCCGGGATGCTTACCACGACATCGCCCTCTCGGTCGGGGTGCCCTGTCTCGATATAGAGGTCGTCTGCTCCAACCCTAAATTGCACCGCGAACGGGTCGAGAGCCGGACGGCCGATATTGCGGGGTTTGCGTTGCCGGATTGGCAGGCGGTGCTCGACCGCGATTATGAACCCTGGAGCAGGGAGCGCCTGATACTGGATAGCGCCACCCTGTCGGTAGCCCAGAGCGTGGAAAAGATTGTCGCCGCGTTGAGGTAGAAGGAAGTTCGATTGCACTTCGCCAATCGAACGTCAGGGCTATTCTAGTTTGCCTAAAATAGCCTTATATAAAGATCTATAACTCACGCATCATTAGATGGCATGACACCGCTGGTGTGAACTATGCCAGTACCGCTTGTAGTTCTAATCGCCTGTTGTTTCGGATGTTGTACAATTTTCTATATTCCAGTTTGATGTGTGTCACATCGTGATTATTTCAGAGACTTAAATTTGAAATGCCACTGGTGAGATGAAGATTCGTATGGTCAAATCCTTGGCCGTCAGGGATAGCATTTCTTGATAATTAAAAATAACTTTCAGGCTAAATTTTGTACGGAGAATCCTTCATGATTTTAAAAAAGCTGGCACTGGTTTCATCTGTGCTGGGAGCCTTTCTGCTCGCTGGCTGCGCCAGTGTTCCAATGGAAAATGCTCAGGAAAATGCCAAACTCAAGGCATTCCCAGTGCCGGAAAATAATATGGCGGGTCTTTATATCTACCGAGACAGCTTTGTTGGGAAGGCACTGAAGAAAGATGTTTATGTCGACTCCGCATGTCTGGGTGAGACTGCCGATCGCACTTTCCTCTATAAGCAAGTTACCGGCGGAAACAAACATGATATTTCCACCGAATCCGAGTTCTCCGATAACAAGATTTCTATTATCCCTGAGCCTGGGAAAAACTACTTCTTCCGTCAATATATCAAGATGGGCGTTTTTGTTGGTGGTGCCAACCTTGAAGCGGTTTCCGAAAGTGAAGGTAAGCGTGTAGTTTCCAAGGAAAGCGTGCAACTAGCTAAATCAGGTATTTGCAGTAGTTAATACACTCCAGAGTAAAATATTTAATTGAGAGGCACCACTGGTGCCTTTTTGTGAGGAACTTGCTTCCCGGTATTGATAATAAAAAACGGCGCCTCGCGGCGCCGTTTTTTATATCACTTACTCAACCAGAATCACTGCAGCAGGGAGATATCCGCGACTTGCAGGAACAGGTTGCGCAGGTTGTTCAGCAGCGCCAGACGGTTGGCCTTGAGGGCTTCGTCGTCGGCCATCACCATGACTTCGTTGAAGAAGGTATCGACCGGCTCGCGCAGGGCGGCCAGACGGGTGAGGGCCGCCTGATAGTCACCGGCAGCGAACAGCGGGGCCAGTTCGGCTTGCAGTTCAGCAACCTGGGTGGCCAGCGCCTTCTCGGCAGCGTCTTGCAGCAGTTCCGGTTTGACGGCAGTCGGCAATTCGCCTTCAACCTTGGCCAGAATGTTGCTGACGCGCTTGTTGGCAGCAGCCAGTGCCAGTGCGGCATCCAGACTGCGGAAGTGGCTGACGGCCTTGACGCGGCGATCGAAGTCCAGCGGACGGGTCGGGCGGCGGGCCAGCACGGCCAGCACCACATCGGCACCTATGCCTTCGTCCTGATAGGCGGCGCGGAAGCGGCCCAGCATGAAGTCGACCACGTCGGTGACGACGGTGTTGTTGGTCAGCTTGTCGCCGTAGACGCGTACCGCTTCTTCCACCAGTTCAACCAGATCCAGATTCAGCTGCTTCTCGGTCATGATGCGCAGGGCACCGATGGCGGCGCGGCGCAGGGCAAACGGATCTTTGTCACCTTTGGGCAGCATGCCGATGCCGAAGATACCGGCCAGGGTGTCGAGCTTGTCGGCCAGCGCCACGGCGCAGGCTTCCAGAGCGGACGGCAGGGCATCACCGGCGAAGCGCGGCATGTACTGCTCGTTGAGGGCCACGGCCACCACTTCGTCCTCGCCATCGTGACGGGCGTAGTGCATCCCCATGACACCCTGGGTGCTGGCGAACTCGCCGACCATGTTGGTCATGAGATCACACTTGGAGAGCAGACCGGCACGCTTGGCCTGAGCCACATTGGCGCCGATGCGCTCGGCGATAAAGCCGGCGACGGTCTCGATGCGCTCGACCTTGGCCTTGACGGTGCCCAGCTGTTGCTGGAACAGCACGGTTTCAAGGCGCGGCAGGCGGGAGGCCAGCGTCTGCTTGAGGTCGGTCTTGAAGAAGAACTCGGCGTCAGAAAGACGGGGGCGAACCACCTTCTCGTTGCCGCTGATGATCTGGCTCGGGTCTTTCGACTCTATGTTGGTGACGAAGATGAACTTCGGCAGCAGCTTGCCGTTCTTGTCGTAGACCGGGAAGTACTTCTGGTCACCCTTCATGGTGTGAACCAGCGCTTCGGCCGGCACCGCCAGGAACTTCTCTTCGAAGTTGGCGGTCAGCACCACAGGCCATTCGACCAGGGCGGTGACTTCTTCCAGCAGGGCGTCATCCAGATCGGCCACGCCACCGAAGGCGGCAGCGGCCGCTTCGGCGTCAGCCTTGATCTTGGCCTTGCGCGCCATAAAGTCGGCAACCACTTTGCCTTTTTCCAGCAGGATCTGCGGGTACTGGCTGGCGTTGTCGATTTGGAACTCAGGCTCACCCATAAAGCGGTGACCGCGAATGGTGCGGGCAGAGTCGATACCCAGAATGTGAGCGGGCACCAGATCCCCATCCAGCAGCAGGGTCACGGTGAACACCGGACGCACGAACTGGATGGTCTTGTCGCCCCAGCGCATCATTTTCGGGATGGGCAGCTTGGCCAGTGCTTGGCTAACCAGTTCGCCCAGCAGGTCTTTGGCTGGACGGCCTTCGACCTTGGCGGTGTGAACCAGCCACTCACCCTTGTCGGTGACCAGACGCTCGGCCTGTTCGACCGTGATGCCGTTACCACGAGCCCAGCCTTCGGCAGCCTTGGTCGGCTTGCCATCGGCATCGAATGCCTGGGAGACGGCCGGGCCGCGCTTCTCGACGCTCTTGCTCGGCTGCTCGCCAGCCAGCTCGCTCACCTTGAGGGCCAGACGGCGCGGTGAGGCGAACCATTCGACGTTGCCGAAGGCCAGATCGGCCTTGGTCAGCTCAGCTTTGAAGTTGTCGGCAAAGGCTTCGGCCAGGGAGCGCAGGGCTTTTGGCGGCAGCTCAGCTGTGCCGATCTCTACCAGAAATGTATGTTGTGCCATTTATTTATTCCCCTTGAATTCTTTCTTAGGGGTGCACATGGGGAAGCCCAGTGCTTCGCGGGAGGCATAGTAGGCCTCGGCCACGGCCTTGGTCAGGGTGCGAATGCGCAGTATGTAGCGCTGACGCTCGGTGACCGAGATGGCCTTGCGGGCATCCAGCAGGTTGAAGGAGTGGGCCGCTTTCAGAATGCGCTCGTAAGCGGGCAGCGGCAGCGGCGTTTCCAGTGCCAGCAGGTGCTGGGCCTCTTTCTCGTACTGCTCGAAGCAGTGGAACAGGAAGTCCACATCGGCGTGTTCGAAGTTGTAGGTGGACTGCTCCACTTCGTTCTGGTGGAACACATCGCCATAGGTGGTCTTGCCCAGCGGGCCATCGGACCAGACCAGGTCATAGACGCTGTCCACGCCCTGGATGTACATGGCCAGACGCTCGAGACCATAGGTGATCTCGCCGGTCACCGGCTTGCACTCCAGGCCGCCAACTTGCTGGAAGTAGGTGAACTGGGTCACTTCCATGCCGTTGAGCCACACTTCCCAGCCCAGACCCCAGGCACCCAGAGTCGGGTTTTCCCAGTTGTCTTCCACGAAGCGGATATCGTGGATTTCAGGATCCATGCCCAGCTCTTTCAGCGAGCCGAGGTAGAGTTCCTGAATGTTGTCGGGGGAAGGCTTGATGATCACCTGGAACTGGTAGTAGTGCTGCAGGCGGTTCGGGTTTTCACCGTAGCGGCCGTCAGTCGGACGGCGGGACGGTTGCACGTAAGCGCAGGCGATGGGCTCCGGGCCCAGGGCGCGCAGACAGGTCATGGGGTGTGAAGTACCGGCACCCACTTCCATGTCCAGCGGCTGAATAATGGTACAGCCCTGGCGGGACCAATAGTCCTGCAGCTGCAGGATCAGGCCCTGAAAGGTTTTGACATCGAATTTTTGCATAGTGTTTTTCGCGCGAAGTGAAATCAGAGCAAGATTTGCTGAATGTGAACCGAAGGAGTATACCGTCTGGCATGGTCGGATAATAGGCGAAATTGTAGGGGATTCATGGGGCGGGGCTGCGCCGGGCCTGGTTGGCCCGGGATGGAAGCCCCGTCATGTGGCCGATGAAATCCCCTTGTCGGACAGAGAGTCGGGCAGAGAAAAATAACAGGAGACGAAGAATGGAATTGCGCTGCGCCTGGGTGACCAAGGACCCGGAATATATCGAATACCATGACAAGCAGTGGGGCCGGCCGGTTTATGACGCCCGCGAGCTGTTTGCCAAGCTCTGCCTCGATGGCCAGCAGGCGGGGCTGTCGTGGATCACCATCTTGAAGCGCACCGACAGCTACTACCGCGCCTATGCGGATTTTGATCCTGTGCTGATCGCCCGGTTCGACGAGCAGGATGTGGAGCGGCTGATGCAGGACACCGGCATTATCCGCAACCGCCTCAAGGTGCAGTCGATCATCAAAAACGCCCGCGCCTATTTGGAGTTGCAAGAGCAGGGGATCGACTTCGCCGACTTCCTCTGGGGCTTCGTCGGTGGCGCTCCCATGGTCAACCAGCGGCAGGGCAACGGCGATATTCCAGCGACATCGCCAGAGTCGGATGCCATGTCGAAGGCACTCAAGAAGCTCGGCTTCAACTTCGTCGGCAGCACAATTTGCTACGCCTTCATGCAGGCAGTGGGTATGGTGAACGATCATCTGGTCAGCTGCCCCTGCCACGCCGAGTGTCAGCAGCCCGCCTGAGGCCGCTTATCGACCGTGCCAGACTCCCGCCAATAGGCTATCGGTCACGCCGAATGGCCGGGGGCTGTCGGCCACCCTCTTCCTTGTGACAAATTCGGCTGCATTTGTAGCCGAATTTGGCCCGCCAAGCGCCGCTGGCGCGCAAAAAATGCTCACTCTCGCCAGCCGTTCAGACCTGCGTCAGACAATGGCGTGATGGCGCGTTACAATCCGGCCCCCGGCATGGTGCCGGACTGTATTCATAGAGGTTTTTTCATGCGAGCCAAGATACTGGTGCCAGCCCTGGCACTGACCGTTGCCCTGAGTGGCTGTACTACCAATCCCTATACTGGCGAACAGCAGACTGGCAAGGCCGCCTGGGGTGCGCTGGCCGGCGCCGCGACGGGCGCCGCCGTGGGGGCGCTCTCCTCCAGCAAGGGGGATCGCAAGAAGGGTATTCTGACTGGCGTGGCCGCCGGCGCCGCCCTGGGTGGCGGTATCGGTTACTACATGGATGTGCAGGAAGCCAAGCTGCGCGAGAAGCTGCAGGGCACTGGCGTCAGCGTGACCCGCAATGGCGACGAGCTGATCCTCAATATGCCGAACAACGTCACTTTCGACAGCGCCAGCGCCCAGCTCAAAGCGGCCGGTGCCAATACCCTGTCCGGCGTTGCCATGGTGGTTGCCGAGTTCGACAAGACCCGCCTGAACGTGGTCGGTCACACCGACAGCACAGGCTCTCGCGATCTGAACATGAAGCTCTCCGCCCAGCGTGCCGATGCCGTAGCCGCCCAGCTGATCGGCCATGGGGTAACGGGTAGCCGTATCTCCACCCAGGGTGTGGGCCCGGATCAGCCGGTTGCCACCAACAGCACTGCCGCTGGCAAGGCTCAGAACCGCCGGGTGACCATCACCCTGATCCCGACCGCCTAAGTCGTTCCGGTTTGTGGTAACGAAAAGGCCCCGCCAGTGATGGCGGGGCCTTTTGCTATCCGGTGTTGCGGGGCTTAAACGGCCGCAGTCAGCTGCACTTCCACCTTGTAGCCTTCGTGGGCAAGGCGGGCTTGTACGCAAGCGCGTACCGGTGCCGTGCCAGCCGGGATCCAGGCATCCCACTGTTCGTTGAAGGCGGCGATATCGGCGATATCCTTCAGATAGATGTTGGCCATCAGGATCTTGTCGACTCCGGAGCCGTTGGTTTCCAGCAGGCGCTGCAGGCTGGTCAGTACTTCGCGGGTTTGCTGGTGAATGTCGGCGTCGTCCGTGGCGGGCACTTCCACCACGTAGAGGGTGCCGTTGTGGATGACCACGTCTGACCAACGCTGGGTGGTACCGACTCGGGTAATGGTTGTCATGTTTGCTCCGAAACTGGGCTTATTGACCCTTGCGGATCAGATAGCGGTAGGGGGCCTGCTCTGTCTCGCTGGCGACCAGGGTGTGATCCATAAAACGGCAGAAACTGGGGATGTCGCGAGTGGTTGAGGGATCGTCGGCGCTGACCAGCAGAGTCTCGCCCTGGGCCATCAAGCGCACTTTTTTACGCACCATCATTACGGGTTCCGGGCAACGAAGCCCGATTGCGTCCAACTCATGAGTCGCATTGCAGAATAAAGTAGTCATCAATAATCAACCTTCAACCGCACTTTCTTGCGCGCTATCGTCACGGGTTCGGGGCAACGAAGCCCGATTGCGTCCAACTCATGAGTCGCATTGCAGAATAAAGTAGTCATCAATAATCAACCTTCAACCGCACTTTCTTGCGCGCTATCGTCACGGGTTCCGGGCAACGAAGCCCGATTGCATCCAATTCATGGGTTGCGTCGCAGAATAAAGCACTCATCAATAATCAACCTTCAACCAATTCAGCTGCCAATGATACTCAAGGCGAAAAAATAATCAAACAATGAGGCCTGAATGCAGCATATGTAACCAAAGTGTGATCTAACCCTACCCACATCTCGCCTTATGAGTAATATAAAAATTGAATCATATTCAACAAGGAGGTGTGAATATGCAGGTCTCCTACGGCAGATTGCAAGCCTACGCAGGCATGGGGTTCTTGGCTTTCGCCATGATAGTGATGGGCAGCCCGATCGGTAATACCGGCACCTGGTTCGGTGCCATGGTGATGATAGGGTTGGGGCTCTGGATCGAGCTCAGCGATTACTACGACGAAGATGAGGACGAGAACGACAATCCTTGAACAGTCAGCTTTTCCCACAATGACAAAGGCGGATCACCATCCGCCTTTGTCGTTTCTGGCTGTCGAGAAAGGGACTAGCGGGTCGAGCGCATGGCCCGCTCCAGATGCAACGCCGTCTGCTGCGGATTGGCATTGGGATCGTTGAAGAAGTTGCTCAGCACATCCATGATCGCCTGGCGCATGTTGGTCGGCGTTGCCATCCCTTCCGCCATGCTGGGCAGCAGATTGCCCTCTCGCTCCGCCAGCAGAAAATCCTGATAGGAGCGCAGGGCGCAGCGATCGAACTTGCTCATGTCCGGCTTGGTGAGGGCGGGGATCGAGCCCTTCACCCGGTTGAACTCCTGCTGGAAGCGCGGCGTCATCAGCAACTGGGCCAGTTCACCCTGTGCCTGCAACTGGGCGGGATCCCGCTGCTTGAACATGGCGATGGAGTCCAGGTTATAGCTGAACAGACCGTCGCTGCCCGGGCTGGGCAGGCACTCTATGTCTTCACCCGGCCTGTAGTTGCTCACGCTCAGCTCCCCCTTCACCCAGTCCCCCATCAGCTGCATGGCGGCTTCGCCGGTTTCCAGCTGGGTGGTAGCCTGATGCCACTTCAAACCGACGAAGCTCTTGGGTACGTAGGCGCGCAACTGCTGGAAGCGAGTCAGCACCCGTACCATGTCGGGGCCGGTCAGGGTCGCGCCGTCCAGTTCGACGAAGGCCTTGCGATAGAAATCCTTGCCTCCCTCGCCCAGCGCCACCGTTTCGAACAGCACCGCCAGCTGCCAGGGTTCGTTGCCGATGGCGAGCGGTGTGATGTTCTGTGCCTTGAGCTGCTCTGCCACCACCACGAACTGGTTCCAGTCGGTGGGCGGGGTCAGCTCCAGCTTGTCGAACACCTTGCGGTTGAGCCAGAGCCAGTTGACGCGGTGAATACCGGTGGGCACCGCCATCAGGGCACCATTCTGGCTGAGGGTTTCGCGCACCATGGCCGGTAGCTGCGGATACCAGCCGAGGTGTTCGGCCATGGGGGTGAGGTCGCGCAGAAAGCCGAGTCCGGCCCACTCCCGCAACTCGTAGCCCTTGAGGTGTGCCGCTTCCGGCGGGTTGGCCGCCAGCGCCCGGCTCTTGAGTACCGTCATGGCGCTCTTGCCACCGCCGCCCTGCACAGCGAAATCGTTCCACTGGTTGCCCTGCTCGGTCCACTCGGACTTGAGCACCTCCACCGCCTTGGCCTCGCCACCGGAAGTCCACCAGTGCAGCACCTCCACCTGGGAGGCGCCTACAGGCAGGGAGAGCAGGGCGACAATGGCAAACGGGAACAACTTCATACTGTGACAGCCTTGAGTGAAGGAGAGTGGTCGGTGCCGACCGCACGCCACCCCGACACGCTGGGAGGCGGCAACGGGCGAAGAGATCAGGGCGATGACAGAAAAAGACAACCACTTCATAAGGTTACTGCCTTGGTAGGGAGAGGGTGGCCTGCAGGCCGCCCTGCGGGCGATTTTCCAGCACCAGATCGCCGCCGTGGGCGTGTGCTATGTTGCGGGCTATGCCCAGACCAAGGCCGGTGCCGGCCAGATCCGTGCTGAGCCGGTAGTAGGGCTCGAAGATGCGCTCGAACTGATCGTCCGGTAGGCCGGGGCCCTCATCCATGATAAAGAGGATCAGCATCTCCTCGTCGTCCATGATGATGATGCGCACCTTCTGGCCGTACTTGATGCCGTTGTCCACCAGGTTGCCGATGCAGCGCTTGAGCGCCAGCGGCTTGCCACGGTAGAGCTGCTTGCAGTGGCCCTCTATGGTCAGCCGTTCGTCATGCAGGTTCATGGACTCGGCCATCTGCTCCAGCATGGCGTCTATGTCCAGCTGCTCTATGTTCTCGTGGATGTCGGTGTCTTTCACCGTCTGCAGCGCCCCCTTGACCATCAGCTCCAGCTCGTCCAGATCCTTGTTGAACTTGCCGATCTGCACCTCGTCGTCGAGCAGCTCGACCCGCAGCCGCAGCCGAGTGATGGGGGTCTTGAGATCGTGGGAAATGGAGCTGAACAGTCGTTCTCTATCATCGATATAACGGCGGATGCGGTGCTGCATGATGTTGAAGGCGCGGGTCGCCGCCACGATTTCCGATGCCCCTTCCTCTTTGAGGGATGGCTGGTCTATATCCTTGCCCAGGTTGACCGCCGCCTTGGCGAGCCGACGCAGCGGGCGGGTCTGCCAGCGCACCAGCAGGAAGGTAAAGAAGCAGAGAAACACCGTCATCAGGGCGATGAAGCGCACCTGGTTGCTCGGCATCACTGTATCGTCGAGGGTCATGTAGGGGGCGGGCAGCAGAGCTGCCAGGTAGAGCCACTCGCCGGGTTCTATCTCGATCTGGGTCACCAGCACGGGCGGATTGAGCGGTTCCAGCGACAGGGTATAGCGGGCCCAGGAGGAGGGCAGATCCGCCAGCAGGGTGTCGTTGTTGAAGACGTGCAGGTCCTCGGGTCGGGAGAAATCCACCTTGATGGCCATGGCGTCCGAGAGCTTGCGGACCAGTACCCCTTGTACCTCTTTGAGCACCAGCGTTTTGCGCTCGCTGTCGGGGATGGCGCTGATGTGGATCTCTTCCTCGTTGAGTGACACGAAGAAGCGGCTCCCCCCCATATTGCGCAGCTGATCCAGCGCTATGTGGCGGTACTGCAGCGGCAGGGATTTGAAGAAGTTGACGGTGGAGGCGGCCGACAGTGCCAGATTGCGGGTGGTGCTGAGCATGCCTTCCAGCTCCCGCTTCTGGATCTGCTGCATCCAGATACCGGTGAGAATGGTCTGGGAGAGCAGGATAGCGAGCAGCAGCAGCAGCAGCATCCGCGACAGCAGGGAGCGGGGGACCAGCGCCCGCCAGAACCAGCCACTCCTCATGGGATCTCGTGCCTTTTGTCGATCAGCATGCCGTTGCTACCTTTTTACCCTTCACGGGATCTCGTGTACTTCGGCAATCAGCATATAGCCACTGCCGCGTATGGTCTTGATGATGCGCGGGCTCTTGCCGTTGTCACCCAGCTTCTGGCGCAGACGGCTGATCTGCACGTCGATGCCGCGCTCCATCGGCAGGCTCTCGCGGCCCCGGGTGGCATCGGAGATGGTGTCTCTGTCCAGCACCACGCCGGGTTGCTGCAGGAACATGCCGAGCAGCAGGGTGTCACTGCCGGAGAGATCCAGCAGGCTGCCATCGTCGTGGGTCAGCTGGTGGCTCAGGGTGTCCAGGGTCCATTCGGCAAAACGCAGGCGGCGGCTCGGTTCTTTCTCTTTTTCCGGCTGGCGAAATTCGGCGCGGCGCAGCAACGCCTTGATGCGAGCCTGCAGCTCGCGCGGGCTGAACGGCTTGGCGATGTAGTCGTCGGCGCCGAGTTCGAGGCCGATCACCCTGTCTGCCTCATCGGAGGCGGCGGTCAGCATTATGATGGGTACCTGGGAGTCGCGACGGATCTGTTGGCACAGGGTAAAGCCGTCGTCGCCTGGCATCATGATATCGAGAATAATCAGGTCCGGGCTGTGCAGGGCGAGCTGCTGACGCATCTCGTTGCCTTCCGCCGCCGTCAATACCTGGAAACCGGCCCTGGTCAGGTATTCATTGAGCAGCTCGCGGATCTCTTGGTCGTCGTCGACGATCAGCAGTTGTTTGCTCGTTGACATATGTATGTGCATCCACCCATTTTTTTGTGCAGATTGAACCTGTCGGGGGAGCAAAAAGCAAGCAAGCCCCCCATCTAATGTGAGGTTATGGGCAATATCCTCCCATATAGCGCTCTCTAAATAAAAAAGGCCGACCCAAACGGGGCGGCCAACACGCAGATTCCGACGACAGGAGATCACCCCGTGTGGCGATCTCGACAGACTCGATGAGAGGCCGGCAAGGCCGACCCCAAAAAAGACAATTCTGGCTCGCCCTCACTGTCGCAGTGAGGGCGAGCCGTTGACATCACACCCGTTCGAACACGGTTGCTATGCCCTGGCCCAGACCGATACACATGGTGGCAAGACCCAGATTGGCGTCCTTCTCCTCCATCAGATGGATCAGTGTGGTGGAGATGCGGGAGCCGGAGCATCCCAGCGGGTGACCCAGGGCGATGGCGCCACCGTTCAGGTTGACCTTCTCTTCCGCCACGTCCAGCAGTCCCAGATCCTTGACGCAAGGCAGTGACTGGGCGGCGAACGCCTCGTTCAGCTCGACCAGATCTATGTCGCCTATGGTCAGACCGGCACGCTTGAGCGCCTTCTGGGTAGCAGGCACAGGGCCATAACCCATGATGGCGGCATCGCAACCGGCCACGGCCATGGATCGCACCCTGACGCGCGGAGTCAGCCCCAGCGCCTTGGCCCGATCCGCGCTCATCACCAGCATGGCGGAGGCGCCGTCGGACAGAGCCGAGGAGGTGCCGGCGGTGACTGTGCCGTTGACCGGGTCGAACACAGGGCGCAGCTGGCTCAGGGTTTCGACCGTGGTCTCCGGGCGGATCACCTCGTCGTAGTCGTAGAAGAAGCGGGCACCGCTGGCGTCATGCCCTTCCAGACCGACGATCTCTCTGGCGAAGCGCCCTTCCACGGTCGCGGCATAGGCGCGGCGGTGGGAGCGGGCGGCAAACTCGTCCTGCTGCTGGCGGCTGATACCGTGCAGCTTGCCCAGCATCTCGGCGGTCAGCCCCATCATGCCGGAGGCCTTGGCCACCGACTTGGCCATGCCGGGGTGGAAGTCGACTCCGTGGCTCATGGGCACATGGCCCATGTGCTCGACACCGCCGATGATGAAGATGTCCCCATCACCGACCTGGATGGCGCGGGAAGCGTCATGCAGCGCCTGCATGGAGGAGCCACACAGCCGGTTGACGGTGACAGCACCTACCTGCTTGGGGATCCCCGCCAGCAGGGCGGCGTTGCGGGCTATGTTGAAGCCCTGTTCCAGGGTCTGCTGCACGCAGCCCCAGTAGATGTCCTCGATCTCGTTCGGGTCGAGGTTGGGGTTGCGCAGCAGGATGGAGCTCATCAGGTGCGCGGACAGATCTTCTGCACGCACGTTGCGGAAGGCGCCGCCCTTGGACCGGCCCATGGGGGTCCGGATACAGTCGACAATGACTACGTCTTTCATGAATGGATCTCCTTTCCGCAATCAGTAGAAGGTTTTGCCCTGGGCAGCCATCTCGCGCAAGCGGTCGCTGACACGGTAGAGCGGGCCCAAGTCGGCATACTGGTCGGCCATGGCCACGTAACGATCCAGACCTATGGTGTCCAGATAGCGGAACACGCCACCACGGAAGGGAGGGAAGCCCAGACCATAGACCAGCGCTATGTCGGCCTCGGCCGGCGTGGCGACTATGGCCTCTTCCAGGCAGAGCACCACCTCGTTGATCATGGGGATCATCATGCGGGCTATGATGGCTTCCTTGTCGAAATCCTGTTTCGGCTTGGCAATGGGGGCCAGCAGCTCGTAAGCGGCCACATCGGCCACCTTCTTCGGCTTGCCCTTCTTGTCCTGCTCGTAGGCGTAGAAGCCCTTGCCATTCTTCTGACCGAAGCGGCTGGCGTCGTACATCACGTCGATGGCGGTGCGGCCTTCCTTGCTCATGCGAGCCGGGAAGCCCTGCGCCATGACGTCACCGGCATGGTGACCTGTGTCGATGCCGACCACGTCCAGCAGATAGGCGGGGCCCATGGGCCAGCCAAACTCCTTCTCCATCACCTTGTCGACGGCGGCAAAGTCGGCGCCATCGGCAACCAGCTTGTTGAAGCCGAAGAAGTAGGGGAAGAGCACCCGGTTGACGAAGAAGCCCGGGCAGTCGTTGACCACCACCGGCGACTTGCCCATGGCAGCGGCATAGGCCACCACGCGGTTGATGGTTTCATCGGAGGTCTGCTCGCCGCGAATGATCTCGACCAGCGGCATGCGGTGCACCGGGTTGAAGAAGTGCATGCCGCAGAAGTTCTGCGGACGTTTCAGCCCCTTGGCCAGCAGGGAGATGGGGATGGTGGAGGTGTTGCTGGCGAGCACGGCGTCGTCACCGATAATGCCTTCCACTTCGCCCAGCACGGCGGCCTTCACCTTGGGATTCTCGACCACGGCTTCGACCACCAGATCCACGTGCTTGACGTTGTCATAGCTCAGGGTCGGGGTAATGGCGGAGAGCACCTGGCCCATCTTGATGCCATCGATGCGGCCCTTCTCGAGCTGGCCGTTGAGCAGCTTGGTGGCTTCACCCATGCCCAGCGCCAGCGCTTTCTCGTTGATGTCCTTCATCACAGCCGGAATGCCCTTGCTGGCAGACTGGTAGGCGATGCCGCCACCCATGATGCCGGCGCCCAGCACGGCGGCGTGGCTAGTGGCCTTGGCAGCCTGCTTGGCGGCCTTCTTGGCCAGCGCCTTGATGTGCTGATCATTGAGGAAGATGCCGACCAGCGCCTTGGCGACGTCGGTCTTGGCCAGCTTGATAAAGCCTTGTGCCTCGACCACCAAGGCCTCGTCACGGCTCATGCCGGCGGCGGCTTCGACGGTTTTCACCGCCGTCATGGGGGCCGGATAGTGCTTGCCCGCCACGGCGGCAACCATGCCGGCGGCGGTACTGAAGCTCATCATGGCTTCCAGCTTGGAGAGACGCAGCGGGGCCTTTTTGGCTGCGCGGCGGCTCTGCCAGTTCAGCTTGCCCGCGATGGCATCTTTCATCATCTGCACGGCGGCGCTGTGCAGCGCGTCGGGCGCGACCACGGCATCGACTGCACCCACCTTGAGGGCGTCATCGGCACGGTAATCCTTGCCTGTGGTGATCCACTCCAGCGCGTTGTCGGCACCGATCAGGCGCGGCAGACGAACCGTGCCGCCAAAGCCCGGCATGATGCCGAGTTTGGTTTCCGGCAGGCCGATCTTGGCGCTGGTGTCGGCCAGACGAAAATCGGTGGAGAGTATGGTCTCGCAGCCGCCGCCCAGGGCGTGGCCCTTGATGGCAGAGAGGGTCGGCACCGGCAGATCTTCGATGGCGCTGAAGATGTCGTTGGCCTTTTTCAGCCAGCCGAGCAGATCTTCTTGCGGCAGTTCGAACAGTTCCAGAAATTCGGTAATGTCGGCACCGACGATGAAGGCGTCTTTGCCGGAGGTGAGGATCAGACCCTTCAAATCGGCTTGTTGCTGTAATGCGGCGATCGCTTCGCTCAGTGAGAGCAGGGTAGCGCGATCCAGCTTGTTGACTGAACCCGGGGCATCAAACCTCAGTTCGGCAATGCCGTTTTCGAGGTAGCTGACCGACAGGGTTTCGCCTTGGTAGATCATGAGAGTGTCTCCTTGTTCCCACTCGGTGGGGGGTGTTGCTCCTTTATCCCCAGCAGGGGGCGAGGCTCACTATTGATCCAAAAGAAGACAATTTCAACACCTATTTAAAACATTTGTTTAACAGGTTTCGAGTAAAAGCTCGCCTCAGGTTAACAGTCAAAATAAAGGCGTCTGATGACGCCTTTATTAATCTTGAACCTTGTCAGCTGGCTAGTTCAGGCCGATCCCGATACTGGCTCAGCACGTCGGGATCGGCGAGAGCATGAGTATTGTTGACGGGTCTGTTGTGCACCACTTCCCGCACTGCCAGCTCCACTATCTTGCCGGACTTGGTGCGGGGGATCGCATCCACCTGCAGGATACGGGCGGGTACGTGGCGGGCCGTGCAGTGCTGCCTTACTTGCTGGCGGATGCGCTCGCGCAGGGACTCGTCCAGCTTGAGCCCGGGTTTGAGCTTGACGAACAACACCACCCGCTCGTCCTGCTGCCACTGCTGGCCGATGACGATGCTCTCTTCTACTTCCTCCAGCTGCTCGACGTAGCGGTATATCTCGCTGGTGCCGATGCGCACGCCCCCCGGATTGAGAGTGGCATCGGAGCGGCCATAGAAGAGGATGCCGCCGGTGTCGGTCAGCTCGATCCAGTCGCCGTGGCACCAGATGTTGTCGAATCGCTCGAAGTAGGCGGCGTGGTACTTGTCCCCGCTCTCGTCACCCCAAAAGCCGATGGGTTGGGCCGGGAAGGGCTTGGTGCAGACCAGTTCCCCCTTCTCGCCCTGCACCGGCTGGCCCGCCTCGTTGAACACCTGCACCGCGAGGCCAAGCCCGCGTCCCTGGCTCTCGCCGCGATAGACGGGGCTGATGGGATTACCGATGACGAAGCAGGAGCAGATGTCGGTGCCGCCGGAGATGGAGCTCAGTTGTACATCTTTTTTGATGCCTTGATAGACGTAGTCGAATCCCTCCGGCGACAGCACGGAGCCGGTGCTGCAGATGAGCCGTAGCTGTGGCAGCTGGTGGGTCTTGATCGGGGCATAGCCCTGCTTGTGCAGGGCATCCAGGTATTTGGCCGAGGTGCCGAACAGGGTAACCTGTTCATCGCGCGCCAGATCCCACAGCACCTTGCCGTCCGGGTAGAAGGGGGAGCCGTCGTAGAGCACCAGAGTGGCGCCGGAAGCGAGCGCGCTCACCAGCCAGTTCCACATCATCCAGCCGCAGGTAGTGAAGTAGAACACCCGCTCCCCCGGCTTGATGTCGCAGTGCAGCTGGTGCTCTTTCAGATGTTGCAGCAGGGTGCCGCCGATACCGTGCACGATGCATTTGGGCTTGCCGGTAGTGCCGGACGAATAGAGGATGTAGAGCGGATCGTTGAAGCCCATGGGGTCGAAGCGAAGGACGGCGTCCGGCTGGCTGGCCAGCACTTGCTGCCAGTCGTGGCCCAGTTGCAGGGGATTGCCGAGCAGGGGGATCATCACCGTCTGCTCTATGCTGTCGATCTGGCTGACCACGCCGGCCACTTTGGTCTGGATGTCGATGGCCTTACCGTTGTAGCGATAGCCATCCACCGCAAACAACACCCTGGGCCGGGTCTGGCCGAAGCGCTCCACCACGCTGGCCTCGCCAAAGTCGGGGCTGGTGGAGGTCCAGATAGCGCCCAGGCTGGTGGTTGCCAGCATGGCCACCACGGTTTCCGGGATATTGGGCAGGTAGGCGGCGACCACGTCGCCCCGACCTATCCCCTGGCTGCGCAGCCACTGGGTCAGTCTGGCCACCTGATCCGCCAGTTCACGCCAGCTCAGGGTGCGGCTTGGGCTGCCTTCGATGCGGGAGATAATGGCCAGACTCTCATCCTGGCGGCGCAGCAGGTTTTCGGCGAAGTTGAGTCGGCTATCGGGGAACCAGCGGGTGCGCTGCATATCCTGGCGGTTCTCTGCCACTATGTCGCCGAGTTCCCCTTTGACACCGCAGTGCTGCCACACCAGAGGCCAGAAGCGGGTAGTTTTTTCCACCGACCACTGATAGAGCTGGGCATAGTTGTGCAGTTGCAGGCCGTGGAAGCGGTTGACCTCGCCCATAAACTGCTGGAGATTGGATTGTTGAATCCTGTCCTGATCCGGTTGCCACAGGCAAAGATTGTGCATGAGTAGTCCCTGACTGCATGTATCTACCGGCAGTGTATTGAATTGTTTTTTATTTGTTAATGATTGGTTTTTGTTTCATAACAAAAGCTTTGTAACGTATGCGTTACCTCACGAAGCGATAGCTTGACGGTTCGAGCCTTGATTCGCTTGATGTTATGCTGAAATCACATTTTCCCCGGAGCAGGACGCCATGAGCAGCTACAGCCAACTTTTTGCCCAGCACCTCGATACCTTGCAGCATCGTACCCGCGACATACTGCAACAGCAGGGGCTCAGCGGCCTGGCCATCCACTCCGGCCAGACTCACCGTATCTTCCTCGACGATCAGGATTATCCCTTCAAGGTGAATCCGCACTTCAAGGCCTGGCTGCCGGTGCTGGACAATCCCCACTGCTGGTTGCTGGTGGATGGTGTGAGCAAGCCGGTGTTGCTGTTCTACCGGCCGGTGGATTTCTGGCACAAGGTGGCAGAGCTGCCCAATGCCTTCTGGGTCGACTTCTTCGACATCCGCTTCCTGACGAGGCCGGAGCAGATCGCCGATCACCTGCCTGCCAGCAAGCAGGAGTGGGCTTATCTGGGCGGTCATCTGGAAGTGGCCGAGCTGCTGGGGCTGGGTCAGCCCAACCCGGAAGCCGTGCTCAACTATCTGCACTATCACCGCGCCTACAAGACCCCCTACGAGCTGGAGTGCCTGCGCGAAGCGAATCGCATCGGTGTGCGTGGCCACATCGCGGCCAAGGACTCCTTCATGGCGGGGGCGAGCGAGTTCGAGATCAACTTGGCTTATATGAAAGCCGTTGGCCAAGGGGCCAATGACGCGCCTTACGGCAATATCGTTGCCATCAACCGCAACGCGGCCATCCTCCACTACACCCATCTTTCCGCACTGCGTGTGCCGGATGCGGAACGTTACTCCTTCCTCATTGATGCAGGGGTGGACTTTCACGGTTATGCCTCCGACATTACCCGCACCTGGGCCTGGCGCAGGGGCGAGTTTGCCGATCTGATTGCGACGCTGGACTCACAACAGCAGGAGATTATCGAGGAGATCAAGCCGGGTCTGCGTTACAGCGAGCTGCATCTGCAGATGCACCACAAGCTGGCGCGACTACTGCAGTCCGTGGAGCTGGTAGACATGTCAGTGGATGAGATGATCCACACCGGCGTGACCAATGTCTTCTTCCCCCACGGCCTGGGTCACTTCCTTGGCCTGCAAGTCCACGACGCGGGCGGTTTCATGCAGGATGAGCGCGGTACGCACCTGTCTGCCCCCGAACAGTTCCCCTACCTGCGTTGCACCCGGGTGATGGAGGTGGGCCAGGTGTTCACCATAGAGCCGGGTCTCTACTTCATCGACAGTCTGCTGGAGCCACTGCGTCAGAGTGAGCAGGGCAAACGAGTCAACTGGAACAAGGTGGAAGCGCTGCGTCCGTTCGGCGGCATCCGTATCGAGGACAACATAGTGCTGCATGCCAACGGGGTGGAGAATATGACGAGACAAGCGGGTCTCTGATGGCGGCTGGCTATTCCATCCCTGCCGCGCCGCTGGAGCTGAGTGAAGAGATCAAGAAGAGCCGCTTCATCACGTTTATTGCCCATACACCGACGGTCGAGGTGGCCAAGGCGTGGGTAAACGAGATAAAGCAGTTGCACCCCGGGGCCCGGCATCACTGCTGGGCTTTTGTCGCCGGGCCACCGCAAGATAGTCAGGTTTACGGCTTCAGCGATGATGGCGAGCCTTCGGGGACTGCTGGCAAGCCTATGTTGGCCCAGCTGATGGGATCCGGACTGGGTGAGATAGCCGCTGTTGTGGTGCGCTACTACGGTGGCGTGTTACTGGGTACCGGCGGTCTGGTCAAGGCCTATGGTGGCGGTGTCGGCACAGCCCTCAAGCGACTCGAGACTCAGATCAGGCATCAGCAAACCCCTTCTCTCATCCAGTGTGATTACACCGACATGGGCGCGGTAGAGGCGCTGCTCAGCAGCCATCGAGGTCAGGTACTGGATGCCGATTATGGTGCTCGCGTCACTTTGCAGGTCGCGTGGGAATCCTCTGTTTGGACCCAGGTTGATCGGGAATTGACCGACCGCACCCATGGACGGGTATCCCTTCGCTCCTTAGATGGCTAGAATCCATCGCTCTTTTAGCCTGAAGAGGGAGCCGGAATGCACATTCTGAGCATTATTCGCATCGTTGGCCTGCTGGTTGCGCTGTTCAGCTCGACCATGTTGTTGCCCGCCATGGTTGCGTTTGGTTATCGGGATGGTGGTGGTGCCGAGTTTGTCAGCTCCTTTTTTATCGCGCTTCTGCTTGGCGTGCTGCTCTGGTTCCCCAACCGCCACCACAAGAAGGAACTCAGATCGAAAGAGGGTTTCCTCATCGTCGTCTTGTTCTGGACTGTGCTGGGCAGTGTGGGTGCAGTCCCGTTCATTATCGGCGACGTCCCCGGCATGTCGGTCTCGGAGGCCTTTTTCGAATCTTTCTCCGGCCTGACCACCACGGGAGCGACCGTGCTGACCGGGCTGGATAACCTGCCCAAGGCCTTCCTGTTCTATCGTCAGTTGCTGCAGTGGCTGGGGGGAATGGGGATCATAGTGCTGGCGGTCGCCATCTTGCCGCTGCTCGGCATCGGTGGCATGCAGCTTTACCGTGCCGAGATCCCGGGGCCGGTCAAGGATACCAAGGTGACGCCACGCATTGCCGAGACTGCCAAGGCGCTCTGGTTCATCTATCTCTTGCTGACCATGCTCTGCGCTCTTGCCTACTGGCTGGCGGGGATGTCGCTGTTCGACGCCATCTGCCACTCCTTTTCCAGCCTCTCCATCGGTGGTTTCTCCACCCACGACGCCAGCATAGGCTTTTTCAATAGTCCGGCGATAAACCTCATCACAGTGTGCTTCCTGCTGATCGGCAGCATCAACTTCGGCCTGCATTTCATGGTGTTTACCCATACGCCGGTGCGTCTGCTGAGCTATCTGCGCGATCCTGAAGTAAAAGTGTTCCTCGGTATCCAGCTGTTCCTGTTTTTGTTCTGCGCGGCCGTGCTGCTGCATCACAACCACTATGAACATTGGCAGGAGACCCTCAACCACGCCCTGTTTCAATCGGTATCGCTCGGCACTACCACGGGTTACAGCACCACCAGTTATGCGGATTGGCCCTCTATCCTGCCCATGATGCTGATGTTCTCTTCCTTTATTGGTTGCTGCGCCGGCAGTACCGGAGGGGGCATCAAGGTGATGCGCTTCATGATCCTGTTCATGCAGGGGGTGCGGGAGTTGAAGCGGCTGGTGCATCCGCGCGCCGTCTATACCCTCAAGCTGGGCCGCAAGGCGGTGTCGGACCGCATCGTCGAGGCAGTATGGGGTTTCTTCGCCACTTACATTATTCTGTTTGTGCTGTTCATGCTGGCACTGATCGCCACCGGGATGAATGAGGTGACAGCTTTCTCTGCTGTGGCGGCGACGTTGACCAACGTGGGACCGGGTCTGGGGGATGTGGCCTCCAACTTTGCCGGTACCAGCGCCGCAGCAAAATGGATACTGATCCTGGCCATGTTGTTTGGTCGATTGGAAATTTTCACGCTTCTGGTACTGTTTACCCCCGCATTCTGGCGTAGTTGAGGTTGTTATGGACAAGATTCTGGTGCTTTATTCCTCTCGGGACGGCCAAACCCGCAAAATCATAGATGTCATGCTGGAGGAGATGCCGGGATGTGAGGTGGTGATGCATGATCTGCATACCCTGCCCATGTGCAACCTCAGCAAGTACAAGAAGGTGCTGATCGGCGCATCTATTCGTTATGGTAATTTTCATCCCAGCTTGCTCAGCTTTATCCACGCTCATCAGGAGCAGTTGGAGGTGGCCAACGCTGCCTTCTTCTGCGTCAATCTGACCGCGCGCAAG
>NZ_CP110645.1:4482500-4725000 GCF_028355655.1 Aeromonas salmonicida | reverse complement strand
TGATGTTCTAACGCAGGGCCCTGAATCGGGCTCGCGGACAGTGCCTGGTGGGTAGTTTGACTGGGGCGGTCTCCTCCCAAAGAGTAACGGAGGAGCACGAAGGTTGGCTAATCCTGGTCGGACATCAGGAGGTTAGTGCAATGGCATAAGCCAGCTTAACTGCGAGACGGACAGGTCGAGCAGGTACGAAAGTAGGTCATAGTGATCCGGTGGTTCTGAATGGAAGGGCCATCGCTCAACGGATAAAAGGTACTCCGGGGATAACAGGCTGATACCGCCCAAGAGTTCATATCGACGGCGGTGTTTGGCACCTCGATGTCGGCTCATCACATCCTGGGGCTGAAGTCGGTCCCAAGGGTATGGCTGTTCGCCATTTAAAGTGGTACGCGAGCTGGGTTCAGAACGTCGTGAGACAGTTCGGTCCCTATCTGCCGTGGGCGTTGGATGATTGAAGGGAGTTGCTCCTAGTACGAGAGGACCGGAGTGAACGAACCTCTGGTGTTCGGGTTGTCACGCCAGTGGCACTGCCCGGTAGCTAAGTTCGGAATCGATAACCGCTGAAAGCATCTAAGCGGGAAGCGAGCCCTGAGATGAGTCATCCCTGACCCCTTGAGGGTCCTAAAGGGCCGTTGGAGACCACAACGTTGATAGGTGGGGTGTATAAGCGCGGCGACGTGTTGAGCTAACCCATACTAATTACCCGTGAGGCTTAACCATACAACACCCAAGAAGTGTTCTAAGGCTTGTAGCAAATCGAAGAACTACTACCTAATTCAGTGATAGCGAAGCCAACAGGCAAATCGTTATTCACGTCAGCTTTCTCAGATTGAAGAATTTGCCTGGCGGCCATAGCGCCGTGGAACCACCTGATCCCATGCCGAACTCAGAAGTGAAACGCGGTAGCGCCGATGGTAGTGTGGCATTCGCCATGCGAGAGTAGGACACTGCCAGGCACCCAATTAAACAGTTGTGCACAGAATGCATGATTGGCCGAGAGGATGACACCTCTGATAATCGGCAAAAGATTTAGCGAAAAGCTAACCAAATAGCGGAGCGGTAGTTCAGTTGGTTAGAATACCGGCCTGTCACGCCGGGGGTCGCGGGTTCGAGTCCCGTCCGCTCCGCCACTAAATTGAGAAGCCCAGTCGAAAGACTGGGCTTTTTTCATTTCCGAAACTGCAAAGTCAGCGGTCACCATTCTCCACCTCCTCTTCCTTTCTCCATGCCGAGGCATCTTGATGTTCGCCGCTGGCTGTCGTTGCCGCTATAATGGCCGCCCTCAAGCAAGGTGATGGTATGAAAGCAGAATATCTACAGCGATTCGGGGGCATTGCCCGTCTTTATGGTCAGAACGCACTGCGTTCCTTTAGCCTGGCCAAGGTCTGTGTGGTGGGGATCGGCGGGGTAGGCTCCTGGGCAGCGGAGGCGCTGGCCCGTGCCGGCATCAACCAGATCACCCTGATCGACATGGATGATATCTGCATCACCAACACCAATCGCCAGATCCACGCCATGCAGGGTACGGTTGGTCGCCTCAAAACCGAGGTGATGGCAGAGCGTATTCGCGCCATCAACCCCGATTGCGAGGTGATCGAGGTGGATGACTTCGTCACCCCTGATAATCAGGCTGAGCACATCAAGCGGGAGTTTGACTATGTGGTGGACGCCATCGACTCGGTCAAGGCCAAGGTGGCGTTGATTGCCTTCTGCAAGCGCAACAAGATCCCGGTGATTGTGGCGGGTGGTGCTGGCGGGCAGATGGATCCGACCCAAATCACAGTGGCCGATCTGGCCAAGACCATTCAGGATCCGCTGGCCGCCAAGGTGCGCTCCGACCTGCGCCGGCTGCACAATTTCAGCAAGAATCCTGCTCGCAAGTTCGGAGTGGAGTGTGTCTTTTCAACCGAGCAGTTGAGCTACCCGGATGGCAATGGTGGCACCTGTCAGGCCAAGGCCGCCAGCGATGGCAACATGAAGATGGATTGTGCCTCCGGCTTTGGTGCTGTGACGCCGGTGACGGCAACCTTTGGGTTGGTTGCCGCGTCCAGGGTATTGAAGAAGATTGCCGAGCGGGGTGCTCGCGCCGAAAAAGAGGCCGGGAATGAAGAAGTAGGGTCGATTAGCGAAGCGTAATCGACCACTGAACAAGGCGGATTAGACTGCCTGCTCCCGGATCGCCAGCACGATCGCTCTGAGCCCGTTACCCCGTGACGGGCTCAAGTATTTCTCAAGCCCCAGTTCGGTGAAATAGGCTTCCATATCAAAGCCTTGAATGGCCTCTGCGGATTGGTGGTTGAGCGCCGCGAGCACGATGACGATGAGGCCGCGCACTATGCGGGCGTCCGAGTCGCAGGCAAAATGCCAACGGTCATCCTCTCCCTGCTCCCCTTTCAGCCAGGCCTGGCTTTCACACCCCTTGAGACGAAACTCCTCCTGCTGCCACTCGGCAGGCAGGACGGGTAGCAGCTTGCCGAGCTGGATGATGAGCCGGTACTGGTTTTCCCAGCCGTGGGCGGCCGCAAATTGTTGGCGGATGCCCTCGGCATTGGGTTCTAGACCGATCTGGGTATAGGTTGCGAGGCTGTTCATGAGGTTGTCTGCCTTAGAAGAAGTCACTGAGTTTGCGCAGAGCCGCCAGCAGGGCATCCACGTCGTCTTGATTGTTGTAACAGGCCAGCGAGGCCCTCATAGTACCGCTGATGCCAAGGCTCTCCATCAGCGGCATGGCGCAGTGATGGCCGACCCGCAGCGCTATGCCCTGCATGTCGAGCAGGGTGGCGGCATCCTGGGGATGGATGTCATCCAGCAAGAAGGATACGGCGCCGGCGCGCTGGCCGGGTTCACCGACAAGACGCAGGCCCGGTACCTGCCGCAGACCTGCCACCAGATGGTCGGTGAGTACTTGCTCGTGGTGAACCAGGGCAACCCTGTCTTGTTGCATAAAAAAGTCGATGGCGGCAGCCAGGCCTATGGCACCGGCGATGTGCGGGGTACCTGCCTCGAACTTGAAGGGCAGGGCGTTGAAGGTGGTACCGCTGAAACTGACCCTGTCGATCATCTCGCCGCCAGCTTGCCATGGCGGCATCCGTTCCAATAGCTCGGTACGGCCCCACAGCACGCCGATCCCGGTCGGGCCATAGAGCTTGTGGCCGGAGAAAGCATAGAAGTCGCACCCTATGGCCTGCACATCTACCTCGAGGTGAGCTATCGCCTGGGCGCCGTCGATCAGGGTCAGGGCGCCGACAGCTTTGGCGGCAGTTACTATCTGCGATACCGGATTGACGGTGCCGAGGGCATTGGATACATGGGCCACGCTCACCAGTCGGGTGCGCGGTCCCAGCATGGCTAGATAGGCGGCCATATCCAGATCGCCCCGCTCATCGAGGGGAATGACCCGGACAACGGCGCCGGTGCGCTGGGCAATCAGCTGCCAGGGGACTATGTTGGCGTGGTGCTCCAGGGTGCTGAGTACGATTTCGTCCCCCGCTTTTAGCTCGCTCATTCCCCAGCTTTGGGCCACCAGGTTGATTGCCTCGGTTGTACCGCGGGTCCAGATCACCTCGCGACAGTGAGGCGCATTGATGAAGCGGGCGATCGTCTCGCGGGCAGCCTCGAAGGCTCGAGTGGCCCGGCCGCTCAGAGCATGGGCGGCGCGGTGAACGTTGGCGTTGTCGGCCCGATAGTAGTGCGCGATGGCATCCAGCACCGCTTGCGGCTTCTGTGTGGTGGCGGCATTGTCCAGGTAGATCAGAGGGTGGCCGTTGACCTGCTGCGCCAAGGCCGGAAACTGGCCGCGCAGTCGGGCGTGCTGTTGCTGATTCATGCTCCCCTCGTCATCGTCTGGAAAAGGCGGCCATGATCCTGAAAATGGCGTTCGAACACAAGGCGCATGATGCTTGCCGACTGATGGTGTGTGGCGCAGCGATGCGGCTCGCCCGCTGATTTCTGTTACAATGCCGCCCCTCATCATAAGCCAAGAGATCCGGCCCATGAAGCTCAACCCCAATCAGAACGAAGCGGTCAAGTTTGTCTCCGGCCCTTGCCTGGTGCTGGCGGGAGCCGGATCGGGCAAGACGCGCGTCATCACCAACAAGATCGCCTATCTGGTGCAACAGTGTGGCTATAACGCCCGCAACATAGCGGCCGTCACCTTCACCAACAAGGCGGCGCGGGAGATGAAGGAGCGTGTCGGCCAGACTCTGGGTCGCAAGGAGGCGCGGGGACTCATGGTTTCCACCTTCCATACCCTGGGCCTCGACATCATACGCCGTGAGCACAAGAGCCTGAATCTCAAGGCGAACTTCTCCCTGTTCGATGACACCGACCAGCTGGCGCTGCTCAAGGAGCTGACCGAAGACGAGCTCGACAACGACAAGGACAAGCTGTCGGCCCTGATCAGCCAGATCTCCAACTGGAAGAACGACCTCATACTGCCGGCGCGTGCCATGCGTATCGCCCAGGGGCCGGAAGAGGTGCTGATGGCCCAGCTCTACGAGCGCTATCACCGCCAGATGGTGGCCTATAACGCGCTCGACTTCGATGACCTTATCGTGATGCCGACCCTGCTGCTCAAGAGCAATGAAGAGGTCCGCACCCGCTGGCAAAACAAGATCCGCTACCTGCTGGTCGATGAGTACCAGGACACCAACACCAGCCAATACGAGCTGGTGAAGCAGATCGTCGGTGAGCGGGCCCGCTTTACCGTGGTAGGGGACGATGACCAGTCCATCTACTCCTGGCGCGGTGCCAAGCCGCAGAATCTGGTGCTGCTCAACGAAGACTTTCCGAGTCTCAAGCTCATCAAGCTGGAACAGAACTACCGCTCCAAGGGGCGCATTCTGAAATGCGCCAACATATTGATTGCCAACAACCCTCACGTGTTCGACAAGGCGCTCTTCTCCGAGCTCGATTACGGGGTGCCGGTCAAAGTGTTGTTTGCCAAGAACGAGGAGCACGAGGCGGAGCGGATCGCCGCCGAGCTGATGGGGCACAAGTTCATGAACCGCACCCGGTTCAAGGATTACGCCATTCTCTATCGTGGCAACCATCAGTCGCGCATCTTCGAGAAGGCGCTGATGACCAACCGCATCCCCTATCGCATCTCGGGCGGTACCTCTTTCTTCTCCCGTACCGAGATCAAGGACATCATGGCTTATCTCAAGCTGCTGGTGAATCCGGACGAGGACACCGCCTTCCTGCGGGTGGTCAACCTGCCGCGCCGTGAAATCGGCCCCACCACGCTCGAAAAACTGGGTCAGTATGCCAACCAGCGCGGCAAGAGCCTGTTTGCGGCCAGCTTCGAGCTGGGGCTGGAACAGTCTCTTTCCGGCCGTGGCTTGAGTGCACTACAAGCATTTACCAACTGGCTGGTGCGATTAGGCGAGCAGGCGCAGCGCGGCAACCCGGTTGAGGCGGTGCGGGACATGATCAAGGAGATCCACTACGAAGAGTGGCTCTACGAAACCTCACCCAGCCCCAAAGCGGCCGAGATGCGGATGCAGAACGTCTCCACCCTCTACCGCTGGATCACCGAAATGCTGGAAGGGGATGAGCTGGAAGAGTCGATGACGCTCGCCCAGGTGGTCACCCGCCTTACCTTGCGCGACATGATGGAGCGCAACGAAGGAGAAGATGACGCCGATCAGGTGCAGCTGATGACACTGCACGCCTCCAAGGGGCTGGAGTTCCCCTATGTCTTCATGGTTGGGATGGAAGAGGGCCTGTTGCCCCATCAGACCAGTATCGATGAAGACAACGTGGAGGAAGAGCGGCGCCTGGCCTACGTGGGCATTACCCGTGCCCAGACCGAGCTCACCTTCACCCTCTGCAAAGAGCGGCGCCAGTATGGCGAGTCGGTAAGGCCCGAGCCGAGCCGCTTCCTGCTGGAGCTGCCCCAGGACGATCTGGAGTGGGAGAACCAGAAGAAGGTGACGGCAGAGGAGCGCCAGCAGAAAGGGCAGGTCGGCGTCGCCAACCTGCGAGCGCTGTTCAAGAAGGATTGAGCCGACACAGCTAGCCGCGTTCACCCTTGGTCTGGCTGAGCAGGGGAGCGATATCTGCCCCCGGCATGGGTGGTGAAATGTAGCGTCCTTGTCCCATCAGGCAGCCCATGTCGATCAGCTTCTGCAATTGCTGCTGGTTCTCGATCCCTTCGACTACCAGAGTGAAATCCAGATCCTGGCAGATGTCCCGCATAGCGCGGATCAGCGCCAGATCCTTGGGGGATTGCAGCATGCGATGGGTGAAGCTGTCATCCACCTTGATGTAGTCCACCGGGAAGTGGAACAGGGCGTTGAGGGAGGAGAAGCCGGTGCCAAAATCATCCAGACTGATCTGAATGCCTTTGGCCCTCAGCTCGTGTAAAGAGGTGAGGGCATCGGAATCCTGCCGCGACAGCTCCCGCTCGTTGAATTCGAAAATCAGGTAACCCGGTGCTATCCCCTCGCTCTCAATAATGTCGACCAGTCGCATGATCTGATCGTGGTTGACCAGATGCTTGCCGGAGAGGTTGATCGCAACCTTGAACTTGCTCTGGCCCGACATGGGCAGCCAGTTCTTCAGTTGTTGGCAGGTGTGGCGCAATATCTGGTAATCCAGTTCCTGAATAAGGCCGCACTGCTCCGCCAACGGGATGAAGTCGAAGGCATCCTTGAGTACACCCTCCTCCGTGATCCAGCGAGCCATCACCTCCAGCCCTGTCAGGCGACTGTCCTTGAGCCGGATCACCGGCTGGAAATAAGGCACTATGCGCCCCTCTCGCAGGGCTCTGGCCAGCATCTCCTCCGGTGAGGTCCAGGTCTGGGCCGAGCACTCTTCCGAATAGCTGACAATGCGGCTGCGACCGTTGCGTTTGGCCTGATACATGGCCAGGTCGGCCTGATGCAGCAGTTGACTGATATCTGAAGTCTGCTCCGACACACTGGCCACACCCAGGCTGACCGTGATGCTCAGCTCATTGCCCTGCAGCCGGAACGGATAGGAGAGGCGGCTGATGACGCGGTTGAGAACAGGGCTGATATCCTCCTCGTCCTTGCTGTTGTCCAAGTAGATGACGAATTCGTCCCCTCCCAGTCTGGCCACCATGTCGTTTTGTCTGATGCAGGTTTGCAGACGGCGACTCATCTCTTTGAGCAACTGATCGCCAGCGCTATGGCCCAGGGTGTCATTGACCTGCTTGAAGTGATCCACATCGACGAAGATGAGTGCAAATCCCGGCGTCTTGTAGCGGTGGAAGTGGGTCATGGCGTGGTTGAGGTGGTTCATCAACAGTGCGCGGTTGGGCAGCTGGGTCAGTGGGTCGTGAAGCGCATCGAATTGCAGCCTGCGTTCGAGCTCCTGGTGTTGCTTGAGTTGCTTCTGCAATCTGAGATTGGTCTGCCGCAGCTGTTGCAGGCGCTGGTTGATGGAGTCTTCCGAGTTGATGTCGTGCAGCTGCTGCCGGATCCGCCTCAGCTCCAGCAACAGGGTCAGCTGGCTGCGCAGGAAGTCGAGGAACAACCGGTTATCTGTCTCCAGCGGCTGCTGAGTACTGATAAGGAAGTGGGCGAAGTATTGCTGCTGCAGGCGCAAGGGCTGGCTGTACCAGTGCAACTGCTCTTTGTGCTGTTCCATGTTGTTGGTGCTGTGGCACAGGCTGGTGATGAACTCATCGCTGTGCGGTGGCTGCTCGGGATATATTTTTTCCAGCCGATGGCTGTCGATTCGGACCAGCAACATGTCCTGAATGGCCAGTATCTGGCGTAGCACAGCTTCCAGCTGGGAGAACAGTGCCTGGCTGGGCAGGGTATTGGCCAGGCGGATAATGCGATTGATGCTCTCAATTTTTTTTTGCCAGTCAGGATCCTTGCGGATAAGGGGGGAGGCCAGTTCCGATAGCTGGGAGCCCGCCTGGGTTTCATTCAGCCGCTTGGCGAGACATTCCAGCAACAGGCGCAGTGTGGGCAGATCCTTGGGCTGACAGCAGGCCAGTAACCACTGTATCTGACCGTGCTCGACCGGCAGTATGCACCAGCCTTTTGCCTCATCGAGCTGGTCAAGCTGATCAGAGATCCGCGACTCCTCCAGCCCCAGCTGCAGTTTGAAACGGTCAGAAATCTGATGCTCGCAGACCCAGTGCAGCCCCGCTTCCGATAAGCCCAATATGCCAAAATGTTGCAGAGGACAGAGCTGGTTCAGCTGCTGGATCAGGGTGTCATACTCTTTGGGGGTTGCCTCGGAGGGTGCTGGGAAATCCATAATAGAGGAGACCAACGCCAACAAGGGAGTCGAGTAATGCGGTGCTGTGGGTTGGGCTGACATAGAAACTCCCGGTTTGCCTACCTTACAAAGAGTAGTCGGAAGTAAACAGATTGAAAGGGCCGCAATTGCGGCCCTTTCAATCACTTAGAGGTTGTCGGTCATGTAGTGAATGGCGTTTTCGATCTCTTCATCGCTACAGGTGACGCAAGTCCCTCGTGCTGGCATCACACCGCTCTTGCCGGTGAAGCCTTCAATTGCATGTTTCTTTAATATATCAATGCCTTGTGCTATGCGTGGCTCCCACACAGCCTTGTCTCCGCGTTTGGGGGCACCGGCAATACCCATGTCATGACAGGCAAAGCACGCCCCTTTGTACACGGCCTCGCCATCACGTGGGCCGGATGGTGCTGCCGCCACAGGAGCTGCGCCTGCAGTCGCAATCCCTTCCAGTTCCTTGGCGGTATAGACCTGACCGACGGGCTTGATCCGCTCGGCAATCGCGTCCGGTGACATCTCATCGGCAGCAAGTACAACGCCGGACAAACTGGCAGCCGTCATTCCGACAGCCAGCAAATAGCTCAGTTTTTTCAACACGCTCATGTACTCCCAGCAGGCTTTTATTATCCCTAGAAAACGGCTGGATTATAACCGAATAGTTACAGCCATTTAAACGCTTGTGTGTGAAGTGTTAAGCACTCTGCGTGCAAAGTTTCTTCGTCAGATCACAAACTGGTGAGGATGCATGATAAAAAAACCCGGTATTCACCGGGTTTCATGAAAGAGGGCGACCCAAGGGCTTATTTGTCCCAGCTGAGGATTACCTTGCCGGACTTGCCTGACCCCATGGCTTCGAAGCCTTGCTGGAAGTCATCGATATGGAAATGATGGGTGATGATGGGAGTGAGATCCAGACCTGACTGGATCAGACTTGCCATCTTGTACCAGGTCTCGAACATCTCGCGGCCGTAGATCCCTTTGATAAACAGTCCCTTGAAGATCACCTTGTTCCAGTCTATGGCCATGGTGGAGGGGGGGATGCCGAGCATGGCAATTTTGCCGCCGTGGTTCATCTTGTCGATCATGTCCTGGAAGGCCGAGGGCACACCGGACATCTCCAGCCCCACGTCGAAGCCTTCAGTCATGCCGAGTTCGCTCATCACGTCAGCAAGTTTCTCTTTGCTGACGTTGACGGCGCGGGTGGCACCCATCTTGCGAGCCAGCTCCAGCCGATATTCGTTGACGTCCGTGATCACCACATGACGGGCTCCCACGTGGCGACAGACGGCTGCAGCCATGATGCCGATGGGGCCTGCACCTGTGATGAGCACGTCTTCGCCCACCAAGTCGAAGGAGAGCGCAGTGTGCACTGCATTGCCGAACGGGTCGAAAATGGCGGCCAGTTCATCGGGGATGTTGTCGGGCAGCTTGAAAGCGTTGAAGGCCGGGATCACCAGATATTCGGCGAAGGAACCCGGGCGGTTGACGCCGACCCCTATGGTGTTGCGGCACAGGTGGGTGCGGCCGGCCCGGCAGTTACGGCAGTGACCGCAGGTAATGTGGCCCTCGCCGGAGACCCGATCCCCCACGGCGAAGCCACGCACTTCCTGGCCGACGGCGACCACTTCGCCCACGTATTCATGACCGACCACCATGGGCACGGGGATGGTCTTTTGGGCCCATTCGTCCCAGTTGTAGATGTGCATGTCGGTGCCACAGATGGCGGTCTTGCGGATCTTGATCAGCAGATCGTTGTGGCCTAGCTCGGGTGCCGGGACATCCGTCATCCAGATGCCGACTTCGGCTTTGAGTTTGGAGAGTGCTTTCATGGTTGTTCCTTCATGCCAGTCAATCACGATGAATGCAGAAAAAAGGGGCTGCAGCCCCTTGGTTCAAATCAGATGACACCGAGTTCGCGGCCGATGCCGATGAAGGCATCGATCGCCTTGTCCAGCTGTTCACGGGTATGAGCGGCGGACATCTGGGTGCGAATGCGGGCCTGGCCCTTGGGGACGACAGGGAAGGAGAAGCCCACCACGTAGATGCCGGCGGCCAGCATGCGGCTCGCCATCTCGGAGGCCAGCTTGGCATCCCCCAGCATCACAGGAATAATGGCGTGATCGGCACCTGCCAGGGTGAAGCCAGCAGCGCTCATCCGCTCGCGGAAGTAACGGCTGTTCTCTTTCAGGCGGGCGCGCAGCTCGTGACCTTCGGCCAGCATGTCGATCACCTTGATGGTGGCCGAGACGATGGAGGGGGCCAGCGAGTTGGAGAAGAGGTAGGGACGGGAGCGTTGACGCAGCCAGTCGATAACCTCTTTCTTGCCTGAGGTGTAGCCACCGGAGGCGCCTCCCAGTGCCTTGCCCAGGGTGCCGGTAATGATGTCGACTCTGTCCAGCACACCGCAGTATTCATGGGTGCCACGACCGTTGTCGCCAATGAATCCGACTGCGTGGGAATCATCCACCATCACCAGGGCATCGTACTTGTCGGCCAGATCGCAGATGGATTTCAGATCGGCTATGACCCCATCCATGGAGAAGACGCCGTCGGTGGCGATCAACTTGAAACGGGCACCATCGGCGTTGGCCTGTTTGAGCTGGGCTTCCAGCTCGGCCATGTCGTTGTTGGCATAGCGATAACGCCTGGCCTTGCACAGCCGCACGCCGTCTATGATGGAGGCGTGGTTGAGGGCATCGGAAATGATAGCGTCTTCGGCACCGAACAGGGTTTCGAACAAGCCGCCGTTGGCATCGAAGCAGGAGGAGTAGAGGATGGTATCCTCGGTGCCGAGGAAGGCAGAGAGCTTCTGTTCCAGCACCTTGTGGTTGTCTTGGGTACCGCAGATGAAGCGCACTGAGGCCATGCCGAAGCCGTGGCTATCGAGCCCCTGATGGGCTGCTTCGATAAGGTCCTTGTGGTTGGCCAGTCCCAGGTAGTTGTTGGCACAGAAGTTCAGTACCTGCTCACCGCCCACCGCAATCTGGGCCTGTTGGGCCGAGGTGATGATGCGCTCCTGCTTGTACAATCCTTCAGCCTGTACTTGGCCAAGTTGCTCGGTCAGGTGACGATAGAATCCGTTAGACATCCTCGATCCTTATTGGCTATTGCAGCTGTTTATCAACAATGGGCAGTATTTTACTGCAATCTGTTGCGGTGAATTCAAATGATTGTGCTGACATTCAACAATTGTGAAACAGATCTCACCCTGCTGGTTGGGCCAGTTGACTGTAATGCTGCTCCAGCTGACGGATCTGCCCGGCCACCTGGGGCTGGATATAGGGACGCAGCAGGAACAGCACCCGCAATACCCCCTGGTAGAGCAGTGGCTTGGTGATACGGGTATGGGGGGCCTGGGCAATCTGGAACGGGATCCAGCAGGTCACCACCATCTTGATGGTCTGGCCAAGGTCGGGCAGGTCCTCGTCGTTGACATCTATGATACCCCCTTCGCGCAGGCTCCTGAGCAGGGCGACCACGGAGGAGCGCAACTGCTCCTGGGCCTTGAGATACTTCTGCTGCAATGGCTCATCGCGACTGAGGATATCCGGTAAATTTGCGTAGAAAAAACGGAACTGCCACATCAGATAAAAGATGGCATCCAGGTAGCCCATCAGGTTTTCCAGCTTGATCTCGTTGCTGCGCGCCGGGGTGAAGCTCTCGCTCAGGTGACGGGCATATTGATCAAAAATCGAGTGGATGATGTCTTCTTTATTCCTGAAGTGGTAATAAAGGTTGCCTGGGCTGATGCCCAGATGGGCGGCAATGTGGTTGGTGGTGATGTTGCGTTCACCCTGATCGTTGAACAGCTCGGTGGCGCTGTGAATGATCCTGTCTCTGGTTTTCATCACTGTTCCCTCTGGCGGGCCCCTTGCATCAAGGTCGAATCCCCTTGCGGCCCGTGATAAACTTTTCGGCAATTTCAAATTGGCTCACTATACACAGCTTTAACAAGCAGTCACATGTGACCATCAACGTACGCGAGGCAAACTCCATGATCGTAGTAACTGGCGGTGCTGGCTTTATCGGCAGCAATCTGGTCAAGCAGCTGAACGCTCAAGGACGGACCGATATCGTGGTCATCGATGACCTGACCGACGGCACCAAGTTCGTCAATCTGGTCGACCTGACCATTGCCGATTACATGGATAAGGACGAGTTCCAGGCGCGGATCGTCTCCGGTGACGAGTTTGAAGAGTGGGATGACGGCATCGAGGTGATCTTCCATGAAGGTGCCTGCTCCGCCACCACTGAGTGGAATGGCAAGTTCATCATGGAGGTAAACTACGAGTACTCCAAGGATCTGTTCCACTACTGTATCGAGCGGGAAATCCCGTTTATCTACGCCTCCTCCGCCGCGACCTACGGTGGCCGCAACGACAACTTCATCGAAGATCCCAAGTTCGAGCAGCCGCTCAACGTCTATGGCTACTCCAAGCAGCTGTTCGACCAGTACGTGCGCCGCTGGCTGCCGGAGATCAACTCCCAGGTCGTGGGTCTGAAGTACTTCAACGTCTACGGTCCGCGCGAGCAGCACAAGGGTTCCATGGCCTCTGTGGCTTTCCACCTCAATACCCAGGTGAAGCAGGGTGACAATCCCAAGCTGTTCGAGGGCTGTGACGGTTTCCCGGATGGTGGCCAGATGCGTGATTTCATCTATGTGGACGATGTCTGCAAGGTTAACCTCTGGTTCTGGCAGAACCCGCAGCACTCCGGCATCTTCAACTGCGGCACCGGCCGAGCCGAGCCTTTCCAGAACGTGGCCGAGGCCGTGATCAAGCATCACCAGCAGGGCGCCATCGAGTACATCCCTTTCCCGGATCATCTCAAGGGTCGCTATCAGAGCTTCACCCAGGCAGACCTGACCAGGCTGCGCGGTGTCGGTTATGACGGCGAGTTCAAGACAGTGGCCGAAGGCGTGGCCGATTACATGGCCTGGTTGAACCGGGCGTAAATCAGCCTTATGGAGTCCGGGCCGTCTCCTAAAGAGATGGCCCGTATTTTTAGTATTAAAACCTCCAACTGAAGTGACTTTAAGTATGAAAAAGAAAGTGCTATTCCTGATGGAGACATTGGGGGGGGGAGGGGCTGAAAAGGTATTGGTTAATATTGTCAATAGTCTTGATGATATCAAGTATGACGTCACGTTGTTATTATTGAAACGTGAGGGAATGTATCTATCAAAAATTCCATCTCATGTAAAAATAAAATACCTGCTAGATGCAGAGCCTACGGGGCTAGTCCGTAGAGGAATGATGTATTCGCTAAAGAAAAGATGGCTTAATGCAGTTCTATCAAAGCCATGGCTAGCCAACATGTCGTTTCCTGAGGAGTATGATGTCGGGGTTTCTTTTCTGGAGGGTGACAGTAGTCTGCTATTATCTCACCTGGATGGTCCCAAGAAAAAAATAGCATGGGTACATATAGACCTGGAGAAGCATCATACCCTGCCAAGAGAGATAGAGAAGGTCGTATATGAGAGCATGGATCAAATAATCTGTGTTTCGGAAGGTTCTAAGCATTCAGTTTTGAGTCTTTACCCTGCTCTCAATGATATTACCTCAGTCATTTATAACCCGATAGATCTAAAAAAAATCATTGATGGTGGCGAACAGAAAATCAGAGTTGGTTCGGGTCTCAATGTATTGGCTGTTGGTCGCTTGCTCAATGATCAAAAGGCATTTGATGTTCTGTTGGATGCTCACAGAATAAACATATCTGCGGGATTGAATTATCACTTGACGATTCTTGGTGAAGGATCGGACAGGTCGACTCTGGAAGCCTATATCACAGAGCATCAACTGGGTGATAATACTAGTCTGCTTGGTTTTAAAGACAATCCTTATCCCTACATTGCAGGTTGTGACATATTTGTCATTTCTTCTCATTATGAAGGGTATCCAGTTGTACTGGTTGAAGCGATGACGCTCGGCAAACCCATTGTGTCAACCGATTGTACCGGACCCAAAGAGGCATTAAGTAATGGGGAGTTTGGTCATTTGGTACCCATTGCGAATGCACAAGCGTTAGCTGATGGTTTGAAAATGCTATTGGAGAATGATGCCATTCGTGAACGCTATGCTGAGTTATCGAAGCAGCGATCTGAATTTTTCAGCTTCGAACGCAGCATGCGAGATATTGAAACACTATTAAATACCTAGTCATCGCCTCATCGGCATGATGAAATTCGTCTACCGCTCTCTCATGCAATGGTAGAGAGATGTATAGAATACGTTGTGGGTGGGAAAAATATGAACATATTGATGGCACTCTCCCAGCTCGAAGTGACGGGAGCTGAGGTCTATGCCACCACTGTCGGTAACGAATTGACCCGACGTGGTCATCAGGTTTGCTACGTATCGGATACGCTGACCAAGCCTACCCTGGGGCCGGTGTTCAAGCTGCGTTTCAACAAGCGCAGCATACTGCGCCGTTTCTGGCATGTGTTTTACCTCATCTACCTCATCAAGAAGCACCATATTCAGTTGGTACACGCCCACTCCCGTGCATCTGGCTGGAGCAGCTATGTGGCCTGCAAACTGACCGGTACTCCTATGATCACCACGGTACATGGGCGTCAGCCGGTACACGCCTCTCGCAAGGCCTTCCATGCCCTTGGGTTTAGGGCTGTGGCTGTCTGTGAAGATATAGCCCACCAGATCATCGACAACCTGGGGGTGGATCCGGACATAGTGCAGGTACTGCGCAACGGTATCGAGACCGACAAGTTCCAGCCTGTGCCGGTGCCTGACAATGCCAGGCCTGTGATCGCCATCATAGGTCGCCTGAGCGGTCCCAAGGGCGAGCTCTGTTATCGCCTGCTGGATGAGGTGCTTGATCTGGACACTTGTCAGGTTCGTGTGGTGAGCGGCAGTCAGGTGCCCGAGCGTTTCTGTCGCTTTCAGAACCAGGTCGATTTTGTCGGCTATGTGGATGATGTGCCTGCCTTGCTGGCGGGTTGCGATCTGGTGATCGGGGCTGGTAGGGTCGCAATGGAGGCACTGCTGTGCGGGCGCCCTGCGTTTGCCATCGGCGAGGCCAAGGCGATTGGTCTGGTGACTGAACAGAATCTGGCGGAGGCGCTGGCCAGCAACTTTGGTGATATAGGCCCCAAGGATCTGGCTATCGACTTCGCTGCCTTGAAGGCGCAAATTCTGCCTGCGTTGGCCAGCCGGAGTGTGCCGGACGTTATTTGCCAGCGCATTCAGGCTGAGTATGGCTTGCAAGGGGTAGTATCCGGTCTGGAGTCTGTCTATCAGGATGCTGTAGTCGAGACCCTGCGCCGGGAGATGCCTGTCGTCATGTATCACCGCTTTATCGAGCATGACAGCGAGAAGGGGGTGCATGGTACCTGGATGCCGATTGCCATGTTTGAGAAGCATCTGCGCTTGCTGAAATGGTTGGGCTACGAGACGCTGACCTTCCGCGATCTGGCTGACAGGGGCTTCATTCATCGCCTGGAATATGGCAAGAAGTACCTGATGATCACCGCCGATGACGGCTACCAGGACAACCTGACCCGCATGCTGCCATTGCTTGAAAAATACGGTTACAAAGCCGTGGTATATGTGGTGACGGGAGAGGAGCATAATCGCTGGGACGTGGAACACCCCACCAACCCGGATACCCAGATTTCCCTGATGAATGGGGAGCAGATAAAAGCACTGGTGGCCTCCGGCCATGTGGAGATTGGGGGCCATACCCTGACCCATCCACGGCTGAGCAAGCTCCCCCCCGAGCAACAAGCCCATGAAATAAGAGAAAATAAACGACAGTTGGAGGCATTGCTTGGCTATTCGCTGCTGTCGTTTGCTTACCCTTATGGGGACATGGATGATAGCGCCAAGGAGCAGGCACAGGCCGCTGGTTACCGCTTTGCCGTAGCCACTAACAGTGGTCCCCGAGCCATGCATCAGGATCCCTATCGGATCCGTCGCATCGCCATTTTCCCTCGTACCGATGTTTTTGGCCTGTGGCGGAAGATTCGGGGCAACTACGTATTCAGGAAATAATAATTGATGTCCATTAGAAGCCTCGAACTGCTCGACAAAGCTACGACAGCCTTGTTTGCGCTGGTGATTATGTTTTCCTTTTGCGGCCTTTTTTTGGTACCAGCCGGCCAGACAATTCTTTCCAATCTACTCGTCGTGGCATCCGTATTTGGTCTGCTAAATTACTTTGTTGGTAAAAAGCGAGACGTCGGGCTTGAGGACCGGCGTATTCTCTGGGTATTGGCAGCCTATGCAGTCATGATTTTTGTAAACCGGCTGATCCATGGTGATCAATATGGTGTAATGCGTGGTTTATTCTACGTTGTCGTGTTTGCGTTGATGATACCACGCAAGCCAGTTCTGTTGACATTGGGCTATGCTGCGATTGTCACTGGGGGTATTGGCTTGGGTATTATGAGCCTCTGGCAATATCAGAGTGGTATTGTCAGAGTTGAAGGATTTACCAATGCCATTCTCTTTTCACAGGCGGCATTGACACTGGCGATATTGAACTGGTTTGTGTTCCAGCAGAGGCAACTGTTGCGCTGGATAAGGTATGGTGCCTTGGTCGCGTTGGTGGCGGCCCTGTTTGCTCTCTATCTGTCCCAGAGTCGGGGGGTCTGGTTGGCCCTTGGTGGTATCGTTGGTTATGTCATTTGCTACAAGGCGTTATTCAAACCATGGAAATATATTGCCATAGCAATATTGTGCATCGCATCCATGGGTATTACTTACCATACCAATCAATTGGTACAACTCAGGGTCGCAGATGCGGTTTCTGATCTTAATTTGGCTGAAAAAGGATCGTATAACTCTTCGTGGGGGTTGAGGGTCGTTGCATGGCAGAGTGCTTGGCTTGGGTTTCTGGATGCACCTGTTACCGGAGTGGGTACTAATGGTTTTGATGCATTGAAACAAGAGCAGGTCGCGCGAGGATTGGTTCCTCCATTGGCTCTGAATGCTGCCTTGGCACATGCTCACAGCCAATATATGCAGAACCTGGTTATTCGAGGTGGGATAGGCTTTGTCGTGCTGGTAGCATTCCTTTTCATACCTCTATGGTTGTCCATGAAAAAAATGGGTGGAGATGCAGCATGTGTTCTGATTCCACTTTCCTTTGCCATCAGTGCATTCAGCGACGTACCATTTGAACATCAAGACATACTATATCTATATGTCTTGAGTATGATATTTGTTTGGCATTCATCTGAAATAAAAGTAAATGAGAGCGCATTATGATTCCGATATTTGTCATTAGTCTTTCTCGAAGTCAAGATCGGCGAGCAATGCTTATTAAACAGATGAAGCATCTTGGCCTTGAATTTACATTTTTCGATGCAGTCGATGGTAAAGCGTTGAGTGATGCTGAGTTGCAGCATGTTGACTTTCCCCTTGCCCGTGAGACGTGTGGTCACGATCTCAGCATGGGCGAAGTAGGCTGTGCCATGAGTCATATCAGGTTGTATGAGATGATGGTGGAAAGAAATATAGAGCGTTGTGTGGTGCTGGAGGATGATATATATCTCCATATGCACTTCAACGCGATTATGGAGAGCGCCATTGCAAAGAGTCATTCTGAGATTATTTTCTTGTATCATGGCAAAGCTAAATGTTGGCCATGGATGAAGCCTTTGCCCGAGGGATATCGTCTTGCAAGATATCGCACCCCAAGTCGTAGCTCTAAACGTGGAATAATCTCTACTGCTGGTTATATATTGACATTGTCTGGTGCTAAAAAATTATTAAGCAAGGCATATCCAATCAGAATGCCATCTGATTATCTGACCGGGCGGTTGCAATTGAATGGACTGACTGCATCCGGAGTTGAGCCAAGCTGCATGGATGTAGGATTGTTTGAGACAACGATCGATGATCGCAACTATGGTCCTCATCTGGCTAACCGAGAGGTCGAATCGTGATTGGATATCTGCAGCTATTACGCGACCGGGTTCGTCGAGCCTTGGGAATTATTTTTTTTGATAAGAAAACCCCTCTTGGCCTGCAAGGAGACATAAGTCATATTTTAGTTATTCGTTGGGATGCCAAGATAGGCGATTCATTTGCCTCATCATTTTTCTTTCGAGAGTTGAAAAAGCTGCCTAATAAAATCATTACTGTTATTACCTCCCCTGCCTTGGCACCTCTGTATCGAGAGGAGTTTGGTGTTGACCATGTGATAGAAGTAACTAAAAGGCCAAGTTACAAAACTCTTTGCGATATAGCCTTGTCAATTCCTCATGTGGATCTGGCAATACATCTCACCGAAGGGATGAAGATGAAAGACTTATACTTTTTGTATAAGTTATCGCCAACCAATATCGCATCGCTGGATGATAATGTCGCACGGGTAAATATAAAGCTCTCTGATATTACCAAGGGCATGCTATTTCAAGAGAAATATACATATATATTGAACATGTTAGGGTTAATGGATGTAGATACTACATATATCATTCCCGATGTTGCTAGAGACAAGGTTATATCTGGCTGCGACAATAGTATTGTCATCAATCCTTTTGGTAGCACGCGTTACAAGTCCATGTCACAAGGAAAGGTAACGGAATTGCTGACTGTTTTGGGTCAGTGTTTCCCCACTCGTCATTTTGCTCTACTTTCCTCACCGGCCACTCGTGAGGATGCACAGAAAATGATAAATGGTTGTGGTGCAAACAATGTGGCGCTACTGGAAGGGGTGAATACAATTGAGGATGCAATTTATTGCATTCGGGCAGCCAACGTGGTCATTTCGGTCGATACTGCCATCGTTCATATCGCAGCCGGCCTCAAAAAACCACTGATCGCTATTTACCCACTACATGGGAATGAGTTCAATCAATGGCTACCAAGTCCCTCACCCTTAACCAAGGTGATATTTAGCCACTCTCCCGGCATCAATGCGGATATGAACAATGTAGAAAGTCATGCAATATCTGATGCGCTTTCTATGTTGCTTTCAATTGAGCAATAAGTGTACTCAGTCTTTCCGTCACCATCTCGGGAGTAATGAGGCGATAGAGTTGTTCATTCGTGCCATTTTTATTCAGTGCTGATAGCTGGTCAGTTTCTGCCCCCTTGGCATCGAAGATATCGATGGCTTGATAACGGGGGTGGTTGACCGGGTTGGCGATGATCTTGTCGCCGCCCGGGGCCACTATGGTCAGCAGGGGCAGGTCTATGGCCTGGGCCATGTGGCGGGGGCCCGTGTCGTTGCCGACAAACAGTCGGCAGTGGGCAAACAGCCCCACCAGCTCTCGTACCGAGCGGGTCTTGATGTGGTCGAAGACGCTGCCCTGCAAAGCGGCAGGCAGCAGTGGCTTGAGGCCGCGGTTGTACTCCTCTTCTCCCGGCCCGCAGTAGATCAGGATCTGGGCGTTGTGCTGTTCGATGAGCCACTGGGCAACCTGGGCGAAGCAGTCGATGGGCCAGCGCTTGTAGTGCCCCAACGAGTTGACGCCCATGGCGATCAAGGGTCGCGCGGGATCGACGCCGGCCGCCTGCAAGGTTTCCCGTCCCTGCTGTTTTTCTTCCTCACTCAGCCAGAGATGGTAATTGCGATCTTCTTTGGCCAGTTTGAGCGGTTTGAGCAGCGAGAAGCGGTCGTCGATCAGGGTACTGTTGCCCTGGAATTCGGTGTCTTTGCGAAAGCGCACTATGCGGTTGTGGCCGAGCCGCCAGGGGAAGGAGTCAAATCCTATCCGCAACCTGGCGCCGGAGAAGAGGCAGGTCAGCAGGCCTATCATCTGGCCCTGGCTGTTGACTACCACGTCATAGTGTTCGCGGCGGATGTCCAGCAGCAGGTCTTTCATGTAGCGCCAGTCGTTGCGCCTGGCTTTCTCGATGATGAAGAGTCGATCGATATTGGGATTGCCCTGCGCCATACCCGCGCAATAATCCATGACCAGATAGTGAACTTCCCCGGTTGGATCGTTCTGCTTGAGGTTGTTGCACAGCGCGGTGGAGATCAGCACATCCCCTATCTGTTTGGTTTGTACTACAAGGTATTTCATAAGGCAGGCCTCAATAGAGGTCGTTGTTGAGCATCAGCGTGACAGCATACCGCACAAGCGAGTCAGATGCTGTCGGTCAGGAATGAAAATCCGATCTGGCTCAAGCCAATGGCGGTGTGGTGCAGGCATGGAGTAGAAGCCCGTCGTTGACGGGCTTCTCGCATTCATTACTCGATGTTCTGGATCTGCTCACGCATCTGCTCGATGAGCACCTTCAACTCGACGGCGGACTGGGTCACCTCGGCGTTGATGGACTTGGAGCCCAGCGTGTTCGACTCGCGGTTGAACTCCTGCATCATGAAGTCCAGACGGCGACCACAGGCGCCACCCTTCTTCATGATCTTGATGGTTTCGCTGATGTGCATCTCCAGTCGATCCAGCTCTTCGGCCACGTCGATCTTCTGGGCCAGCAGCACGATTTCCTGCTCGATACGAGCCGGATCCAGTTCCACCTTGGCCTCGGTCAGGCGATCGGTGAGCTTCTGGCGCTGCCACTCGATGATCTGCGGCAGGTGTATGCGCACCTTCTTCACTTCCACCTGAATGCCATCCAGACGCTGCTGGATCAAGTTCTTGAGGTTGGCCCCTTCACTGGCGCGGGAGGCGATGAAGTCTTCCATGGTCTGGTCAAACCCGCCGAGTAGCTCGGTGGCAACCGCGTCCATGTCCTGCTCGGCGGCGGCCATGACACCCGGCCAGCGCAGCACGTCGACTGGGTTGAGCTGGCCCTGGCCTGCCTCTTTCATTACCCAGTTGGCGCTGTCGATGATCAGCTTAGCCAGCTCTTCATTGATGTGCAGCTGGCTGGCGGCCGCCTGAGCGGCTTCGAAACGCAGGTTGCACTCCACCTTGCCGCGTTGCAGCTTGGCACGGAAACGCTCACGCAGCACCGGCTCCAGGCTGCGCAGTTGCTCCGGCAGACGGATATAGGTTTCCAGATAGCGCTGGTTGACCGAACGAATTTCCCAAACGGCTGTGCCCCAGTCGCCCTTGAATTCCTTGCGGGCGTAGGCGGTCATGCTGTGAATCATTGATTGTTCCGGGCTTGATGAAGTGTGCGGCCAGTATACTCAGCCAGACTTGTCCCGTCAGCCATAGCCGTGGCTTTAGAACCCGTTCCGGCTTTTGTGGGACAGTGTTGAGCCGGGCCCGGTGCTGCCTTGGCTCATGAACGAGGGTGATAGGCGCCGGTTTCTGCGTGGTTCCTCACCTTTGAGATGACTGATCTTGACCGATCATGAACGGCTTCTTAGCGGCTGATATTTGGGGCTGGATCACTTATACTCCTTCGCCAATTTGAGCCAGCCCAGAGGTCCGTTCCATGTCACGTCCAAGCGATCGCAGTGCCGCGCAACTTCGCCCGGTTACCATTACCCGCAATTTCACCAAACATGCAGAAGGCTCAGTGCTGGTGGAGTTCGGTAACACTCGCGTGCTGTGCACCGCCAGCGTCGACACCAGCGTACCGCGCTTCCTGAAAGGGAAGGGTCAGGGTTGGGTCACTGCCGAATACGGCATGCTGCCGCGCTCCACTCACTCCCGGATGAACCGCGAAGCGGCCGCCGGCAAGCAGAGTGGCCGTACTCTGGAGATCTCCCGTCTGATCGCCCGCTCCCTGCGTGCGGCGGTAGACCTGACTGCGCTGGGCGAGCACTCCATCACCGTTGACTGTGATGTGCTGCAAGCCGATGGCGGCACCCGCACCGCCTCCATTACTGGTGCCTGCGTGGCGCTGGTGGATGCGCTGAACTGGATGGTCGAGAAAGGCATGCTCAAGCAGAGCCCGCTCAAGCAGATGATCGCCGCCGTCTCCGTCGGCATGTATCAGGGTGAAGCCATCTGCGATCTGGAGTACATCGAAGACTCCGCCGCCGAGACCGACATGAACGTGGTGATGACCGAAGATGGTCGCATCATAGAGGTGCAGGGCACCGCGGAGGCCGAACCCTTCACCCATGAGGAGCTGCTGGCGATGCTGGGGCTCGCCAAGGGCGGCATTGAAGAGATCATTGCGCTGCAGAAGCAGTCACTCTCCTGATTTTAAAAACGCGGCATTGGCCGCGTTTTTTTATACCCCCCACACAAGTAAACGACAAGCCAAGCAAGGAGCCAGAATGAAAGCCTACCAGCGTCAATTTATCGAGTTCGCCCTGGAGAAACAGGTCCTCAAATTCGGTGAATTTACCCTGAAATCCGGTCGTAAAAGCCCCTACTTCTTCAACGCCGGTTTGTTCAACAGCGGCCGCGATCTGGCCCGCCTCGGCCGCTTCTATGCCGCCGCCCTGATGGATGCCGGCATCGAATTCGATGTGCTGTTTGGCCCGGCCTACAAGGGGATCCCCATCGCCTCCGCCACCGCCGTGCAGCTGGTGGAGCAACACGATGTGGATGTGCCCTGGTGCTTCAACCGCAAGGAGGCCAAGGATCACGGCGAGGGCGGCAATCTGGTGGGCAGCCCGCTCAAGGGGCGCATCATGCTGGTGGATGACGTCATCACCGCCGGGACCGCCATCCGCGAATCCATGGATCTGATCCAGGCCAACGGTGCCTCCCTGGCTGGCGTACTGATCGCGCTGGATCGTCAGGAGAAGGGCAAGGGTGAGCTCTCCGCCATTCAGGAGGTGGAGCGTGACTACGGCGCCCACATCATCGCCATCATCCAGATGGGGGATCTCATCGCCTATCTGGAAGAGAAACAGGCAGAGCAGCCGGAGCTGGCGGTACAACTGGCAGCCATGCAGGCTTATCGCGCCCAGTACGGCATCTAATCGCCCGCTGTTCTAGCGCTAACAAGCCATGCATCTGCGCTCGCCTCTTGCCCGGGTAATCCGACAGGGGGCGGGCGCCGTTTTTTTATGTTTAAAAAGTGCGTGTCGTGGCTTGAGCTTGCCCTTACAGTAAAGGTTAGGGTTTGTCGGTCGGCAGCCAGTTTGGCCGATTGGTTCCGAGGAGGAACACCATGACCACCCAGATTCAAGACCCCATTCATCTGAAACTGCCGCTCAGCGGCATGAGCTGCGCCAATTGCGCCAGCCGCATCAGTACTGCCCTTAATCAGCTTGAGGGAGTAACGGCCACCGTCAACTTCGCGCTGGAGCAGGCGGCCATCGAGCTAGGTGACCCGGCCCGCTTGCCCGAAGTACTCGACAGCATTACCGGGCAGGGTTATGGCTACGGCCACGAGACCCTCTCCTTCCAGATCCGCGGCATGACCTGTGCCGGCTGCTCCGCACGTCTCAACAAGATGTTGGCGGCATTGCCTGGGGTTATTTCGGCTGAGGTCAATTTCTCCATCGAGCAGGCCCGCATCGAGCTGGTGCCGGGTATGCAGACGCCGGCCTCGTTGCGCGAACGTATAGAGGCGCTCGGCTTTGGAGCCCAGTTGGCGCAGGGCTCTGCCAGCGGTCGCCGCCAGCAGTTGCAGGCGCGGGAGGCTCAGGAAGCCGCCGCCACACACAAGGCGCTGATCCAGGTTGTTATGTCGGCCCTGCTCACCCTGCCGCTGCTGGTGGGCATGATCGCCATGGCGGGCTTGCTGCCCTGGCATCTGCCCGCCTGGCTGGAGCTGCTGCTCGCCACCCCGGTGCAGTTCTGGATCGGGGCCCGCTTCTATCGCGGTGCCTGGCATGCCCTCAAGAACCGCGCGGCCAATATGGATGTGCTGGTGGCGACCGGCACCAGTGCCGCCTACTTCTACAGCCTCTACCTGCTGCTGACGTTGGGGATGGCCGCCAGCGGCAAGCTCTATTTCGAAGCGAGCGCCATCATCATCACGCTCATTTCGTTGGGCAAACTGCTGGAGGCCTGCGCCCGCCGCAGCACCCAGTCCGCCATTCGCGAGCTGATGGCGCTGCGGCCGGAAACCGCCACCGTCTGGCGTGGCGAGCGCTGGCAGAGCCTGGCCATAGATGAAGTGCTGCGCGGCGATCGGTTGCGGGTGCTGGTGGGCGAGCGGGTGCCGGTGGATGGCAAGATAGTGAGCGGCGAGAGTGAACTCGATGAATCCATTCTCACCGGCGAGAGCCTGCCGGTGCCGCGGGGTATCGGGGAGGGCGTGCTGGGCGGCGCCATCAACCGCTCCGGCGTGCTGGAGATCGAAGCCACGACCGTGGGGGAGGATTCCAGCCTCAGCAAGATCATCGCCCTGGTGGAGAGCGCCCAGATGGGCAAGGCGCCGCTGCAACAGCTGGTGGACAAGGTGTCCGCCGTGTTCGTGCCTGTGGTGATGGCCATCGCCCTGTTCACCCTGCTGGTGTGGTACGCCTACGGCCACGACTTCGGTCAGGCACTGCTGGCTGCCGTGGCCGTGCTGGTGATCGCCTGTCCCTGTGCGCTGGGGCTGGCGACGCCGGCAGCCATAGTGACAGGCACCGGGGTGGCGGCCCGTCACGGCATTCTGATCAAAGACGTGGATACCCTGCAGAAGGCGCACGCCATCAAGGCGCTGATCTTCGACAAGACAGGTACCCTCACTCAGGGGCGGCCCGTGCTGGCGAGCTGGAGCGGCAATGACGAGCAGTTGCGGCTCGCGGCCGCCTTGCAGCAGGCGAGCGAGCATCCGCTGGCGTTGGCGATGCGCGAGGCAATCGGCAAGGAGGTGGTACTGCCTCAGCCCGACGAGGTCGAGGTACGGGTCGGTGCCGGCATCCTCGGCAAAGTGGCAGGCCACTCGGTCGCTATCGGCAATTCATCGTTGCTGGCTCAGCTCGGGATTGATCCGTCGCTGCAGGATGAAGAGCCTGCTGACGGTGCGACCCGGGTCTGGGTTGCCATCGACGGCGTGGCCGTCGGCATCGCCGCCCTGGCCGATACCTTGAGGCCAGAGAGCCCGGAAGCCATTTCCATCTTGCGTCAGCGTGGTATCGCCAGTTGGCTGGTGAGCGGCGATGCGCCGGCACCCGTGGCCCATATCGCCGCCAAGCTGGGGCTGGACGGAGCCTTTGACTCTGTGCTGCCTGCGGGCAAGGTGGAAAAAGTGGAGGCGCTGCGCGCCCGCACCCAGGGGCTGGTGGCCATGGTGGGGGACGGGGTGAACGACGCCCCTGCGTTGGCGGCGGCAGATGTGGGGATCGCCATGGGATCCGGCTCCGATGTGGCAATGGAGACTGCCTCCATCACTCTCATGCGATCTGACCCTCGCTTGGTGGCCGATGCCATCGACATCTCGGCGGCCACCTGGCGCACCATACAGCAGAACCTGTTCTGGGCCTTCGTATTCAATATCATCGGCATTCCGCTGGCGGCGCTGGGTTATCTCAGCCCCGAGCTGGCGGGGGCGGCCATGGCCCTGAGCAGCATTACCGTTTTGAGCAATTCCCTGTTACTGAAACGCTGGCAGCCCAAGGCTGCTCACACACCAGCACTCATCCAGATTGGTAAGGAGACATAAATGAATATCAGCAAGGTTGCCAAGGCCACGGGGCTGACCGCCAAGACGATTCGCTACTACGAGAGTATCGGCCTCATTTCAGCCCCTGTACGCAGCGATAACGGTTATCGCAGCTACACGGAGGGTGCGTTGCGGGAGCTGCGCTTCGTCAAGCGTGCGCGGGAGACAGGCTTCAATCTGGAGGAGTGCCAGGAGCTGTTGGCGCTCTATCGGAACGAGCACAGAACCAGCGCTCAGGTGAAGAAGCTGGCGCAGGAGAAAATAGTCGATCTGCGCAGCCGCATCGCAGGCTTGCAGGCCATGCTGACCTCCCTCGAAGGGCTGGTCTGTTGCTGCCACGGGGACGAAAATCCTGAGTGTCCTATCCTGGACGAGCTGGAACGCGGTTGACTAACCGCTTAATAACAGACGTTTTATTGTTGGCCCGGAAGGGGGAGTGGTAGACTGTGCGGCTCTTGTACAGGGAGCATGCAGTTGACTCAGAGTGTGACACGTCAGGTGAAGCAGGCCATCATGGCCCAGCTTTATACTCACTCCTCATTCAGCCTGCCTTGCCTGGGCCTGCTGGCACTCGGCTGGAGCCTGCTGTTCCACGATTACCTGCCCGCCGGCGAGGCGCTCGGCTGGTTGGCACTGGTCTGCCTGCTGCTGCTGTGTCGTGGCTGGCACCTGCGCTGGCGTCAGTCCAGTCTGACGCAGACCCCCTTGCCAGTGCTGGAACGCGAGCTGTTCATCGGGGTCACCATTACCTCCATCATCTGGGCGCTCGGTGTGCTGCTCTACATGGACAAGCTGCCCGACACCTATCGTGCCGCCATGATGATGCTCTCCAGCCTGATCCTCACCGGCAGTGCCATCATGCTGTTTGGCAGCCGCCGCTCCCTCTATGGCGCCGTCTTGCCACTCGGGCTTGCCATGCTGTTCGAGCTGGGGGCCGGCAACGAGCAGGAACGGATTGTCTCCTGCATGCTGGCAGGCTATCTGTTTGTCTTCTTGCCGACCCTGCTGCGTCGTCTGCGGCGGGATCAGGTCGCCTCCCTCTACCACCGCTTCTCCAACGCCGATCTGGTGGCCGAGCTGAAGCTGGTCTCCGAACACCTCAAACTCACTTCCCGGCTGGATGGTTTGACCGGCATCGCCAATCGTGCCCACCTGGACTATTGCCTCGAGCGGGCCTGGCGTCGCTGTCACCGCGCCCGGGCGCCCCTGTCGCTGGTGCTGGTGGATGTGGATTATTTCAAGCAATTCAATGATCTCTACGGTCATCAGCAGGGTGACGAGTGTCTGCAACGGGTGGCGGCGCTGCTGGCCGAGGTACAACGGCGGGAGGATGATCTCGCCGCTCGTTACGGCGGGGAAGAGTTTGCTCTGTTGCTGCCCTGTACCAGTATGCAAGGTGCGCTGCAGATAGCCGAAAACGTGCGAATGGCCCTCAAGGATCTGGGTATCCCCCACCAGAAATCCCTGGTCTCTGGCCGGGTCAGTTGCAGCTTCGGGGTCGCCACTCTGGTGCCGGATCAGAGCGGCTCCATCGCGGAGCTTATCCAAAAAGCGGATGCGGCCCTCTATCAGGCCAAGCATAATGGGCGGGATCGTATCGAAGTAGCCTTGATGGGTAAGGTTGCCTGAGTTTCACATGACAGATTAAAGAGGTTGTCTATGCAATGTCATCGTATCGAAGAGCTGCTGGAGTTGTTGCAGCCTGCCTGGATCAAGGAACAGGATCTCAGCCTGGTGCAGTTTGTTGCCAAACTGGCGGCGGAAGCTGGCTATGACGGCGCCTTGTCCGACCTGACCGACGACATGCTGATCTACCACCTCAAGATGCGGGAATCCGACAAGCAGGCGATGATCCCGGGTCTGGCCAAGGATCATGTTCCCGATTTCAAGGAAGCCCTGCTCAAGGCTCGCGGCATCAAGTGATCCCGGCTCGGTACAAACCGGGCTGAGTAGTTTCAAGAGAATCTCAACGAGAGGTGTATCGTCAACCGGCGATATGCCTTTTTTGTTGCTGAAAATTGCGACACGACTCGAACATTAGATACATCTTACCCACACAATTAGCAGGCTGTTTAAGATATAATCCGCTCCATAACAAATAAGGGAGCTGTGTCTTGCAATGGCCGATCATGAAAAAATCGATATCAAGGATGTGACTGACAAGGGCGTCACCGGGACTTTCAACCCGAACACGTTCAAAGCCAGCGATGACAGGTTCAATCCAGGCAACCGCATTTACGTGAGGGCACAGACCGGCTATTGGCAGCGGATGCGCAAGGTCATGGGCTGGTTCTTCGTGGTGCTCTTCGTTGCCTTGCCCTGGTTGCGCTATGACGGTCGTCAGGCCGTGCTGTTCGATGTTGGCCATCAGCAGTTCCACATTTTTGGTGCCACCATCTGGCCGCAGGATCTGACCCTGCTGGCCTGGATCTTCATGATCGCCGCCTTTGCCCTCTTCTTCGTGACCACCTTCCTCGGCCGGGTCTGGTGCGGCTATCTCTGCCCGCAGACAGTCTGGACCTTCATGTTCATCTGGTTTGAAGAGAAGCTGGAAGGGGCCGCCAACAAGCGGCGCAAGCTGGATGCCGCCCCCTGGAGTGGCGAGAAGCTGGCCCGCAAGGGGGCCAAGCATCTGGCCTGGATCCTGCTATCCCTCGGTACCGGTCTCACTTTCGTCGCCTATTTCCAGGATGTGACCGAGCTGGTGCCCGACTTCTTTACCCTGCAGGCTAGTGGCTGGGTCATCTTCTGGGTACTGTTTTTCACGGCCTGTACCTACGGCAATGCCGGCTGGATGCGTGCCATCATGTGTATCCACATGTGCCCCTATGCCCGCTTCCAGTCAGCCATGTTCGACAAGGACACCTTCATCGTCGGCTACGACACCAAGCGTGGTGAGACCCGGGGGGCCCGTAGCCGCAAAGCGGATCCCAAGGCGCTGGGGTTGGGGGATTGCATCGATTGCGACCTCTGCGTTCAGGTCTGCCCGACCGGCATCGACATCCGCGACGGCCTGCAGTACGAGTGCATCAACTGCGGTGCCTGCGTCGACGCCTGCGACCAGACCATGGATCGGATGGGCTATCCGAGAGGGCTGATCAGCTACACCACAGAGCACAAGCTGGCCCATAACAGCACCCATGTGGCGCGGCCCAAGCTGCTCGGTTATGGCCTGGTGATGGTCATCATGCTGGGGGTGTTCGTCTACAACGCCATGTCCATCATGCCCATGGGGCTCGACATACTGCGGGATCGCAACCAGCTGTTCCGCGAGAACAGCGAGGGGCTCATCGAGAACACCTATACCCTCAAGATCCTCAACAAGACACTGCATGCCCAGACCTATCAGCTGGATGTGGAAGGGCTGCCGGAGCACGAGTGGTTCGGCCCCCGCGAAGTGACCCTGAAGGCGGGCGAGATCTACACCCTGCCGGTGAGCGTGGCGGTCGATCCCTTCAACCTGAAGAAGCCGACCCTGGATATACGGTTCGTGCTGAAACGGGATGGGGCGGCAGCCGATGACAGCAAGGGCACACTGCGTCAGGCCAGCAAGTTTATCAGCCGACTGTAATGGGAATAGTTGGTGCAACTGATTGGTTTGGAACGCCATTGAGCTTAGTGGTGATAGAATGGGGCGCAACGGCGCCCCTTTTTAATGGTGGATGACATGCGTTTCAACTATTCCGACCTTACTCCCGACCTCATCATGGATGCGCTGGATCTCAGCGGTCTGCGACTCGACTCCGGCCTCATCGAGCTCAACAGTTACGAAAACCGGGTCTATCAGTTTCAGGACGAGGAGCGCCGCCGCTATGTGGTGAAGTTCTACCGTCCCGGTCGCTGGAGTCGCGCCCAGATCCTGGAAGAGCACGACTTTGCCGCCCGACTCAATGAGGCGGAGATCCCGGTCGCTGCGCCGCTCTCCTTCGCGGGCGAAACCTTGCTGGAGCATCAGGGCTACCCCTTTGCCATCTGGCAGAGCGTGGGTGGCCGCCAGTTCGAGGTGGACAACCTGGATCAGCTGGAGTGGGTGGGACGTTACCTTGGCCGGATTCACCAGATCGGTGCCAGCCGATCCTTCCATCACCGCGTCCGACTGGATGTGGAGAGCATGCTGCACGAACCGCGTGAGCTGCTGGCATCCGGTGAATGGCTGCCGAGCGGGCTGGCCAAGCAATTCTTCGGTGTACTCGACGAGCTGATCAAGCACGTCTGCGATGCCATGACTCTGGATGTGGCACAGATCTCCCTGCACGGTGACTGTCATCCGGGTAATATTCTATGGCGTGATGGCCCCATGTTTGTCGATCTCGACGACTGCCGCACCGGCCCCGCCATCCAGGATCTCTGGATGATGCTGAGCGGCGAGCGCCACGAGCAGTTAATCCAGCTCGACACCCTGCTGGCCGGCTATGAGGAGTTCATGGAGTTCGACCCGCGCGAACTGGCCTTGATTGAGCCGCTGCGGGCCATGCGCATCGTTCACTATATGGCCTGGCTGGCACGGCGCTGGGACGACCCTGCGTTTCCCCGTCATTTCCCCTGGTTCAATACCGACCACTACTGGCGTCAGCAGATTGCGACCCTGCATGATCAACTGGCCGCGCTCAAGGCTCCGCCGTTGACCCTGACGCCAGGGTGGTGACATATCAGGAGTGCTGATGGGTGCCCGCAGATCGCGATACCTGCCGCATGATCAACTAGCCGCGCTCAAGGCACCACCTTTGACCCTGACGCCGGGGTGGTGACATATCAGGAGTGCTGATGGGGGCCCGCAGATCGCGATACCTGCCGCACGATCAACTGGCCGTGCTCAAGGCACCACCTTTGACCCTGATGCCGGGGTGGTGAACGAGGGCGCGTCGGCATCAGCCCACAGCGATTGTCTGTCGATGACGCGCTCTGCCGTAGCGCCTGCTGGTGTGGCCCTTTGCCATTGACGTCTGAGTGGTGACGCAATAGGCTTGGCACTGCTTCGGTTCGCCGGGCGTGCCTCACAGTGATCCCTTAACAGGAAACGTCATGAAAAAAGTACTATTTTTCCTCGCTGCCATGCTGATGATCCCCATGGTTCACGCCGCCCCCGAATTCAAGGAAGGCGTTAACTATGACGTGGTCAAACAGACAGGCAGTGCCCAGCCGGAAGTGGTGGAGTTTTTCTCCTACTACTGCCCGCACTGCGCGACCTTCGAGCCGATCGTTGAACAGTTGAAAGCGGGGATGCCAGAAGGCGTTCCCCTCAAGAAGAACCCGGTGGCCTTCCTGGGCCGCGAGATGGGTCCGGAAATGCAGCGCGCCTATGCCCTGGCCAGCCTGCTGAATGTTGAAGCCAAGCTGACCCCGGCTATCTTCAACAAGATCCATACCCAACGCCAGTATCCGCAGAGCCGCGCGGATGTGAAGCAGATCTTCCTGGATAACGGCGTGCCGGCTGAAGAGTTCGACGGTGCCGTCGACAGCTTCGCCGTATCCGGCATGGTGTCCCAGTTTGATCGCAACACCGAGAGCTACAACATTCGCGGTGTGCCGGCCTTCCTGGTCAACGGCAAGTACATGGTTAAGATCGAATCCATTACTTCTCAGGAACAGTTCAGCCAGTTGGTGAATTTCCTGCTGGCCAAGAAAGACTGATCCCGCAGTAACCCATGAAAAAAGCCCGCCGGTGCAAACCGGCGGGCTTTTTGTTTATCGGGATTGGAGCCTGGCCAGCTCGACGCTGGCTGCTTGCTCCCGATTCAGATCTGGCAGTCCCGCTGGGAGGGGGCTGGGCGCGGTAAACGGGAGCGGCGGCTGATCCCCTCCGCCAGCCAGACCAGCAGCAAGATGGCCAGGATCAGGGTGGACGCCTGATCGTAACGGAACAGGCTGAGCGACACATAGAGCTGCTGCCCCAGCCCGCCTGCGCCCACCACCCCGAGTATGGTGGCGGCCCTCAGGTTCATCTCGCCGCGATAGAGGCTGTAGGCCAGCCACTGGCGTGACACCAGTGGAAACAGACCGTACCAGAAGCTGGCAACGGGGCCGGCGCCGCTCAATTGCAGGGCGAGGCGAGGGGCCTGATCCGCGTTCTCCAGCGTCTCCACGAACAGCCTGGCCAGCACGCCTGTGGTGTGCAGGGTGAGTGCCAGTATGCCCGCCACCGGCCCCAGCCCGACCGCGATCACCAGTAGGCTGGCGAAGATGAGCTCCGGCACGGATCGCAGCAGGTTGAACAGCAGCCTCAGTGGCCAGCAGTGGCGGGCGAGACAGGCCAGCGGCAGTGCCAGCAGGGCGCTCAACAGGGTACTCAGCAATGCCATCTGCACCGTATCGAGCAGGCCAAAGCTGACTGTTCGCAGAAAAGGCCCCGACCAGTCCGGTTGCAGAAACTCGCCGATGAACCGGCCCAGCCCGCCGAAGGAAAAACTCAGCATGCGCCAGTCGAGCTGGTGGAGTGCCATGGCGCTGGCCAGCCCCAGGCAGGCAAGCAGTTGCAGACCGGGGGAACGGGTGTGGCGCAGCCAGGCGCTGAGGCCGTCGGCCAGGGTCACCAGCAGGATGAAGGCCAGCAGCAGGGTCACTACCTCACCACCAGCAAACATGCGCAACGAGAGTTCGAGCTGCTGGCCGAGCCCGCCGGCACCGACGAAACCCATGATGACGGAGGCGCGCAGGGCACACTCCCAGCGATAGACGGTGTAGGAGAGCAGCTCCTGGCGCACCGCGGGCAGCACGCCGTACCAGAGCGCCTGCAGGCGGCCGCTGCCGCCGAGCAGCAGAGCACGGGCCGGTTGCAGGGCGCCGCTCTCCATGATCTCGTTGTAGACCTTGGCCAGCATGCCACCGTAGCTGACGGCGATGGCCAGGATGGCAGCCAGGGGCCCGAGCCCGGAAAGGCGCACGAACAGCAGCGCCCAGATGAGCTCGGGCAGGCTGCGCAGCAGAATGGCGATGAGCCGGCTGAAAGAGCGCAAGGCGCCGCGCAGCGGGCTGGGGATAGGCCCCAGCTCAGCCAGCGACAGGGCGCGGGAGCCGAGCAAGGCGAACGGAATGCCGAGCAGCAGGGCACCGGCCAGCCCCAGAGTTGCCACGGCCAGACTCTCCAGGGTAGCGGTCAGGGTCAGGGCCAGAAAGTCCTGATCCAGGCGGGGTGGCCAGCTGGTGGCGAGAAAATTGCCCATCTGCCGCCAGCTCTGGCCATCGAGCAGGCCCAGCCAGCCGTCGGCCTGCTGCCACAGGCTGTAGCCGACCAGGGCCAGCAGCCAGGGCAGGGGATGGTGCCAGCGGCTCATCAGCCGACGCACGGCAGTGCCTCCTGGTCACCGGCGTAGAGGGCGCCCAGCATGGCCGGGGTGACGGCGGCGGCGGGGCAGTCGAACTGCACCCGTCCCTCGCGCAGGCCTATGATGCGGGGGAAGCGCTCGAGGGCCAGTTCGACCGCGTGCAGGCTGGCGATCAGGGTGCTGCCGCGCGTGCGGGCTTGCGCCAGCAGGGCATCCAGGCTGCTTTGGGCGAGTACGGGATCGAGGGCGGAGACGGGTTCATCGGCCAGCATCAGGTCCGGCTGCTGATAGAGCACCCGGGCTATGCCGACCCGCTGCAACTGGCCACCGGAGAGCTCGCCGCAGCGCTGCTGCCACTTGTCGGCGAGGCCGAGGCGGGCCAGTTCGGCCCGCGCACCGTCCGGATCGCAGGGGCGCAGCAGCGAGAGCAGGGCGCGAACGAGGGACCACTGGCCGAGTCTGCCAGCCAGCACGGCAGTCACCACAGGCTGGGCGGCGGGCAGCGGAGGCTGCTGCCAGACCATGCCGATCCGGCTGCGCAGCCGCTGGCGGGCCCGGGTGGAGAGGGCCCAGGGATCTGCCCCCCACAGGGAGAGTGCCAGTTCACCGCGCAGCTCGGTGCCGATCAGCCGCAGCAGGCTGGTCTTGCCCGCGCCGCTCGGTCCTATGATGGCGACACACTCCCCCGCCTCGATCTGCAGGCGAAGCGGATGCAGGATACGACTCTCGCCGAGCCGCAGCCCTGCCCCGTCCAGTGCAACGGCGATCACTTCAGCAGACCGGCCTGGGTCGCGGCCGCTTCTATGCCCAGGTAGTTCTCGGGCTTGGTTTCGATGAAACGGCTGGCCCGTTGCAGCTTGAGGATCTCGGCCTGGGCCGGGACGGCAGGATCCAGGCTGAGGAAGGCCAGCTTGATTTTCTCCTGCAGCGCCGGATCCAGGTCGCCACGCACTGTCCAGTTGTAATCAAAGTAGGTCGGCGTGGTCCAGATCACCTTCACCTTGGCGGTATCGACCTTGCCCTCTTCCACCAGCTTGTCCCACACGGAGGCGTTGAGCGCACCGGCCGGCACCTTGCCGGAGGCGACCCAGGCAACGGTGGCGTCGTGAGCGCCGGAGAAGGCGACATGGGCGAAGTCACGTTCCGGATTGATGCCCTGCTCGGCCAGGAAGTGGCGCGGCATCAGGTGACCCGAGGTGGAGGAGGGGGAGCCGAAGGCGAAGTCCTTGCCCCTGGTGTCGGCCAGGGTCTTGATGCCGCTGTCGGCATTGGCGATGAATTTGGAGGTGAACTGGGCATCCTCCTGGCGCTGGACCAACGGCACTACCTTGTCGGCCCGACGATGGGCCTGCACATAAGTGAAACCCCCGAGCCAGGCCATGTCGAGCTTGCCGGCGGCCAGCGCCTCGACCACGGCGGCGTAATCGTTGACCGGTACGAACACCACCTCGCGCCCCGTCTTCTCGGCCAGATAGTCTCCCAGCGGGGCGAACTTGCGCTGCAACTCGGTGGGGGCTTCGTCCGGGATGGCGGATACCCGCAGCGGCTCGGCGGCAGTGGCGCCTAAGCTGGCCAGCAGGGTGGTGAGGGCAAATATCCATTTAGAGGTCATGGGCGGTTCCTTGTGGTCTGTCGTTCGGGCAAGAGAAAGGCCCGACACCAGTCGGACCTTGCAAGAGGGTCATGGTAGGGGGCCACCGGCGCTCTGCGCAAGATGGGCTCCTCAAAAAGGCACGTTACACCCCGACGTGGAAGGCCTGCTTGAGGTTGCGGATGAAGTCCGCATCCCGGCACAGGGTCTTGCCCGGGCTGTCGGAGATCTTGGCGACCGGGCCGCCGTTGCACTCCATCAGCTTGAAGACGATGTTCATGGGGCTGACACCGGGCAGATCGCAGGTGAGCTTGGTACCGATGCCGAAGCTGGTGTTGATGCGGCCACGGAAGTGGCGGAACAGCTGCACCGCCTTGTCGAGGTTGAGTCCATCGGAGAAGACCAGCGTCTTGTCAGTGGGGTCTATGCCGAGGCGCTGGTAGTGGCTTATGGCCTTCTCGCCCCACACAACAGGGTCGCCGGAGTCGTGGCGCAGACCCTGATAACGGCTGGCCAGCTCGAAATCGAAGTCACGCAGGAAGGCGTCCATGGTGATGCAGTCGGTCAGGGCGATCCCCAGGTGGTTGGTGAATTCGTCCAGCCAGCTGGTGAGGGCGGCGCGTTGGCTGTGCTCGAGCGGGAAGCCGAGCTGCTGGTGAGCCTGGAACCACTCGTGGGCCTGGGTGCCCACGGCAGGTAGCTGGTACTTTTGGGCCAGCAGGTAGTTGCTGGTGCCGCGAAATGCCGGCAGCCGCTCCTTGAGACGGCCCACGACCGCATCCTGTACCGCATGGGAGAAGCGGCGACGGGTACCGAAGTCGATGAGGTTGAACTCGCTCATCTCTTCCGGGCTGAGGTCCTGTTCCAGCTTGTCGATCTTCTGATCGAGCCGATCCAGCGCCTGGCTGACGCCAAACTGGGGATAGCGGAAGCGGTTGCGCATCTCGCTGATGATGGCGAGCACCGGGATTTCCCACAGGATCACATCCTGCCAGGGGCCCTCGACCCGCACATTGATGCGGCCATCCTGCTCGAATACCTGCAGCAGGGAGGCATCAAGGGGCTTGCGGCGCAGGTGATCCAGGTAGTCGGCGGTGAAGAAGGGGCGCTCGGCCAGAAAATTCAGTTCCGGCCTGGTCAGCCGCAGGGAGCCGGCGAGACGCAGTTGCTCCTCGATCTGGCCCATCATGGGCAGCAGATCTTCTTCGTTGCGGCTGTGGAATTCGGCCACCACCTCGGCATCCGGATAGCGGTGGAACACCGCCTGCTGCATATGCAGCTTGTAGGCATCGGTATCGAGCAGACTGGTGAGGATCGGCGGCATATCAGGCTCCCCGCAGGCGGGCGAATGCCGGCCACATGTGTAGATTGCAGGCACCGGTATCGGGCAGGCTGGTGGGAATCGGCGGCATATCAGGCATCCAGCAGGCGTTGTACATCGATCAGGGTCTGGGCCAGCTCGGCCCCGGCTTCGATCATCTGGGAGTGGGCGCTGGCAACCGTATCCGGGGCTATGCCACGGCAGGCATCGAGATGGACGATCACCCGAAAACCGGCGTGGCGCAATTGCAGCACGCTGGTCTTGACGCAGTAGTCGGTGGCGAGGCCGCCGACCAGCACAGTGTCGACATGGCGGGCTTGCAGGAATTCGATGAGTCCTGTGCTGCGTCGTTCGGCCAGATCGTGAAAGCAGGTGCCGTAGGGATGCAGGTCCGGCTCGACCCCCTTCCAGACGAAGAAGTCGTAATCGATGGGGGCGGGCAGGCCATCCAGCAGCTCGAAGCCTTGGGTGCCGGGCACGCAGTGTACCGGCCAGGTGAGGTCGGCATTGGGCAAGTCCAGCGGCAACAGCATGCCGGCGGGGTCACTGACGGCCCAGGCTGCGTTGGCGGGATGGGAGTCTTTGCTGCCAATACGCAGGGTGGCGAGGGTGGCCTGAGCGTTGAGCGCAGCCACAATATCATCCCCGCCCACGACGGGCAGTTCGTTCGGGCAGAGGGGAGTAAATCCCTTCTGCGCATCAATATCCAGGCTGGCGACGGTTCCCATGATTGGCTCCTTCACATACTATTCGTGTGATATTATCTACCAAACATTAATGGAAGGCGAGCAGGGCGATCGACATGCTGAGAATGAGTCTGGATATGGTGGTGCTGCGGTTGTACGAGGAGCGGCTCGAGCTGTTGCTCGAAACCCGCGATCACCCCCCCTTTGCCAACTGCTGGCAACTGCCGGCACTGCGCATCGACGAGACTCGGGATCGGGACCTGGACACGGCCCGCCATCGCCTGCTGGCGGAGTGGGGGCTCGGCCACTGCTACAGCGAACAGGTCTGCACTCTCGGCAATCTGGAGCGGGATCCCCGTGGCTGGTCCACCGCGCTGGTCTACCTCTGTCTGGTCGATCCGGAAGTCGAAGCCGTGCAAGGTTGCTGGCATCCACTCTCGGCCCTGCCCGGCCTCAGCCTCGCCTTCGATCATACCCAGCTTATAGCCAGAGGGCTGGAGAGACTGCGGATCAAGAGTCGCTACAGCACCTTGCCGCTGCAACTGCTGGGGCCCGAGTTCACTCTCTCCGAAGTGCAGCGCGCCTTTGAAATCATCCTGCAAACTCCGATGAACACGGCGGCGTTTCGCAAGCGCATCCATCGCGCCGACATTCTGGTGGATACCGGCCGCAAGCGGACCGGCAAGCAGCGCCCTGCCATCCTCTACCGGTTGGAGAGCCCTTGCTGCGTCATGTTCGATCAGGTGATGCACGGGGCAGAAGCATGAGCAAAGCGCCGCCCCGGGTGCTGGTGAGTGCCTGCTTGCTGGGTCAGCCAGTACGTTACGATGGCCAGAGCAAGGGGATTGTCAGCGACTGGCTGAATGAGCTTGGCGCCGAGGGGCGAACGCAGTCTTTCTGCCCCGAAGTGGCAGGCGGACTGCCGACTCCGCGCCCCCCTGCCGAGCGGCAGGGTGATCTGGTGCTGACCGCGAGCGGACTGGATGTGACGGCCGAGTTCGATCGCGGTGCCGAGCTGGCTCTTGCGCTCTGTCAGGCACAAGGCATTCGCTTTGCCCTGCTAAAGGAGGGGAGTCCTTCTTGCGGTAGTCGCCGCATCTACAATGGCCGCTTCGAAGGTGTGTCAGTGGCGGGTGAGGGCAAGACCACGGCCCTGCTGCGTCGCAACGGCATTGCAGTGTTCAGCGAGGAACAGTTGCCAGAACTGGCCTTGGCGCTTGCTTCGGCAACCGCCAAGGAGGCGGACTCAACGCCAAACTGACCCATAGCATCGGCCTGTATCACTTGTGCCCGCACGACGTCAGTTTACTGCCAGCGTGCATTCCGCCATTCCTGAAAACCACTCTCAAACTGTTGCCATGGTCACCAACCTGAAGGCCAGCCCTGCTGCCGGGTAGAGCTGGATTGGCGAGGGGTCTTTTACTGCGCCTTGTCTGCCAGCAGTTGGCTAAGAGTCTGGTCCTTCTCGTGCCAGATCCCGTTCAACCACTGTTGAAACGCCTGTTGGAACTCGGGGTCATTGAAGTAATCCCCTACCAGTTTGCGTTCAATCGGCAGAAAGCGAACCTGAACCTTGATCTCCTTCACCCGACCGCACATGAAGTCCCAGTAACTGGGGATACCACCCGGATAGGCGATGGTCACATCCACCAGTTGATGCAGCTGGTCGCCCATGGCCGCCAGGGTGAAGGCGATGCCACCAGCCCTCGGGTGCAACAGATGGCGATAAGGCGCTGCCTGTTTGTCGTGCTTGTGGGCGGTGAAGCGGGTGCCCTCCACGAAGTTCATCACACTCACCGGAATGTGGCGAAACTTGGCACAGGCCTTTCGGGTTGTTTCTATGTCTTTTCCCTTCAGATGTGGCCTTTTTTCCAGAAATTTACGGGAATAGCGCCGCATGAAGGGGAAGTCCAGTGCCCACCAGGCCAGACCGAGAAAAGGTACCCAAATCAGCTCTTTCTTGAGGAAAAACTTCAGGAAGGGGATTTTTTGATTAAAAACCCGCTGCAATACCAGTATGTCGACCCAGGATTGATGGTTGGCAATTACCATGTACCACTCATCACGGCTTCCTTTGTCCGCGCCGACCACCTCGAAAGAGGTCCCTATGATGGTTTTCTGGATCAGGTTGTTGACACCGATCCAGCAGCTTGCGCAGCCATCCAGCAGAGCGTTGCAGAGGGTACGCCAGCCTTTAAGCGGCAACAGCAGCTTGAGCATGCCCAGCAAGAAGATGGGGATACACCAGAAGAGGGTGTTGAAAAAATAGAGCGAGGTCGAGAGGCTGCCGCGCAGCCGCTCTATCAGCTTGTTTTGCATGAGTCGGGTCCGTCTCGTTGTCTGTGGGTGGCAACCAAGTGGTCAGATCTGTGGCCATAATATCAGCCGATGAGCCGCTAGACCATGCACGGGACCATCACGCATGTGGGACTCACTATCTCTCTATCCCAGCCATTCAGCCGCTGCGCAGCCGCGACAGCAGCCTGTCCATGGCCCTGTAGCCGAGAGCCTCGATCAGATGATCCTTCTCTATCGCAGGTCGCCCCGCCAGATCGGCTATGGTGCGTGACACCCGCAGTATGCGGTGCCAGGCCCGGATGCTGAGGCCCAGCTTCTGGATGGCATTCTCCAAAAACTCGGCATCTTGCGGCGATAATCGGCAAATATCTTCGATTTCACGACTATCCAGCAGATTGTTGAGCTTGCCATTGCGGCTCAGCATTCGCTCCCGCGCCGCCAGTACCCGATCGCGGATCTGCTGGCTCGATTCCCCCCGCTCCGCCTTGCCGGTGAGACTCCCCTTGGGCAGCAGCGGCACCTCCACCGTCAGGTCGAAGCGATCGAGGAAGGGGCCGGAGAGCTTGCCAAGATAGCGAAGTATCTGATCCGGGCTGGAGCGGGTCTGGCCGTCACCATAGTGGCCGCAGGGGCTGGGGTTCATGGCGCCCACCAGCTGGAAGCGGGCGGGAAAATCCACCTGACGGGCGGCGCGGCTGATGGTGATGTGGCCCGTCTCCAGCGGTTCGCGCAGAGAGTCGAGCACCTTGCGCTCGAACTCCGGCAGCTCGTCGAGAAAGAGTACCCCGTTGTGGGCCAAGGATATTTCGCCGGGTCTGGGATGGCTGCCACCGCCCACCAGGGCCACGGCGGAGGCACTGTGATGGGGCGTGCGATAGGGCCTGTGGTGCCAGTGACCGGCGCGCGGGGTCAGGCCGCCGATGGAGTGGATGGCGGCGGTCTGCTGCGCCTCCTGCTCGCTCAGGGGTGGCAAGATGCCGGGCAAACGGCTAGCCAGCATGCTCTTGCCGGTACCGGGCGGTCCTATGAACAGCAGGTTGTGGCTGCCGGCGGCAGCGATCTCCAATGCCCGCTTGGCCTGTGACTGGCCGATCACATCCTGCAGATCCGGCACATCGGGCAGGGAGTCCGTGGTCTGGGGCTCCGGCAGAGGCAGCTCATATTGGCCTGCCAGCCAGGCGGTGACGGCCAGCAGTTGGTGGGCGGTACGCACCTCGGCGTCCTGAATGAGGGAGGCTTCCGGGCCATTTTCTCTCGGTACCAGCAGGGTGCGCCCCGCATCGCGGCAGGCGAGCACGGCGGGCAGCACCCCGAGCACGGGACGGATCTCGCCGGTCAGGGCCAACTCCCCTAAAAATTCGTGATCGAGCAGGTATTTTGCAGGTATCTGCTTGGAAGCGGCGAGAATGCCGATGGCGATGGCCAGATCGAAACGGCCTCCCTCCTTTGGCAGGTCGGCGGGGGCCAGATTGACCGTGATGTGTTTGCTCGGGAACTCGAAATTGCCGTTTAGCAGGGCACTGCGCACCCGATCCCGGGATTCCTTCACCGAGGTTTCCGGCAATCCCACCATGTTGAAGGCGGGCAGACCGTTGGAGAGGTGAACTTCCACCGTGACTTGCGGCGCCGCTATCCCCAGGCTGGCACGGCTATAAACCACAGCTAATGACATAAATCCCGTCCTTGGTTTGATGTATGTGCTGGTTAACCGTTTTTTATTAGTTTTTTGTTCCAGCCGTCAGGCTGCTGCTTAGTCAAAATCAGAGTCTTGTCAGGTAAAAAAGGCTTGCCCAATAAAAATCACCGTGCTAGTTCTAATAGCCATTCGCGGTGCAAACCGCCCCAATTTCACAGGATTTCCGGTTGTAACTATGAACATGGCCTCCCGTTTCGTCAGCATTATTGTGGTCCTAGTGGTGATTATTATCTCACCGCTCGGGGCTCGTTTAGCTGCACGGAACAAGGGATAGACCCACCACCGGACAGAACGAAACAAGCGACCCCCGAGCCTCACAGCTCGGGGGTTTTTTTTCGACTACAGGACAGGATTTTCCACATGAACGGCGCGCAGTTTTTGGTACAGGCTCTCAAGAAACAGGGTGTGACCCAGGTGTTTGGTTACCCGGGCGGAGCCATCATGCCGGTCTACGACGCCCTGTATGACGGTGGCCTTGCCCATCAGCTCTGCCGCCACGAGCAGGGGGCCGCCATGGCTGCGGTGGGTTACGCACGAGCCTCCGGCCAGGTGGGGGTCTGCATCGCCACCTCGGGCCCCGGCGCCACCAACCTGGTGACCGGGCTGGCGGAGGCGCTGCTCGACTCCGTGCCTCTGGTGGCCATCAGCGGTCAGGTGCCCTGTTCCGCCATAGGTACAGATGCGTTTCAGGAGGTCGATGTGCTCGGCATGTCCCTCTCCTGTACCAAGCACTCCTTCATGGTGACCGATGTGGCGGATCTGGGGCGCGTGCTGGAAGAGGCCTTCGCCATCGCCACCGAAGGTCGTCCCGGTCCTGTGCTCATCGATTTTCCCAAGGATGTGCAGCTGGCCGCCGTGCCAGCGCAGAATCTGCTGTTTGCGGTGGAGGAGCCTGAGGTCCTCAATCCGGCCGAGCTGACGCTGGCCCGCACCCTGATCGCGGCTGCCGAGCGCCCGGTGCTCTACGTCGGTGGCGGAGTGGGCATGGCCAATGCCGAAACCCAGCTGCGCGAGTTTGTTGCCGTCACCGGCATGCCGGCGGTCACTACCCTCAAGGGGATTGGCGCGCTGGATCCTGACAGCCCCGTCTACCTCGGCATGCTCGGCATGCACGGCACCAAGGCTGCCAACTATGCGGTGCAGCAGTGCGATCTGCTGGTGGTAGTGGGTGCCCGGTTCGATGACAGGGTGACCGGCAAGCTGGAAGAGTTTGCCCCCGAAGCCAAGGTGATCCATCTGGATGTGGATGCCGCCGAGTTCGGCAAGCGCCGCGCCGCCGAAGTGGGCATCACCACGGATCTCAAGCGGGTGTTGCCCGCCCTGGGCATGGCACTGGCGATCGATCCCTGGCGTGAGCACTGCGCTGCCATGGCCCGCGAGTATGCGTTTCGCTACGACCACCCCGGCCAGCCCATCTATGCACCGGCCCTGCTCAAACAACTCTCGGCCCGTCTGCCGGAAAACAGTGTGGTGGCCTGCGACGTGGGTCAGCACCAGATGTGGGTGGCCCAGCACATGCGTTTCACCAGTCCGCGCAATCATCTTTCCAGTGCCGGTCTCGGTACCATGGGGTTTGGCTTGCCCGCCGCCATCGGCGCCAAGATGTCGCGCCCCGATGACGAGGTGGTGCTGGTGAGTGGTGATGGCTCCTTCATGATGAACGTGCAGGAGCTGGGCACCATACGCCGCGCCCAGCTCAAGGTGAAGATGGTGCTGCTAGACAACCAGCGTCTCGGCATGGTGCGCCAGTGGCAGGAGCTGTTCTTCGATGGTCGTTACAGCGAGACCATCCTCTCCGACAACCCCGATTTCGTCGCTCTGGCCGCCGCCTTTGGCATCCCGGGTGAGACCATCACATGCAAGGATCAGATCGCAGCAGCCCTCGACCGCCTGCTGGGGAGCGAAGGCGCCTATCTGCTGCATGTGGCCATTTCAGAGGAAGAAAACGTCTGGCCCCTGGTTCCGCCGGGAGTCGCCAACCACAAGATGATGGAGCAACGCCCATGAACCCGCACACCTTTGCGCAGCCAGCATTTGCACAACACACTTTGCACATTCACGCCCAGCCCAGACCCGAAGTGATGGAGCGGGTATTGAGGGTGGTGCGCCACCGCGGCTTCGCTCTCTGTGCCCTCAGCATGGAGATGGGGGCGGAGCAGGATTGCCAACAGCTGCGGATCACGGTTACTGTCGAGTCGGTGCGTCCCATCCAGCATTTATGGAGCCAGCTGGTCAAGCTGGTGGACGTCTCCCGGGTCGATGCACTGGAACAGCAACCCCGGATCAGAGCTTAAGGAGCAACAGCAATGTCACAGCCTTCCCAACCCCAGCCGCAATATATCTGGTTCAACGGCCACATGGTTCCCTGGCAAGATGCCCAGGTGCACGTCATGAGCCACGCCCTGCACTATGGCTCCTCTGTGTTCGAGGGTGTGCGCGCCTACGACACCCCCAAGGGGACCTGCATCTTCCGTCTGCAGGAGCACACCCGCCGTCTGTTCGACTCCGCCAAAATCTACTGGATGGAGGTGTCCTACAGCGAGGCCGAGGTGAATGAAGCCTGCCGCGCCGTGGTGCGCGAGAACGGCCTCAAGAGCGGTTATCTGCGTCCGCTGGCCTTTATCGGCAATGTGGGGCTGGGACTGCATCCACCGCTGGATGCCAAGGCCGAGCTCATGGTGGCTGCCCTGCCGTGGGGTGCCTACCTGGGGGAAGAGGGTCTGAAAAACGGGGTGGATGTGTGCGTCACCTCCTGGAACCGGCTGGCCCCCAACACGATTCCGACCGGCGCCAAAGCCGGTGGCAACTACCTCTCCTCTCAACTCATCAGCCGGGAAGCCAAGCGCAACGGCTACGCTGAAGGACTGGCGCTGGATGTGAACGGCTACCTGAGCGAAGGCGCGGGTGAGAACCTGTTTCTGGTGAAAAACGGCGTGCTCTTCACCCCGCCTGCCACCGCCGCCATCCTGCCCGGCATTACCCGCGACACCATCATGACCCTGGCCCGGGATCTGGGTTATGAGGTGCGCGAGCAGGCGCTGCCCCGTGAGGCGCTATACGTTGCGGACGAGATCTTTATGACGGGCACTGCCGCCGAAGTGACGCCTGTGCGTTCGGTGGACCGGATGAAGGTAGGTGCCGGTTGCCGTGGCCCAGTGACTGAGCAGTTGCAGAACGCCTTCTTCGGGTTGTTCAACGGCCAGACAAAGGACAAATGGAACTGGCTGACCCCGGTCGATGACAAGTAACGGCTGACCGAGAACGGGGAGGTGCCATGCCTCCCCGAGTCGCTTCCGGTCAGGGCATCCGTGTTGTGCCCTGACCAGGATCGATTCCCGATCCGCGAGTCACACATTCAAGAAATAATGCGCCCCATGGGCATTCAGGGAGTAGAGACAATGCCGAAGTTGAGATCCGCCACCACCACCCACGGACGTAACATGGCCGGGGCCCGCGCCCTCTGGCGCGCCACTGGCATGACAGACGAGGATTTCGGCAAGCCCATCATAGCCGTGGTCAACTCCTTCACCCAGTTCGTGCCGGGTCACGTCCACCTCAAGGATCTGGGCCAGCTGGTGGCTCGCGAGATCGAAGCCGCCGGCGGTGTGGCCAAAGAGTTCAATACCATAGCCGTGGATGACGGCATCGCCATGGGCCACGGCGGCATGCTCTATTCGCTGCCGTCTCGCGAGCTTATCGCCGACTCTGTGGAGTACATGGTCAACGCCCACTGCGCCGATGCCATGGTCTGCATCTCCAACTGTGACAAGATCACTCCGGGGATGCTGATGGCCGCCCTGCGCATCAACATACCCGTGATCTTCGTCTCCGGCGGCCCCATGGAAGCGGGCAAGACCAAGCTGTCCGATCAGATCATCAAACTGGATCTGGTGGATGCCATGATCCAGGGCGCCGACCCCAAGGTCTCCGATGCCCAGAGCGAGCAGGTGGAGCGCAGCGCCTGCCCTACCTGCGGCTCCTGTTCCGGCATGTTTACTGCCAACTCAATGAACTGCCTGACCGAGGCGCTGGGGCTTTCCCAGCCGGGCAACGGCTCCATGCTGGCGACCCATGCAGATCGCGAGCAGCTGTTCAAGCTGGCAGGCCAGCGCATCGTCACCCTTGCCAAGCGTTACTACCAGCAGGATGACGAGAGCGCCCTGCCACGCAACATCGCCACCAAGGCGGCGTTCGAGAATGCCATGGCGCTGGATATCGCCATGGGCGGTTCCACCAATACAGTGCTGCACCTGCTGGCGGCGGCCCAGGAGGCCGGGGTGGACTTCACCATGGCCGATATCGACCGCATGTCTCGCAAGGTGCCCCAGCTGTGCAAGGTGGCCCCCTCTACCCAGAAGTACCATATGGAAGATGTGCACCGTGCCGGTGGCGTGGTCGCCATTTTGGGTCAGCTGGAGAAGGCGGGTCTGGTGCACGGTGACACCCGTACCGTACTGGGCGGCTCCCTGGCCGAGCTGCTCAACGAATACGACGTCAGCCGCCAGCCGAGCCAGGAGGTAGTGGACTTCTACCGCGCCGGGCCAGCCGGGATCCGCACTACCAAGGCGTTCAGTCAGGATTGCCGCTGGCCCGAACTGGATGTGGATCGTGCCGAGGGGTGCATCCGCTCGCTGGAGCATGCCTACAGCCTGGAGGGGGGCCTGGCCGTGCTCTCCGGCAACCTGGCTCTTGATGGCGCCATCGTAAAAACGGCCGGTGTGGATGACGAGAACCTCTGCTTCCGTGGCCCGGCACGGGTATTCGAGAGCCAGGACACGGCGGTTGCCGGCATTCTGGATGGCACAGTCAAGGCCGGTGAAGTGGTAGTGATCCGCTACGAAGGGCCAAAAGGAGGTCCGGGCATGCAGGAGATGCTCTATCCCACCACCTATCTCAAGTCCATGGGATTGGGCAAGCAGTGCGCCCTGATCACCGATGGCCGCTTCTCCGGCGGTACTTCGGGTCTCTCCATCGGTCACGTCTCGCCTGAGGCGGCCTCTGGCGGCACTATCGGTTTGGTGGAAGATGGCGACATCATCAACATCAATATTCCGGCTCGTAGCATGGTGCTGGAGGTGGCCGACAGCGTGCTGGCTGCCCGCCGTGTTGCCGTGGAAGCCCGTGGCTGGAAGCCGCTGGATCGTCAGCGTCAGGTCTCCTTTGCCCTGCGCGCCTACGCCATGCTCGCCACCAGCGCAGACAAGGGTGCTGTGCGTGATCGCAGCAAGCTGGAGGAGTGATGATGAGCCTTTATCGTTTGCTCCGTGATGAGCCGGGCGCAGTATGTGCCCATCAATGCGAGACGGAGGAATAACTCATGGTCTCTGCGGCTGATTATCTACGCAAGGTGTTGCTCTCCCCCGTCTATGAGGCGGCGCGGGTGACACCCTTGCAGACCCTTAAAAAATTGTCCGAACGGCTTGGCAACCATGTGGCGCTCAAGCGTGAAGACTTGCAACCCGTGCACTCCTTCAAGCTGCGCGGTGCCTACCACAAGATTGCCACCCTGACCCAGGAGCAGAAGGATCACGGCGTCATCGCCGCCTCTGCCGGCAACCATGCCCAGGGGGTCGCCCTGTCGGCGGCCAAGCTCGGCATCAAGGCCATCATAGTGATGCCCAAGACCACGCCGGACATCAAGATCGATGCGGTACGCCGCCAGGGCGGCAATGTCATGCTGTTTGGCAACAGTTTCGATGAGGCCTATGCCGAAAGCCGCCGCCTCTCCGAACTGGAGGGCTACACCCTGATACCGCCGTTTGACGACGTCGAGGTGATCGCGGGCCAGGGCACCATAGGCAAGGAGCTGCTGGAGCAGGATACCCATCTCACCCACGTCTTCGTGCCTGTGGGCGGTGGCGGCCTGGCCGCCGGGGTGGCGGTTTATATCAAGCAGCTGCTGCCGGACGTCAAGGTGATCGGGGTGGAGGCGGAAGGCTCCGCCTGCCTCAAGGCTGCCATGGAGGCAGGCGAACCTGTCAATCTGGATCGGGTCTCGCTGTTTGCCGACGGTGTGGCGGTCAAGCGCATCGGCACAGAGACGTTTCGCCTCTGCAACCAGTATCTGGACGAGGTGGTGACTGTCTCCAACGACCAGATCTGCGCCGCGCTGAAAGACATCTTCGATGACTGTCGTGCCATTGCCGAACCTTCCGGCGCTCTGTCGCTGGCGGGGCTCAAGGCCTACAGCGAGCGCGAGCAGGTCAAGGGCGGACGGATGGCGGCCATTCTGTCGGGGGCCAACGTCAACTTCCACAGCCTGCGTTACGTGTCGGAGCGTTGCGAGATCGGCGAGAAGCGCGAGGGCATGCTGGCGGTGACCATACCCGAGCGCAAGGGGGCCTTCCTCGACTTTTGTCGCCAGCTTGGTCCGCGCATGGTGACCGAGTTCAACTACCGCTATTCGGATGCGGCCCAGGCGTCGCTGTTTGTCTCGGTGCGCCTGACCGGTGGCGACGAGGAGCTGGGCCAGATCATCGATCAACTCGGCGGCAACGGCTATCCAGTGGTCAACATGACAGAGAGCGAGCTGGCCAAGAACCACGTGCGCTACATGATTGGCGGCCGCCCGGCCCGGCCCCTCGGTGAACGTCTCTACAGCTTCAAGTTTCCGGAGCAACCGGGCGCCCTGATGCGCTTTCTGGAGACCCTGGGCTGTCGCTGGAACATCAGCCTGTTCCACTACCGCAACCACGGCGCCGACTACGGCCGTGTGCTCTGCGCCTTCGAGCTGCCGGATGAGGACGTGGCCGCCTTCCACGACTACCTGCGCGAGATTGGCTACGGCTGGAAAGAGGTCAGTGACGACCCCGCCTACCGGCTGTTTCTGGCCAGCTGATACAGAGCGAAAAGCAGGAGGGAGGCGTTATGCCTCCCTCTTCTTTTTGGGCCTGTTTCTTGGGTCTATGGTGGCGACAGAGACATATTGGCCACCGGAAGATCCGAGTTTATGCAGCGCTTTCAACGCACTATGAAAATCCTCATGCACAGGGTCGTTTTCCCGTCTGGAATGTCGCCAGCTTCACACTCTTGAGTCCCTGGTCATTTGAGGCTGACAAGAGATGGGATAACCTGAGTGACGGGGCCAGCTTGGCCCCATCAGGGAAGAGAGCGCATTGCGCGCCCACAACGACTTATTGCAGAGGCTTTCACCATGAATAAATCGATACTTGCCGCTCTGGTCAGCGGCCTGCTTGCGACGGGGGCCGTGCAGGCTGCCGCCCAGGACAATACCTGGTATGCCGGGGGCAAGGCCGGTTGGTCCAAGTACTTCGACGTCGACCAGAAGCAAGTGGTTTCGGATACCCTGGGGGCGCTGCAAAATACCGGCACCAGCAAGGATGCTCTCGGACTGGGTGCGTTTGCCGGTTATCAGCTCAACCCCAACCTGGGTTTCGAGTTCGGCTATGACTGGCTCGGCAAGTACACCTCGTCCGGTGAGCTGAGCGGGGTCAGGGTGGAGGGAGAAGCCAAGAGCCAGATGATCCAGGCCACCATGAAAATAGGGTTTCCGGTCAATGATGCGCTGGATCTCTATGGCCGGATTGGTGGTGGCTACGCCTGGACAGACAGCGAGCTGTCAGCCCGGACGGCGACCGATTTCATCAAGGAAACCGGCGACAAGCATGGTGCAGTTTTTGTCGGGGCCCTGGGCGCCGAATACGCTATCGACCGTGACTGGGCCGCCCGTCTCGAATATCAGTACACAACTCCGCTGGGAGATGCCTCCCTCGATCGTTCCGGCATAGAGATGGATAACGGCCTGCTCTCGGTGGGCATGCTCTATCGCTTCGGCCAGCACGGGAACGAGGTGGTGGCCCCGGCTCCGGCCCCCGCCGTGGAACCCGCGCCTGCCGTTGTGGTGGCCCCCAAGACGTTCAGCCTGAGTTCGGATGTGCTGTTCGAGTTCAACAAGGCCACCCTCAAGCCCGCTGCCAGTCAGGCGCTCGATACCCTGTTCAGCCAGATAGTGGCCGCCAATCCCAAGGACGGTGCCGCGACTGTGGTGGGGCATACCGACCGTATCGGCTCCGATGCTTACAACCAGGCATTGTCGGAGCAACGTGCCCGCACAGTGGCCGACTATCTGATCGCCAAGGGACTGTTTGCTGACAAGGTGCGGGTCGAGGGACGTGGCAAATCCTCCCCTGTGACCGGCAACAACTGCACCACTGGCTCCCGGCCTGCGCTGATCGCCTGTCTGGCCCCGGATCGCCGGGTCGAGATCCACCTGGAAGGGGTCTCTCAGCCAGTCCAGTAAGGGCATGGACGGGATAGCGAGATAACAAGGAGGGAGGCACTGCCTCCCTCCTTGCTTTATGTGGTTCTGAGCGGCCACAGCTTCAGCCGTTGAAAACCTTGGCCCAGCAGGATTAGCAGCAAGGCGCCCGGCAGCACTGTCTGCCACAGGAAGGGCCACTCCTGCCCCGTCATCAACACCAGCAAGGGGTTGGCGCCAGCGGGGGGATGGATGAGATCCAGGCCCTGCATCAAGGCGATGGCCAGACCCACTCCCAATGCCAGCTGCAACTCCAGTGGCAAGGGGAACCACTGCACCAGCAGTCCGACGCTGGCGGTCAGCAGGTGGCCTCCGAGCACCTTGGACGGCCGAGCCAGCGGGCTCGCCGGCAGTGAAAACAGCAGCACGCAGCTTGCCCCGAAAGGCGCCATGATCAGGGCCGTGTGCCAGCTGACGTTCAACCAGCCCAGTATCCCGATTGCCAAGGCGGCCCCCAGCCCTGCCCAGAACGGGCCATACCATTTTTTCATCACGTTTCTCTCTTGGTTTGTCTGACGTGATTAGGCACATTAGGTAGACAGATCGGTGTACTTCAAGGGATAAATCGTGAGTGAAAAGCGCCAACAGCTGATGGCAACCGCCTATCGCCTGTTCAATCGCCATGGTTTTCATGCAACCGGCATAGATCGCATCTGGGCGGAGGCGGGTAGTACCAAGCGAACCCTCTACCGCCATTTTCCGACCAAGGATGCCTTGATCGAGGCTGTACTGCTCTCCCGCGAGCAGGAGTTCTTCGCCCTGCTCGAGGGGAAGCTGGCAGGTCTGGAGGGGAGGGTGAGTCGATTGCAGGCTCTGCTCGACGGATTCGGGGAGTGGTTTGGTCGCAGTGATTTCTACGGTTGCAACTTCATCAATGCCAGCGCCGAATTTGCCGATCCGCGTCATCCGGTACGCAAGCTGGTGGTGGCGCACAAACAGGCGCTGTTGAACTGGGTCAGGGTGCAGCTCGGGTGCAGCATCCCGCAAGCCACCGGACTTTGTCTCTTGCTGGAGGGCGCCGTTGTGATGGCCCACAGCTATCAGCAGCCGCTGGCACTGGTGCAGGCCAGATCGCTGGCCCTGGCCTTGTTATGTGCCGATGATGATGCAACCGTGACCTGATATAGCCAATCGGTGTTAAGCCCCGAGTTGCAGCTGGTCGATAACTGACCAGATGTATAGCGCCGAGGGCGATCAGATGCGCATCGATCACTATGACCTCCAGGGGGAGGTGCAACACCAGTATCAGCAGCTGCAGGCTCGCAAGGTACGCAACCTCGGGCCTGTCGCCCCGGTTGTGCCCGGGAATATGACAGCCGCTGAGGCCACCCCTGCGGCAGGTCCGGCTGCGGATCCTGTTGTAGAACGCGTGGTGGCGGAGCTGATGCGCTCAGCCAGAACGATCTCGACGCAAGGGGGGGCGGGTCAGCAAGGTGCCATGGGGACTGAGGGGGTACCCTCTCTGGTCAAGCCGGAAGCCGAGGAGACCAATCCAAATGACGGCCTGGATAACCGGCTGCGGCTGATCAAGCTGATGATAGAGGCCATGCTCGGCCACGAGATAGAGCTGCCCAAACCCATCAAGTCATCTGAAGGGGAGATGGAGGGCGTGGCCCAGGGAGAGGCCGCCCCTCAGGCAGCGGAGCCGGATCAGGCTGTGGAGGTGACCGACACTCTGCTGGAACAGGAGCAGCTCAATGTAGTGGCATCGGCCAGCGTGCAGACCAGTGACGGCCAGACCCTGCAGCTCGATCTCGGCTTTGTACTCGACTGGCGGCAGCTTGAAGTGAGTCAGCGCCGCACCACCCTCAATGCCCTGAAAGACCCGCTGGTGCTCAGTCTGGATGGCAAGATAGCCGATCTGACCGAGGCAAGGGTCAACTTCGATATCGATCAGGATGGCAAGGATGACAGCCTGCCGGGTTTGAGCGAAGGCAGCGGTTTCGTGGCGCTGGATCGCAATGGCAACGGCGCCATAGACGATGGTGGCGAGCTGTTCGGTGCTCGTTCCGGCAACGGTTTTGGTGAGCTGGCCGCGCTGGATGAAGATGGCAACGGCGTACTGGATGAACGAGACAGCCACTTCTCTGCCCTGCAGTTCTGGCACCCGGACCATGCCCCCATCGCCCTGGTGGAGCTGGGAATAGGTGCCATACTGCTGCGCCCCCTCGATACGCCCTTCAACCACTTGGGGGAGAGCGGCAATCAGGGGGTCCTGCGCCAATCCGGCTTCTACCTCACCGAGCAGGGCAAGGGGGGCTGGGTGCAGCAGATCGATCTGCGGGTCTGAACCTGGACCCAGGCTGGCGAATCGCGGGATCGCGAGTCACCACTTCTGGCGAGTCGCCGCCAGCGCTTGAGCAATATACGAACTGGTTCAGTTCAGCTCGGTGGGGTCTATATCCAGACTCCAGCGTACCTTCTTGGTCTCGGGCCAGCCGTCCAGCTCCTTGACCGCCCAATCCATCAGTTGTGCCAGCGGGGCCCGGTTCGGCCCCTGCACCAGCAACTGCATCCGGAACTTGCCCGCCTTGCGTTCCATGAAGCCGCTGATGGGCCCCAGCACCTGCACGTGGGGGTAACGGGCGCTGCGCAGCGTATCTGCGAGGCGAGCGAGAAACAGCTGTACCTCGTCACGGCCATTGGCCTCGGCCCGAAACAGCCCCTGATAGCTGAACGGTGGCAACCCCAGCAGGTGACGCTCTTTCAGCGCCGTGTCGGCGAAGTGGCCGTAGCCGTTCTGGGTCAGATCCTGCAACAGGGCATGTTCCGGGTGGTGGCTCTGCAACACCACCAGACCGGGCTTGCTGGCACGACCTGCGCGACCCGCCACCTGGGTGTAGAGCTGGGCCAGCTTCTCGGCGGCGCGAAAATCGGCGGAAAACAGGGCGCCATCCACATCCAGCAGGCCCACTAGCGTCACATCCGGGAAGTGGTGGCCCTTGGCCAGCATCTGGGTGCCGATCAGGATCTTGTACTTGCCCGCCTTGATGTCGCCGAGATGGGTCTCCAGCTCCCCTTTACGGCGGGTGTTGTCTCTGTCGATGCGCACTACGGGGTATTGGGGGAAAACCGTGGTGAGCAGCTGCTCCAGCTGCTCTGTGCCCACCCCTGAGCCTATCAGCTCCTTGCTGCCGCACTCGGGGCAGCTGTGGGGCAGGGGGCGCACGCTGTCGCAGTGGTGGCAGTGCAGGCGACGCCCTGCCTGATGCCAGGTGTACCAGGCGTCACAGCGCTCGCAGGCGGCGCTCCAGCCACATTGGTGGCAGATCAGCGACGGGGCATAACCGCGCCGGTTGAGAAACAGCATCACCTGATTGCCCGCCGCCAGGTGCTCCGCCATCAGCTGCTCCAGTTGGGGGGAGAGCCCGGCCTGCAGCCGAACGCTCTTGATGTCCAGGATCACCTGACGGGCGGTCTGGGCGTTGCCGGCGCGGCGCGTCAGGCTGAGGTGGTGATACTTGCCGGTTCTGGCGTTGTGCAGCGTTTCCAGCGACGGGGTGGCCGAGCCGAGCAGGATGGGAATGCCGGCGCGATGGGCCCGCATCACGGCGAGATCCCGGGCGTGGTAGCGAAAGCCGTCCTGCTGCTTGAAGGAGCCGTCGTGTTCCTCGTCGATGATGATGATGCCGAGGTTCTTGAACGGGGTGAAGACGGCGGAACGGGTCCCTATCAGGATGGCGGCGCCGCCATCGCGGCAGGCGAGCCAGGCATCGAGCCGCTCCCTGTCATTCATGGCGGAGTTCATCGCCACCACAGGCACCTTGAAGCGGCGGCGGAAGCGGTTGATGGTCTGGGGGGTCAAGCCAATCTCCGGCACCATCACCAGCGCCTGCTTGCCCGCTTTGAGCAGGGGTTCGAGAATGCTGAGGTAAACCTCTGTCTTGCCTGACCCTGTGATGCCGTCCAGCAGGAAGGCGCCGAACTGGTCGCTCTGGCTGGTGACGGCGGATACCGCCAGCGCCTGCTCGCCGTTGAGGCGCAGCCCCTCCCCCGCGTCAAAGTGCGTCGCCCAGTCACCATCATGACTCGGCTCCAGGCTGCGTTTCTCCAGCAGGCCCTTCTTCTCCAGCGCCGTGAGCGCCGCACTCTGGATCTCCTCCTGCTTGAGGGCGGACGGGGTTTGCGGCCCCTTGCGCAGTAAAGCGAGGGCCTGTTGCTGCTTGGCAGCCCGCTTTAGCTCATTGAGGTCCATATCCATCCCGGCTTGCGTGGCAAACCAGAACTCCAGCTCACGATAGGCGGCTGGCTCCCCCTTGCGTACCAGCACTGGCAGAGCGTGGGGCAGTACCTCTCCCAGCGGATGCTGGTAGTAGTTTGCGCTCCAGTTCATCAGCGCCAGTATGTCCGGCCCCAGCACTGGCGTGCTGTCGAGCACCCTTTTCAAGGGTTTCAACTTGGCTCGAGGCACCTGGCTCTCGGCCGGATGGTCGACCACCAGCCCGACCAGCGTCTGGGAGCCGAAGGGGATCTCGACCCGACAGCCGGGCTCAGGCAGGGGCAAGGGAGAGAGATAGTCGAAGTGACGGCGTAACGGTACCGGGACAGCGACACGAACCAGATCCAGCGTTTGGGAAGAATTCACCAGGGATTGCCTATTTTTTCTGCGAAGCCACTTGCCTGATCTCAGGCATTTCCTATATTATTCGCAGCCTTTGAAACTGTGTTCAACAATCGTGTGGTGTCCGACAGAAGATCGGATAGCGACACGGCCTGATAATTGAGGTTGTCCATGAAAGCTGGTATCCATCCCGAGTACGTAGCCATCACCGCCAAGTGCTCTTGCGGTAACGTCATCAACACTTTCTCTACCATGGGTAAAGATCTGAACCTGGACGTGTGCTCCGCATGCCACCCGTTCTATACCGGCAAGCAGAAAGAAGTTTCTAGCGGCGGCCGTGTAGACAAGTTCAACAAGCGTTTCGGTGGCTTGACTGCCAAGAAGTAATCTTACTTCTGAAGAATTCTGAAAAAGGCGCCCATCGGGCGCCTTTTTCATTGGTCGACGTTTTGTATTGAACCGGTTTGCCCTATGGTGTTGGCTCAATCAAAGGAGATGCATGTCTGTCGATGACAGCACCTTCATGGTGAGCATGAACAATACGGGAGGAGTGCCAATGCGAAATTGTCTGGTGATGGGAGCCGCGGGTTATATCGGTTCCTATCTGGTCCCTCACCTGCAAGGGCTGGGTTATCGGGTGATCGCTGGCGCTCGTCGCCCCTGCCGCCTGCCGCAGGGCGTGGAGTTTCGCTTTGCCGACAGCCTCAAGCCCATCACACTGCTGCCTGCGCTGGCGAACATAGACACCGTCTTCTATCTGGTCCACGCCATGGGGGCTGGCGCCGATTTTCACCGGCTGGAGCAGCAGGGAGTGAAGAACTTTGCCGCTGCCGCCCGCGCCGCCGGGGTGCGCCGCATCATCTATCTGGGTGCCATTCAGCCCGAGCAGTGCAACAGTCGCCATCTCAACTCCCGCCGCTATTGTGGTGAACTGTTTCGTGACTCGGGTGTGCCGACGGTGGAGCTGCGCTCCGGCATCATCATAGGGCCGGGCTCGGCTGCCTTCGAGGTGATGCGGGATCTGGTGTTCAACCTGCCCATGATGGTGACCCCCAAGTGGGTGCGCTCTCGCACGCCCCCAATCGCCCTCTCCAATCTGTTGCACTATCTGGGGGGGCTGGTGGAAGTTGAGGGAGTGGATGGCCAGGTGCTCAATGCCGTTGGCCCCGAGCTGCTCAGCTACCAGCAGCAGTTGCAGAAGTTTGCCGCCCATATCGGCAAGCGCTGCCCCATTATTCCCATCCCCTTCCTGAGCCCCAAGCTTTCTGCCTGGTGGCTGCAATTCGTCACGTCTGTGCCGCAGCCGGTGGCCAAGGCGCTGGTGGGTGGCCTCAAGCACGATATCCCTGCCGATGATGGCCCGCTGCGGGCCTTGCTGCCCCAGACGCTGCTCAGTTTTGACGAGGCGCTGGCGGAGAGTCTGGCGCTGGAGCAGAAGCTCGGGGCCGAGCAGCAGGGGGAGGAGACGCCGCTGGGCTTGCGCTGGCGCCATCCCGAGTACGGCTTCTATGACCGCACCGCCAGCGGGGAGGCCATCTGTCTCGCCTCGCCTGAGGTGGTGTGGCAGGTGTTGCAGCAGTTGGGGGGGGAGCAGCGCTACTTCTACATGAACGAACTGTGGGTGGTGCGCGAGTGGATGGATCACCTGATCGGCGGCCCGGCCCGTACTCGTGGTCGCACCAACCCGGATCGCTTCGTGAAGGGGGACATGCTGGACTCCTGGCAGATCCTGGGGGTGGACGAAGGGCGCAGGCTGGATCTGCTGTTCAACATGAAGGCGCCCGGGGTGGGGCGACTGGCGTTCAATATCCTGCCGGAGGAGTCCGGTCTGATCCGGATCAGGGTTACCGCCCACTGGCATCCCCAAGGGGCCTGGGGGCTGGCCTACTGGCTTGCCATGCTGCCGTTTCATCTCTTCATCTTTCAGGGGATGACGGAGGCCATCGCCAGACAGGCAGAAGCCAAAGCAGGCATCCCTGTGATGGGATGAAACCACATCTATAACTAAATAGGTATTCATGGTTAGCATGACATGCTAATTACTGAATTGTCATTGGCCGCCGGCGATACTTTCCTCTGTGAAAGGCCGGCGGTTTTCTTTATGATCCCCAGCCCTCGCCTGTCGCGAGCCAATGCACCACATCATTCACTTCCGTATCGGGGTCCCCCATGTCCGATCTGCGTCAAGAAGCACTCGATTACCACGCTCAGCCCGTGCCGGGCAAAATTGCCATCGCCCTCACCAAGCCCGCCGAGACAGCCCACGATCTGGCGCTGGCCTACAGCCCGGGTGTGGCCGAGCCGGTGCGCGAGATCGCCGCCAATCCCGATGATGCCTACCGCTACACCGGCAAGGGCAACCTGGTGGCCGTCATCTCCAACGGTACCGCCATACTGGGGCTGGGCAACCTGGGCCCGCTGGCTTCCAAGCCGGTGATGGAGGGCAAGGCCCTTTTGTTCCAGCGCTTTGCCGGCATAGATGCCATCGACATAGAGGTGAAGCACGAGACCAGCCAGCAGTTCATCGACACTGTGGCGGCCATCGCCGACACCTTCGGTGGCATCAATCTGGAAGACATCAAGGCGCCGGAGTGCTTCGAGATCGAAGAGGCGCTGATCGCGCGCTGCGATATTCCCGTGTTCCATGATGACCAGCACGGCACCGCCATCGTTACCGCCGCCGGTCTGCTCAATGCGCTGGAAGTGCAGGGCAAGCGCATCGAACAGAGTCGCATCGTCTGCATGGGGGCGGGGGCTGCGGCCACTGCCTGCATGGATCTGCTGATCAAGTGCGGCGCCGCGCCACACAACATCTTCATGCTCGACCGCCAGGGAGTGATCCACACGGATCGTACCGACCTGAACCGCTACAAGCAGCGTTTTGCCAACGATACGCCGCTACGCACCCTGATGGATGTGATTGAAGGGGCGGATGTGTTTGTCGGTGTGTCCGGTCCGGATGTACTGCCCGCCGAAGCGGTGGCCCTGATGGCCCCCAATCCGGTCATCTTTGCCTGCTCCAACCCGGATCCCGAGATCAAGCCGTCCCTGGCCCACTCGGTGCGTGATGACCTCATCATGGGTACGGGCCGCTCCGATTATCCGAACCAGATCAACAATGTGCTCTGCTTCCCCTTCATCTTCCGCGGCGCGCTGGACGCCCGCGCCAGCCGCATCAACGATGTCATGAAGATAGCCGCGGTCGAGGCGATCCGCGGTCTGGTGAAGGAGCCCGTACCGGCCGAGGTGCTGACCGCCGCAGGGGTGAGCGCGCTGGCCTTCGGCAAGGATTACGTCATTCCCAAGCCGATGGATGCCCGTCTGCTGCCACGGGTGGCCCGTGCCGTGGCACTGGCGGCGGTAACCTCAGGCGTGGCGCGCGTCGCTCTGTCGGCAGACTACATGCTGGAATAAGTCTGCGGCACCATGCCGACCACGACAGAAGGGGCCCCATCATGGGGCCCCTTTTTGTTACGGGAAGCTTGATGCGTCGCTATTTGGTCTTGGGAGCGACCTTGGCGGCCGGTGCCTTGGCATGAGTGGCCTTGTGATGCTTTTTCACCACCTTGGTCTGGGTCGCCTGAGGGGCGGCTGCCTTGGTGGGGGTGGCTGCCATGGTGAAGCCGGAGGTCAGGGCGAAGACAGCGGCCAGGCTCAGGGGGATCAGCTTGTTCATATTCCAGTTCCTCATTCGGGTTGATGACATGGAGCTTTTCTCCATGACTTCATCCTAGGGCTGTTCCGCTGGCGGTTCAGTGAGCGACTGGTGACGGTTTGTATCCAAATGTACAGGCAGCCTGAGGCAGAAGCGGGCGCCGACTGCACTGGGCAGCAACTGCACCTCACCGCCGTGGTGGCGGGCTATGCTGCGCACTATGGCGAGGCCGAGACCGGCGCCGCCGGTACGGCGATCCCGGCTCTGATCCAGCCGCACGAAGGGCTCGAAGATCTGGGGCGCCAGCGCCGGATCTATGCCGGGGCCGTCATCGGTCACCTCCAGCAGATAGTGATCCTGCTGCTGGCTCATGGCGAGGGTCACCCGGCTGGTGGCGTGGCGCAGGGCGTTGCCGATGAGGTTCTCCAGCGCCCGATCCAGCAGGCGGGGATCGCCGCGCCAGGGCAGGGGATGGGTGGGACACACCAAGTCGAGTCGTTTTTCTGGCCGCAGCGCCTGCCAGTCCGGTAGGCGGCTGCCGGCCCAGCTGGCCAGCTCCAGCTCGCCGCATTGCAACGGCAGCTCGGGACGATCCAGCCTGGCGTAGGTGAGCATCTCCTCGATGAGGGCGTCCAGTGCCCCCAGATCGCGCTCCAGCCCCTGTTGTTCTGCTGCCGATGGTTGCGGGTCCAGCATGGCGAGCCGGTAGCGCAGCCTGACCAGCGGGGTGCGCAGCTCGTGGGCGATGGCATCGGTCAGCTGTTTGCGACTGGCCAGCATGGCTTGCAGCTGCTCCGTCATCTGATCGAAGGTGCGTCCCACCCGGCCCAGGCTGCTGCCGGGCGGCAGGCCGGTGCGGCTGGAGAGATCCCCGTCACCAACCCGGCGGGCGGTTTGTTCGAGCCGTTGCAGACCACGCCAGTGCGGGCGCAGCCAGAGCAGGATCGGCAGACCGAGGGAGAGACCTATGGCCAGCAGCAGCCCCACATCGACCCAGTGCAGCTCGTGCAGATAGGAGAGATAGGGCACTGGGCCGACGATCAGCACCTGATCGGTGCCCGGGATGCGCTGCAGGAAGGTGTCATCCCCCTCGACGATGACTATGTTGCCCGCCTCGAGAAAGGCCTGATCCTCCTTGGCCAGCGGCTGGTTGGCGAGGGTGCCGATCTGCAGCGGCAGGGTGAGCTGGCGACTCTGCTCCGCCATGCGCACGGGCCAGCGCTCTGGCGGCAATCGCGCCAGTTCGCCGGTGAGCAGGCCGAGGGAGCCTTGCATCATCCGCTCCAGATAGCGGTCGCCCGCCCGCTCGGCGCTGACCTGATAGACAAGGCCGACCAGCAGTATGGCCAGGGTGAAACAGCCGATCAGCAGCAGGTAGAACTGGATAAACAGACGGCGCATTGGGTGTGCTCTCCCGTGGTCAGTGGCGGATGACCCTATTATTCCCAGGCGTGGGGTACCAGCAGATAACCCTTCTGGCGCACCGTCTTGATGCGGGTCGGATTGTTGCTGTCATCCCCCAGCTTGCGGCGCAGGCGGGAGATGGCCACATCCATGCTGCGATCCTGGCCGTCGTAGTCGCGGCCACGCAGGCTGCGAAACAGCGCCTCCCGTCCCAGGATCTGGCCCGCATGGCAGGCCAGCTCCCACAAGAGGTCGAAGTCGGCGGTGGAGAGGGGGATGCTGTCGCCATCGAGCCGAACGTCCCGGCCCGGCCCGTCGATCCTCAAGCGGCCGAACTGCAGGCGCTGGGGCGGCGTATTGGCCACGGCTGCTTGCGTTGCCTGTCCCTGCTGGCGGAACTGGACCCGCAGCCGGGCCAGCAGCACAGGGGGCGGCGTTGTCTTGAGGATGTAGTCGTTGGCTCCCAGCTCCAGACTCAGGATCTGGTTCATGTCGCTGTCGAGGGAGGTGAGCATGACGATGGGGCCCTTGAAGCGTGGCCGCAGATCCCGGCACAGGGAGAGACCATCCTGCCCAGGCAGCATGATGTCGAGCAGCACCAGGTCTGGTTGCTCGGCTTCGACTCTGGCAAGTGCCATGTCACCTCTGGGCTCCAGCAGCACGTCGATGTCGTGGCGGGCAAGCCAGCTGCTGATGAGCTGGCCTATTTCGGGATCATCTTCAACAAAAAGAATGCGTTGCATTGTGGCGTGACACCCTGGCAGTGGCGCGGATGCGCGCCTGCCAGCATACCGGCTCCCCGCGTGGCATGCACCGGGATAACTAATCAAACAGGGCCCTTGGGCCCTGTTGTCAGGCTGGTCGTGGAGACCCGTCGAATCAGCCTGTCTTGCGCTTCAGGTAGACCCCGGCTTCCATGTGATGGGTCCAGGGGAACTGGTCAAACAGGGCGAAGCGGGCGACTTCGTGGGTCTCGCCCAGCACCGCCATGTTGGCCTGCAGTGTCTCAGGGTTGCAGGAGATGTAGAGGATGTTGTCGTACTCCTGCACCAGTTTGACAGTGGCATCGTCGAGACCGGCGCGGGGCGGATCGACGAAGATGGTGTTGCACTGGTAACTCTTGAGATCGACTCCCTTGAGGCGGTTGAACTCCCGCTCGCCGCGCATCGCCATGGTGAACTCTTCGGCCGACATGCGCAGTATGATCAGATTGTCGACGCCGTTGGCGGCGATGTTGAACTGGGCGGAGTCGACGCTCGGCTTGGCAATCTCGGTGGCCAGCACCTTGCGGAAGTTCTGGGCCAGCGCAATGGAGAAGTTGCCGTTGCCGCAGTAAAGCTCCAGCAAGTCCCCTTCGCTCCCCCTGGTCACATCCAGCGCCCAGCCCAGCATCTGCTCATTGATGGCCGCGTTGGGCTGGGTGAAGCTGTTCTCCACCTGCTTGTAGGTGAGCTGGCGGCCGGCCACGTTGAGTTGCTCGATGACGAAGTCATCGCCCAGACAGATCTTCTGCTTGTGGGCACGGCCAATCAGCCGCAGGTCGAACCCCTGAGCCCGCAGATCGGCTTGCAGCGTCTCGGCGGCCTGCTGCCATTCGGCTTCGAGTTTGCGATGGTAGAGCAGGCTCACGATGATCTGGCCGGATTGGGTCGAGAGGTAATCGATCTGGAACAGCTTACGACGCAGCACAAAGTGCGGGCGCAGCCCTGCCAGCAGCACCGGCATCAGCTGGTTGATCAGAAGACTGGCGGTGGGGAAGTGATCGACCCGGATGATCTCCTTGGTGGCCTGGGCATACATGCAATGGAAGAGGTCATCCCCTTCGTGCCAGATGCGAAATTCGGCGCGCATCCGGTAATGCTCGGCGGGTGAGGCATGCACCTCCAGCGCGGGAGGATTGAAGCCGGCAAACAGCTGGGTGAGTCGCTCGCGCTTTTCGTCGAGCTGGGCCTGATAGTCGGCGGGGGTCCGCAGGGCCTGGGAGTCGGCGCCAGCTTGCTGGATTTGGGTCATGATATACCTCACATGCACACCGGCAGGGCCGGGTCGAAATCGGGGGGAAGGCAGCAGGCCACCCAAAGGGGCCCGATTTTAAAAGCCAGCCGCAGATTGTCCAGTATTTTGTGGTCAAGAAGTGTTCAGTCAGGCCGATACCTGATCTACAGGCATGGTGGGAGGACACATTATGCAAATCGACGGCGTGGGCTCAGCCCAACCCAAGGGAGTGGGCGTTTCGCCCAAGGCACCCCAACAGGCACAAGAGAAGCAGGCCAGCAGCGGGGAAGAAGTCTCCTTGCACCAACCGCCCAAGTGGGCGCAGGTACTGGTACAGCAGGCGTTGCAGTTTGCGCTGGAGATCAATGGTCAGCGCTATCAGGCGCCCAAGGCAAAAGAGCCGGAGGTGGTCACCCCCGAGACCCTGTTCGACTTCCAGTCGGTGGCCGACAATGTGTTGCAGTTCATCACAGGACGGCTTGGCGCCGCCCGTGCGGACGGCAAGTCCGATGATGACCTGACCGAAATGATGGAGCAGGCCCGCAAGGGCGTGGACATGGGATTTGGTGCCGCCAGGGAGCAGCTGGGTGACTGGGCCACCGAGAACGAAGACATCAAGACCGGCATCGATCAGAGCTACAAGCTGATCCAGGACGGGCTTGAGGAGTTCGAGAAAGAGTTCTTTGGCAAGGTCTCCACCACCGAGATGGGAGCGGCCGAGATGGCCAGCCGTCAGCAGGGATACCTGGAGATCCAGACCAAGGATGGGGACAAGGTGGTACTGCGCTTCAACGACAGCTGGCAGGTCAAATCCGAGAACAGCGAGAGCGGCAGTCAGTTCAGCCTCAAGTCGAGCCAGAGTTTCAGTTTCTCGCTGGAGGGGGATCTCAGCAGCGACGAGATGGATTCCATCGGCAAGCTGATCAAGGGAATCGACGATCTGGCGGGAAACTTCTTCTCCGGCAATTTCGAGGACCTGTTGAAGAAGGCGGGCGAGCTGAAGCTGGATGACAGCCAGCTGGCCTCCTACTCCCTCAAGCTCAAGCAGAGCGTCAAGCTGAGCCAGACCTACCAGGGGGCCAGCTCCCTGCAGGATCTCCTCAAGCCGCTGGCGGATTACCTGCCCAAGCTGAATCAGGTACAGCAACAGGCGGATACCCTGCTGCCGGAATCGCAACAACAGGCACTGACCCCTGCGGTGCTGGCGGCCCGTGGCCAGACCGAACCGGCTCAGGTGAACAGCTTTACCAGCTTCAACCAGCGGATGCTGGAGGCGCTGCGAATGATAGGCCAGTTCCAGCCTGCGACCGAGCCCGCCAGCAAGAGCGTCTGAGCCGCCATCGCCCGGTTCAAGCCATAAGCTGCCGTTTGCCAGCTCCTCCGGGGGCTGGCAAACTGGCTCTTTTCCCAATCCGGTCAGCCCATGAACCCGAATCCCAAGAAGCCCAGAGACAAGCGCGAGCTCTGCTACCCCTTCATCTTCGAAACCCAGCTCCAGTGTGATTACGAGATAGCCACCGACGAGCTCTGCTGTCAGGTGGGGGCCGTACTCGCCCAGTTGCCACTGGCAGAGGGAACCTGGGAGGTGGGGGCCGACCTGGGGGCCCTGCAGCGACTCATCTACAACCTCAACGGTTCGGTACGGGGCAAGCTCGGTATTTTTGAAGAGGATCTGGCGTGGTTGAAAACGCGGTATGACCACTACAACGAGGCGAGCCGCGGTCGGGTCACTGGTTTTGTCTTGCCTCGTGGCCCGCAGCCCATCCCCACCCTGCACCTATGCCGCTGCGGCAGCAAGAAGGTGGTTCGCCTGCTGGTGCGCCTCGAAGAGAGCGGCGTCCGCTTCGATCCCATCCTCTATCGCTTCGCCAACCTGCTGGCCAACTTCTTCTTCGTGCTGACCGTCTTCCTCAAGCAGTTGTGGCAGGTGGAAGAAGTGCCCTACGTCAGCATCAATTACTGACCAAGTGGCTGAAAAGGCTTTTATTTTTTGGGAAGATCAAAGACGATCCAGCCATGCCATTGCAATCTGGATGGCGCCGATAGCGGAGCGGGGGAAGTCATGACGACGATTCATCTCAGTGGCAGTTCATTCTTGATGCCGGGCAATCTGGCCTGGCGGTCGCTGGCTGCCCACGGCAAGGTGCAGGTCGCGCCCCATGGGCAGTGGCTGCAAACCCTGATGAATCCATCTGAAGCGGTTGCCCCCCAGACTCACATCATCATCTGGCTGTGGGAAGATCTGGTGCCGGCACAGACGCTGGTAGCGTGGAGCGGTTTGGCACAAGAGGCGCAACAGCTGGCTGTGGCCGCCTTCGTCGCATCACTCTGTCAGCCCCTGCAACAGCGTTTGCAGCGTCGGCCGCAGGATCATCTGCTGGTCGGGGTCTGCAGTCGTTCCCCTGTCTCCGTATTTGGCGCGGCGCCCTCAGCGCTTGCCTGTCTGGCCCATGAATGTGAGCGTCAGCTTGTCCATTTGCGGCAGCAGCATCCCGGCCTGGATGATCTGCATTTGCCACTCTGGTTGCAACAGCAGGGTCACCACCACTGTTTCGACAGCCGCAATCACTATCTGATGTCCTGCCCCTTCTCCATGGCCGGGTTGGCCAGTCTGGCGCAGTGGATTGCCCCCTTGCTGCAGCGGCTGCACAGGCCGGCTCACAAGGTGCTGGTGCTCGATTGCGACAATACCCTCTGGGGTGGCGTGGTCGGCGAAGATGGCGTGGGTGGCGTCCTGCTGGGGCAGGATGGGGTGGGTCGCCTCTATCAGGCCTTCCAGCAGGCGGCCATTTACTGGCATGGGCAGGGCGTCATATTGGCGCTCTGCTCCAAGAATCTGGCCGACGATGTGTGGCGGCTGTTCGATCAGCACCAGGGCATGGTGCTTGAGCGCCGGCACATAGCCGCGGCCGAGATTGGCTGGGAGTCCAAGTCCGCCGGCCTGCGGCGTTTGGCTGCGCGGCTCAATGTGGGGCTGGACAGCCTGGTGTTCTGGGATGACAGCGAGCTGGAGCGTGCCGAGGTGCGTGCCAATTGCCCCGAGGTCACCGTCATCACGCCCCCCGCCGAGATCTGGGGTTGGCCCGATGCGCTGATGACGCTCGCCGAGCTGCAAAGCCGCCACCAGAGCCGGGATGACGGCTTGCGCCAAGGCTCCTATCAGGCACAGGCAGAGGCGAATGCAGTGCGCCAGCAACTGGGCGACGAACAGGCCTTCTTGCAACAGTTGGGGCTGCGGGCGAGCTGGCAGCCGCTCTCCCAAAGCAACCAGCTGCGGGCCGAGCAGCTGAGCCAGAAGACCAACCAGTTCAATCTCTCCGCCCGGCGTTATCAGGCGGGTGAACTGGCACAGCTTGCCAGTACGCAGGGCGAGGTCTGGCTGGCCTCGTTGCAGGACAAGTTTGCCGATCACGGCATGACGGCCCTGTTGGTGCTACGCACCCTCAATGAGGAAGCCGTGCTGCTCGATACCCTGGCCATCAGCTGTCGGGTGCTGGGGCGAGGCTTCGAACACTGGCTGCTGGCACAAGTGGCTGCCCGGCTGATGGCAAAAGGCGTTGACCAACTGGTGATAAGTCTGGTGCCCACGGATCGCAACCAGCCGGCGCGGGATTTTCTGGCGACCCTGCCGACCCGGCCGATAACCACTCCAGCGGGATTGACGCCGCTGGCGGACGAGATGTTCCTCTGCCTGGATCTCCCCTCTCTTTCTCTCCCGTTTCTGGAGTTTTATGCCAATGAATGACCTCATCGCGCTGGTTCGCCAGCAATTTCCCCAGGCCAGCATCAACGAGCAGGCCGCCCTCGGTCTCGGCAGCTTTCCCGAGTGGGACTCTCTGGGACACTTCAATCTGCTGCTGCTCATCGAGCAGCACTTTGCCGTGCGGTTCGAACCGCAGGAGCTGGCCGAGCTGAAGAGCCTGGCCGATATCAGACAGGCTCTGCTGCGCAAAGGGGTTGCCGAGTGAAACAGGCCATCGAACAGGCGCTGAGCGAACTGGGGATCCCCAAGGGGAGCGCCCTCATGGTGCACTCGGATGCCATGGTCGTGGCCCAGTTTTCCGGTATGGGCAATGCCCAGGGGATAGCCACCTTCTGGATGCACCTGGAGCAGTGGCTGGCGGGGGATCTGCTGGTGCCGACCTTCACCTACAGCCCAATGGCGGGCGAGTGCTTCGATCCGGCCCTCACTCCGAGCAAGGTGGGGCTGATGACGGAGGTGTTCCGGCAGCGTGAAGGCGTTGTGCGTACTCTGGATCCCATCTTCAGCGTGGCCATCAGCGGCCCCCACGGGGCCGAGCTGGTGGCCCGTGAGTGTCACGACTGCTTCGGTCAGGAGAGCCCGTTTGGCTGGCTGGCGGAGCAGGATGGCTGGTTGCTGGGATTGGGCTGTCACCCGGACCGGATCACCTTTACCCACTATGTGGAACAACGGCTGGCCGTGCCCTATCGCTATCACAAATTATTCGAGGGGCAGGTGTGTGTCGCCGGCGCCTTGCGCGACTGGCAAGCCGACTACTATGTGCGGGATCTGGCGCTGGCCAGCGAAATCGACCTCTCTCGGCTGGTGGCCCTGTTGCAGGAGAGGTGCGCCTGGCATCAGACCCTGTGCCAGCGGGTACCGGTCTGGGCCGTGTCCTGTCGCGATTTCATCCTGGCCGCCAGTGAACTGGTGGTGACGGCGCCATTTGCCCTGATCCGTGCAGGAGGGGAATCCCATGCAGTTTGACCATGTAGGTCTGGTAGTGCCGGATCTCGCCAGCGGTGAGGCCTATTGCCGGGAGGTGTTGGGGCTGACTCGCTTCTCGGTGGCGGTGGAAGATCCGTTGCAGAAGGTATGGGTGCAGTTCGTGCACGATGAGGGCGGACTTTGCTATGAGCTGGTGGCGCCGGCGACAGAAGATAGTCCTGTGACCCAGGTGCTCAAGACCCGGCGCAACGTCATCAATCATCTGGCCTATCGGGTGCCCTGCCTCGCTGAGAGTGCCGCCAGACTGCGGGATCAGCGTCACCTTCCCCTTGGTCCCAGCCAGCCGGCCATCGCCTTTGGCGGTGCCCTCGTCCAGTTTTTCCTGAGCCCCCTTGGCCATATAGTCGAATTGATCGAGGAGCCCGCATGACCTCTCCGCACAATACTGGCTACCTCCCTGTGGACTGGGACGATCAGGGGCAGATCGGCGAGCAGTTGCATCGCTTGCTGACCCTGCTGTTCCCCCTCAACCGCAGTCTGACCGGTGATGGCGTGCGCCAGACTCTGGCCCTGATCCGCCAGCACTGCCTGCCTGATCTGCAGATCCGGGAGGTGGCCAGCGGCACCGAATGTTTCGACTGGACAGTGCCCGATGAGTGGAACGTACAGCAGGCCTACATAGTGGGGCCGGACGGTCGCAAGGTGGTGGATTTCAAGGATCACAACCTGCATCTGGTGGGCTACTCGGAGCCGGTGCGCTGCACCCTTTCCCTGGCCGAACTGCAGCCTCATCTGCACTCCTTGCCCGACATGCCGGATGCCATCCCTTATGTCACCTCCTACTACAAGCGTCGCTGGGGCTTCTGCCTGCCGCACAAGGTGCGCGAGGCGCTGCCGGAGGGGGATTATGAGGTGGTGATCGACGCCAGCTTGGCGCCAGGCTCGCTCACCTATGGCGAGTGGGTGCTGCCGGGAGAGAGCGAGCAGGAGGTACTGCTGTCCAGCTACACCTGTCACCCCTCCATGGCCAACAACGAGCTGTCAGGCCCCTGTGTTGGTGTCTTCCTGATGGCCTGGCTCGCCTCCTTGCCAAAGCGCCGTTACAGCTATCGATTGATGCTGGTGCCCGAAACCCTGGGGGCCATCGTCTATCTCTCCCGCCATCTGGACCACCTCAAGCGGCACACCCTGGCCGGTTTCAACCTGACCTGCCTGGGAGATGAGCGCAGCTACTCCTTCCTGCCCTCACGCCAGGGCAACACGCTGGCCGATCGCATCGGCCGTCATGTGCTGGGCCACCTGGCGCCGGGTTACAAGGCTTACAGCTTCCTGGAGCGAGGCTCCAACGAGCGCCAGCTGTGCGCCCCCGGCATCGATCTGCCGGTCACTACTCTGATGCGCAGCAAATATGGCTGCTATGCCGAATACCACACTTCGCTGGATGATCTCTCGCTGGTAACCCCTGCCGGTCTGGCGGGCGGTTTCCTGGCGCTGCGTCGGGCCATCGAGTGTCTGGAACTGGATGAGCGTTGCGAGGTGACAGTGCTGGGAGAGCCCCAGCTCGGCAAGCGGGGTCTCTATCCGGATCTGTCGACTCGCTATTCCGGTTGGCAGGTGAGGGAGATGATGAATCTGCTGGCCTACAGCGATGGCCAGCTGACCCTGTTCGAGATCGCCGAGACCATCAAGGTGCCTTTCTGGCGGGTGGCGCCACTGGCCAGCATGCTGCTGGAGGCAGGGCTGTTGCGTCGTCTCAGCCCTGTACCGGATTACTCGATCACCAGATAGGCCGGCCCCGGGTTGTGCGGGGTGCGGCGGATGGCGTAGCGATCCAGCCCCAGCACCTCCTTGAGGGCCAGGGTTTCCCCCGGAAAGGCGGGCCAGTTCAGCTCATCGAATGCCAGCACGGCTCCCCTGGTGAGGTGCGGCTTGATGAGCTCGAGGCAGCGACGGGTCGGTTCGTAGAGATCAAAGTCAAAATAGGCCAGCGCTATCATGGTCTCCGGCTGACGGGCCAGATAGGCGGGCAGCGTCTCGGTCACATCCCCCTTCACCAGTTCGTGCTTGACGATATGGCCCAGCGGGCTTTCTGCTTCATGGGCGGCGAGCAGTTGTGCCAGATGTTGCTCATAGTCGGGTGTGACGCCGTAGGCGCCCGGCTGGATGGCCGCATCCGATCCATCCTGCGGTGCGTGGGAGGGGAAGCCGCTGAAGGTATCAAATCCCACCAGCTTGCGATTGTAGTTGTAGGGCTCATACATGCCGCGAAACGAGGAGAAGAGCGCCAGGTTCTGACCCCAGCGGGTACCGAAATCCATGATGACGCCGTGTACCGGAATGATCTTCTGGTAGAGCTCATGCATGAACAGAATGCGGGAGAGCGACTGGCGCTTGAGGTAGAGGCCCAGATTGTTCTGCAGCTCGGCCGGGGGCAGCGGGCTGGCGCGCAATAGCTCGCTGAACGTCTGGCGACGAGACAGCTCCTCGTCGGAGGCATTGGAAATAGCCTTGATCATGAAACATCTCCTGCTGTGGTGGGGGCGGAAGGGGTTGTCAGGGTATGCACCAGCTCATATTCGAGGTAATCGGCCAGCCCGAGCCAGTCTTGCCGCTCCTGGCTGCGGAGCAGGGCGGCTATCAGCTCGGGAGGCAAGGAGCCTCGTTCTGTGAGAGCCTCTTGTAGCAAAACTGGCAGAGTCTGGCTCGCCGCGACCGACTGCCCCAGCCGGAACTGGTGTGCCAGCGCCCTGATGCGGGTTGTCAGGCTATCACTCATGACAGGTACTCCGGGTGGTAGCTGCAGCCCGCTATCTCGGCCCCTTCCCGGCTGCTGTTCCAGAAATGCACCTCGGGATGGCGCGCTATGTATCGCTCAAGTTCGGTGCGATAGGCGGAGAAGTTCGGGTTGGTCTTGACCCGGCGACCGTGCCCGTCGAGGGTCCAGCTGAGTGCCTGGCTGGCAGTGGGGCCGAGTGCGCCATCCGCCCATCCGGAGTGGGTTAGCTCGCCGGGGAAGGCAAAATCCGTTCCCAGCAGAATGACCTGCTGGCAGCCCATCTGCACGGCGAGGTCGACGGCGGGATGGATCACGCTGCCGCCCGAGTGCAGGGTTCCCTTGGGGATCTCCTGCCTCAGCGCCTGGTACATGGGACTGCGGGAGTAGGCTGCCTTGCGCGGCCCCTGCCAGGCCAGCAGCGCGGCCGTCGGCACAGTGGGGTAGTAAACCAGGGTAATCTGGGCCGATTGGTCGGCGGGCAACCGGCTGCCGTGGATGGCATCATCTATGGTGACCACTATGTCTGGCCGGATGCCGTGGCGCAGCAAAAAAGCGAGCGCTGTGTCGACGCTGATCAGCAGATAGTCCTGACGCCGGGTCTGCAGCTGGGCCTGCAAGATGGCCAGATTGGTTTGCAGGGTCGGGCCGCTGGCGACGATCAGGGCATGTTTGCCTCGTGCCAGCCCAAACAGGCTGGTCACGTTGCCATCGCTTGTCAGCAGCTCGCGGTTTTCGGCAAGCCGGCGGGTGACATCTGGGTGTTCGGCATCGAACCTGGCGCTGGCAAACGGCAGGTCTATCTCGCTCACCAGCCGGTCCCGGATACGGGCGGCGGCGTCTTCCACCAGTTGCAACTCGGGCGGCAGGGCGAAGAAGGGCAGACGGATCTCGCTCTCGTCCCCCGCCATCATCAGTTCTACCCTGGGGTCAGCCAGCCAATCCTGCTGATCCAGCAGCCGCAGCACCAGGGCAAACAGGGCGCCATTCATGATCTTCACTTCCAGCCGCTTTAGGCCGGTGCGGCCCAGCAGGGCGCGCGGCAGATCGCCGAGCCCTGTGCCGTAGAGGTGCAGTACGGCCACCTCGGGCAGGCTGGCCGCCTGCAGCTCGGCCTCTTTCACCCTGTCATGACGACTGGTGAGCTGTATGCCGTCGATGCTGAGGGTCGAGCCCAGCCCTTCGGTCAGCTCGGCCTGGATGCTCTCCACGTCCTGCGCCAGCAGACGGGGCCAGAGGGCGGGCCAGCGCTGGCGGATAAGCCTGCCGTGCTGGGTGAACAGTTCATCACTCATCTTTGTCTATCCACTCCCAGCTCAGCGGCTGATTGGCTGCCATGTCGCGACTGACCCGCTTGCCGATGAGTCGATCGTAATCGGCGGGAGGCAGGCCGAGGGCAGGGCGCACCGATTTGATGTGATCTGCGGTGAGCGCCTCTCCGGCCGCAATATCTTTGACCAGATAGAGGGAGCGGCGAAAGGCGCGGTTGCCTTGCTCGCTCTGGGTGAGCTGGTAGTCGGCCACCCCGAGTGCCGCATGGGCGGTGTTGACCGAGGCAATGAGCTCGGTGAGTTCGGAAGGCTCCATGGAGAAGGCGCAATCCGGACCGCCGTCGGCGCGGGCCAGGGTGAAGTGTTTCTCGATGAGGGTCGCCCCGAGCGCGGTGGCGGCGATGGCGGTCGCCGATCCCAGAGTGTGATCCGAGAGCCCGACCTCGACGCCAAAGCGCTGGCGCAGCATGGGGATGGTGCGCAGGTTGTATTCGGCCGCGGGCGCCGGATAGCCGCTGACGCAGTGCAGCAGCGCCAGCTGGCCGCTGCCATGCTTGAGCGCCATCTCGACGGCTGCGGCGATCTCGGCCTCGTTGGCCATGCCGGTGGACATGATGAGCGGCTTGCCGGTCTGGGCGGCGTAGCGGATCAGGGGCAGGTCCACCAGCTCGAAGGAGGCAATCTTGTAGGCCGGGCAGTCGAGGGATTCCAGCAGATCCACCGCGCTGAAATCGAACGGACTACTGAACACCGTCAGCCCCAGCTCGCGCCCCTTGGCAAACAGGGCCTGATGCCATTCCCACGGCGTGTGCGCCCACTCATAGAGGTCATACAGGCTGTGACCATCCCACAGGCCGCCGTGGATCTGGAACTCGGACCGATCGCTTCTGAGGGTAATAGTGTCGGGTCTGTAGGTCTGCAGTTTGACCGCACTGGCTCCGGCTGCCTTGGCGGCGGTCATGATGGCCAGCGCGCGTTCCAGGTTGCCGTTGTGGTTGGCCGAGAGTTCGGCGATCACATAGGGCGCCTGCGCTGGGCCTATGGATTGATGAGCGATCTGCATCTGTGGTCAGGCTCCTGTGCCAAGTTGCCAGCCTTGCGGCGCCGGCTGCCAGGGGGCAGGGGGCGCTATCTTGGGTGGCTCGGCAAGATAGAGGGGAAATTGGGAGAAAATGCTTTGCAAGCTATGTGCCAGCTCTTGCCACTCCTGTGCCAGAAGTGGTTGCCAGGCTTGCCATACCAGCTGCGGGCCGCACAGGGTCAGGGTGAGCAGATGCTTGTCATCCTGCTGGAACCGCCACTGCTGGCCGTCAGGTATCAGTTGATAATCGGCTTGGGGCAGCAGCCAGGCGGTGAGACGATCCAGCCCCAGGCCATCCACCTGTTGCTGGCCGCGCTGGCGATAGTCATCAGCCTGTCGCTCCAGCCGCTGCAAGGCCTGCATGAGCCGCGCCGGCTCGGCCAGCTCGCCCAGTGTCAGCCGTTCGGCAAGCTGGAAGCGGGCTATCACTTCGTCGTTGAACTGCTGGTTGTCGACTATGGGCACTGCCAGGGTCGGCAGACCGAGGCAGGCTCGCTCCCAGGTCATGCCGCCGGCGGCGCCGATGGTGAAGTCGTGCTGATTCATCAACTGCGCCATCTGATCGCTCTGGCGCAGCAGCGCGATCTTGAGCTCGGACAGCTCGGCCACCCTCTGCTCCAGCTCGGGCCAGAAGGGGTTGGCGCCGCCTGCCACCAGGGTCCACTGGATCGTTCGCGCCCACGGCAAGCGGGCCAGACTGTTGAGGGTGGTGAGGCAGGCGCCGGCCGGGTCGGCGCCGCCGAAGCAGATGAGCCCTCGCTGCCACTGGCTGGTTTGTTGACGTGCCAGTTGGCGATAGGCGGGCCGCAGCAGTGCATAGTCGGTGCCAAGCAATAGTCGGCAATCGGCCGGGATCAGCGGTTGGTAATCGGCGGCTGTGCGCAGTGGTCCCTGATCCAGCAGCAACTGGCAGTGGTGCGGGCGATCTGCCAGATCGTCGATCACCAGCAAGCGGCCACAGTGGACCGCCAGTTTTTGTTCGACCACGTGGTCAATTTGGTAGTGATCGAACACCAGCCAATCGGGCTGCAAGCCAGGCAGCGGGCCGGCGTCGTCCAGCATGGCCAGAGGGTGGTGGTGATGGGCCTGCAGCAGCGGCAGCAGATGCGCGGGCAAGTCGTGGCAGAGGAAGTGACACTCGGCCCCCGCCGCCCGCAACCGATCGGCGATAGCCAGGCAGCGCATCAGGTGGCCCAGCCCGATTTCGGCTCCGGCATCGAGCCGGAAGGCGACGTTAAACGCCATCCTGGCTCAGCACCCGATAGAGCAGTTCGGCCAGGTGCCAGTCTTCCGGCGTATCTATGTCGACCACCCTGTGTCTTGGCAGAATATGGCCGATCCCTTCCCCGCCCACCGGGCTGATACCCCCCAGCCAGGCTGCGCGGCTGCCCCAGTAGAACTGGCCGGCATCCTGGTAGGCGGATTCCAGATCCTGAGAGCGTTTCGCCATCTGCCCCGGCCAGAAGGGGCTGACTCTGCCTTGTGCGTCCATGCGCACCGCCCGCTGGATGGGGAAGCCGAATTCGGCCACCGTGTAGACGAAGGGGGCCTGGCTGGCGAGCAGGCGATCGTGGGCTGCGCTGAGATCGCTGGCCTGAATGAGAGGCACAGTGGCATAGATGCAGCAGTAGTGCTCTGCCTGGATGTCGAGCTGGTCGAGTTGCCGGATGGCATCGATCACCACCGGGGTGGTGCCGGTATGATCGTCGGCCAGGCTGGCGGGGCGCAGGAAGGGCACCTCGGCGCCGAGTTGGCAGGCCAGGTCGGCGATCTCCTCATCATCGGTGGAGACCACAATTCGGCTGAAGCAGCCTGCTGCCCTGGCCGCTTGAATGGCGTAGGCGAGCATGGGCTGGCCGCAGAAGGGGCGGATATTCTTGCGGGGAATGCGCTTGCTGCCGCCCCGGGCCGGAATGATGGCGATGGCCATGGTGCTCTCTCCCTGAGGGACGGGATCTGGCATCCCCGTCCGGATAATTGCTGACAACTCTTTGATTATTTTTGAGATTATACCGAGTTTTCATCTTATATTATTGAGCTTTGCTACGGAATCGCCCTGCTATGGTCGATAACATGGGCAAGTGATGGGAAGTGGGTGGTATTGAGCATGAGTTATGGTGTCGAGCTGCGCCCGGTTCAGCCGTGGGACTTGCCCACACTGAGGCGCTGGCGCAATCAGGATGAGGTACGGCTGCAGATGGTCGAACAGGCGCTCATCTCCCCCCGCCAGCAGCGGCAGTGGTTTGTCAGCAGCCGTGAGCGGCCGGATCAGCAACACTGGGTGCTCTGGTGTCGGGGTCAGCGGGCAGGCTACGTCAATCTGAAGGGGGAAGCGCGGCGGCCGTTGCAGGGGCAGCCGGTGGCTGACGCCGGCCTCTATCTGGGCACCTCCAGCGTGCGCCATCCCATGCTGGCCGTTGCCGCCGCCCTGTCCCAGCTCGATCAGGGTTTCGATACCTTCGAGCTCGGCTGCATCCGCACCCTGGTGCGCGCGGGTAACGGCGCCGCCCTGCGCCTGAACGAGCAGCTGGGTTATCGCCAACATGGGCAGGAGGGCGACTTTCTCGCCCTTGAACTGCAACCCGCCGATTATTATGCCGCCCGTGAACGGCTACGGAGATTTTTCAGATGACTACAGCGTTGGAACAGGTTTTTGCCGATGCCCTCGGCATAGACGTCGGCACCGTCAGCGACGGGCTGGCTTACAACAGCATTCCCCAGTGGGACTCCGTCGCCCACATGGGCCTGATCGCCCAGCTGGAGGATTGCTACGGCGTCCTGCTCGATACCGATGACATCATCGACATGAGCTCGGTTGCCAAGGCGCGGGAGATCCTCGCCAAATACGGGGTCGCCCTCTGATGCAGGGGCTGCTGCAGGGCAAGCGGGCGCTGATCACGGGTGCCGGGCGCGGCATTGGCCTTGCCATCGCCCGCCAGTTTGCCGCGCAGGGGGCCGAGTTGTGGCTGGGGGGCCGCGATGAAGCTGCCATGAGCCAGCTGGCGGCCGCCCTCGGCGCCGAGTTCGGTGTCCCCTGCCAGCCGCTCTGTTTCGATGTGGCCGAGCCGCAGGCGGTCAAGCAGGCCTTTCAGCAGCTGTTTGCCCGGACCCGTCAGCTGGATGTGCTGGTCAACAATGCCGGGATACTGGAAGAGGGACTGCTCGGCATGGTCAATCAGGCGCAGCTGGAGCAGACCTTCAGCCACAATACTTTCAGCGTTGTCTATTGCAGCCAGTACGCCGCCCGCCTGATGCAGCGCAGCGGTGGCGGCAGCATCATCAATCTCGCTTCCCTGATGGGACGGGTGGGCGCCGCCGGGCTCAGCAGCTATGCCGGCAGCAAGGCGGCAGTGATCGGCATCACCCAGTCGCTGGCCAAGGAGCTGGCAGCCAGCCAGATCCGGGTCAACGCCATCGCCCCCGGCTTCATCGATACCGAGATGGCGCGTGCCATCCCTGACCAGAAGTTCGCCGAACGTCTCGCCAGCATCGCCATGGGGCGGATCGGCACGCCGGACGAGGTGGCCAAGGTAGCGCTGTTCCTCGCCTCCGACCTGTCGAGTTACGTGACCGGTCAGGTCATAGGCGTGGATGGAGGCATGTTGGTCTGATGAAGCAACTTCATCCTCTACTCGCTCATCTGCATGAGGATAACCCGGCGCCGGCCTGGCGGGATCCGCTGGATGGCTGGTTCTCCTACGGCGAGCTGACGCAACGGGTGACACAAGTGGCGGCGACTTACCCGAGTGAGCGCAGCCTCGTCTATCTGCCCTTCTTCACCCGCACTTCCCATCTACTGCATTATTTGGCCGCCCTCAGGCTGGGGCATGCGGTGATGCTGGCGGATCCCGCTCTCCCTTCGAACCAGCACGATGCCAGCTGCCAGCAGTTCGCAGTGACCTGCCGGGTAAATGAAGAAGGGGAGTTGATCCGTCTCAGGGATACCAGCCCACTGTTGCACCCCGAGCTGGCGGTGTTGTTGCCGACCTCGGGCAGCACGGGCAGTGCCAAGTGGGTGCGCCTCTCGGGCCGCAATCTGGCGGCCAACGCGGCCTCCATCGCCGACTATCTGGCGCTGACGACGACTGAACGAGCCATCACCAGCCTGCCGCTGTTCTACTCCTACGGTTTGTCGGTACTCAACAGTCATCTGCTGGTGGGGGCCTCCCTGGTACAACACGAGGGGAGCGTGCTGGATCGCAGCTTCTGGCAGCAGGTCGAGCAGCACGGCGTGAGCAGTTTTGCCGGCGTGCCCTTTACCTATCAGATGCTGGCAAGACTGCGTTTTGACTGGGCCCGTTATCCCTCCCTGCAGACCCTGACCCAGGCAGGTGGACGGCTCGAACCCGCGCTGGCGCAGCAGTTTGCCGAGCAGGCTCTGCTGCTGGGGCGCCGTTTCTTCGTCATGTATGGCCAGACAGAGGCGACGGCGCGCATGGCCTGGCTGGCAGCGCACGAGGTGGTCACTCATCCGGATGCCATCGGCCGCGCCATTCCCGGCGGCCACTTCTCCCTGCGCGAGCTGGAGGGGGGCAAACCCGGGGAGGGGGAGCTGGTCTATCGCGGTGACAACGTCATGCTGGGCTATGCCAGTGCTGCCGAGGATCTGGCGCAGGGCGCCCAACTGCAGGAGCTTGCCACCGGCGATCTGGCTCGCAGTGACGAGGCGGGCCGCTACTACATCTGCGGCCGTCTCAGCCGTTTTCTCAAGCTGTTTGGCAAGCGTATCAGTCTGGCGGAGGTCGAGAGCCAGCTTCATCGCTGGGGCTGGTCGGGTGCGTGCGGTGGGCGTGATGACTGCCTGCTGGTGGTCGTCGAACCCCATGGCGAACTGACGGCCGACGGCTTGCAGCGCGAGCTGGCGCAGTGGCTGCAGGCGCCGCCACGGGCGGTGCGGGTGATGCAGGTGGCACAGCTGCCGCGCACCGCCAACCACAAGATTGACTATGCCGCCCTGACCAGACTGGCGGAGGAGGCGTGATGGAAAGCTTGCTGGCCGCCCCCATCTTCGACCTGCCCCAGACCGCCAAACAGGCGCTGTTGCTGGCGCGGCTCAATGCCCTGACCCGTCACCATGTCGAGCACTGCGCCCCTTATGCCAATGTGCTGCATGCCTTCGGCTGGACGGCAGAGGCTGCCGATTATGGCGAGCTGCCCTATCTGGCGGCCCGGCTGTTCAAGCTGGCCCAGTGGCAGAGCGTGCCCGAGGCCGAGGTGTTCAAGGTGCTCACCTCGTCGGGCACCACGGGGGCGCCATCACGGATAGTGCTGGATCGGGAGACCGCAGCTTTGCAGAGCAAGGTGCTGGTGAAGATACTGCAGGAGTTTGTCGGCAAGCAGCGTCTGCCCATGTTGCTGGTGGAGCAGCCCGCCCTCATCCAGAACCGCAACGGCTTTTCGGCGCGCGGCGCAGGCGCCCTGGGGCTCTCCTTCCTCGGCCGTGACCACACCTATGCCCTCGACGAGCAGATGCGGCCCAACTGGCCGGTGATAGAGGCGTTTTGTGACAAATACGCCGGTCAGCCTGTGTTGCTGTTCGGCTTTACCTTCATGGTCTGGCAATGCCTGCTGGAGCCCCTGCGCGAGCGCGGACTGCACCTGCCCTTTGAGCAGGGTATTTTGTTTCACAGCGGTGGTTGGAAGAAGCTGCAGCATCTGGCGGTGGACAATCCCGCCTTCAAGGCGCGCTGCCGCGAGCAGTTTGGGCTGGGTCGGGTACACAACTTCTATGGCATGGTGGAGCAGGTGGGATCCATCTTCGTCGAGTGCGAGCAGGGGCATCTGCATGCCCCCGTGTTTGCCGATCTGCAGGTGCGCGATCCGCTCACCCATCAGCCACTCGGGGTCGGTCAGCCCGGTTTGTTGCAGGTGCTCTCCGCCATTCCCGGCAGTTATCCGGGCCACAGCCTGCTGACCGAGGATCTCGGCGTGCTGCTGGGGGAGGATGACTGCCCCTGTGGCCGCCATGGCCGTTATTTTCAGGTATCAGGGCGCCAGCAAGGCGCCGAGGTGAGGGGATGCAGCGACACCTTCCAGTGACGCCGCCGCAGGCGGCAGAGGGGTTTTGGTTGACGGGGCCCGACGTCAGCTTCGTGGCACCGGCTGCCAGCTGGCAGACCTTCTGCCCGCAGCCGCTACCCTGTTTTGCTCCCGTCATCTGCGACTTCGTGGCGGCCCTGTCGGCACGTCTGCAACAGGAGGGACGGCGTCATCCCGATCTGGCTGCGTTCGGCTTCTGGCTGCGGCCGCGCCAGCTGGCCAGAGAGCGGCAACGGCTGCAGGGGCGGGGGCCGGTGGGGGTCACGTTTCACCTGGTGCCCTCCAATGTACCGACCGTGGCCTTCTACTCCTGGCTGATGGCCCTGCTGATGGGCAATCCCTGCGTGGTGCGGCTGTCATCGCGCCGCGATCCGGTGCAGGATGCCATGTTGGCCATACTGAACGACCTCTTCAGCCGGGTTGAGTGGCAGGGGATCGCCATGCGCACCCGCTTCATTCGCTATGGCCACGACGAAGGCACCACAGGCTGGTTGTCGGCCAGCTGCCGGCTGCGCATCATCTGGGGCGGCGACGAGACCATCCGCCAGGTGCGGGCCATTCCTCTCTCCCCAAGTGCACAGGAAGTGGTATTTCCGGATCGCCGCTCCATGGCGGTGCTCGACAGCCACTGGCTGGCCGGGCTGGATGCTGTGGGCTGGCAACAGACACTGGGGGCCCTGCAGCAGGACTGTACCCGTTTCAATCAGCAGGCTTGCGCCTCCCCCACCACCCTCTGCTGGCTGGGCGAGCCCGACGAAGCGTTGCGCCGCCGTCTGCTGGTGGCCCTGTTCGCTCCCTTTGCCGAGGATCCCGCTCTGGTGATGGAGCGGCTCATCCACAGTCAACAAAATGCCGCCCTGGACGGTGAGATGCAGCTGAGCACATTCCCGGGTGTCACCTTATTGACTCCGGCCGCCTCCCTGCGGCTCGCACACGTCGGAGGAGGTACAGTCGCCGAGTTTGTGGCCGATAGCCTGAATGAGCTGCTGTTGCAGCCGTGGGATATGCAGACCTGTGTCTGGGTCGGTGTACACAAGGCACAGCTTGAGGATGCCTTGCCGAATGCGCCCACCTGCCGCATAGACAGGGTGGTGGCGCCGGGACAGGCGCTGGCATTCGAGTGGCACTGGGATGGCATCGACATGCTGCAAGTTTGCAGCCGTGGCCTCGCCCAGCATGAATAATCGGGTGTGGCTCACATAAATCCCGCAGCTTCAATGGATTAGCTTGGTCAGGCATATCTCTTGCAGTAAAACCTGACAGAGAGGGGGGAAGGGTTGACAGGGACCGTGCGGTAGCCTTGCCCATTTTCTCCCATCCGCTTCTTTTCTACTCATCTTCTCTTGGATTTCCCTATGAAAGTCAGCGTATTGGTGCCTGTCTACAATCTGGCGCGCTTCATCGAACCCTGCCTGCTCAGCCTGCTCGAGCAGCAAACGGATTTCGAGTTTGAGGTGATCGCCATCGATGACGGCTCGAGTGATGACTCCTGGGCTATCTTGCAGCGGCTGGCGTGGCAGTGGCCGACACTGCGCATTCTGCAGAACGAACAGAACATGGGGCTGGCCAAGACCCAGAAGCGGCTGCTTGCAGAGGCAAGGGGTAACTATCTCGCCTATGTGGATGGGGATGATCTGGCCCTGCCGGGCAAGCTGCAGCGCCAAGCCGAGTATCTGGATGCACACCCGGGTTGCACCCTCTGCTACCACGAAGCCGAGATGTTCGATGATGAGACAGGGGCACGGATCAAGCTGTTTACCCATGACTACTACAACAGCCGGCATCTCGAACCCGTGATGACGCGAGAGGCCTTGATCCGCTTCGGGGTATTCGTCAATGCCAGCTCCATCATGTTTCGGCGCTATGAGGGGATGGAAAATGCCATCGACGAGGGGTGCAAGATCATCCTCGATTACCCCTGGCATATTCTGAATCTCTCTCTCAACCCGGGAACCCTCGACTTTATCCCCGAGCTGCTGGGGCGCTATCGCTTCCACACCCAGAGCTTTGGCGGGCAGACCCGCAAATCGGCCGAGCGTCGTGAGCAGTCGCTGCGCGACCTGCTGCGGGCTTGTGACAATGCCGGTGACTTTGGGGCTGATCCTGTGACTATTGCCCAAGGGCGTGCCCATCACTACTACTCTGCCGCGCTCTATTTCTTGCGGCAGGGAGACTACGCCCGTTTTCTCAACCTGCTTGAGCAGTCGGTGAGCGAGGTGACCACGCTGGCACCGGGCTGGTTTTTCGACAAGCGGCATCAGCTGGCGTGGGAGGGGCGCACCAATCCGGCCGGCGTCGTGCAACAACTGTTTGGAGATGCAGCGTGAGTTATCAGGCGATTGTCATCGGAGCCGGGCTGTCCGGCTCCGTCATGGCGGAGCGAATGGCCAGCCAGCTTGGCTGGAAGGTGCTGTTGCTGGAACAGCGCGACCACATAGGTGGCAACTGCTTCGATGAGTATGACGAGCATGGGGTGCTGATCCATCGCTATGGACCGCACCTATTTCATACCGACAAGCGGGAAGTTTGGGATTACCTGTCGCAGTTTACCGCCTGGCGGCCTTACGAGCATCGTGTGCTGTCACGGATCGATGGTCAGTTGGTGCCCATCCCGTTCAACCTGACCAGCATAGAGCGTTGCTTCCCGGCCGAGAAGGCTACGGCAATGATTGCGGCCCTGCGCAGTCGATTTGGTGACGGGGCCAGGGTGCCCATCATGGCACTGCGGCAGGAAGCTGAGCCCCTGCTGGCTGAGCTTGCCCAGTTCATCTATGAGCGTGCCTTCGTCAACTACACCAGCAAACAGTGGGGTGTATCACCAGAGCAGGTCTCGCCCGAGGTCACTGCGCGAGTGCCGGTTGTCGTCAATCGTGATGACCGTTACTTCATCGATCCCTGGCAGGCGGTGCCCGAGCAGGGTTACACCGCCATGTTCGAGCGCATGTTGGCGAACCCCTTGATTGAGGTCAGGCTATCCACCCCCATGGGAGCCCATGTTTGTCTGGATTGGCAACAGAAACGGATTCTGCTGGATGGCGTGCCATTTGCCGGACCGATGGTCTATACCGGCATGCTGGATCAGCTGATGCCGGAGGGTCACTATGATCTGCCTTATCGCTCGCTGCGCTTTGAGCACTGTCATCTGCCGCAAGCTCAATTTCAGCCGGTGACCACGGTCAATTACCCGAATGAAGAGGCCTATACCCGCATCACCGAATTCAAGCATCTGACCGGGCAGCAACATCCCGGCACCAGCATCGTTTATGAATATCCCTGTGCCTATGTGCCAGAGCAGGGGCTGGAGCCTTACTACCCGCTGTTTACCGACGTGGCTAAACAGAATTATCAGGCCTGCCGCAATGAATTGGCCCAGTTCCCGCAGCTGATAGCCCTGGGTCGCCTTGCCGAATATCGTTACTTTGATATGGATGATGCGGTGGACAATGCTTTGCAGCAGTTTGACAGTCTGCCCAAACGACAACTTGTCGGCACAGTGAGCGGGCAATGAGCACGCCAACCCTGACGGCTTTAATGACCACCTACAATACCGCACCTTATGTACGGGCGACGATAGATTCGGTATTGGCACAAAGCTTTACTGATTTTGAGCTGGTTATTGTTGATGACGGGTCCAGCGATGAGACGGTTGAAGTGATCCGTGGCTATCAGGATTCAAGGATCAGGCTCTATTGTCGCGAAGAAAATAAAGGGGTTGGCTATTCGTTGCAGGAGGCATTGCAGTATGTCCGTTCACCTTATGTCATTAAGGTTGATTCTGACGATCTCAGTCATCAGGAACGCTTTGCCAGACAGCTCGATGCTTTACAGGCAGACCCGGGCTTGGCGTTGGTGAAATGTTACATAGAGGCGTTTGCAGAATCAGATGATGCCGATACCGCAGAGCGACTGGCAACCCGGCAACGTGATTACGCTGCAGCCAACCTAATTGATACAGAGAGTCTGATTTCACAACATCTGCCGCGTTGGCTCTGCGTCGAGCACACCAGTTATTGTGCCCGCACTGATGCTATCCGGGCGGTTGGCTATCCGGATCAGCGACTGTGTGAGGATTATTCGCTGTTTTATCGGTTAAACGAACAGGGCTACCGGATTGGTTGTGTAAAGGAGACTCTGGTCAAAGTTCGGGTGAACCGACAATCCGTCACTGCTCAGGTAAGCCATGAACGGCTATTGTCATGGTTTACCTATTTGTTCAACTTTAAACAAGCAAGAATTATGCAGCTGATAGGCGATGCTGAAGGGGTCGCTATCTATGGTAGTGGCGGCTTGGCTCGTTTGATGTATCAAATTTTCAGGCAGAACAACATTGCGGTACTCAACTTTATTGAGCAATCGGAAAAACAGCCTGTTCATATCAATGGCCTTGATATTGCGGTGCAGGCGCTAAATAACTGCCTGCAGCAGAAGATTGTGATCGCAGCGCAACCTGTCAGGCTGGAAATGGTGGAGCAACTGACCAATTTAGGTCTGACTGAGTGGCGCGATTTTATGGTGATTGCTTAGCACAATATCTGACCTGATTACTCATGACATATAGTCACTCTGAACTATACTAATCTTATGCACAGTTCATGAGCTGCAAAGTTATTGCTAAAAGCGAAGTCCAATTCAAGAAAGGGTACAGCTGTTTAAGTTTTTCAAGGGTTATGGCATCGAAGCACAATGCGAAAAGGCTCTGTTCACTTGGCGTTTTCCTCACGGCTTTCTGAAAAATAAAAATATTAACGATCCATTATTGAAAAGGCATCTTGCAAATAACTTAAGAAGATCATTGTAAAATGCTGGGGGAATATGGTGTTCTTGTTTTTATTTATTGTTTCTGACTTCTGACTTCTGACTTCTGACTTCTGGTTTTTATAGTGGATAAATATAGATTGTCATTTATTAAATGTTGTTTTTGGAAATGGTCATTTGAAATAAAATTATTAATAATTAATTATTGGTGGTTTTTGATCGAAAATTTCATGGGGAATGGATATGTTTCAGCGACCATTGTTTAGTATCGTACTTCCCACTCGAGACCGACCTGATTTAGTGTTAAATGTATTAAAGGCACTGGAGTTACAAACATTCTCAGATTTTGAAGTTATTATTTCTGATAATGGGTGCAACGCTTTCTGTGAGCATGTAGTTACTCCTTTTTTAAAGGATAAGAGATTTAAATATAAGCGATCACCATACCATATGAATATGTGTGATAGCTGGGAGTTTGCAATAGGAAGTGCGCAGGGTAAATATATAACAGTATTTGGTGATAAATTTATATTGCGTTCTGATGCATTAAGTTTAATGGCTGGCGAGATCTCAAAATCATCTCCTGATGTGTTGACATGGCAATATGAATTTTTTGATGTCAAGCAATCAAAAAATGAGATTTTATATGGTGGTTTTCACCCATTATTAAAACCTGGAAAGGCTAAGAAATATAACCCGGCATTAGAGTTAAAGCGTCGTTTCAGTTTTGACTTTCCATTGTTTTGTCGATCCAATAAGCCCATAGACAGTTATGGGAAAATATACTCCGGAGTCGTTAAAACTGAGGTGCTGACTCAGATAAAAGATCGCTACGGTCGAATATTTCACCCCATGAGTCCGGACTTTACTTCAATGATTGCCATTCTGAATGAAAGCAAGATTTGTGTGGACCTAAATCAGACTCTGATGTTGGTCATCAATATGGATGGATTATCCAATGGTGAAGCAACTCGAAAATCAATTTTTGCTGCTCGAGAATACCTTGAAAGCTATGGGGTGGATGCAGATGCCTACTGGCAGCGATTACCCATTAGTGGATTTGGTGTGGGACACAATTCCCATATTGCTGCTGAATTCGAATTTATGAAGTCACTGGCAGTGGATGGTCCGATTAAAAATTTGGTACTAGATAAGGGGGCACTTGCTTTCTGGGCACGAGAAGACCTTAAGATGGTTTGTGATTTGGATGACACAGAACGATCTAGGTTTGAAGCATTATTGCTGCCTTGGCTTGACTCCATAGATGATGTTCGAAGACATGAATTAGAGTTTAATATGATTGAACAGCTTAAGCCGGCTAGCAGCGAAATTTATCATTCCGGATTGAATAAAACAGATGAGTTTATACATGGTATATCTGCTGAGCATTTGGCGTACATACATTGGCATGATGGTGTAGCATTGCCGAGAAAACCGGTGACAGAAGAGCCGATGGATTTATTTGATGCGTTGAATTATTTGGCTGGTTATAACAACCATTCATGTCAGTTGCTTGACACTAATTTATAGGAGTCAGCATGAAAGCTATTATTTTGGCCGGCGGATTGGGTACACGGATTAGTGAAGAGTCTCATCTTAAGCCAAAGCCAATGATTGAGATTGGTGGAAAACCGATCCTTTGGCATATCATGAAAATGTACTCACATCATGGGATTAATGATTTCATTATTTGCTTGGGGTATAAGGGATATATTATTAAAGAGTATTTTGCAAATTATTTTTTACATATGTCTGACGTCACGTTTGACATGCCGAATAATCGCATGGAAGTTCATCATAATCACGTTGAACCCTGGCGGGTGACATTGGTCGATACCGGCGAAGATACTCTCACGGGGGGACGGTTACGACGTGTAGAAGAGTATGTGAAGGGCGAATCAGCCTTTTGTTTTACCTATGGGGATGGGCTCAGTGATGTTGATATTCGGCAACTAATTGATTTTCATCAAGCCCACGGCAAGATGGCAACGGTTACGGCTGTTGCACCGCCAGGTCGTTATGGTGCACTGACCCGGGACGGCAATGTAGTGACTGGTTTTTCTGAGAAACCCAGAGGTGATGGAGGTTTGATTAACGGCGGATTCTTCGTGCTCTCTCCAGCCGTATTCACGTTGCTGGAGGGTGATCAATGCAGCTGGGAAGGTGAACCTCTGGCTGCATTAGCGGATATGGCGCAGTTGATGTCATTCGAACATCAAGGGTTTTGGCAACCGATGGATACGTTGCGTGAAAAGAATCAGTTGGAGGAGTTATGGGCCAATCACAGGGCTCCCTGGAAGGTATGGGCATGACGCAGCGCATTGATGCTTCCTTTTGGGCGGGGAAACGGGTGCTTGTCACCGGGCATACCGGTTTCAAGGGCTGTTGGTTGACCTTGTGGCTGCATCGACTTGGGGCGGATGTAACCGGGATTAGTCTGGCACCTAATTCAACTCCCAATCTGTTTGATGCCGCGGAGATAGCTAAGATATGCAGTCATCATATCTGCGATATTTGCACCCCGCAGCACTTTGTGCCACTTGTACGCGAAGTGAGACCAGAGATCGTATTCCATCTTGCCGCGCAATCATTGGTTCGAGAGGGGTATCGTGAGCCAGCACGAACATTTGAAACCAATCTGATGGGGTCGGTTTATTTATTAGACACACTCAGGTCATTGGATTCCGTCAAGAGTGTTGTCATGGTTACCACGGATAAAGTCTATTACAACCAAGAGTCTGTTTGGCCTTATCGGGAGACTGACCGTTTGGGGGGGCATGATCCATACAGTGCAAGCAAGGCAGCCAGTGAACTGGTGATTAGCAGTTATCGCGAGGCGTTCTTGGCGGCCCGAGGTGTTGCCGTCGCAACGGCTCGAGCTGGCAATGTGATTGGGGGGGGGGATTGGTCCGTTGATCGTTTGATCCCCGATGCTGTGCGATCTTGGCAAGTTGGCCAAGCGTTATCCATTCGGTGCCCCGACGCCGTGCGTCCATGGCAACATGTTTTGGAACCTGTTTCGGCATATATGGTGTTGGCACAACGTCTGTATCAAGAACCACAGTTAGCTGGTGCATATAACTTTGGTCCCGATAGTCGGGATGCCGCGAGCGTGGCGCAGGTGGTGGATCTGGCTGCACTCAGTTTTGGTCTTGGTCAAGATGCTTGGCACTTGGTGGGTGAATCCGGGCCTCATGAGACTGGTTGGTTGGCACTGGAAACGGCCAAGGCGCGTCACACCCTGAACATTTCGCCACATTGGTCATTACCACAGGCTATTGAGCAAACCATGAGCTGGTATCGTGATTGGTATCAGGGAGCTGCTGCACGGGATTTGTGTGAGCGGCAAATTGAGGACTATGAGGCTCACCGATGAGCCGTTTTACGCTATTGTCCGAGCCTTTGCCCGGAGCCCGGTTGCTGCAACGCGAAGCCCGGGGGGATTCGCGAGGCATATTGAGTCGACTGTTCTGTGCCCAAGAGCTGGCTGCTCTGGGTTGGGAGCAATGTGTGGCACAGATCAATCTGACTTGCACATCTCGTTGTGGCACGATTCGGGGACTGCATTTTCAATATCCACCACATAGCGAGAAAAAGTTGGTGACCTGTATTAGAGGCCGAGTCTGGGATGTGATTGTCGACATTCGGGCTGGCTCGCCGACATTTTTGAAGTGGCATGCGGAGGAGCTTTCGGATAATAACTTCCGTTCTCTATTTATTCCGGAAGGGTTTGCTCACGGCTTTCAGACTCTGAGTGATGAAGTTGAGATGCTTTATTGTCATTCGGCAATGTATGTTCCAGAGGCGGAAGGAGGACTCAGTCCGCTGGATCCGCGTCTTCAGATTACATGGCCGCTAACGATAGCGGAGTTTTCGGCACGTGATCGCCAGCATCCGACATTAAAGGACTGTTTTCAGGGGATCGTTATCTGATGAAATGCCGACACTGTGGTAGCACGTTGGTTCATGGCTTTCTTGATTTGGGCTTTGCTCCTCCATCTAATGCGTATCTTTGTGCCGATGATCTCTCTCGGCCAGAAATAACCTTCCCGCTACGCTTGCAAGTATGCGACCGATGTTGGCTGGTGCAGACCGAAGATTTTACCTCAGCAGATCAGCTGTTCCGTCCTGATTATGCTTATTTTTCAAGTACATCAACCAGCTGGTTGGCTCATGCCGCCCGTTATTGCTCGCGCATGATGAACGAGTTATCCCTGACGTCCAAGAACCATGTGGTCGAGATCGCAGCCAACGATGGTTATCTGCTCAAAAACTTTGTAGCGGCTGGTATTCCTTGCCTTGGGGTTGAACCTACCGTTGCTACGGCGACTGCAGCTGAATCGCTGGGCATTCCGATTATCCGAGAGTTTTTCAGTACCGAATTGGCGAAAAAGATGTGTGGGCAGAGACAGGGGGCTGACCTGTTGATTGCTAATAATGTTCTCGCTCATGTTCCTGATATCAACGATTTCTGTCATGGTTTGAAGCACCTGCTTAATCCTGGTGGAACCTTGACTCTGGAGTTTCCTCATCTGCTGCAACTATTGTTGCAGGTGCAGTTCGATACAGTTTATCACGAGCATTTTTCATATCTGTCGCTGCAGACAGTGCAACTAATTTTGGCTTCGGTGGGCCTGCAAGTATTCAACGTTGAGTTATTACCTACTCATGGTGGAAGTTTGCGGGTATTTGCCTGTCATGCTGATGAACAACGGTCGGTTACTACAGCTGTCGTAGAATGCTTGCGTCAGGAGTCGATGGCTGGATTGCATCAGTTGAGTATCTATCAGAATTTCCAAGCCCAAGTGGACAGGGTCAAGAATTCACTGCTCTCTTTCTTATTGGCCCAGCGACGGGCTGGTAAAATGGTGGCTGCTTATGGGGCTGCTGCTAAAGGCAATACTTTGTTGAACTACGCGGGTGTTCGCCCCGATCTGTTGCCTTATGTTTGTGATGCTGCTGGCTCGAAACAAGGACGATTCATGCCGGGAAGTCATATTCCAATTGTGTCGCCAGAGGCGATGACGGCAAATCCGCCGGACTTTGTCCTGATCTTGCCTTGGAATCTGGTGGATGAGGTCAGCCACCAATTGGCACCTTTGCGTGCTGCCGGTACTCGTCTTGTTGTCGCTGTACCGCGTTTGGAGATCCTATGAACGAACGCATTTTGTATACCAAGCCTTCTATCACCGAGCTGGAAATTGGCTATGCCACTGATGCGGCGACCAATGGCTGGGGGGAGCGTTGTTATGAGTATATTGACCGTTTTGAACGGCTTTTCCGTGACCATCTGGGGGTGAAATACGCGATCGCTACGTCAAGTTGTACCGGTGCCCTGCACATGGGGATGGCTGCGCTGGGTATCGGTGCTGGGGATGAAGTGATATTGGCTGATAGTAACTGGATTGCTAGTGTCGCCCCCGTAATTCACTTGGGGGCGAAACCTGTTTTTGTGGATATATTACCCGATTCTTGGTGTCTAGATCCTGACTTGGTTGAGGCAGCAATTACGCCACGCACCAAGGCTATTCTCGCTGTGCATCTCTATGGCAATCTCTGCCATATGACGCAATTGCTGACGATTGGTGAACGATATGGTATTCCAGTAATTGAAGATGCAGCAGAAGCGATAGGATCTATATATCATGGCCAGCGAGCTGGCTCTATGGGGCGTTTTGGTGCTTTTTCATTTCATGGAACTAAAACTATGACAACTGGTGAAGGTGGCATGTTTGTTACCAATGATGCCGATCTCTATGAACGGGTGTTAACGCTTAGCAACCACGGTCGAGAACGTGGACAGATTCGCCAGTTCTGGCCCGAGACCGTGGGCTATAAATACAAGATGTCGAATATTCAGGCGGCGATCGGTTGTGGTCAGATGGTGCGGGTTGAAGAATTGATTAGTCGAAAGCGGCAAATTTTGCAGTATTATCGCCAAGCATTACTTCCCCTGAGAGGATTATCGATGAATCCTGAGCCTCTTGATGGTGTTAATGGTGCCTGGATGCCAACAGTCATATTTGAGCGGGACTTAGGCATCACTCGCGAACATCTGATCGCTGAATTCAACAGTACCAACATTGATGCCAGAGTTTTTTTCTGGCCGCTGTCACAACTGCTGGTGTTTAGCGGAGCAGAAGGAAAACTACTGGCAAAAGATATAGCGACCAGAAGCATCAATCTCCCAAGTTATCATGATATTACCCCTGCGCAGATGGATCAGGTCATTCAGGTGATTGTGAAATTACACGGTGAGGCGTGCCGTGCGCAATGATAATAATAGTTATACGGTAGTTGTTTCTCAACCGATGTATTTCCCTTGGATTGGTTTGTTTCAGCAAATAAATCGCTGTGATGCCTTTGTTTTTTATGATGACGTTCAATTCACACGCGGTTTTTTCAATAGGGTACAGCTAAAAAATAAGGATGGCATAGTTTGGTTGACTGTACCGCTGATGAAGTGGCATCGCGGTGCGCGGATCAGTGATGTGCAAATAGACAACACAAAGCCTTGGCAATCTCAACATCTTAATATGCTTCAACAAGCGTTCAGTCAAACGCGCTATGGTGCTGATGTGATGGACCTTGTGCAAAGTGTATTTTCTAGGCAGTCAGACTCACTGAGTGAATTGGCCATCGTTTCGACCAAAATGATGTGTCAGTATTTTGGGCTTGAGACAGAAAAACGACATTTCTCCTGTTCATCATCACTCAATGTAGGTGGGAAAAGTAGTGAGCGACTGATTGAAATTTGCCAGCATTTCCATGCCAGCGAATATTTAACTGGCCATGGAGCCAGACATTACTTATCTCATGAGCAATTTGAAAACGTTGGCTTGCAGGTCAATTATATCGATTATACATTGGCTCCATACCCGCAACACTTTGGTGACTTTACGCCTTATGTTACGGCGCTTGATGCCATTGCCCATCTGGGATCTGAAGCGGTAAAGCTCTTGCCTGCAGGCCAAATTTCATGGCGAGCATTTAGCCAGTAGTACGCTTGGGAGCAAAAGATAATATGAAAAGAGATTTGAATTTAGTATCAGGGGAATATAATCCAAACTCAGTGACAAGTATTGAGAATGATCTTATTCTGAATTGGTATCCCCATAGAATTATTAATCGCTGTGGTCATGTAGGCCGACTTCTTGAATTAGGTTTAGGGCATGGATATACCGCTAAAATATTTAATAAGTATAGTGATAGTTACACAGTTCTAGATGGTTCATCAGTAGTTATTGAACAGTTCAAAGCCAATAATCCTGATTTTACAGGTCGTATTGTTGAGTCGTACTTTGAAGATTTTCATTCAGATGAACCTTATGATGTCATCGTTATGGGTTTTATTCTTGAGCATGTGGATGACCCACATTTGATACTGAAAAAGTACTACCATATGCTGAAGTCAAACGGAAAGTTGTATATTGCGGTACCTAATGCCAAGTCGCTTAACCGCAGGTTTGGACTTGCACTCGGAATAATAGATGATATCTATTCACTGAATGAAAATGATTTAGCATTAGGACACCTTCGGCAATATTGTTTGGACTCGCTCACGCAGGCAGTTACTCATGCGGGTTATCAAGTGACCCACCAGGAAGGAATCTACTTGAAGCCTCTTCCGTTAAGTACTCTCAAAACACTCGATAACTTTGAAGACAATTTGCAGGCAATGTTGAAAGTTGGTGTTGACTTTCCTGAATTATGTGTAGGGATGATGCTGGAACTGACAATCATATGAAATGCATCGTACTGGGTGGTCGCTCAATGCTGGGTCTCAAGTTAAGGCAATTACTTGAAGCCCGCGGGCATCAGGTGTGGCTAGTTGGAAGAGGCCAGGACGATGATTTTTGGCTCGAGTTGGGGGCTTCACGAGACATTGAATTGCCCGCAGGTTTCAAAGCTGATGTGTTATTTCATTGTGCGGCGAGTTTCTCAGATGATTCCCTGGAGGGGATTGGGCAAAACATTTCTGTCAATGTTGCCGCTTGCCATCAGGTTTTGGAGTTGGCTCGGGCGGCGGGGATCTTTGCGCTTGTTTATGCGGGGACGATTGGCTCTGATTTTGAGTTGTTGGAGGCGGGGCAACAACCTAATAGTTATACATTGTCTAAAGCTCAGGCTGAGCAGTGGTTACAAATGGGGATGCGTCTACAGGGTGGCAGTTTTTGTTCAGTACGCTTGACTCAACTCTGGGATGATGAGGGGCTATGCTGTGTTCACCAGCCTTGGGTTGGACGTATCATTGCATATGCCTCTCGGGGTATGGATCTGAATATGCCAGTTTCCTTGGGGCCTAGGAATTTTTTGCATGTCGAAGATGCAGCTACCTTGATGTTACTGGCAGCAGAAAATCGGTTGTCTGGTATTTATCCGGCCTGTGCTCAAGTGTCTATTGATATGTTTACATTGGCATTACGAGCTTTTTCTTTATTTAACGCTGGGGGAAAGGTAACCTTAGACTCTTCAAAAAAACCATTTAGACATGTTAAATTTAGTGAGGATTTTACTCTTTACAAGAGATTGGGGTATTTCCCTAAAATTGCTATTCTAGATGATATTAGCAGAATCAAATCTGCTAAAACTGCGCCGGCCTTTGGGCCAATGGACGTGTCATGACTCATCGATTAACTATTATTGTTACAGGTATTGGTGCCATTATCGGTCAGGGGATCATATCCAGCCTAAGAGCTATTGAGTCGGGCGTGAAAATTGTGGGTGTTGATAGAAATCCTCGTAGTTCTTCCCGACAGATAGTTGATGATTTTGAGTCAAAACCAGAATGTGATGAGGCTAGCCAAAGTTATTTAGATTTTTGGGCTGAATTAGTTTCCCGACATCAAGTAAGTTTAATTTTTCCTGGTGTAGATGCAGATATCCGTTTTTTCAACATGCATAGGGAATTATTTCATACATTAGGAGTATCTGTCGCTCTAAACTCTCCGAAGCTATTGCGGGCAACAACTAATAAATGGCTATTTCATCAGGACATTTCACAGTTGGACATTGAGGTTATTCCAAGTTGTCGTCCTAACAGTTGGACAACTGCTATCTACACCCTTGGGTCCCCACCTTTTATTTTCAAACCCCTTGAGGGAAGTGGATCTCAGGGAATTCATATTATTGAGGATGAGTTAGACTTTAATTACTTTTCTGCAAAGTGTGATGCTGAGTGGATGTTACAGAAATATGTCGGCTGTGATGAGCAAGAATATACCGTAGGAATATTTGGTTTTGGAAATGGTCATTATATTGGGCCACTCCGTTTATTGCGTAGATTAGCCAATGCTGGTTGTACACAGCAGGCTGAAGTGGTTGGGGAAATTCCAGTTATGGATGATGTGATCAGAAAGCTTTGTGTATATTATCAGCCAGAAGGTCCCACGAATTTTCAATTCAGGATATCAGATGGGAAAGCATACTTGTTGGAAATAAATCCCCGCTTCTCGAGTAGTAACTCTTTGAGAACTGCCTTTGGTTTCAATGAAGCAGATATGTCTATCAAGTATTATTGTAATGGTATTCGTCCAGATATGCCTAGGATTCGCAAAGGAATAGGTTGGCGTTATTTTGCTGATAGAGTTGAATATGATAGCAATATTAACTGATATTCATGGTAATTTTTCTGCACTTGAGGCCGTTGTCGAAGATGCCCAGTCACAAGGAGCTACACAATTTATTTCTCTGGGTGATGTTGCTGGTTACGGGGCTCAAGTGCCAGAATGTATAGATTTATTAAAAAAATTGTCGGCAATAAATATTTTGGGGAATCACGATCGCTACATTATTAATAATGAGGATTGTCCACGATCAAAAGTGGTGAGCCAGATTATAGCCTTGCAAAAAAACAGCTTAGGTGAGCGGCATCTTGCATGGTTGGCAAATTCGGTCAGTAAAATCGAATTTGAGGATGTTCTGATGGTACACGGAGGTCCAGATGACCTACAGGACCAGTATTTGTATCGATTGCATCGTGACCTAATTCCATTGGGAAAACGGTGGCTGTTTTCAGGTCATACCCATGTACAGTCGTTAGTGTATTTTGATAATGGTTGCTATTGTAATCCAGGCTCGGTTGGACAACCTCGAGATGGAGATTGGCGCACTGGTTATGCGTTATTTGATGGAAAACACGTCCGCTTAAGGCGGCTAGAGTACGATCTGGATCGTACCATTCTGGCAATGAAAAACTTTGGACTAGAAGCATTTTGCTATGAAAATTTGCGTCTTGGCGCGCAAATTGGTGGCCGAATAGATTTTGTAAATATTGAAAGATGACAGGAGTCGTTCATGGACCCGAGTGTAGAATTCAAAATGCAAGTAGCAGAAAATATTCAACGACTAGAACAGGACTATGGACTCTTTGATACATCTCTGCACTGGATGCTTGAGGTGGCTCGGGTTGGCTCGTATACCTATAATTTTCAATGGATGGGTCGTCCCATTATTCAATATCCTCAAGATATAATTGCGATGCAAGAAATCATTTGGCAGGTCAGGCCAGATCTAATTATCGAAACAGGGATTGCACATGGTGGCTCACTGGTTTTCAGCGCATCGATGTTGGCGCAGTTGGATATGTGTGATGCCATCGAGACGGGGCAGATGATTGATCCGAGGGTATCGAGACGCAAAGTGATTGGTATCGATATAGACATTCGTTCTCACAACCGTGAGGTTATCGATGCTCATCCCATGCGTTCACGTATTGAAATGATTGAGGGTTCCAGTATTGCATCTGAAGTTGTCGAAAAGGTCAAAGCGTTGTCACGTTCTTATGAACGTATCCTTGTGTGCCTTGACAGCAATCACACTCATGAGCATGTATTGGCCGAGCTAGAGGCCTATGCTCCATTGGTATCAAAAGGTAGTTACTGCATTGTTTTTGATTCGGTTATTGAGCATATGCCGGATGAGTTCTGCCAAGGACGTCCCTGGGGTAAAGGTAATAATCCTAAGACGGCCGTGTGGCAATATCTTAATGAGCATGATCAATTCGTCATCGATACTGCGATACCAGCCAAGTTGCAGATTACCGTAGCGCCAGATGGTTTTCTAAAACGGATTAAGTAGTTATGCCAATATATCAAGGATTGGCTGCATGGTTTGCGGTGTTACCGGAAAACTCATCCTGGCTGCGTATCGGTTTTCGCATTGGCTTTAGTGCTGCGGCTAATCAGGCTCTGGAGTTTTTGTCACAATTGCAGACTTTTTCGGGAATTCAGGCTTGCGCACTGGTTACCGAGAATGAATATCGACAAGCGTCCTACTGGTATGAAGCATACTTTCTCAGCGTGCCACTGGTTGTGTTTGCTGAAGGGGATTCCGCACTCTCGGCTTTTGACTGCTTTATTTGCCCAGAGTCAAACTACGGGCTGTATAGCGACTTGCCCAGAGATATTGTTCGTATCGGGCTACCTCACGGCACAGATATTCCACTGGAAAAAACGGTGGAGATTTACGGTGGAGGTTATTGCTTCGATTATGTACTCGCCCCAGTAAAAAGGCCGCCACTGGAAGAGCTGCGATTTGTTAACCGCTTTCATTCCTCACTGCGTAATCACTGCTCCGAATTTATTTGCGAGATCCCGTTTGGGGTTCCAAAGCTCGATGCCATGCTCAGAGCAATAGAGGCTCATAGGAATGAGCCACGTTGTATCATCTATCACCTATCGCTGCTGTCGCTTGAGCCTGAATGGGTCAGCCAGTTATTGCTGCCAACGTTGCAAAAACTGCTTGAGCTTTTTCCCTCTACACGGGTGGTTTTTCGTCCTCATCATTTGGACAGGCAACATCCACTGATTCTGGAAGCCAAGGCATTTGGTGATAGCTTTGAGCATTTTTACTTCAGCGATAGTGACTCCTATATCTCAGATTATGCCTGTGGTGCTGTCATGATCTGCCACCGGGAATACCAGAATCATTTGTTTCCCATGAGTACTGGCAAGCCGATGCTGAGGGTGTCTCCAGACGGAATGTCAGCCACAGGATATGGCCATGGCTTGGAAGTGAGCTGGAGGGACTTGGCATCCAAGGTGGCAGGTGCCCTGAACAATCGGTTGCACAGTAGTTGCAACATCGCTCAAGTTTACAATGCCGGTAACGCCGTAAGCAGTTTTGTTGCCAGATTGCCAGCAATCTTGGCCCATCAACCCATGGCGGATTGCCGTTACTATCCGTTGGAAGCACCATTGGGTGACGCGTGTATACCTCTGACAGTGCTGGATATTGTGTTGGCGCTGATCAAGGGGCAGATAGCCAATCTATTTTTTGTTGCTCTAGCAGAACGATTTCCTAACTGGCAACTTGCCCAACTGATGGAAGTTGAGAGCTTTTGTCGACCCACGACTCTTGCCTCTTACTATTTGCCGATAGCCGAGCAACGCTTGCAGGAAAAAGTGCTGTCGGTGTCGGGAGACAAGTCAGTGTTCAACGCCTGGTGGCGCCATCGACATGAGCTGTTTTCGGTACCGCTGCCGGATGTGGTAGCGGCTGTGCCTACAGACGTCCTGACATTTTTCAGTCTGTCACAGCTCAAGTTTGTTGAACCGGAAAATGGTCTGGTGTTGTATGGTTCCGGGTTGGTAGCCCAACGAGTGATCGATACCCTTGGTGCACAGGTCGGTATGATAAATGCCATTGTGGATAGCCACCCTAGTCGCTGGGGAGAAATATTGGCAGGACACCGAATTGTAGCCCCTGAACATGCCCTAGCCGATGCTTATCAGATTGTGATTTGTTCCAATTCATCGGTTAAAGAAATTATGAGTCAGCTTTTGCACTCTAGCTACACTAGCGGAACGGTTGACATTCTGGCGGTCTGCCCAGACGCGCCTACGGCCATTCTTTTAGCTGGAGTTATTGATGAGGCTGAATCGGAATTAATGAGTTTTCTGTAATAGCATTGTGAATTTGAGCCCGCGGATTACTCACAGGTATACCCGTGTATCAAAAGTTCATTTTGACTGTTGACACTGATGTCAAAGGTAGGCGTTTAATGAATGCATTCAGTTATCTCGAGTTTGGCAGTGTTGACCCCGTATCTGGTTCTCGACAAGTTTATGATTTTAGAACCCATGAAAAAGCCTATGAGTGGTTGATGGGCGCAAGGTATGCTAATGATATCGTTGCTTATAATAAAATGACGGTAGCACTCTCACGCAGGCAGCTTGAGTCAGTAGAGCATATTTTTGTGAACGAGATACATCATAAAGATGACTTGGTATTTAACTGTAATAAGTTGATTGCTTTGGAGTTATGCCAAGGGAGTTTTTTTGAACTTGGGCAGACGTTATTTGGTTGTATCGATGGGATGCATTTTTTAACGGAGCTAAATGCATTGATGTTAGCTCGTCAAAAAAGAATAGACTTGACAGCGGTTAGATGGATTGGTGTTGATATTTCTGAGTATTTTAATATCTTGGCTAGAATGCTTCACAGCTCTCATGATGTTTCTGTTTTTGAGGATGTAAATGAGCTTCCAAGTCATTTGAATGTGTTTTTTGCAAAAGGGATCACATTGTTGTATGCCATCAGAACAGCAGATCAACTGTTTGGGCTGATGTCAAAAAGTGACATTTCTATTATTGATTATTCATTCAGCGTTTCTTCATCCATTGATACACAAGTTGGGACAGGTAAAGATATTCGATATTTGTCTCAGCCTGAGTTTTTGATTTTCTACGAAAAGATACAAGCGGATGGTAAAGATATATGGGTGAGAGATACCGCCGGAATTAAACCAAACTCCGATTTATTCTATTTTGAAGGTATTGTATGCAATGCTGATATCGCGTTTATGTTTATTGAAAAGCAGTTGACATGGCGCAACAAATTAAAGAGTGCCTTCCCTCAGCTATTTAATGTTTTTATTCATGACAAATCTGAACGATACTGGCGCTGGCGTAGACTCAGTGACATTCTATCCAAGAATAACATAGGGTGATTAAATGGTTATTTGGTTGGTGGGGTTGTCCGGCTCGGGTAAAACAACAATTGGGCGTTCACTTTATAGAAGACTGAAAACTGACAATGCTGCGACGTTATTTTTGGATGGAGACGAGGTACGTGCACTGTTCTCTCATGACGCTCAATCCTCAGATTATTCCCTTGCAGGGCGCCGATTGAGTGGTGAGCGGATGCATCGTTTGTGTGGCTGGCTGGATTCTCAGGGTATCAATGTTGTCTGCTGTGTTATTTCCATGTTTCCCGATATCACAGCGTTAAATAGAGATTGCTACTCACATTTTATGGAAGTTTTCATTGATGTTCCTCTAGAGGTATTGATAGAACGGGACAATAAGTCACTATACAAATCTGCAATCAATGGTGAAATTAATAATGTGGTCGGCATAGACTTACCATATGACAAACCAGTATCCCCCGATTTAATTATCAATAATAACTTCGAACAGGCTGAAATTTCCCGCTATGTTGACGCTATCATAGCCTCGATAGGCGTCATTGGAGAGGCGTGATGACAGGCAATATAACTTATCCCTATGTTACCGAAGACAACCTGACTCATATTCAGAGCTACCAGTATTCCCAGTGGCAGGGCGATGTCTTTATCGGTGCTTATTTTCATCAGCGCGGCAGTCTGCTTGAGCAGATGCCTGCTCCCGTATTGTGGCAAATGCCAGAGGATGAATGCGATACGATCCGGCGTCTTTGGCCTTTGGTGACAAAGCTCAGGAAGGGAGAGGTCGTGACTCAGGCGGAAGTTTACTGGGCACTGGTGCTGGTAAAAAAGTTCGAGGTTAGCAAGCGGCTATACGGTGCTTATGAGTCTGACGCTCCCCACAAACACTGTAGCGTGGAATATCGGGTTCCAGGGCCTTATCTACTGCTGGCTGAAGTGGCACTGCAGCTGTGGTGCCAGCAACGCTGCACCTTTTGGCTGAGTGTCGCCATTAAGCTACTCGATACCCTCTGCTCAGTGGTGCTGGGTTTGTCTGCATCGGTGCAGGCTGGTGTAGCAGCGCTGATTACGCTGGAACGTGCCCAAGTGACGGCGCTGATGGAGGAGTGCCAATGAGCATGCTTGATGGTGTCGTGTTACTGTGTGCCCAAACGGCACGCACGGCCGCTTATGTGCAGGCATTGATACATGCGGACTTGCGTCCCCAGGGCGTCATTTTGTACGGGGATAGATCCAACATACCTTCTAGTCAGCGCGATTTATCGGTCCGGATGCTGCCGTGGTTTTGCCCGGACCTGTCAATCCAGGTGGAAGATTCGTTGAAGGCTGCCGATTGGCCTTTTGTTACTGTGGCAGATCGGGCATTGGACAGCGAGGCGTTGCTTTCCTGTCTTGGACTGATGTCATCAAGCCTGATTGTGTACTCAGGTTATGGTGGTCAGCTGGTTCCTGATGTTTTGCTGAATATTGCACGCGTGCTACATATTCACAGTGGTCTGCTGCCCCGTTACCGCGGAAGTACCACCCTGTATCATGAAATACTGGAACATAACGGCTGTGCGGCAAGTGCCATTCTGCTAACGCAGACCATAGATACTGGTCCATTGATTGCCAGTCGGGAATATCCTATGCCACCGTCTGGCATGGATGTTGATTACTTGTATGACAATCTTATCCGAGCCGATCTATTGACGGCGGTTCTGGCCCATTACCAAGTTACGGGGCAATTACCCAGTTCACAGCCCCAGAAAGAGTTGATGCCAGCGTATTTTGTTATTCATCCAGTACTCAAACATCTGGCACTTAAAAAAGTGGATAGTCACAGGGGGTCATCATGACCCAGAGAACCTTTTCTTTTGGTACTAAATCCGAAACACTCCAGCGATTGATGCCGCTACTGAAGCAAGCCAAGATACTACCCTTGCAGTATTTTATGGTGGCACAGTGGCAGTCCTCTCCACAGCAATGTCTGGCTAAAGTAGCTGCCTTGACGGCGTCACATGTAGTGGTCAGATCCAGTGCGCTGCAGGAGGACGGTGATACCAGTTCCATGGCAGGTACCTTCACCAGTTGCTTAAATGTGGATGCCTCCTGTGCCGAGGCTCTATGCGACGCCATTAATGTAGTGGTTGCTTCGTTTGATAAAATGCCGGATTTGCGTAATCAAATCCTTGTCCAGCCCATGCTCGGTGATATTCAAATGAGCGGGGTGGTGATGACCCACGATATTCAGCACGGTGCTCCCTACTACAACATCAACTACGACGATGAAAGTGGTAAGACAGACACCATTACGGGTGGCTGTGGGGTGGAGAAATCCGTGATGGTATATCGGGGCTGCGCACTTGAGGCGATTCGCTCCCCCCGATTGCGTGTACTGATAGCGGCCTGCCGGGAGCTGGAAGACCTGTGTGGTGGGGTGCCGCTGGACATTGAGTTTGCCTTGGATAATCAGGGTGTTGTGTATATTTTCCAGGTCAGGCGCATCAGCTTGTACCGCCAGTGGCATCCGGTCACCGAGCGGCGAGTGGCCAGACAATTGGCTCATGTCCGGGCATATCTTGAAAGGCAGCTGGGGCCCAAGCCAGGCTTGTATGGAGAGCTCAGTGTGTTGGGGGCTATGCCTGATTGGAATCCTGCCGAAATTATCGGTACCAACCCTCGTCCCCTGGCCGCCAGTCTGTACCGACTGCTAGTGACTGACAGCATCTGGCGGGAGGCCCGTGCGGCCATGGGTTACCATCATCCCAGGCATCAGCCTCTGATGTTGATGGTGGGTCAGCACCCTTTTATTGATGTCCGGGCCAGCTTTAATTCGTTTTTGCCACAGCAACTTGCCCCCAATACAGCATCACTGCTGATTGATGCTTGGGTAGCTCGATTGGCCCGTAATCCCCAGTTGCATGACAAGGTGGAGTTTGAAATTGTGTCCACCTGTTTTGATTTCGATTTTGACAGCCAATTTGCCAGCCGCTATCCAGGTTTGCTTTCGAGTGAGTCTCTATCCGCTTACCGCACAGCACTGTTTGGGTTGACCAAGTCAATACTCACCAAACAAGGCCCTGGAGGGCTGAATGATTCGTTAGATCACATTGCAGCGCGCGAACAGCAGCAATTGTCAGCCGATGGTCTCACAGGTGCTGCAGATTTGGGGTTGGAACGGGTCCGGGATTTGCTGCAGGAGTGTCGGCAATGGGGCACCTTCCATTTCGCAATTATTGCTCGCCATGGGTTTGTGGCTGAGTCATTGTTGCGCTCGGCCAGACGGCTGAAAGTCCTTAGCGAAACTCGTATTGCTCAGTGGAAGACAACAATTACCACAGTTTCAGGCGAGCTGACCCGAGACTTTCAAGCGGTTTGCGACAGCAGAATGACACCGGAGGCATTTCTGGTAAGGTTCGGCCACCTGCGTCCGGGCACCTATGACATTACCTCGCTACGGTATGATGAGCGCTCGGACCTGTTTATCGACAGCGCACTGAGGATGTCATCTAGTGTCTGCGATTCCTTTGCCTGGACCTGGGAGGAGACCGAGGCCATGGGTACCTTGCTCGCGGAAGAGGATTGGGGCATCAGCGCCGATGAGTTCTTCAGTTATGCCCAAAAAGCTATTGCCGGACGGGAATACGCAAAACTTGTCTTTACCCGGGATTTGTCCGATGCCTTGGCTGCTCTGACTTTGTGGGGCGCTAACAATGGCCTGTCTCGGGATGACCTGTCATATCTCGGAATTGACCACTTGCTGGGTCTGATTACCGACCCACAGCTCGATGATCTGGATCGCCACCTCCTGAATGAGGTCAGCCAAGCAAAATCCCGGTGTGCAGACGCGGAACTGATAACGCTTAGCCACTTAGTGCTGGATCCTTCAGAAGTATTTGTGGCACCCATGCACCGGGCGCTGGCCAATTTTGTCGGCCAGCAGTGCATTGAGGCACAGCTGCAAGTGCTGTCGGCCAATACCCAGTCATCCTTGGGGCTTGGCGGTAAAATAGTGTGTATCGAAAACGCCGACCCAGGCTATGACTGGATTTTTACCCGAGGTATTGCCGGACTGATCACTCAGTATGGCGGTGTCAATTCTCATATGGCGATTCGCTGCGCTGAATTTGGTATCCCGGCGGCCATTGGCTGTGGCGAGCAATTGTTCAGCCGCTTGCAGAGCGGACGGCAAGGTGTACTCAATTGCCGCGACAAAACGGTGACACTGGTATGAGACGCATCGGAATTACCACCCGGGGCTGTGATGCCCAAGGGTATAACGAGCGTCGTGACGGAATTGCACGGGATTGGTATCGGCTGCTTGGCGCACTGGATATTGGCTTTCAATGGCTGTTACTGCCAAACCTCGGCGCCGATACGATTTCCTATGCAGAATGCCACGGAGTGAATGCCCTCATTCTGACTGGCGGTGATGATGTGGGAACATACTCGGCCAGAGACGTGACCGAACACACGCTGCTGGCATATGCTACCCAGCACCAATGGCCTGTGCTTGGCGTGTGTCGTGGCATGCAATTTATGCACACTTTTGCTGGCGGCCAACTGGTGCCACTGGGGGAGGAGCATACAGCTTGTCGCCATGAGGTGACGGTTTCAGCCCCTTTGCCTTGGGCGTTGGCTGTATCGTGTCTTGAGGTCAATTCTTTTCATCGCTGGGGGATAAAAAGTCCAGCTGCCGGGTGGCAACCGTTGGCTTGGCATGCAGACACCTGCGAAGCCTTTGTACACAATACCTTGCCTTGGGTCGGTATTATGTGGCACCCCGAGCGTGAGATAACTCTTTCGCCTATGGACAGGGCGCTCTTTTGTTGGTTATTCGAGGTTGAGTGAATGAAAGCAATCATACTGGCCGCTGGCCGCGGTTCTCGGCTAGGCAGTCTAACCGAGCATAAGCCAAAGCCCTTGACCATCCTTGCCGGAAAATCTCTGCTGGAGTGGCAGATGATGGCGTTGGAGCGCGCGGGGGTGTCAGAGATTAGTCTGGTGACTGGCTATTGTGCGAAGGCATTGGCCCATTATGGTAGAACTTGTCATCATAATCCTCGATGGCAAGAGACCAATATGGTTCGCAGTTTGCTGTGTGCTAGTGCCACACTGGCTGAAGATACCCATATTATCAGCTACGGTGATATCGCTTACCGCCCAGATTCGGTACGCCGATTAATGGCTCTTGATGCAAATATTGCCATCACGTTTGACACTCGTTGGTTCGAGCTTTGGTCAGCACGTTTTGAGGATCCATTATTGGATGCGGAGAGCTTTCGGCACCGTGATGGCCAGCTGCTCAGTATTGGTGACAAAGTGTTGGACGTAGCGGATATCCAGGGCCAGTACATGGGGTTACTCAAGTTTACGCCAGCCGGCTGGCGCGCGGTCTGCTCACTGGTCGCGACCTTGGATGAGGTTGTGCTAGACAGGATGGATATGACTTCGTTGCTTCAAAGGCTGCTTAATTCAGGACAGTCGATTGCAGTTGTACCCATTGATGGAGGATGGGTCGAAGTGGATGAGCCGCAGGATATCACGCTATACGACTCTAAAACCCGTGAAGTCGGCTGGAGCCATGATTGGCGAGACCTTATTTAATAATGCTAGCGTTATGGTGCTGAAATATGTTCTGGCATCTTAAGGTTCTAATGGATGAACAACACTCAGCGCTGTTCTCAACTTAGAAATGACATCGTCTTGGCCAGCACCTAATCCATAATAAATAGGGATGGAGATTACTCGGTCAGCAAAAGACTCAGCTTGCAAGGGGGTAATGCAAGTGGCTTTTTTATAATACGGTTGGTTGGTTATGTTCATGTAATGAACGTTAACTCCAATACCCTGTTGTCTAAGTCGTTCAAAGAGGGATTTTCGCATGTCTGGGGTTATCTTGATGACAAACAGATGCCATGCACTGATGCGACCTTCGCGATTGGCGAGGATCTCCAGTTCTGGACATGGCCGATTGGCCTGATAGCGGGCCGCGATATTCCGGCGCTTCTCTAAAAAAAACTCTAGCTGGCTCATCTGGCTCAGCCCTAACGCCGCCTGGATATCTGTCATCCGGTAGTTGAAACCCAGCATCTGTTGCTCGTAGTACCAGGGGCCGTCCGGTTCGTTGATGAAATCTTCCGGTTCACGGGTGATACCATGGCTGCGCAGCATGCGCATGGTTTTGGCCAATGCTGGGTCATTGGTCATGGCCATGCCGCCTTCGCCGGTGGTGATGATTTTCACCGGATGGAAGCTGAAGACTGTGATGTCGCTGTAGCGGCCATTGCCGGTCGGTTCGCCGTGATAGCGGGCGCCGAGGGCGTGGCAGGCATCTTCTATGATGCGAAAACCGTACTCCCGGCCCAGACGGTGGATCTCTTTCATATCGCAGGGCAAGCCCGCGAAGTGCACCGGAATCACTACCTTGGGCAGGCATCCTTCCGCCTTGGCGACAATCAGTTTGCGCTCCAGCTCCAGTGCGCACATGTTGCCGGTATCCGGCTCTATGTCGACGAAGTCAACCTGAGCGCCACAATAAAGTGCGCAGTTCGCCGAGGCTACAAAGCTGATGGGGGAGGTCCAGACCCAGTCTCCCGGGCCGACACCCAGAGCCAGACAAGCGATGTGCAGAGCGGCCGTACCCGAGTTCACGGCGACGCCAAAGCGTGCGCCACAGTAATCGGCGACTGCTTGCTCGAAGCGAGGAACGACTGGGCCCTGAGTCAGGAAATCGGACCTAAGCACCTCGACCACGGCTTCGATATCCGCCTCGCTGATCGACTGTCTGCCGTATGGGATCATTCCATTACCACCTTGTCATTCAACTCTTTTAGCTGGGCCACCGTCAGGAAGTCGCTGTTGTTGCGGGAGTTATATTCGAAACCCTGTTCGACCATGACCCCCTTCTCGCCTGCAGCTGTGACTGAGAAGTCATTGTTGCGATTATTGAAATTGATAGTGGGGCCGATGATGAAGAAGTCGTCGAACTCGAAGGTGTGATAGGAGTCGTCGGAAGGGCACATCACTTCATGCAACTTCTCACCGGGGCGAATACCGATAATTTCCTGGGCCAGCTGGGGCGCCATGGCGGTAGCCAGGTCGGTGATCCGTACCGAGGGCAGCTTGGGCACGAAGATCTCGCCGCCCTTCATCCTCGGGAAGTTGTTCATCACAAAATCCACTCCTTGCGGCAGGGTGATCCAGAAACGGGTCATCTCGGCATGAGTGATGGGCAGTGTGCTGGCACCCTGGTCTATGCGTTTTTGGAAGAAGGGCACCACTGAGCCGCGTGAACCCACCACATTGCCATAGCGCACCACCGCGAAGCGGGTCGGATCCTGGCCTGCAATGTTGTTGGCCGCCACGAACAGCTTGTCGGAAGCCAGCTTGGTGGCGCCATACAGGTTGATCGGGTTGGCAGCCTTGTCGGTAGAGAGGGCAATCACCTTCTTGACCTGATTGAGCAAGGCGGCCTGGATGACGTTCTCCGCCCCATGAATGTTGGTCTTGATGCACTCCATGGGGTTATATTCAGCAGCGGGGACCTGCTTGAGCGCGGCCGCGTGCACGACGTAATCGACGCCGCGCATCGCCATGTTCAGCCGGTTGGCATCCCTCACATCCCCGATGAAATAGCGCATGCAGGGGTCGTTGAACACCTGTTGCATCTCGAACTGCTTCAGTTCGTCGCGGGAGTAGATGATGAGCCGCTTCGGCTTGTAGCGTTCCAGCACTGTCTTGACCAGCATCTTGCCAAACGAGCCAGTGCCGCCGGTAATCAATAGGGTCTTATTGTCGAACATGACGGATTCTCGCTAGTGATGCCAAGAGGCAAGCAATATATGTGCCTGGAACCAGTTTAGCCGAAAAGGGCTGGAAGCAGTTTTGTATGATGCCAGTTTTATTCCACTATGAGTGAACTAACTAGATGATTCATAGAGAAATCCAACCCAGCTCAAACAACTTTATGCGATCTCTGATGCTTTAACAAAAAGCGGAACATCCGGTTCCGCTTTTTTGACGCTTAGCTGGAGAGCAGCACTCTGGCCGAGTTGGCGGGTATGGTCACTTGTACCTGTCCCTGTACCACTTCGTACTTGTCACCGTTGAAGGCATCGGTGAAGCGGCTGGCGGGGCTGGCGGTCTGCCACAACGGCAGGCTGATGGTGCGCGGCTCGGTCGGATGACGGTTGCAGGCGACCACCACTTGATCGCTTTGCAGGGTTCGAGCGAACACATAGCTGTGAGGGCCGGCATAAAGGGTCTGGATATCGCCACGGCGCAGAGCAGGCCGCTGCTTGCGGATCTGGATCAGCCGGCGGTAGTGATCGTGCAGTACGTGGTCCCAGGCCGTGGTCTCCCACGGGAAGCAGCGGCGGCAATCCGGGTCCTTGCCACCGGAGAGCCCAACTTCGTCGCCGTAGTAGATGGACGGTACGCCGATATAGGTGAGCAGCAAGGTGGCGGCCAGCTGCATCCGTTGCTTGTCCTCTCCCAGCAGATGGAGGAAGCGGGCGGTATCGTGGCTGTCCAGCAGGTTGAACTGGGCCAGCTGATTCTTGAACGGGATATGAGCCCGTGCCAGCTTGAGCCAGCTGTCCAGCTCCTCGGCGCTGATCTTGATGGGGTGGTAAGCAATGTCCTGCCCGGCCAGGAAGGCGCGGATAGGGTGGGCAAAACCATAGTAGTTCATGGCGCCATCCTCCTGATCCCCCTGCAGCCACTGGCTCGCCTCGAAGAAGTGCTCGCCGAGCACATAGGCATCCGGGTTTTCCTGCTTCACGGCGCCGCGAATGGCACGCACATGGCCGCGATTGCCCTCGGCAGTACCACGCTCCCCCAGCATGTGGATGACGTCAAAGCGCCAGCCGTCTATCTGGTAGGGTGCCCGCATCCAGTAGCGCAGTATGGCGTCGTCGGCGCGATAGATAGCGTCCTGTACCTGCTCGCTGGAGAAGTCGAGCTTGGGCAGGCTGCGGATCCCTTTCCAGCTGACATAGTCCCCTTCGTTGTCAAAGGTGTAGAAGCTGCGCCACGGTGAGTCCGGGTTGCTCTGGGCGCCCTGTGGCGGGCAAAACCAGGGGTGCTGGGTCGAGGTGTGGTTGACTACCGCATCCAGAATGATCTTCATGCCGCGCTGGTGCAGGTTGCGGGTCAGCTCGGCGAACTGTGCATTGCTGCCGAGGTGGGCATCGACCTTGAAGTAGTCCTGGGTATCGTACTTGTGGTTGCTCGGCGAATCGAAGATGGGGTTGAGGTAGAGCGCCGTGACCCCGAGGGATTGCAGATAGTGCAGCTTGGCATCTATCCCCGCCAGGTCCCCGCCGTAAAACTCACAGGCGCCGAGCCCCTCTTCGTGGCGGCTGACCGGCTCACCCCACCCCTTGCTGATCACCGCCTTGCCTCTGTACTCGTATTCATGATGCTTCACGCTCAAGGCCGGATCGCCGTTGCAGAAGCGGTCGGGAAATATCTGATAGAACACCTGATCCTGTACCCAGGCTGGCGGCTGGTGCAGGCTGTTGAAACGAAAGTGCTGCTCCCGAGGCGGCATGGCCGAGCTGACGCCAGCGCCGTGCAACCACCACTGCTCCTCATCGGTCAGGCATTTGAAGCAATAGAGGTGGATATCCTGCCCTTTGATCAGTGGTAATGTGGCTTGCCACACCTGCAATCTGTCCCGGGTCGAGACTGGCGTCATCGCCAGCAGGTACTCTTCGTTGTCCGGTTCGTGGCGCAGCCACACCTCCCGGATCGGGGCATCCAGCTTGCTGAACAGGGTGAGTTGCAAGCTGTCGGCGCTCTCTTTGAACCAGGGCGCCACCTGGGGATGAAACAGAAATGGATGGGTCATGAGTGCTTATTGAGTCAGAAGGTCGGCGAGGGCATTACCCTGTTCGTGAAGCGTTTCGAGCTGGCCTGCCAGCGATTTGGGATCCAGTCCCAGCTGGTCGGCAAGCGGCTTGGGGAAACGGGCAATGATGGCCTGGGCGGGCACGCCCGCATTCCAGGCGAAGGAGATGAAGACGGCGAGCCGGATCAGCACCGCCTCTTTGCTGACCGGATCGTAGGAGAGGGGATCCAGCTGCTGGGAGATGGCATCGACGAAGGCTTCCGACAGGTTCCAGCGCCGCGCCAGTTCGGCACCGAGCTGGGCATAGTCGTACCCCAGCATCTCCCGTTGGGCCTCTACCCGGCTGCTCCCCTTCTGGATCGCCATATTGATGAGCTCGGCCTCTTCCGGCAGTGTGCTCTGGATAAGCAGCTCACCTATGTTGTGGATCAGGGCACAGGTAAAGGCGGTCTCGGGATCCAGCACCTTGGCCTCTTGGGCCAGGGTCTTGGCGATAGTGGCAACCTGGAAGGTCTCGGTCCAGAACTTGTTCTTGTCGAAGCTGGGGGGGGCCTTGAAGGTGCCTATGATGCCGGAGGCGACCACCACGGAGCGTAACCGGTTGAAACCGAGGCGGATCACCGCCTGCTCGATGGAAGTGACATCATTACCACGGCGCAGGGCGGCCGAGTTGGCCATCCGCAGCACCTTGACGCTGATCACCTGGTCCATGGCGATTTTGCCCGCTATCTGGTCGATACGGGCATTTTCATCGCTGAAACTCTGCATCAACTCATGCAGCAGCTGCGGAATAGTGGGGAGTTGTTTGATCTTGTCAAACAGACGATCCATCGACATGGCTGAGGCAGCCTCCATTGCGAGCACTGCCTCATATTGTGCCACAGGCGGGACACTTGTTCCTGTTTGTGATGCCGGTTTCGTGAGCACGAGGGTCTGTTGATGTGCAGTTCCGACCGCAATTGAGTCAGTTTGACGCCGGCAGACAACCGCGCTTATAGCACCCAGTCACGCAAGGTGTATTCCAAACTGTGCTGTTTCCCCTTCAGGATCAAGGTCTGGGTGGTGCCGCTCAGGGTGGCGCCTTCGAGCAGTGTGGTGATGACTGCCTGCTCTATGGCGTCGAGAGGAGCCTGACAGGCCATCTCGGTACTGCCGAGGCTGGTAACCCAGAATCTGTCGCCCTCGAGGTGGCCCTGGCCGAAGTAGCGGTTGCAACCAGCGATACCGTTGACGGTGAAGTGTTCACCTATCTCGAAATCGGGCGGATTGTCGCGGGAGGCCGCAATGGCCTGGCCATCCAGCTTGTCGAGCACCCAGTGATGATGCTGCAAGTCTTGCTGAACGAACGAGGGGGTACTGCTGCAGGCGCTGAGCAGGAACAGGGCAAGCAGCAGTAGCAGGAATCTGGGCATGGAAGGGCTCCGGTAGTGGGAGCAACAAGCATACCTCCTGCGCCGTCCCCGGGGCAGGGCGAGGGGAGCCGACCCCGACTGCTTCTGTCGTCCTGTGAGTCAGCCCTGTGTCGTTAAATGGCAACACCTTGCCGTGATCGGGATGCGTTCGATGCTGAACAGGCGATAAGAACACTTATCGCCTCTGTCTCCGTGAGGTGGAACTGCGGGCCTCAGTCAGCGAACAGACGTGCGGCATAACGAGCGAGTCCTGCCGCCACCGAGCCGAAGTCATCGCCACCTTCAAGCGGAATGGTGGGCAACTTCTGACGAATAAAGGCGGCGATCAGCGGTGAACGGGCGCTGCCGCCGGTGACGAAGATGCGGTCCGGCTGCACTCCTGCATTGGTAATGGCTTCGTCCATCAGCTCGCCAATCTTCTCCAGCAGCAGGGCAGAGGCGCTGGCCAGCTGTTCACGATTGAGCTCGGCTTCCAGCCCCTTCTCCAGTTCACTCAGGGATTGGCGATTCAGCTCCTGCTCCGAGAGGGCGATTTTGCCCTGCTCGGCACGCCATACCAGCTGGTGGCTCAGTTTGTGAGCGCGCAGATTGGCCAGCCGTCCCAGTTTGCTGCCCGGCAGGCTGTCGAGCTGCAAATCCTGCAGCTGACGGGCGGTATCCAGGCTGTAGAAACGGCCCTGGGCGCTGACGTCGTTGATGGCTGCGGCATCCCAGAACAGCGGGTGAGGCAGCGGTTTACCGGTCTTGAGGGTTTCGTGCATGCCGAGCAGCGGCATCATGCCTTCCACCGTCAGCCTGATATCGAAGTCGTTGCCGCCGATGCGCTGGCCGCTGTGGCCGAGCAGATCGCCGCTGCGATCCAGCTGGTCGCGATGGCTCGGGCCCATGCGCAGCATGGAGCAGTCTGTGGTGCCGCCGCCGATATCCACCACCAGCACGACGGCGTCTTCATCCAGCCGCGCCTCGAACTCGAAGCCGGCCGCCACGGGCTCATAGAGGAACTCCACCTGCTCGAACCCGGCCAGACGGGCCGCCTCGGTCAGGATGGCGATGGCCTGCCTGTTGCTATCTTCCCCTGCCAGCCCCTGAAAGTTGACCGGTCGACCTATCACGGCGCGGCGCACCTGAGTGCCAAGCTGCTGCTCCGCCTCGCGGCGTACGTGCAGCATCATGGCGCAGACGATGTCTTCGAACAGGGCGATCTGGGGAGCCTTGAGGCCGTAGGCGCCGAGGAAGGATTTCGGTGACTTGATGTAATAGCCATCGTCCGGCTCCTCCAGATAGCGCTCCAGCGCTGCAGCGCCGAAGCTGAGCTCGTCGATCAGCCCCTCTTCCCGCATCTGGCGGCGTACCGCCTGGGCACGGGTAACCACAGGGCCGCGCAGCTTGAGGTATTCGGCCTGCTGGGCTGGTGCCAGCCCTTCGGCCAGCAGGCCGGCGATGGCGTCTCTGTGGGGGGCGTGCAGAGTGGAGGGGAGATAGCGGGACCCGCCCAGAGTCAGCAGCCTGGGGCTGCCTTGTTCCATCACGGCGACGGCACAGTTGGAAGTACCGTAATCAAATCCGATAAACATGGGCAGCCAGACTCCTGAATAAAAAAGGGCAGGTAGCCTACCCGATGACGTCGGGTCTCACAACCCGGTACCCCGGATATTGAGGTCGCAGGGGAAAATACACAGGGGGGGCATATCGGTGTGGAAAACAGAGGGAATGGCTCCCTCTGTCGTTCATGGCTACGGGTGCGAGAGGATTACTCCACCTCGTTGTCGCTATGGCCTCGGCTCTCTATGGCCTTGAGGTTGCCGAGGGTGGTATCGGCGATGGCGTGCAGCGCCTCGCGGGTCAGGAAGGCCTGATGGCCGGTAAACAGCACGTTGTGGCAGGCCGACAGACGACGGAACACGTCATCGGTGATCACCTCGTTGGACTTGTCGGAGAAGAAGAGGTCTTCCTCTTCCTCATAGACGTCCAGCCCCAGGGCACCGATACGGGCGGTCTTGAGCGCCTCTATGGCGGCGTTGGAGTCGAGCAGACCGCCCCGGCTGGTGTTGATGATCATCACGCCATCCTTCATCTTGGCGAACGCCTCCTTGTTCAGCAGGTGATAGTTCTCCTTGAACAGCGGGCAGTGCAGGCTGATGACATCGGACTGGCGGAACAGGGTGTCGAGATCCACGTACTCGGCACCCAAGTCGATGGCCGCCTGACTCGGGTAGGGATCGCTGACCAGCAGACGCATGCCAAAGCCCTTGAGGATGCGCAGGGTGGCGATACCGATCTTGCCGGTGCCGATAATGCCGGCGGTGCGACCGTGCATATTGAAGCCGACCAGCCCCTCCAGCGAGAAGTTGGCATCGCGGGTGCGCTGATAGGCCTTATGAATGCGGCGGTTGAGGGTCATCATTAGCCCCACCGCATGTTCGGCAACGGCTTCGGGAGAGTAGGCGGGGACCCGTACCACTTTCAGCCCCAGCTCCTTGGTGGCAGCCAGATCCACATTGTTGTAACCGGCACAGCGCAGGGCGATGACCTTGGTGCCGTTGGCCGCCAGCTCGGTCAGCACTTCCCGGTCGGCGTCGTCATTGACGAACAGGCACACCACGGGGAAGCCGTGGGCCAACCGGGCTGTCTTGGCCTCCAGCCGTACGTCGAAGAACTCCAGCTCATAGCCGTACTGGCTGTTGGCCTGATTGAAGTGTTCCTTGTCGTAGCTCTTGGTACTGAAAACGGCGACTTTCATGGTGTGCTCTCCGCAAATAATGATGTAGTTAAATTACAACAAATGTGGGCCGTCATCACGGGATAAATGGGGCCGATTCAGCCCCATGGCATGATGGGAACCGCACTCACTGCGCTTTTATACGAACCATCTACCAATTTGGTGCTGTAGGTCAGATAAACCAGCGCATTGCGCTTTTCGTCGTAAAAACGCACCACTTTCTGCTCCTTGAACACCAGTGAGGTGCTGACATCGAACACCTCCTCCCCTGCCTTCAGCTTGGCAGGCAGTGAGATGGGGCCAGTCTGATGGCAGGAAAGCGAGGCGTGAGAGGGATCTTCCGCCAGTCCCAGCCCGCCTTTGACGCCACCGGTTTTGGGGCGTGCCAGGTAGCAGGCAATGCCGGCGATTTTGGGGTCATCGAACGCTTCCACCAGGATCTTGTGGTTGGGGCCGAACAGTTTGAAGGCGGTACTCACCTCCCCTATGGGGTCGGCCTTGTCGGCCAGGGCTGGCATTGCCATCAGACAGCCCGCCAGCAGCAGGCCTGTATTCATGTTTCGCATATGGTTTCCTTGGGTTGTCAGCAGCAGGCAGGGCGCGATCCCGGCACTCTGGCTGCCACGACCCCGCTTGCCTCAGAGGGCTGTCTGCCCCCGGTCCCTGATGGGCGGGGGATAATCCCGGCGGTGATGCCAGTGCCGCTCAACGCGCATGCCGTTCGAACACTGTTACCGCGGAGGATACTCCCAATATTGGGCTGGAATACTGTTGAGCAAGGGGGTCATGTCCGGGTTGGGGAGCTGAATGGTGACCCGTTTCTCCAGATTGGCGCTGGCGAGGGCTTCACGGATCTTGGGATTCTCACGGAAGAAGGTCATGAAGCTGCCATCGGCATAGGCCCGTTCCAGCCCTGCCTGGATCGCCTTGGCCAGCTTGGGGTACTCGGGGCTGACGAAAAAGAACTCGGCAAAGGGATAGCGGATCAGCAGGCGCTGATCGATGACCAGATTGGGGTATTGCGCCACCAGTTCGCTGCGCTCGGCAAAGATCTCCACCAGACTGCGCGGGAAGAAATCGAGCTTGTCGCCGTCGTTGATGAGACGAAACAGAGTGCTGTAGCGACCGGAATAAGTCGGGATGCCGGCGTTTTCCAGGATCTTGTTGTCAGCCCAGCCCACACCTTGTGCCGCTTTCAATTGCTTGAGATCGGCCAGCGAATTGATCTGGTTGAACTTCTCCTGAGCGTCGCTGTGGATGAAGGAGAGGCGCAGGCCTTCCAGACCGCGAAACAGCGGGATCGGGACGGCAATGAGGGAGGATTCGAGTGCGCTGGAGGTACCCATCCAGAATACATTGATGGTCTTTCCCTTGCTCAGCTGTTGCTGCAGGCTGTACTGGTTGAGGTTGAGTTCGACCTGCTCGATGCGAAACGGCTGTCCGGCATGTGTCAGCGCCAGTTCCAGCAGTTTGAGTTGATATTCCTTGTCGAGATCGTTGATTGGTCGGCTGGGAACCTTGACCGTGAGGGTCTGTGCTTGTGCCAGCAACGGCAGACACAAGCACAGTCTGAGGAACCATTTCACTCTCTGCTCTCCTGTAGAATCCGGGAATTGCCCGGAGTCTAACAGAAGAATCAGGCAACGCGACGGTACACGTGAGTGTCGTTGAATTCCTTGGTACTCTGGCATTCAACGCAGAAGCGGGACTCGGGACGAGCCTGCAGCCGCTTGAGAGAAATCTCGTCACCGCAAGATTCGCAGTAACCAAAATCCCCTTCGTTGATACGCCTTAACGCACCCTGCAGCTTGCGCAGGTGCAACTTGTCGTGCTCGATGCGGTTCAGCTCCAGACGACGGGCTTCCTCGATACTGGCACGGTCAATTTCATCAGCCATCTCGTTGGTATCGGTGGCGATGGCCTGGCTGGCCTGGGAGTTGAGGCGATCTTCGAGTTCGAGGATCTGACGCTCGATCTGCCCCTTGTAAAAGGCCAGTTGGTCTTTAGTCATGAAATCACACATACGGTTTACTACCAGTCAGTTACTAACCCAATTATCCCTGTTTATGGGGGCTGTCTGCCTGCAGACCAAGCCCTGTGTCCTGAATTTGCACCAAATCCAAGCAGGAGAGTGCAAATCAGGGCGGGCCTTGTACCAAAAAAATGCAGGCATGCAAAGCAAATAGGATAAGGATTGTGCGCCCTTGCAAAAAAATGACCCGATTCGGACAGGGTCTGACTGAGAACATGGAGGATCAGGCACCCTCGTTGGCATCGAGCTTGCAGTGGGTCCTGGGTGAGCCAAGGTGTTTAGTATTTGGTGCCGATATGGTCATTATATGCACCGTTATTTATAATTTTTTAAACACCACCGCTTGACATCGGCCTTAACGGCGGGCTTTTATGGTGTTGTTGATTACAATTTGATAACAAGGGTGTTCCATATACTAGACACCCTTGCCAATGGCAATCGTAAAGTCGGGGTTTAACATGGACAGTATCAAGGGCTGGATGGAGAGCAATCGCATCACGGAAGTGGAGTGCCTGTTTCCGGATTTCACCGGTAATGCCCGAGGCAAGATCATTCCAGCCAACAAATTTTTGCGCGAAGGGGGCATGCGGCTGCCCGAGGTCATCTTCACCCAGACGGTGACCGGCGAGTACCCGGATGACGACAGCATGATAGACCCGCTGGAGCGGGACATGCAGCTCTACCCGGACCCCAACACCATTCGTTTCGTGCCCTGGGCGCTGGAGCCGACCGCTCAGGTGATCCACGACTGTTTCGACATCAATGGCAATCTTATCGACATAGCGCCGCGCTCCGTGCTGCGTCGGGTCCTGTCATTTTATGAGAAGCAGGGCTGGAAGCCGGTGGTAGCCCCCGAGCTCGAATTCTACCTGGTCAAGCGCAACGAAGACCCCGACTATCCACTGGTACCGCCCATTGGCCGCAATGGCCGCCCGGAGACGGCCCGCCAGTCGTTCAGCATCGATGCGGTCAACGAATTCGACCCCATCTTCGAGGACATGTACGACTACTGCGAGGCGCAGGAACTGGAAGTGGACACCCTTATCCACGAATCCGGCGCCGCCCAGATGGAGATCAACTTTTTGCACGGCGATGCCATCGATCTGGCCGATCAGGTGTTCCTGTTCAAGCGCACCATGCGGGAAGCGGCCCACCGTCACGGCATCTATGCCACCTTTATGGCCAAGCCGATGAGCGACGAACCGGGCTCCGCCATGCACATCCACCAGAGCCTGGAAGATGTGAACGGTCGCAACCTGTTTGGTACGGACAATGGCGGCAATACCGAGCAGTTCATGCACTTCATCGCCGGTCTGCAGAAATACACACCAGCCGTGACTGCCTTGCTGGCGCCGAACGTCAACTCCTATCGTCGGCTCACCTTTGGCGAGAGCGCGCCGCGCAACGTGCAGTGGGGTGTAGAGAACCGCACCTGTGGCTTGCGGGTGCCCTTCTCCGATGCCAGTGCCCGCCGGGTAGAGAACCGTTTTGCAGGCGCCGATGCCAACCCCTATCTGGCGCTGGCTGCGACCCTGGCCTGCGGCTACCTCGGCATGATGGAAAAGCTGGAGCCGCTGCCGGAAATGAAGTCGAGCGCCTATGACCTGCCTTACAGTCTGCCCCGTTCGCTGGAAGAGGCCCTGAGCCATCTTGAGCAGTGCGAGCCCATCAAGGAGATGCTGGGGGAGCGTTTCATCCGCGCCTTCGTGGCTGTCAAGCGCAAGGAGTACGAGACCTACTTCGGGGTGATCAGCCGCTGGGAACGGGAGTTCCTGCTGCTGAACGTGTGATTCCGGGGGCGTGCCAGCCCTTACTGCGGGGGAGGCCAGACCCGGCCTCTCCTGTCCTTGTATCGAAGACACCAGAAAGCGAGCCAGGTGGCAGCATGCCACCTGAGAGTGGCAGTGACTGAAATAGCGCCTGCCACCCGGATTGATTGACGAAAGAGTCCCGCTTAAATCGAAGGAACCGAGGAGCAAATACAATGCAGCACACGACACGTGAGTGGCAGCAACTGGATGCCAGCCACCACCTGCATCCCTTTACCGATTTTCAGGCGCTGAACCAGAAGGGCAGCCGCATCATCACCAGGGCCGAAGGCATCTATCTGGAAGACTCCGACGGACGTCGCATTCTGGACGGCATGGCGGGACTCTGGTGCGTCAACATGGGCTACGGTCGTCAGGAGCTGGTGGAGGCAGCCACCAAACAGATGCAGCAACTGCCCTACTACAACCTTTTCTTCCAGACCGCACACCCTCCTGTGATCGAGTTGGCGACCCTGCTGGCCGAGGTGACTCCGCCCCATCTCAATCATGTCTTCTTCACCGGTTCTGGCTCCGAGTGCAACGATACGGTGCTGCGCATGGTCCGCCACTACTGGGCCAGCAAGGGGCAGCCGGACAAGCAGGTGATCATCAGCCGCCACAACGCCTATCACGGCTCCACCGTGGCGGGTGCCAGTCTGGGTGGCATGAAGGGCATGCACGCCCAGGGCGGCCTGCCCATTCCCGGCATAGTGCACATCGATCAGCCCTATCACTTCGGTGAGGGGCAGGGAATGAGTGCCCACGAGTTTGGTCTGGAGCGTGCCCGCCAGCTGGAGCAGAAGATCCTGGAACTGGGGGTCGACAAGGTGGCCGCCTTCATCGGCGAGCCCATCCAGGGCGCCGGCGGCGTCATCATTCCGCCCGACAGCTACTGGCCCGAGATCCAGCGTATCTGCGATCACTACGGCATCCTGCTCATTGCCGACGAGGTGATCTGCGGCTTTGGCCGTACCGGCCACTGGTTCGCCAGCGAGGGATTCGGCATCAAGCCGGACCTCATGTGCCTGGCCAAGGGCATCACCTCCGGCTATCTGCCCATGGGGGCCGTGATGGTGGGGGATCGCGTTGCCAGGGTGCTGGTGGAGGAGGGCGGCGAATTCAACCACGGCTTCACCTATTCCGGTCATCCGGTGGCCTGCGCCGTCGCCATTGCCAACATTAAGCTTATGCAAAGCGAAAGCATAGTTAAGCGAATTCATGATACTATCGGCCCCTATTTGCAGCGCCGCTGGCGCGAACTGGCAGACCATCCGCTGGTGGGCGAAACCCGTGGCAAAGGCCTGGTGGCCGCGCTGGAAATAGTGCAGGACAAGCAGACCAACAGCCGCTTCCCGGCTGGGCTGCAAGCCGGCATGACCTGCCGGGAATTCTGCTTTAACAATGGCTTGGTGATGCGGGCGGTCGGCGATACCATGATCATATCGCCCCCCTTGGTCATCACCGAGGAACAGGTGGATGAATTGGTCAATCTGGCCAGGCTCAGTCTGGATCTGACGGCTGCAAAGCTGAAAGGATAGGCGGGGGCTGGGCAGGTTGGCTTGCGCATATAATTTGCTTAGGAGACAAGGACGATGTCTTTCAAAACGGGAATGATTGCCGCTTCTGTGGCGCTGGTCATGGCAAGTACCGGGGCGATGGCCGACGAGAAGGTGTTGCACGTCTATAACTGGAGCGACTATATCGCGCCGGAGACCCTGGAAAACTTCCAGAAAGAGACGGGCATCAAGGTGGTATACGACGTATTCGACAGCAACGAGGTGCTGGAAGCCAAGTTGCTGGCGGGCAGTTCAGGTTACGACATAGTCGTGCCGTCCAACCCCTTCCTGGCCAAGCAAATCAAGGCGGGCGTGTTCCAGAAACTGGACAAGTCCAAACTCTCCAATTGGCAAAATATGGATGCCGACCTGTTGAAGGCGCTCGAACCGAGTGACCCGGGCAACCAGTACTCCATTCCTTACCTGTGGGGCACCATCGGCTATGCCTACAACGCCGAGAAGGTAAAAGCCGTGTTGGGCAAGGATGCGCCGGTCAACTCCTGGGATCTGGTGTTCAAACCGGAGAACATGGCCAAGTTGAAGGAGTGCGGTGTCTCCTTCCTCGACTCACCGACCGAAATGCTGCCGGCCGCCCTGCAATATCTGGGCTTCAAACCGGATAGCCAGAAGCCGGACGAGTTGAAGCAGGCAGAGGCACTGTTCCTCTCCATCCGCCCCTATACCGCCTATTTCCACTCCTCCAAGTACATCTCGGATCTGGCCAACGGCAACCTCTGCGTCGCGGTCGGCTATTCCGGTGACTTGCAGCAGTCCAAGGCGCGGGCGGCGGAAGCCAACAACGGCGTGGCGCTGACCTACACCATTCCGAAAGAGGGGGCGGGCAGCTTCTTTGACATGATCGCCATTCCGGCTGATGCCAAGAATGCGGAGGCGGCTCACACCTTCATCAACTACCTGATGAAGCCTGAGGTCATCGCCAGCATCACCAACTTTGTGCAGTTCCCGAATGGCAACAAGGCCGCGACGCCCCTGGTGGATGAGGCTATCCGTACCGACCCGGGTATCTACCCCAACGCCGAGACGCTGCAGAAGATCTATACCTTCCCGGATCTGCCGGCCAAGGTGCAGCGTCTGATGACCCGCAGCTGGACCAAGATCAAGTCTGGCAAGTAAGTGACGAGTACCCCTCCCGGTCTGCAGTTCGGCCGGGAGGGTGGTGACAACCCGACAGGTTGAACGGCGCGTATGGATGCGCAGCTGGCATACCAAAACAGATGAGGACTGATACGTGCACACAACCAAGACAGTGACTATGACCCTGGCCCTGGGGTTGGCAAGCCTGGCTCATGCCGCCCCCGTGGTTCATTTCTACAACTGGTCCGATTATATCGGTGAAACCACCCTCAGCGATTTCCAGCAGGCGACCGGGATCAAGACCGTCTATGACGTGTTTGACTCCAACGAGACCCTGGAAGGCAAGTTGCTGACCGGACGCACTGGTTACGATCTGGTGGTGCCTTCCAACAACTTCCTGGCCAAGCAGATCACGGCAGGCGCATTCCAGAAGCTGGATCCCGCCCTGCTGCCCAATCTGGTCAACCTGGATCCCGTCTTGCTCAAGCAGCTCGACAAGGTGGATCCGGGTCACCAATACGCAGTCCCCTACCTGTGGGGAACCAACGGCATCGGTTACAACGTCGACAAGATCAAGGATGTGCTGGGAGTCGACAAGATTGACTCCTGGGCTGTGATTTTCGAACCGGAAAATATGCAGAAGCTGTCCCGTTGCGGTGTCGCCTTCCTCGACTCGGCGGACGAGATGATCCCGGCCGTGCTCAACTACCTCGGACTCGATCCCAACAGTCATAAACCGGAAGATATCAAGCGTGCCGAGGAACAGTTGCTGAAGGTGCGGCCCTATGTGACCTATTTTCACTCCTCCAAGTACATAGGCGATCTCGCTAATGGCGACATCTGTGTCGCGGCGGGCTTCTCCGGCGATATATTGCAGGCAGCGGCCCGTGCCGACGAGGCGGGCAAGGGGATCAATATTGCCTACAGCATCCCGAAAGAGGGGGGCAATCTCTGGTTTGACATGATGGCTATCCCGGCGGATGCCACCAATGTGAAAGAGGCGCATGCCCTCATCAACTATGTGCTCCAGCCCGAAGTGATCGCCAAGGTCAGCAACTATGTGGGCTATGCGAATCCCAATGCCAAGGCGGGAGAGTACATGGACGAGAGCGTGCGAGATGACGAGTCAGTCTATCCACCCCAGGCGGTGCTGGAACGGCTCTATGTGCAGCAAGCGCATCCCCGGGCGGTGCAGCGTCTGATCACCCGGAGTTGGACCAAGATCAAGTCCGGAACCTAACCTTGGCGCCCACCCCGGGGCGCCAGATTGTTTTATGGATCGGCCAAAGGCCGGTATCACGTTTGGGAGTTTGGTAATGGCGATAGCCTCCAGTGCCTACAAGAAAGCCCTCGAGGGCAACCAGCAGCGCAAAGAAGTGCTGGTCAAAATAGATCGGGTAAGCAAGCAGTTCGATGAAACGCTGGCGGTCGATAACGTGTCCCTCAACATCCACAAGGGGGAGATCTTCGCCTTGCTGGGAGGTTCCGGCTCCGGCAAATCGACCCTGCTGCGGATGCTGGCGGGATTCGAGCGCCCCACAGAGGGGCGACTGTTCCTCGATGGCGTCGACATCACCGATATGCCGCCTTATGAACGTCCCATCAACATGATGTTTCAGTCCTATGCCCTGTTCCCCCACATGACGGTGGCGCAGAATATCGCCTTTGGCCTCAAGCAGGATGGCCTGCCCAAGGCGGAGGTGGATGCGCGGGTGGAAGAGATGCTCAAGCTGGTGCAGATGGCCCAGTATGCGCGCCGCAAGCCGCATCAGCTCTCCGGTGGTCAGCGCCAGCGGGTCGCTCTGGCTCGTTCCCTGGCCAAGCGCCCCAAGCTGTTGCTGCTGGACGAACCCATGGGGGCGCTGGACAAGAAGCTGCGTTCACAGATGCAACTGGAGCTGGTGGAGATCATAGAGCGGGTCGGCGTAACCTGCGTCATGGTGACCCATGATCAGGAAGAGGCCATGACCATGGCCGAGCGGATCGCCATCATGCACCTGGGCTGCATCGAGCAGATAGGCAGCCCGATGGATATCTACGAAACCCCGGCTAGTCGGCTGGTGTGCGAGTTCATCGGCAACGTCAACCTGTTTGACGGCCTGCTGGTGGAGGATGAGCAGGACCACGCCACCATCGCCTGTGCCGATCTGGAACAGCCCATCTACGTGGGCCACGGCATCAGCTCCCGGGCCGAGAACAAGAAGGTGACCTACGCGCTGCGGCCGGAAAAACTGCTGATGAGTACCCAGAAACCGACAGAGATCGAACATCCGGACTTCAACTGGACCAAGGGTGAGGTCTATGACATCGCCTATCTGGGTGGTCACTCGGTTTATCATATCCAGCTGCCCTCGGGCAAAATCGTTCAGGCTTTCATCGCCAATGCCGAACGCCACGGCAAGCGGCCAACCTGGGATGACCAGGTGTTCCTCTATTGGGAAGATGACAGCGGCGTGGTGCTGCAATCATGAAGGCATTGAGACGACTGAAGCGACTGGGTGGGCGCCAGCTGGTGATCGGCATTCCGTTCTTCTGGCTGTTCCTCTTCTTCCTGCTGCCCTTCATCATAGTGGTGAAGATCAGCTTCGCCGAAGCGGACGTGGCGATCCCGCCTTATACCGACGTGGTGAGCTGGGCCGACAATCAGCTCACCATACTGCTCAACCTGGGCAACTACCTGTTGCTGCAGGAGGATGAGCTCTACATAGCTGCCTATATTGGCTCCCTCAAGATAGCCTTCATCAGCACAGTGCTCTGTCTGCTGATCGGCTATCCCATGGCCTACACCATAGCGCGCGCCAACAAGGAGACCCAGACGGTCTTGTTGTTGCTCATCATGATGCCAACCTGGACCGCCATTCTGATCCGGGTCTACGCCTGGATGGGGATCCTCAGCAACAACGGCCTGCTAAACAGCCTGTTGATGGGCATAGGCCTCATCGACGAACCGCTGCAGATCCTCAACACCAACCTGGCTGTCTACATCGGCATCGTTTACTCCTACCTGCCGTTCATGGTGCTGCCGCTCTATGCCAATCTGGTCAAGCATGACCAGAGTCTGCTGGAGGCAGCCTCCGATCTCGGTGCCCGCAACCTGACACGCTTCTGGCGGATCACTGTGCCCCTCTCCAAGAACGGCATCATTGCCGGCTGCATGCTGGTGTTTATCCCGGTCGTGGGTGAGTTCGTGATCCCGGAGCTGCTTGGTGGCCCGGAGACCCTGATGATCGGCAAGGTGCTGTGGCAGGAGTTCTTCAACAACCGCGACTGGCCGGTAGCCTCTGCCCTGGCGGTAGTGATGCTGGCGGTGCTGATAGTCCCCATCATCCTGTTTAACCGCAACCAGGCTAAGGAATTGGAGGGCAAGGTATGAAGAAGGAACTGCTGATAGTCCCTCTGTCCTCCCTGTTCAATTGCAACCAGGCTAAAGAGCTGGAGGGCAAGGTATGAAACGTTTCGGTTTTGCCAAGATGATGCTATGGCTGGGGTTGCTGTTTATCTACCTGCCCATGGTCATCATGGTGATCTACTCCTTCAACTCCTCCAAGCTGGTGACGGTGTGGGGAGGCTGGTCCCTCAAGTGGTACTTCGGCCTGCTCGATAACAAGCAGCTGATTGGATCCGTGCTGCGCTCGCTGGAGATAGCGCTCTACACTGCGGTTGCTGCCGTGGCGCTGGGGACTGTGGCCGCCTTCGTGCTGACCCGGATCCCGCACTTCCGTGGCCGGACCCTGTTCGGTGGCATGGTGACGGCACCCCTAGTGATGCCCGAAGTGATCACGGGTCTGTCGCTGTTGCTGCTGTTCGTCGCCATGGCGCAACTGGTGGGCTGGCCTGCCGAGCGTGGCATGCTGACCATCTGGATTGCGCATACCACTTTCTGTACCGCTTATGTGGCGATCGTGGTGTCGGCGCGACTGCGGGAGCTGGATCTCTCCATCGAGGAGGCGGCCATGGACCTGGGAGCCAAGCCCTGGAAGGTGTTCTTCCTGATCACCATCCCCATGATTGCCCCTTCGCTGGCGGCGGGCGGCATGATGTCGTTTGCCCTGTCGCTGGATGATCTGGTGCTGGCGAGCTTTGTCTCGGGGCCGGGCGCGACCACCTTGCCGATGGAAGTTTTCTCGGCAGTGCGGCTCGGGGTGAAACCCGAGATCAACGCTGTGGCCAGCCTGATCCTGCTGTCAGTGTCGCTGTTCACCTTCAGCAGCTGGTATCTGATGGCCAGGGCGGAAAAACGTCGCCGCGCCGAGATCGCCATGACTACCCAGATGCAGGCAGTCGCCTGACCTCGTGCTAATATCCGCATTCTCTCGTCAATCCGGAGGATGAGAATGCGGATCTCCATCTTTAGTGGCCAGGGTACCGAACTGGTACCGGGCCTGGTCAGTGCCATCAACAAGCAAGCCACGCCCATACCGCTCTGGTGCGGTTTTGGCGGCCTGGGTGGCGATGAGCAAAGTGACCCACGTCATCATGGCGGCCCGGATAGGGCGCTGCACTACTACCCTGCCGATCACTACCCCTGGTGGCACAACTGGCAAACCGCCATGGGCCTTGCTGCGCCCCGCACACCCTGGCAACCAGCCGCTTTTGGCGAGAATCTGTCCGGCCTTGGGTTGACCGAGGAGCAGGCCTGTATTGGTGATGTCTATCGGCTCGGTGAGGCGCTGATCCAGATAAGCCAGCCCAGGTCCCCTTGTTTCAAACTGAACCTGCGCTTTGGTTACCCCCAGCTCTCTCAGGTGATGCAACTCAGTGGTCGCTGTGGCTGGTTGTTGCGGGTGCTGGAGGAGGGGACTGTCGCACCGCAGGAGACGATGGAGCTGGTCGACAGACCCTATCCCGCTCTGACCGTGAAGTGCACCGCAGACATATTGTTCAACCAGGTGCGCAACGAAGCGGATCTGCTGTTGCTGCTGGAAAACCCGGCGCTATCCCCCAATTGGCGCCAGCATGCGGCCAACTGGCTGGAACATGGTGTGGTGGCTGATTGGCAGCGCCGTTTGCTGGGCCCGGCCGAATTTCAGTTTTCCTGAGGTAGGTTGGAAAAATGTCACAGCGGTGCACCCTTTCTGTGAACCCTGGGCCAAAGCGTTGAATAGTTGAACCAATGGCCATTTTTTTCCTGTCAAACGTAAAAAAGGCTTGTGTCATGTCAGGGCTTTAGGTAAATTCTCGCCCCGCAGACATCGGTGTGTAGCGCAGCTTGGTAGCGCACTTCGTTCGGGACGAAGGGGTCGGAGGTTCGAATCCTCTCACACCGACCATATTAGAAAAGGCCGCTCAATGAGCGGCCTTTTCGCATCTGGATTTTGCTGATCTTCGGTACGAAAAATATTGCTGGTTGCTGGTTGCTGGTTGCTGGTTGCTGGTTGCTGGTTGCTGGTTGTGACCGAGGCATATCGATACCGAGACAGCTTTTCTTTTCTCTTTCCTCTTTCCTCTTGTCTCTTCTTGCCGTCGTGTTGCGCAGCCATTAAAAGGGCCACCGCTCGGTGGCCCATGGGTGGAGTCTGATCCTGACTCCGGCACTCTAGATTGTGGCAATCTCGCTATGGGTCTTGTCTATGGTGCCCTCCTTGCGCGCCAGGCGCTTACTCAGATATGCCAGTGCTGATGCCGCAATGCCTTGAAGCTGTGTTGAGGTTGCAAGGCCGCGTGCTTGGGGTACTCACTAATGAAATGTTCGATTCCCTCCATCAGTTGTGAACGTAATGAAGACACGGGCTCATGCCAGGCTTGCAGGCATAAATGGCCGGGGATCAACTGCTCTTGATAATCTTCCAGCAGCTGTTCTGGCCAGGGTTCAATACCGGAATGGCGTTGCAGTAGATAATGGGCGGCGGGTTCACGGGCATAAATGAACTGAATCTGGGCCAGATCGCGTTGGCTTAGCGTTTGACTGTTTATGTGACAGGTCAAATATTTTCCCGTCTTCAGATCCAAGAAGTGACCGCGTTGCCGACAGGCTACGATGCGATACCAGGGCAGGTGCGAACAGAGGGAGTATCCCTCAAGCTCCTGTTCCAGCCAGTGGCGACACTCGGGTGTCTGCACCTCGTCGAGCATGGACTCGAGCAGTGTCAACAACGCTCTGGATGGTTTGGTGGCCAGTTTCGCACTCATCGCCTGCAATCCTCCCTCTGCACACAATCCCGAATTTCAGTATGGACCCGTGGGCGGCAGAGGGGGTAACGATTCTAATGATTAAAATCAGATTAGCAGCGTGGTTTTTATGCAATAGGTGGGGTCAGCCTACCAGATAGGTACCGGTACCGAAGGCGATGTGGGTGCCCTCTTCGTTGTGCAGTTCCATCCGGGCGACGGCGACCTTGCTGCCGGCACGGATGATGTGGGCGGTGGCGATGAACTCGTTGCCGCGACCCGGGCGCAGGTAGTCCACCCGCAGGTCTATGGTGCCGAGGCGGGAGAATCGCTCCTTGAGGTAGCTGGGGGAGAAATCTTCCAGCTCATCAATGCAGGAGGCGGCGACTATCATGCCACCGGCCACATCCAGCAGGCTGGCGGTGACGCCGCCGTGCAAGATGTTGTGGAAGGGGTTGCCGATCAGCTTGTCATCCATCTTGATACGCAGCTCCACCTTGTCGAAGTCGTAGTGGGTCACCTGCATGCCAATCAGCTTGTTGAACGGCATCCGCTCGGCGAACAGGTTGGCAATGCCACTGAGCGCCATCTTCTTCAGCATGTGTTTCATTCTCTGATACCGATCCCTGTCATCAAAGCCGAGTAAAAACTCCAGCCAGTCTGCAACACTTACTTAACAGTCGCAATGGCAGGTTTATTGTGAGCGGCGGCTGCTTTAGAATGGCGACCCCAAAGGAGAGCCCATGACCGTCATTGCCGAAACCTTGCCCGATACCCCTCTTGCCCTGTTGCAGGCGGTATTCGGCTACCAGCAATTTCGGCCGGGCCAGCTGGAGATCATCGAGCAGATAGTGGCGGGACGGGATGCCATGGTGCTCAAGCCCACAGGTGGCGGCAAGTCACTCTGCTTCCAGATCCCGGCGCTGCTGCGACCCGGGCTGGGCGTAGTGGTCTCCCCGCTTATCTCGCTGATGAAGGATCAGGTGGACAGCCTGCGCGCCAACGGTGTGGCGGCCATCTACATCAACTCGGCCCTGAGCCGGGAGGAGATGATCCAGAACTTTGCCGCCATGCGTCGCGGCGAGATTAAGCTGCTCTACGTCTCCCCCGAGCGCTTGTTGCAGCACGAGTTCATGGATCGGCTGGCGGAGCTGCCACTCGGCCTGTTCGCCATCGACGAGGCCCACTGCGTCTCTCAGTGGGGCCACGATTTTCGGCCGGAATACGCGGCGCTCGGGCGGCTCAAGCAGTGGTTCCCCCAGGTGCCCGTGGTGGCGCTCACCGCCACCGCTGACGAGGCGACCCGCAGCGACATGCTGCACCGGTTGGAGCTCAACGATCCCTTCATCCATACCGCCAGCTTTGACAGGCCCAATATCCGTTACAGCCTGGTGGAGAAGTTCAAGGCGGCGGAGCAGCTGCTGCGCTATGTGCAGAGCCAGAAGGGCAACTGCGGCATCGTCTACTGTTCCAGCCGCAATCGGGTGGAGGAGGTGGCCGAGCGCCTCTCCCGCCACGGCAGCAAGGCCGCGCCCTACCACGCCGGTCTGCCCCTGGCCCAGCGCCAGCAGACCCAAGATGACTTCCTCAAGGATGACATCGAGATAGTGGTGGCGACGGTGGCGTTCGGCATGGGGATCGACAAGCCCAACGTGCGCTTCGTGGTGCACTACGACATCCCCAAGAACATCGAATCCTACTATCAGGAGACCGGCCGGGCCGGCCGTGACGGTACCCCGGCCGAGGCGCTGCTGCTGTACGATCCCGCCGACATAGGCCGGGTGCGGCGCCTGCTCGACAACATAGAAAACCCCCAGCAGTTGCAGGTTGAGCAGTACAAGCTCAACGTGATGGCGGCCTTTGCCGAGGCGCAGACCTGTCGTCGTCAGGTGCTGCTCAACTACTTCGGCGAGTACAACGACAAGCCGTGCGGCAATTGCGACATCTGTCTGGATCCGCCCAAGAGCTACGACGGCACCGAAGATGCCCAGAAGGCGCTCTCCTGCGTCTGGCGGGTGGGTCAGAACTTCGGGGTGGGCTATGTGGTGGAAGTGCTGCGCGGCTCTCTCAACCAGCGTATCAAGGATCACGGCCACGACAAGCTGTCGACCTACGGCATCGGCAAGGATCAGAGCCACGAGTACTGGATGAGCGTGATCCGCCAGCTGATCCACAAGGGGCTGCTGACCCAGAACATCACCCGCAATCTGGTGCTGCAGCTGACTGAGGCGTCCCGCCCCGTGCTGCGTGGCGAGATGAAGCTGGAACTGGCGGTGCCACGGCTGCAACCCATCTCCAGTCGCAAGGAGAAGCGCAACGGCCTGCTGGACAACGCCAACTACGACAAACGGTTGTTCAAGGAGCTGCGCGGCCTGCGCAAGCAGATCGCCGAAGACGAAGAGGTGCCGCCCTACGTGGTGTTCAACGATGCGACCCTGGTGGAGATGGCTCAGCTGATGCCGATGACCGAGGCTGAGATGCTCGCCATCAACGGCGTCGGGCATCGCAAGCTGGAGCGCTTCGGCGAAGCCTTTATGGACCTTATCATCGACTACTGCCAGCGGTAGGCAATGACTCCAACCTCCCCCCTCAAAAGGGCGGGAGGGGAGGCGAAATTTTTCACCTCCAACTCTGGGCAAGATGAGGGCCGGGGTCGTCTGGGTAAGGCGGGTTATTTCAAGCTGGCATAGAAGGCAGCCAGATTTTCCATGTCTGCTTCGGTCAAGGGGGCCATAAAAGGTACCATCAAGGGCTCCTGGCGGCTGCCATCCTTGAAGGCTTTCAACTGTTTCACCAGATAGGCGGCATTCTGGCCGGCTAGATGGGGATAGTTGGGGATCAGTGCCTTGCCTTCTACCCCGTGACAGGCAGCACAGACCGCCGCCTTGGCCTTGCCCGCTTCGATATCGGCGGCCTTGGCCAGATGTCCCCAAGCCAGTGCCAGCAGCGGCAGGGCATACACCCATCTTTGCATCTTCTTCTCCTTGAAATGAAATAGCGCAATCGCCCGTTAGCCGAACTCGGCCGACGGCGGTATAAAGAGTGACACGAGCATACGCAGGGACGAATCGCACCACCATGAAGCTGATCAACACTTTTGCCACTGAATTGCCCTGGGCTTGTGAGCCTGTCGTCCCCCAGCCACTGCGTGAACCCAGGTTGCTGCATCTCAATCGTGGCCTGCTGGCCGAGCTGGGGCTGGATGGTGTCAGTGACACTGACTGGCTTGCCTGTTGTGGACTGGGGCAGCCGCTGTCTGGCATGCAGCCTGTGGCACAAGTCTATGCGGGCCATCAGTTTGGTGGTTACAGCCCGCGCCTCGGTGATGGCCGCGCCCTGTTGCTGGGGGAGCAACTGGCCACCGATGGCCAGCGCTGGGATCTGCATCTGAAAGGGGCTGGCAAGACGCCCTTCTCCCGCTTCGGTGACGGCCGAGCCGTGCTGCGATCCTGCATCCGCGAGTATCTTGCCTCAGAGGCGCTCCATGCCCTCGGTATCCCTACCACCCGCGCACTGGTGCTGGTGGGCAGCAAGGAGCCTGTCTACCGGGAGCAGGAAGAGACGGGCGCAACCGTGTTGCGTACCGCGCCCAGCCATCTGCGCTTCGGTCACATCGAATATTTTGCCTGGAGTGGTCAGGGGGAGAAGATCCCGGCTCTTATCGACTATCTGCTGCGTTACCACTTCCCCGAACTGGAAAACGGCGCCGAGCTGTTTGCCGAAGTCGTGCGCCGCACGGCACGACTCATCGCCAAGTGGCAGGCGGCGGGTTTCTGCCACGGTGTGCTCAATACCGACAACATGTCCCTGCTCGGACTGACCCTGGATTACGGTCCCTACGGTTTCATCGATGCCTATGTGCCGGATTTTGTCTGCAACCACTCGGATCCGGATGGTCGCTATGCACTGGATCAGCAACCGGCGGTGGGTTACTGGAATCTGCAAAAGCTAGCTCAGGCGCTGGCCGGGCATGTCGACGGCGACGCCCTGGCCACCTCGCTGGCCCAGTACGAACATCAGCTGATGCTGCACTATTCCGAGCTGATGCGGGCCAAGCTTGGGCTGACGCAGTGGGAGGAGGAAGATCCCGCCCTGTTCCGCCAGCTGTTCCAGCTGCTGGCGAGCCAGGGGGTGGATTATCACCTCTTCCTGCGCCGCCTGGGTGAGGTGACAGGGAAGGGGGAGTGTCCTGTCTCTCTGCTGGCCTTGCTGCCGGATCCTGCCCTCTGGCAGGGATGGCTTGAACTTTATCGGGTCAGGCTGACCCGGGAGGGGGGCGAGGATGCCGTCCGCAAGGCACAGATGGATGCCATCAATCCCAAGTACGTGCTGCGCAATGTCCTGGCCCAGCAGGCGATAGATGCCGCCGAGGGTGGGGATATGACCCCGTTCGAGCGGCTGTTTGCTGCCTTGCAGCAGCCCTATGATGAACAACCCGAGCATGCAGATCTGGCTACGCCCGTTCCCCAGTGGTATTGCGGTGGTGAGCTTTCTTGCAGTAGCTGAGGAATAAACCATGAATTGGCGCGTGAATCGCATCGAACTGGAACAAGGCGTTGTGATGCTGGATTGCCCGGGACTCTGCTGGGATACCTTTCCGGCGTTGGCCGAGGGCTTCTTGCAGGAGTGGGAGTTAGGGTTTGTCGACAAGGAGTGGGGCGCCGATCGTCACAGCTGGCGGCTGGAATTTGAAGGGAGTCAGCTCAGGCTGGAATATGAGCACTACAGCGGTTGCTGGCTGGCGGCAGTGCAGCCGGCAGATCGCGAGGTGGTGATCTGGCTTGGCCGACTGCATAAAGATTGAACTATCGGTTTGGGGCCTATGGTCTTGACCCTTAGGCGACAATGGCTGCTGGCCGAATCAGCAGCATAAAGATTGAACTATCAGTTGGGGGGCGTATAATCTCGCCCCTCAATTATCGCCAATGGTGGCGGTATGGGTTCCCTAACCCCATTAACCAAAAAGGTCACAATATGAATTTGACCCCTGCTCAGCACCGCACGGCGCTGGTGCGTCTCTCTTTGTTCCACATCCTGATCATTGCCAGCAGCAACTATCTGGTGCAGCTGCCGATCACCATTTTCGGCTTTCACACCACCTGGGGCGCCTTCAGCTTCCCGTTCATCTTCCTGGCCACCGATCTGACGGTGCGGATCTTCGGTGCCGGTCTGGCACGCAAGATTATCCAGACAGTCATGCTGCCTGCGCTGACGGTGTCCTATGTCCTCTCGGTACTGTTTTTCGAAGGCAGTTTCCAGGGGGTCGGTAATCTGGCCGAGTTCAACCTGTTCGTGGCGCGCATCGCGCTGGCCAGCTTTATGGCCTATCTGGTGGGCCAGTTCATGGATGTGGTGGTGTTCAACCGGCTGCGCCTGCTCAGGGCCTGGTGGGTGGCGCCAGCTGCCTCGACCCTGTTTGGCAATCTGGTGGATACCATCGCCTTCTTCAGCATCGCCTTCTGGCGCAGCACGGATCCCTTCATGGCCGAGCACTGGGTCGAGATCGCCACCGTGGACTATGTATTCAAGTTGCTGATAAGCCTTGGGTTGTTTGTACCGCTCTACGGTGTTTTGCTGCGTTACCTCAGCCGCAAGCTGGTGGGTGAGGCCGGATTGGCCGGTCTGCAAACGGCGACGCGCCAAGCCTGACGAGATTGACCACCCCGGCGGTGGTCAATTTTTTTGCACTTTCGGAAAATAAGGGTTGCTTAGTTAAATGAGAATGATTATTGTTAACTTGTTTTCCGGGAAAGACTTCATTCGTTCCAACGTGATGGACTTCTTGTGAAGGCACGACATTGCTCACATTGCTTCCAGTTATAGGGCCAGTTCTTCTGGCCCTCTTTTTTTGTCTTTTTTTCAGCAAGTTTCAGCCATAAAAAATGGGAGCCAAGGCTCCCATCGTCATGTTGATTTCGGCTTACTCGATATCGAGTGCCTCAGGGGAGAGGATCACCCCTGTGGTATCTGCGTAGAGATGATCATCCGGCAGGAAGGTGACGCCACCGAAGTTGACCGGCAGATCCGTCTCTCCCACGTCCTTGCTGTCGGCGCCGACCGGAATGGCCGCCAGTGCCTGGATGCCGATATCCAGATCTTCCAGGATGTCGACTTCGCGCACGCAGCCATAGCAGACGATCCCTTCCCACTCGTTCTCGGCGGCCGTGGTGGCAATGTCGCTGTCGATCAGGGCACGGCGCATGGAGCCACCGCCATCGATCAGCAGCACGCGGCCGACGCCGTTCTCTTTGACGAGCTCACGAATAAGACCGTTTGATTCGAAGCATTTCACCGTGGTGATGACGCCGCCGAAAGAGGCGCGGCCGCCGAAGGAGCAGAGCATGGGTTCGAGCACATCCACCATGTCCTGATAGATGTCGCACAGTTCTGAAGTGTTGTATTCCATTGTGTCAAATCCACCGCTGGAAACAGGTGGAACCAGTATAAGGAGTGGGACTGGCATTTCAATGAATATTCCTTGAACAACAACAGGGATAACGTTTTCTGCATAAGCTCAATGCAGTCCATCCCTTGTTTGTGAGAGGCCCATAGTGTTGATCCGTCATAAATTGATCCTGAATACCGCGCTGGTGGCCGTTGCCATGCTGGTGCTGAGCGCTCTGTTCCTCTACTCCAGCCAGGTAAGCCGCCACCTGGCTGAAGCCCAACGCAATGTGGACGGGCTCGAAATCGCCATGTTGAACCTGCGGCGTGCCGAGAAGGATTTTCTGATCCGCAAGGATCTGACCTTCGTCGAGCGCTTCAATAAAGAGTTGGCTGATTTCCACACCCTCAACCGGACTCTGAGCACAGATGACAACATCAGCGTCGTGCACGGTGAACTGGCCCGGCTGGATCAGCAGATGGGGCTCTATGGCAAGGCCTTCAACGATCTGGTGACCCAGCAGCAGACTATCGGGTTGGGGCCGGAAGATGGGCTTTATGGCCGCTTGAGAGCGGCGGTGCATCAGGTTGAAGAGGGGCTCAAACAGCTGGATCAGCAAGGGCTGCTCGTCACTATGCTGCAACTGAGACGGGCGGAGAAAGACTTCATGCTGCGCTCCGACATCCAGTATCTGGAGCGTTTCCAGACCCTGCACAAGAGCTTCCAGGATAATCTGGCAGTATTGCCGGAGGCTGACCGTGGCAAGCTGGAGCAGGCCAGCCAGCAGTACCGGCAGGACTTCGTTGCCCTGGTGCAGGGGATGCAGGTGCTGGGACTGAAAGAGGATGAGGGACTGCGCAACCAGATGCGGGATCTGGTGCATCAGACCGAGCAGGGCTTTGCGGCTGTCGGCCAGCATATCGCCGACGAGCTGGTACGGCAGACCTCCCGCCTCAACAGTCTGATGCTGGTGTGTGGCGGTGTGATCATAGTGCTGATTGGCGTCATGAGCGTACTGCTGGGCCGCAGCATAGACAGACCCATCTCGCGGGTGAATGACACAGTCAATCGCATCCGCCAGGACAATGACCTGCGCCTCAGGATTGAGTTGAAAGGGGCTGACGAGATGGCCCAGCTGGCGGGCAATCTGGACGTGATGCTGGGCGGCTTTCGCCATCTCATCGGCGACGTGAAGCAGAGCGTGCATACCCTGACCGAGGCGGCGGATCACCTCTCCAGCAACGTCAGACGCACGAGCGAAGGGGCGTCAAGGCAGTTGCAGGAGACAGATCAGGTGGCGACGGCCTCCACCGAGATGGGCTCCACCATAGAGGAGATAGCACGCAACACAGAGCAGGCTGCCAACAATGCCCAGGCGACCAACATCAAGGCGATGGAGGGGCGCACTGCGGTCGAAAACACGGTTCGCCAGATCCGCTCGCTGGCGGGCAATCTGGAGAGCTCCTCCCGCGAGGTGGCCCAGTTGCAGAAAGAGAGCGAGACCATAGGCTCTGTGCTGGACGTGATCCGCGGCATTGCCGAGCAGACCAACCTGCTGGCCCTCAATGCAGCCATAGAAGCGGCGCGGGCGGGAGATCAGGGCCGTGGCTTTGCGGTGGTGGCAGACGAAGTACGCAGCCTCGCCATCCGTACTCAGAAGTCGACCCAGGAGATCGCCGGCATCATCAGCTCGCTGCAAAAACAGACCGGCAGCATAGTGGGCATGATGGCAACCTGCCGGGAACAGGGCAACAGCAGCTCGGAGCAGGCCAGCACGGCGGGTGATCTGCTGGGGCAGATCACCCAGGATGTCACTCACATCATGGACATGAGCACCCAGATCGCTGCCGCCATCGAGCAGCAGAGCCTGGTGGCCAACGAGGTGAATCGCAACGTGACCAACATCCGTGATATCGCCCAGGAGTCGAGCCTGATGGCGGAGGAGAATGCCAAATCCAGCCATGGGTTGACCGAGCAGGCCAAGCTGCTCCACCAGGCGGTGGCCAAGTACCGGGTGTAGCTGCCTGCGCCGGGCGGGATAGTCAAAGGGAGCCATAGTGGCTCCCTTTGTTGTTTGAGGCTGGTCGTTCCTAGATGAGGAACAGGGTGGCCAACCCGAGGAAGATGAAGAAGCCGCCGGTATCCGTGATGGCGGTGATCATCACGCTGGCGCCTATTGCGGGATCCCGGCCGAGACGGGTCATGGTCATGGGAATGATGACCCCCATCAGGGCGGCGACCAGCAGGTTGATCATCATGGCCAGCGTCATCACGGCACCCAGCGCCGGATCCTGATAGAGCAGATAGGTCGCGACCCCCATGGTACCGCCCCACACCAGGCCGTTGACGAGTGCCACCCCCAGCTCACGCCACAGCAGGAAGGAGATGTTGCCCGCCTGGATATGCTGCAGTGCCAGCGCGCGGACTATCATGGTGATAGTCTGGTTGCCGGTGTTGCCACCGATCCCCGCGACGATGGGCATCAGGGCCGCCAGCGCCACCAGTTGCGAGATGGTGTGTTCGAACAAACCTATGACCCGTGACGCCACGAAGGCGGTACAGAGGTTGATGGCGAGCCAGGCCCAGCGGGTCTTGACCGCCTTGCTGACAGGGGCGAACAGGTCTTCATCTTCGCTGATACCCCCCATGCGGCGCAGGTCTGTGTCACTCTCTTCATACACCAAGTCCACCACCTCGGCGACGGTGAGGCGACCCATCAGCTTGCCCTTGGCATCCACCACGGCCGCGGAAATCAGGTCATCCCGTTCGAAGGTTCGGGCCGCCGCTTCATCGTTGTCTTCCGGGTCGAAGGTCACAGGATCCCGCTCCATGACGTTGGCGACCAGGGTATCCGGTTTGTGCAGCAGCAAAGTGGTGAGGGGCAGCTCCCCCTGCAGGCGGTTGCGCCTGTCGATGACGAACAGTTTGTCGGTGTTGACGGGGATCTTGCCGCGCAGGCGCAGGTAGCGCTGCACTGTCGCCAGGCTCACCTCGGCTCTCACCGTGATGATCTCGAAGTCCATCATGGCGCCGACTGTGTGCTTGCCGTAGCGGATCACGTCCCGTACCCGTTCGCGCTGGGGCGGGGCCATGGAGGTGAGCAGGCGGCCCATCAGGTTGCGTGGCAGGTACTGGCCCAGATAGATCTGATCGTCGATGTCGAGAGAGCGCAATGCGTGCAGCAGCGCCTTGTCGCTCATGCCGTTGATGAGGCTGTCCCACACCGTCTCCGATGCCTCGACCAGGATCTGGCCATGCTTCTCTTCATTCACCAGCTGCCACAGCGCGTGGCGCTCGTCCGGCGGCAGGGATTCCAGGGTATCGGCGACGTCGGCGGCGGGCAGTCGGTTCACCAGACGGATGATTTCGCCAGTCTGGTCGCGCTGGGCCGCATCCTGTGCCGACTGGGGGTCGAGCAGGCTGTCGGTGAGGGCATCGTCGGCCAGCAGCAGGGTGAGGATGCGCCTTCTGTCTTTTTCACGCTGTTTGGCGCTGTTCTTGACGGGGTGAGACATGAAACGGAATTCCTGAAATCGGTTGGCCGGATGACCTCCCCATAGGATACCAGACTCAAAACAGGAGGTTATGACCATGAGTGCCGTCAGACGTCATAAAAACCCGCCGCCATGATGGCGGCGGTCTGAATGGACTGGCAGATAGCGGGTTCAGGCCAGTGCGGCGGCTTGCACCCCATGGTTGGTCTGGCCGAACCAGGCGAGCTTGTCGGCCAGGGTTACCACGGATCCCACCATGATGAGAGCCGGGCTCTCGACCCCGACGGCCAGCTCCGGCAGCTGGTCGAGGGTGCCACGGATGACCCGCTGGCTAGGCTGGGTGCCGCGCTCGATCAGCGCCACCGGCGTTGTGCCCGCCTTGCCGTGAGCCGTCAGCTTCTGGCGTATGGTGGCGCACGATGAGAGTCCCATGTAAAACACCAGAGTCTGTTGATCCCGAGCCAGCAGGGGCCAGTCCAGATCCTGGGTGCCACCCTTGCCGTGGGCGGTGACGAAGCGCACGCTCTGGGCGTGATCGCGATGGGTGAGAGGAATGCCCGCATAGGCCGCGCAGCCGCTCGCCGCCGTGATCCCCGGCACCACCTGGAAGCCCACGCCGCTGCCGACCAGCGTCTCCAGCTCCTCGCCGCCCCGGCCGAAGATGAAGGGGTCTCCCCCCTTGAGCCGCACCACCCGTTGCCCCTTGCTGGCTTCTTCCAGCAACAGCTGGTTGATGCCCTCCTGGGGAACGCAGTGGTTGCCCGCCTGCTTGCCGACGAAGATACGCTTGGCATCGCGGCGCACCAGCGCCATCACCTCATCGGAGACCAGCCGGTCATAGACCACCAGGTCCGCCTGTTGCATGTGGCGCAGGGCGTGCAGGGTGAGCAGACCGGGATCCCCCGGGCCTGCACCCACCAGGATCACTTCCCCCTTGGCACCTGCATCCTCGGCAAACAGAGCGTCGGCCAGCTGGTTGGCCGATGCCTTGTCACCCCGTGCCAGCGCCTGACCGAGCCGGTCGGCGCCAAGCAGCCGCTCCCAGAACTGGCGCCTCTCTCCCATGCTGGCGAAACGGGCCTTGACCCGCGCCCGCAGGCCGCCTGCAAAGGCGGCCACGGCGCCCAGGTGCTGGGGCAGCAGGGCCTCGAGTTTTTCGCGCAGCAATCGGGCCAGCACCGGGGCCTTGCCGCCGGAGGAGATGGCCACCATCAGCGGTGAGCGGTCGATGATCGACGGCATGATGAAGCTGGATCGTTTGGGATCGTCCACCACGTTGGCGAAGATGCCCGCCTGGTTGGCGCTCTGGTAGACCAGCGCATTGACTTCGCGCCTGTCGGTGGCGGCCACCACCAGCCACTTGCCCGTCAGGTGTGCAGGCTCGAACTCGGCAGCCAGCCAGTCGATCGTCCCGCTTGTGGCCAGCGCTGCCAGTTCGGGGTCGAGTGCGGGAGAGACCACAGTCAGGCGGGCACCGGCGTCCAGCAGCAGGCGCGCCTTGCGCTCCGCCACCTCGCCGCCGCCGACCAGCAGTACGGGTTTGTTGTCGAGTCGGCAAAAGATGGGCAAGTAGTCCATGGGGCCTCCGGATCAGGCTATTTGGGTCTGGCTGACGGCGGCGTTGGCGTCTGTCACTGCGACCGGACGATCCGCTTTCGGGGTGGCATACCAGTAGCCCAGTCCCATGAAGAGGGCGCCGGAGACGGTATTGCCGAGCGTTACCCACAGCAGGTTGTGGCCTATGCCGCCCAGGGTGTAGGCCTCAGAATGGGCGCCGAACCAGGAGAGGGCGAACAGCGTCATGTTGGCGACCGAGTGCTCATAACCGGAGGCGATGAAGGCCAGCAGGCACCACCAGATGGCGATGAACTTGGCGGTACCCTCGGTGCGCAGCGCCATCCAGATGGCGAGGCAGACCAGCCAGTTGCAGAGGAGCCCTTTCATAAACAGGGTCAGGGCCGGTGCCTGGGTCTTGGCCAGCGCCACCTTGTGGGCCAGGCTGCCCGCATCCGGCAGCAGGCTGCCGCCGTAGGAGTAGATCAGCGCCACTGCGATGGATCCGAGCAGGTTGCCAGCCCAGGTCTGGGGCAGGATGCGCAGCAGATCGCCCATGGCGATCTTGCCTGTCTTCACCCCGAAGGTGAGGAACATGGTGTGGCCGGTGAACAGCTCGGAGCCGGCGATGATCACCAGGGTCAGGGCGATGCCGAAGGTGGCTCCCATCACCAGCGGGCGAATGCTGGGGTCGACCAGATTGCCCAGGGTGAAGATGAGGATGATGCCCAGGCCCACATAGGCCCCCGCCATGGCGGAGCTGAGCCAGAAGCCCAGCTTGTCGCTGCGCTCGAAGCGGTTGATGCGGGCCGCATTGGCGGCGCATTTGTTGATGGTCTCGGTATACATAGGTGTTCTCTTTAAGGGGCCACCTGTGGGCAGCCCCGATATTCATGGAGTTAAACGGCGACCCAGACTTGCTGGTCGCGCACTTCGACGGGGTAGCTCTGCACCGACATGGCTGCATTTTCGAGACAGTGACCGTCGCTCAGGCGAAAGTGCTGCTTTTTGAGCGGGCTGGCGACCCAGAGCTCACCCTCGTGTTCGCAAACCAGACCCCGCGACAGCACGTTGGCGGCGAAGAAGGGATCCCGGTTGTCGATGGCGAACACCTTGGCCGCGTCGCTCGGGCGGAACAGGGCGATTTGGCGCCCTTCCAGCAGGGCACAGACGCCTGTGCCCGGAAAAATGTCATTGAGCTGACAGGCTAATTTCATCACTTTGCCTCCACTTCGATCTGGTAGACGGGAATGCGCTCCGCCGGAGTGGCGGGCCTGTGCTGATCGCGCTCGCTGACGAACTGCACGTCCGGGTCACGCTTGCCGCTGTTGATGAAGTGGCTGAAGCGCTTGAGCTGCTCCTCTTCATTCAGGGTGCGGGACCACTCGCACTCGTAGCTGTCGATCAGCACCTGGATGTCGCGCTCCAGGGTGGCATTCAGTCCCAGCTTGTCGTCGACGATTACCTCGCGCAGGTAGTCGACCCCGCCCTCCAGGTTGCCGAGCCAGACCGAGGTGCGCTGCAGCTTGTCGGCGCTGGTGACGTAGAACATCATGAAGCGGTCGATCAGCTTGATGAGGGTCTCCCGATCCAGGTCGGAGGCCAGCAGGTCGGCGTGGCGCGGCTTCATGCCGCCGTTGCCGCCCACATAGAGGTTCCAGCCTGCGTCCGTGGCGATAATGCCGACATCCTTGCCCTGAGCTTCCGCACATTCGCGGGTACAGCCGGAGACACCGAACTTCATCTTGTGGGGGGTGCGAATGCCCTTGTAGCGGTTCTCGAGGAAGACCCCGAGGCCTACGCTGTCCTGCACGCCGAAGCGGCACCAAGTACTGCCGACGCAGGTCTTGGCCATGCGCAGCGCCTTGGCGTAGGCCTGACCTGTCTCGAAGCCCGCGGCCAGCAATTTCCGCCAGATGGCGGGCAGATCGTCCTTCTGGGCACCGAACAGGCCGATGCGCTGGGCACCGGTGATCTTGGTGTAGAGCTGGTAGTCGCGGGCCACTTCGGCCACCGCCAGCAAGCCTTCCGGGGTCACTTCACCACCGGCCATGCGCGGGATGACGGAGTAGCTGCCGTCTTTTTGCATGTTGCCGAGGAAGATGTCGTTGGTGTCCTGCAGCTGGGTGTTGAGCGGGCTCAGCACATAGCCATTCCAGCAGGAGGCGAGGATGGAGCCGACCGTGGGTTTGCACACCTCGCAGCCATAGCCGTGTCCGTGTCTGGCCAGCAGCTCGTCGAAGCTCTTGATCCCTTCCACCTTGACCAGGTGGAACAGCTCCTGGCGGGAGTGGGGGAAGTGGGCGCAGAGGTGGTTGTTGACCTCTATGCCCTGCTTCACCAGCTCGGCGTTGAGCACCTGGCTGATGAGCGGCACGCAGCCGCCGCAGCCGGTACCGGCCTTGGTGTGCTGCTTGATGGCGGCCAGCGTGGTGTGGCCCTCGGCGACCGCCTGGGCTATGTCGCCCTTGGAGACGTCGAAGCAGGAGCAGATCTGGGCGGTGGACGGCAGGGCATCCACCCCCAGGGTCGGCTTGGCACCGGCATAGGCGGGCAGGATCAGGGTATCCGGGTGGGCGGGCAGCGGCATGGCGTTGAGCATCAGCTGCAGCAGGTTGCCGTAGTCATCCACATCGCCAACCAGCACGGCGCCGAGCAGGCGACTGTTGTCTTCGCTCACCACGATACGCTTGTAGACGCCGGTCTGATCGTCCTGGAATACATAGCTGTGGCTGCCGGGGGGGCGGCCATGGGCATCGCCGATGGAACCGACGGAGACGCCGAGCAGCTTGAGCTTGGCGCTCATGTCCGCCCCTTCGAAGCGGCTGTCGCCCCCGAGCAGGTGGTCGACCGTGATCTGGGCCATCTTGTAGCCAGGTGCCACCAGGCCGAAGAAGCGACCCTGCCAGGCGGCGCACTCGCCGATGGCATAGATGTCGGGATCCGAGGTGAGGCAGTGATCGTCGACAGCTACGCCGCCACGGTCGGCGATGGCCAGTTCGCAATAACGGCCGAGGGTGTCCTGCGGACGTATGCCGGTGGAGAAGACCACCACATCTACTTCAAGCGTGCTGCCGTCGGCAAAGGCGAGGCGATGCCGGGCGTCACGACCGCCGTGCATCAGGATCTCGCTGGTACTCTTGCTGGTGTGAACCTGCACCCCCATGGATTCAATCTTGCGGCGCAGCAGCTGGCCACCCTGACCGTCGAGCTGTTCCGCCATCAAGACAGGAGCGAACTCCACCACATGGGTCTCGAGGCCGAGCGCCTTGAGGGCGCCGGCCGCTTCCAGGCCGAGCAGGCCGCCACCAATGACAACACCACTCTTGCCGCTCTTGGCGGCGCTGCGGATGGCTTTCAGATCCTCTATGGTGCGGTAGACGAAGCACTCGTGGTGCTGACTTCCTGCAATGGGCGGCACCCAGGGGTAGGAGCCGGTGGCCAGCACCAGCTTGTCGTAGCCGACGATAGTGCCCTTGTTGGAATGCACTTCGCGGGCCACTCTGTCGATTTTTTTCACCGCTTCGCCGAGCAGCAGGCGGATGCCGTGCTTCTCGTAAAAACCGGGTTTGACGAGGGAGAGATCTTCGCTGGTATGGTGGGAAAAGTAGGAGGAGAGATGGACTCGATCGTAGGCGGGACGCGGTTCTGCACCGAAGACGGTGATCTCGAACCGGTCCGGATCGGCCCGCTCGATCAACTCTTCGATGAAGCGGTGCCCCACCATGCCGTTCCCTATGACGGCCAGCCTGACTTTGCTCATGATTGCCTCTAGTTTGGAGTAATAAAACATCATTCTGAGGCTAGGCTACCCAGTCGCAGGGACGGGACGATTGATGCAAATCAAGTGTCTATTTATATATCTCCTCAGGGGTAATTCGATACAATTCAAAGCTATACATAAATAGGTATACCAGTTGTGCATTCTGGACTTTGGCTGTCACGGGGTAAGGGGGGGAGCCCGTCTGGCCAAGCATAATGAAAGAAAACACCTCGGCAGAGGTGCTTTCACTGTCGGCGTCTAGGTAGTGCTGCGGATTATGGCAGCACAGATCACCGCTCTTTCGCGGTGGCCTGATAGGGGGCGCGGGCGCAGGTTTCGCGGATGACGGTGCGCAGCCAGCGGTGGGCCGGATCGGCGTCCAGCCGCGGGTGCCAGAGCAGGGCCAGGGTGATCCCGGGCAAGGGGAAGGGCAGGGGCAGAGTCACCAGATCGGCGTGCAGGGAGGCGCAGTGCAGGGCTGGCACGGTCGCCACCAGATCGCTGCCCCGCACCAGCGCCAGCGCAGTGGCAAACCCCGGCACCAGGGTGGTGATGGCACGCTCCAGCTTCAGGGCGGCGAGCGCCTCGTCGACGGGGCCGTGCTCCTGCCCGCGCCGCGACACCAGCACATGGCGGGCGGCGGCATAGCGGGCGGCGGTCAGGGGCTCCTCGCACAGTGGATGGCCCGGCCGTACCACGGCGACGAAGCGATCCTGAAACAGCGCCTGGGTGCGCAGCTCGGGCGCCGTATTGGTGCCGATCACGCCGGTTTCAAAATCCAGCTCACCGCTGCGCAGGGGCTGACTCTCCTTGTCGGGCTTGGCCATGAAATGCAGCCGCACCCCGGGCGCCTCGGCGGCGAGCCGCGCCAGCAGGGCCGCCCCGACACTCTCCACGAAACCGTCGCTGGATCTGAGACGAAAGGTGCGCACCAGGTGGGCCGGATCTATCTCCTGCTGGGGGCGCAGTACGGCCTCAGCCTCCTGCACCAGCTGGCTGACCCGCTCGCGCAGGGCCAGGGCGCGTGGTGTTGGCACCAGCCCCCGGCCCGCTCGCACCAGCAGCGGATCCCCCGTGGTGTCACGCAGGCGGGCCAGTGCCCGGCTCATGGCGGAGGGGCTGAGTTTCAGCCGCCTGGCCGCCCCGGCCACGCTGCCCTCATCGAGCAGCGCATCCAGGGTCAGCAGCAGATTGAAATCGGGGGTGGTCATGGTCGTGCCCTCGCCGAGCCGGGTGTTAGGGGTGACCAACCTGATGGCGGTCGGTTGGATTCATCATACGCGAGAATCCGGCTCTTCATATGGCGTGCCGTGCAGCTATAAGTTGCAAGCCATGCGTCTTCCGCCAGATACACGCTCTGACTAGCCTTGTTGGCATCATAGTTCGCCGGAGGTCATGCCCATGTCACATTCCATCACAATCCCGACGCCTTTTGCCCGCCGTGCTGGCCTGCTGGCGCTCGGTCTTGCCACCCTGTTGCCCATGCTGGCGGGGAGCATGGCCAACATGGTACTGCCCGCGTTGGGGCAGGTGTTTGCCGTCCCCTTTGCCAGCGTGCAATGGGTACTGGTGGCCTATCTGCTGGGGATTACCTGCCTGACAGTGGTGGCTGGCAGGCTTGGGGACAGGTTTGGCCGGCGGCGTTTGCTGCTCTGGGGCATGGCGTTGTTTGCATTGGCGTCCCTGCTGTGCGCCCTGGCTCCCACCATAGGTTGGCTGATTGCGGCGCGCGTCCTGCAGGGAGCCGGTGCTGCCTGCATGCTCTCTCTGGCGCTCGCCATGGTGGGGCAGCTGGTGCCACCAGAGCGGCGTGGCTGGAGCATGGGACTGCTCGGTACCCTGTCGGCCTGCGGCACAGCCCTCGGCCCCTCGTTCGGCGGCCTCTTGATCGGGGCGTTTGGCTGGCAGGCTCCCTTTCTGTTGCTGGTGCCCGTCAGCCTGCTGGCACTGGGTGCCGGCAGGCTGGGTCTGCCACCTGAGGGCGCTTTGCCACAAAGAGAGAGGGTGAACCTGGCGAGTCTGTCGATGCTGGTGATGGCGCTGCTCTGCTACGGGCTGGCGCTGACCTCGGGAGGGACTTTGGCGCTGGGGTTGTGGGCGGGGGCACTGCTTGTCACTGCACTGTTCATTCGCCGCGAGCGCCTCGACCCCTCTCCTCTGTTGCCACTGGTGCTGTTGGCCGAACCCAGGCTCAGGGGCGGCTTGCTCGCCAGTGCCCTGGTGGCCAGCGTCATGGTGGTGACATTGCTGATCGGCCCCTTCTACCTGCGCGGTGTGTTTGACCTCGATATGGCGACGGTCGGGCTCATGATCTCGGGGGGACCCCTGCTGGCCGCCTTGACGGGTATGCCTGCCGGCTGGCTGGTGGACAGGTTTGGCGTGCTATGGGTCGTTCGGTCGGGGTTGGCTGTCATGGTCATAGCAGCCCTTGGACTGGCAACCCTGACGGCGGGATATGGTCCGCTCGGCTATCTGTTGCCCATACTGCTGCTGACGGCCGGTTATGCCCTGTTCCAGACCGCCAACAACAGTGCCGTGGTCGGTGGGGCGAGTGAGCAGGCACGGGGGGCAGTAGCGGGCTTGTTGACCCTGTCGCGCAATCTGGGTCAGCTGACGGGAGCGGCCGGGCTCGGTGGCCTGTTTGCCACTCTGGTGGGGACGCACAATCTGAGCATGGCCATGCCGACCGATCTGGTGTTCGGTACTCAGGTTACCTTTGCCCTGACCGGCCTGCTCACAGGGTTGGCGCTATGGCTGGTGGGGCGCAGACGAGAGGAGGCGCTGGCGGTGGTGTGAGGATCATGAGACACAAAGAAGACGCCCCCATAGTGGAGGCGTCCAGAATAGTCAGTGCTGTGCCGAGACTCGCTTACAGGATAAAGCGGCTCAGGTCCTCATCTTCAATCAACTTGCCGAGGTGAGCGTTGACGTAGTCGGTGTCGATCACGAAGGTCTCGCCGGACTTCTCGGAGGCATCGAAGGAGATGTCTTCCATCAGTCGTTCCATCACGGTATGCAGGCGACGGGCACCTATGTTCTCGGTGCGCTCGTTGACCTGCCAGGCCGCTTCGGCCAGACGGCGGATGCCGTCCTTGGTGAACTCGATATTGACCCCTTCGGTGGCCATCAGCGCCTTGTACTGATCGGTCAGGGAGGCGTTCGGCTCGGTCAGGATACGCTCGAAGTCATCTGTGGTGAGCGCGGTCAGCTCGACCCGGATCGGCAGACGACCCTGCAGCTCGGGGATGAGATCCGACGGGCGGGCGACCTGGAAGGCGCCGGAGGCGACGAACAGGATATGGTCTGTCTTGACCATGCCGTGCTTGGTGTTGACGGTACAGCCTTCCACCAGCGGCAACAGGTCGCGCTGTACCCCTTCACGGGAAACGTCCGGGCCTGAGCTCTCGCCGCGTTTGCAGATCTTGTCGATCTCGTCGAGGAAGACGATGCCGTTGTTCTCGACCGCCGCTATGGCTTTTTGCTTCAGCTCTTCCGGGTTGACCAGACGAGCGGCTTCCTCTTCGATCAACGCCTTCATGGCCTCTTTGACCTTGATCTTGCGCTTTTTCTTCTGGTTCTGGCCCAGGTTCTGGAACAGCCCCTGCAGCTGGTTGGCCATCTCTTCCATACCCGGCGGTGTCATGATCTCGACGCCCATCGGGGAGGCTGAGAGCTCCAGTTCGATCTCCTTGTCATCCAGCTGACCTTCCCGCAGTTTCTTGCGGAAGATCTGGCGGGTGTTGGAGTTGTCGGCTTTCTCTTCCTCACCCCAGGTGTTGCGCGGGTTGGGCAGCAGGGCGTCGAGGATGCGCTCTTCGGCGGCCTCCTCGGCGCGGTATTTCATCTTCTCCATCTCGGTCTCGCGCACCAGCTTGATGGCGACGTCGGTCAGGTCACGGATGATGCTGTCCACTTCCTTGCCCACATAGCCCACCTCGGTGAACTTGGTCGCTTCCACCTTGATGAAGGGCGCGTTGGCCAGCTTGGCCAGACGACGGGCGATCTCGGTCTTGCCGACACCGGTAGGGCCTATCATAAGGATGTTTTTCGGGGTCACTTCATGGCGCATCTCTTCACCGAGCTGCATCCGGCGCCAGCGGTTGCGCAGGGCAACGGCGACGGCGCGTTTGGCATCGGCCTGACCAATGATGTGTCGGTCCAGCTCGTGAACGATTTCTCTCGGGGTCATCTCGGACATGATGGCATTCCTGTATCCGGGGCGGGCAGGGCCCACCCCTTCGAAAATGGGTTACTTGGCTGGCTTATTTGGCTGAATAGTCCAGCACTTCTATGGTGTGGTTGCCGTTGGTGAAGACGCAGATGTCGCCCGCAATCTTGAGGGACTTCTCGACTATGGTTTTGGCATCCAGCTCGGTGTTTTCCAGCAGGGCGATGGCCGCGGACTGGGCGAAGTTGCCGCCCGAGCCGATGGCGATGAGATCCTGCTCCGGCTGCACCACGTCACCGTTGCCGGTGATGATGAAGGATTTGTGTTCGTCGGCGACCGCCAGCAGAGCTTCGAGGCGGCGCAGGGCGCGATCGGTGCGCCAGTCTTTGGCCAGCGCCACGGCGGCGCGCTCCAGATTACCCTGATGGGCCTGCAGTTTGGCTTCGAAGCGTTCGAGCAGAGTGAAGGCATCGGCAGTACCGCCAGCGAAACCCGCCAGCACCTTGCCGTTATAGAGACGATGAACCTTGCGGGCGTTGCCCTTCATGACGGTGTTGCCGAGGGATACCTGGCCATCACCACCGATCACGACCTGACCGTTGCGGCGAACTGAAACTATGGTAGTCACTTTACTTACCTCGCTTGAGCCGAATAACGGCCTGACTGTGCATGGCAAGAAAGATGGGGATGCCCGACTGGCTTTTCAACCCTGGGGGAGTATCCGAAGCGGGTCGACCGCTATCGAGACTGGGTGGCGCAGAAAAGAGAAAGGGCCGGGTCTGTCGACCCGGCCCTTTCTCAAGGTTCCCCTGACGGCGGTCACCCCTTCTTGGGGATGCAACCGCTGATGCCAGCGCTTTGCAGCTTGCGGTTGGCCGCATCTGTGGCTGCCTTGCCGCTGAACGGACCCACCATCACCTTGTAGACGGCACCACCGGCTCCGTTGACAACTTGCAGGCTGGAGGAGAGCCCGGCGGTGAAGGCGATACGGGCCTTGAGCGATTCGGCAGAATCTTGCGAACGCAGGGCGGCGCACTGCATCATGTAGCGTCCGCTGTCGTCGCCCGTGGCTGCCGCAACTTGTGGTTTGGGCGCAGCGGCCCGCTCACGTTCCAGTTCGGCACGGATCTCCCGCTCCATCCGCTCCCGGTCCGCCTGACGATCGATCACCTGCTCCTGGGCGCTGGCCACAGGGGCGGGTTTGGCCGGTTGAACCGGTTGCGGCTTGTAGGGCTGCACCTGACCAATGGGCGTACCCGGTTGTGGGATGTCGGTCGGCACCGGCTGCGGCAGTTTCTCCGGCTGCAGGGTGAGCGTCTCCGCCGGTGGCGGCGGCAACACACCCGGCTGGGGAGGTGGCGCTATGACATCGACCTGCTTGTTTTCAAGCCGTTCGATATAGCTCCACTTCTCCTGGGGCAGACCATTGTTCTGCGTCTTGGGCTTGTTGGCCTTGACCTGTTCTTCAATGGTGGGGGCATCGCTGCCCTTGCCATTGATCATGTAAAGGAAGCCGCCGAAACCCGCCAGCAGCGCCCCGGCCAGCAGTGCCGGGATAACAGGAAAGCGGCGAGGTGCCGCTTTCTTGGTGTTACGACCACCGGCCCGTCTTCTCGGGCTGTTGCCGACGTAATCCCGGGTTGCCATCTATTACATGCGCTCCAGGGTATGAATGCCCAGCACGCCCAGACCCAGTTTCAGGACCTTGGCAGTGGCGGCGCACAGCAGCAGGCGGCTCTGGCGCGTGGCTTCATCGACGCCATCCTTGTTGATCGGACAGGCTTCGTAGAAGGTCATGAAGTTGCCTGACAGCTCGTACAGATAGGTACAGAGCAGGTGTGGCATGCCTTTGTCGGCAACGCCGTTGACCGCGTCGGAGAACTGGATCAGCTTCTGGGCCAGTACCTCTTCCGCCTCTTCGTTCAGGGTCACGTTGCCAATAAGCGTGCTGGCATCGATGTTGGCTTTGCGGAAGATGGACTGGATGCGGGTGTAGGCATACTGCAGATAGGGCGCAGTGTTGCCTTCAAACGACAGCATCATGTCCCAGTCGAAGATGTAGTCTGTGGTGCGGTTCTTGGAGAGATCCGCATACTTGACCGCGCCCATGGCGATGGCGTTGACCACGTTGGCCTTCTCTTCGGCAGAGAGGTCGCTGTTGCGGCTCTCCAGCAGGGCGGCGGCGCGCTCTTCCGCTTCATTGAGCAGGTCAACCAGCTTGACGGTACCACCGGAGCGGGTCTTGTAGGGACGGCCATCCTTGCCCAGCATCATGCCGAAGGCGTGGTGCTCGAGCGGTACGGACTCAGGTACATAACCCGCCTTGCGGGTGATGGTCCAGGCCTGCATCAGATGCTGGTGCTGACGGGAGTCGATGAAATACATGACCCGGTCGGCGCCCAGGGTTTCATAACGGTATTTGGCACAGGCGATGTCGGTGGTGGTGTAGAGGAAACCGCCATCGCTCTTCTGGATGATGACGCCCATGGGCTCGCCATCCTTGTTCTTGAATTCGTCCAGGAAGACAACGGTGGCGCCTTCGCTCTCGATCGCCAGCCCTTTGGCTTTCAGGTCGGCAACGATCTCCGGCAGCATGTCGTTGTACATGGACTCGCCCATGATGTCCTTGTTGGTCAGGGAGACATTCAGGCGGTCGTAGTTGATCTGGTTCTGTTCCATGGTCATGTCGACCAGCTTTTTCCACATGGTGCGGCAGTACTCATCGCCACCTTGCAGCTTGACCACGTAGTTGCGCGCACGCTCGGCGAAGGCTTCGTCTTCGTCGTAGCAACGCTTGGCCTGGGTGTAGAAGGCTTCCAGATCCTTGAGCGCCATATCGCTGGCGTGCTCGTTGGCCATCTTCTCCAGATAGGCGATCAGCATGCCGAACTGGGTACCCCAGTCACCAATGTGGTTGGCGCGCACAACCTTATGGCCGAGGAACTCCAGAGCACGAGCGGCCACATCACCGAGCACGGTAGAGCGGATGTGGTGCACGGCCATCTCTTTGGCGACGTTCGGCGCCGAGTAGTCCACCACCACGGTTTGCGGCGTCGGCAGCTTCACGTTGGCGTTGGCGCTGGTCACCATGGCCTCGACCTGGCCGGCCAGCCAGCGCTGGTCGAAGAAGAAGTTGATGAAGCCGGGACCGGCGATCTCGACCTTGGCGATCAGATCCGAGGCGGGCAGGTTTTCAATGATGGCAGCGGCCAGCTCACGGGGATTCTTGCGGGCCGGTTTGGCCAGCAGCATGGCCAGGTTGGTGGCCAGGTCACCGTGAGCCTTCTCCTTGCATCGGTCTACTTGCACCCGGGCTTCCAGGTCCGCCGGCAAGACGCCTGCTGACTTGAGATTGGCTACCGTTTGTTCAAGTAGATGATGAATATGCTCTTTCATAACTGACCACCAAGGTTGCGCGTCGAAAAATGACTGATATATAAGGGCGTGAATTTTACCCGCATCGGCCCGAGAAAACTATAGGGACGGCCCGCCAGAGTTGGTCGGACGGATATTTCACTGCATTTGTCACCACTATCCAGAATATTCACTGGGATAAGCGGTGCTTATCCATTTCTACTGCATATCGAATTGGGTTGTCCAGGCTATTTTCCCCTGATTGTTAAGGGTTTTTCTATTCCAACTGGCACTCAATGATCTGCTCTGGTGCGGTCGTCGTATCAAGAAGCATCTCCAACAGAGGAATAACCTGATGAAACTGGCGCTGTTTCCCCTCTCGGCTCACCTGCTGCCCGGTGGCATCATGCCGCTGCGCATCTTCGAGCCCAGATACCAGCGCATGATCGCCGAGGCGGGAGATCAGGGCTTTGTGCTCTGCATGCTCGACCCTCGCCAGCCCGATGCGCTGCGCAACATGTACCCCATCGCTACCCGGGTGCGAATAGTCGATTTCGATCAACTGCCGGACGGTCTGCTGGGCATTACAGTGCTCGGCATGGAACGGGTCAGGATCGTCGATCTGTGGCAGGAGTCCGACGGGCTGAGAGTCGGCGAGGTGGAACTGCTGCCGCTCTGGCAGACAGGACGACTCAATGCCGACCAGCACTCCCTAGTCAGTGCATTGCAGGAGGTGTTCAACGACTACCCGGAGTATGCGGCTCTCTACCACAACCCCGACTGGGATGATGCCAGCTGGGTGGCCCAGCGCTGGTTGGAGGTGTTGCCCATTCCCGTAGAGCAGAAGCAGTGGCTGCTGGCGGCGGAGAACAACCTGCCCGCGCTTTCCCTGCTGAGCGGCCTGCTGGTTGCCACTCATTGAGCGCGAATGTGCGACCCAGGGGTGATCCTTTTTCCGCGTCAGGCGTAATGGTGATGACCACAACATTCAAGGTATGGCGCAATGGCATATACTGGCCAACCCCAATCGACTCTGCGCAGGATATCGCCCCCCATGGACAATCCAGATGGCGATCTGAAGTCTCTTCTCATTCGGGTGGCCGAACATGCCGACAAGGCCGCGTTTGCCACTCTGTTCACTCACTTTGCGCCGCGCATTCGCAGCTACGGCCTGCGTCACCTCGGCAGCGAGGCCAACGCCATGGAACTGGTACAGGAGACCATGCTGCTGGTGTGGCAGAAGGCTCGTCTCTACCATCCCGAGAAGGGGGCACCAACCACCTGGATCTACACCGTCATGCGCAACCAGAGCTTCGACATGCTGCGCCGCCGCCGCGCCAGCAAGGAGGATCTCTGCGCCGAGGAGTTGTGGCCCATGCTGGAGTTCAGAGCGGAAGAGGAGCATCTGAGCGGTGGTGAAGATGCGGTGCTGACCCGCCAGATGGCGCACTATCTTGCCACCCTGCCGGAACCGCAACAGCAGGTGGTGCGCGGCATCTATCTGCAGGAGTTCTCCCAGCAGGAGCTGGCGGAGCGACTCGGCGTGCCCCTTGGCACCATCAAATCTCGCCTCAGACTGGCATTACAGAAATTGAAAGAGCAAGTGGAGCAAGGCCATGATTAAAACCCATCCGACTCACGCCATGTTGCGCGCCTTCGCTGCCGACGAGCTGCCCCTGCCGCTGGCCGTCGGTGTCTCTGCCCATTGTGAGCTCTGCCCCGAGTGTGCTGCCAGTCTGCGAGCCTGCGAAGAGGAACTGGCTCGCCAGTATCTGGAGCCGACCGAGCAGTCAGCCGAGGTGAGCGAGCCCATGCCAGCCGGACTCGACGCCGTACTGGCCGGCATATTGCAGCAGCCAGTGGCCAGCCAGGCCGAGCTCGGCCAACCGGCGCCGTCTACCCCCGAATTGCAGGTAGCCGGCCATTCATATCGCCTGCCCAGGGTGCTTGCCCGCCACCATGCCCCCAAGTGGCGCCATATCGGTGCCATTCGCCAGCACAGCTTGCCGCTGGACGAGATGGGGGCCCGCGCCAGTCTGCTTCACATTGAGGCCGGTGGTCGCATCCCCGAGCACACCCATCAGGGTTACGAGCTGACCCTGTTGCTGGCGGGCAACATGCAGGATGGTGACACCTGCTATCAGGCGGGGGACTTCATCTGGCGCGATGCCAGCCATGCCCACAGCCCGCATACGCCGGATGGTTGCCTCTGCTACACGGTGCAGGATGCGCCGGTCCAGTTCACCAAGGGACTGTCGCGGCTGCTCAACGGCATCACCCATCGTCTCTATTGAGGTGGGGCAGCAATAGAAAAAGGGACCGAAAGGTCCCTTTTTCATTCGGCTATTTGCCTGTCATCAGGCAACAAACACCAGGTAGACGGCGAAGGCTACGATGAAGCGGTAGATGGCGAACGGGATGAAGTCGAGGCGACGGATCAGCGCCAGGAAGGTCTTGATGGCAATCATGGCGACCACGAAGGCAGTGATGAACCCCACCGCAAACATGGGAAAGTCGGCCATGGAGAGGAGGTCGCGGCTCTTGTAGAGATCCAGCCCGCTTGCCGCCACCATCATGGGCACCGCCAGAATGAAGGAGAACTCGGCAGCTGCCTGACGGCTGATCCCCATCAGCATGCCGCCGCTGATGGTGGCACCGGAGCGGGAGAAACCGGGCCAGAGCGCCAGACACTGGAACAGACCTATGCCGAACGCCTGCTTGTAGCTGATGTCATCCAGTGTCTCGGAGCGTACCGTCGGACGAAACTTCTCGGCGATGATCAGCAAGATGCCGCCGGCAACCAGGGCGTACATCACGGTTTCCGGTCCGAACAGGTTGGCTTTGATCCAGCTGTGAATCCCCAAGCCGATGATCACGGCGGGCAGCATGCCGAGGATGATGTGCACCAGGGAGAGGGTGGCGTGATCCTGAAGTGGTTTCTGGCCAAAGTGGATGCCAATCAAGCCAAACAGGCGGCGCCAGAAGACGGCCACGACAGCGAGAATGGAGCCCATCTGGATCACCACTTCGAAGGTGGCGGCCTTGGGCCCTTCGAAGCCCAGCAGGTGGCCGACGATGATCATGTGGCCGGTCGAGGAAACGGGCAGAAACTCGGTCAGGCCCTCTACTATGCCCAGCACAAAGGCGACAAACAGGGCGTAAGACTCTGTCATGGTTCAGATCTCTTGGTTGATTGGTCCGGATAAGGTCAACCCCGAGCTGGGTCGGGGTGGCCAATGATGGAGGAAAACCGGGCAGGCAACCAGAAAATATTGGGGCGCAGTGAGGGGCTGTCGTCATACAGGGTTGCCAGATCCCATCCTGCTCCTCCCTTGTCAGGGGAGGGGGCCCGTCTCTCGGGGAAGGTGCCGTCGTCACGTCCCTCTTGTCCACGCCGATGCAGCAGTGGCTCCTCCCCCTTGCAAGAGCGGCGGCGGGAGAGGGTCAGGCCAGGGTCGTCTCTATCTGCCGTTGCAACGGCTCATCCAGCGGGGGTAAGGCGAGGGCATCGACAGCGTTCACTATTTGCTGGGGGCTGCTGGCGCCAATCAGGGCGCAGCTCACCACGGGATCGCGCAGCACCCACTGCAGCGCCAGTTGTGACAGATCCTGTCCTCGCTGCTGCGCCAGGGTGTGCAGGGCCCGGATCCTGGCCAGCTTGTCCTGGGTGATCTGTTCCGGCTTGAGAAAGGGGCTACCGCTGGCGGCACGGGAATCCGCCGGTATGCCCGCCAGATAACGGTTGCTGAGCAGGCCGCCAGCCAGTGGCGAAAAGGCCACCACTCCCACGCCTTGCTCGCGGCAGACCGGCAGGGTTTCGGCCTCTATTTCCCGCTGAAACAGGGAGTATTTGAGCTGATTGACCAGGCAGGGAGTCCCGAGTTCGGCCAGCCGGCTCGCCGCCCGGGCGGCCAGTTCGGCCGGATAGTTGGAAAGACCGACATAGAGCGCCTTGCCCTGACGCACCATGAGCGCCAGTGCCTGGCAGGTTTCTTCCAGAGGGGTGCGGGGATCCGGCCTGTGGTGATAGAAGATGTCCAGGTAGTCGAGTCCGAGCCGGCGCAGACTCTGGTGCAGGCTGGCAAACAGATACTTGGTGCTGCCGCCGTCGCCGTAGGGGCCGTCCCACATTACATAACCCGCCTTGCTGGCGATGATCAGCTCGTCTCTGTAAGGAGCCAGACTGCCCTTGATCACGCGGCCGAAGGTGGTCTCGGCGGAGCCGGGGGGGGGCCCGTAGTTGTTGGCCAGATCGAAGTGGGTAATGCCCAGATCGAATGCCTGATGCACCATGGCTTTCACTCTGGCGGGATCGCTGCTCTCGCCGAAGTTGTGCCACAGCCCCAGCCCTATGCTGGGCAGGCGCAGGCCGTGGCGGCCGACGGGTCGATAGGGTTGGCGCTGGTAACGGTCGGGGGCGGCTAGGTAGTTGTCATCCATAAAGACTCCTGAATCGGCTCGATAACTGTCAGTGTGCTGTCATGCCCGGTGTCGTTGGCCAAAGCCCCCACCCTTGTCGGAAGAAAGGGCGCAAACAAAGCGCCTCGTTGTCAGAGGGGAGGTCGGGAGAATGACGCCACCAGCACCTGTTTTAGTCTGCGGGGATAAAACGGTAACGGGTCTGGTGATGATAGTGCTGGCCCGGCAGCAGCCAGGGATCACCGAGCGCTGGCCGGTTGGGACTGTCTGGCAGCTGCTGCGCTTCAAGGCAAAAGCCGTCGTAATCCTGATGGGGCTGACCGCTGCGGTTCGGCGTGTTGGCCAGCCAGTTGCCGGTGTAGAACTGCAACGAAGGCTGGTTGGTATAGACCTCCATCGTCAGCTGTTTATCCCCCGACACCACCTGCGCTGCTCGCCCCTGTTCAGGACCATTGAGGAGAAAAGCGTGATCGTACCCCTTGGCCTGCCGTTGCTGGGGGTGGCTCAGCCAATCCAGGCCCATGGGACGTGCAACCCGCAGATCGAAGGGACCTTCCACTGGCACAATGGTCAGCGGCAGGCCGCTGCCGTCGGTAGGCAGGAAGTAGTCGGCATTGAGACTGATGGCATGGTCGCGCACATCGCCGCCCTTGCTGCCCCCATCCAGATTGAAATAGACGTGGCTGGTGAGGCTGACCGGAGTAGGGGCATCTGTGCTGGCTCTGAACTCCACCACCAGGTCGTACTGTTCCAGTCGATATTCCATCGTCACCCGCAAGTTGCCGGGAAAGCCCTGATCCCCTGCCTTTGACAGCAGGACGAGTTTGACCCGATCCGATTCCTGTTCCTTGATCTGCCAGATCCTGTGATGAAACCCCTCCTGTCCACCGTGCAGGCAGTGAGGCGGTTGATTGGCATCCAGAGCCCAGTGCTGGCCATCACGCACCAGCTCTGCCCCGCCGATGCGGTTGGCAAAACGGCCCGCGACGGCGCCCAGCCACACCTGTTGTGCGGGATAGGCTTCATCGGCGCAGCCCAGCAGCACTTCACGCCGTGAGCCCGCTACCGGCAGGGTGAGGGAGGTGAGGGTGGCGCCAAAATCGAGGCCGCGCAGGCGCAGCCCTTCTTCATTTTCCAGCTCGAATGGTGTCATGGCTTGCCTGCCCCTATGCTGGTATGGGTGCGGCAGACAGGACTGTCAGTCGTGATGATCGGGTGCATACCGTCATGGGGTGTGAAGGCTGTCATAGCTTGCCCGCTCCTGTGCTTGTATGGGTACGGCAGACATGACTGTCAGTCGTGATGATCGGGTGCATGCCGTCATGGTGTGTGAAGGCTGTCATGGCTTGCCTACCCCTGTGCTGGTATGGGTACGGCAGACAGGACTGTCAGTCGTGATGATCGGGTGCATGCCGTCATGGGAAGTGAAGGCGGTCATAGCTTGCCCGCTCCTGCACTGGCGCGGCAGACATAGCTGTCGGCCTTGATGCCGAAGCGGGCCGGGTACTCGGCGTCGACGGCGGCAATCACCTCGGCGACCTGCGCCGGGCGGAGCAGGGCAACCACGCAGCCACCGAAGCCGCCACCCGTCATCCGCACACCGCCCTCGCGGCCAAGCTTGGTTTTTATGATCTCCACCAGACCGTCGATGGGGGGCACGGTGATTTCGAAGTCATCGCGCATGGCGGCGTGGGACTCGGCCATCAGTTGGCCGAGGCGTACCAGGTCGCCGGACTCCAGCGCATCGGCAGCGGCCAGAGTACGGGTGTTGTCACCCACCACATGGCGGGCGCGGCGGTAACAGACCTCATCCAGTCCGGCTTTGCCTGCTTCAAGTGCAGCCAAGTCCAGATCCCGCAGTGCCTTGACCCCGTAGTGGCGGGCGGCGGTTTCACACTGCTGGCGGCGGGTGTTGTACTCGCTGTCCACCAGACCGCGGCGCACGTTGGAGTTGACGATCAGCACCGCCAGGTCGGATGGCATGGGGATGAGGCGGGTTTCGAGCGAGCGGCAGTCGAGCAGCAGGGCATGATCCTGCTTGCCGCTGGCGGAGATCATTTGATCCATGATGCCGCAGTTGCAACCGACGAACTGGTTCTCCGCCTGCTGACCGTTGAGGGCAATCTCGGCCTGGCTGATGTGAAGCCCCAGCGCCTCCTTGAAAGCCTGGCCTATGGCCACTTCCAGCGAGGCGGACGATGAAAGACCTGCCCCCTGAGGCACGTTGCCCGAGACCACCAGATTGAGGCCGTGCAAGGCCTGGCCGCGCTCCTGCAGGTACTTCACCACACCGCGTACATAGTCGCTCCAACGTTGGCTGGGGTGGTGCTCTATGGGCTGGTGCAGGTCGAACAGGTCGCGCTGGTTGTCGTAATCGGCGGCGATCACCTGCACCTGACTGTCGCTGCGCAGACCGATGGCGACACAGGTTTCGTAGTCGATGGCGCAGGGCAGTACGAAGCCGTCGTTATAGTCGGTGTGCTCGCCGATGAGATTGACGCGGCCGGGGGCGCGCACCAGCAGGTCAGGTTGCTGTTCGAACTGCTCGACAAAAACGGCGCTGACGCGTTGGCTGGGGGTCATAGGGCCTCCTCATTGGCTTGGCTGGTGTGTTTGTAGTGGATTGGACTGAGTGCGCGAAGTCGTTCTGCCGCTTGTTCCGGCGTCAGATCGCGCTGGGTCTCTGCCAGCATCTCGAAGCCCACCATAAATTTGCGCACTGTGGCGGAGCGCAACAGCGGCGGATAGAAGTGGGCGTGCAGTTGCCAGGCCTCGGGGCAGTCTGAATGGGGCGGGGCGAAGTGCCAGCCCATGGAGTAGGGAAAGCTGCACTCGAACAGATTGTCGTAACGGCTGGTGAGCTCCTTGATCGCCATCGCCAGATCCTGCTGCAGCTCGGGGGTGAGGCTCAGCAGGGAGGGGACATGGGTCTTGGGCAGCAGCAAGGTTTCGAACGGCCAGGCGGCCCAGAAAGGAACGACTGCCAGCCAGTGTGCGGTTTCCACTACGATGCGGCTGCGATCTGCCAGCTCCCGCTCTACATATTCGACCAGCAGCGGGCGACCGTGCTCGGCCAGCCAGTCGCGCTGGTGCTGCTCTTCGCGGGCGATCTCGTTGGGCAGAAAGTCGCTGCCCCAGAGCTGGCCATGGGGATGGGGGTTGGAGCAGCCCATGACGGCGCCCTTGTTTTCAAACACCTGCACCCATTGCCACTGGCTCGACAGCTCGGCCACCTGTTCCATCCAGGTGGTGATCACTGCCTCTATGGAGGGCAGCGGCAGCTCGGGCAGTGTCTTGCCGTGATCCGGCGAGAAGCAGATGACCCGGCTGGTGCCGCGGGCGGCTTCCAGTTTCAGCAGGGGATCCTGGTCGCCGCGGGTGGCCGGTGTGTCTTGCATCAGGGCGGCGAAGTCGTTGGTGAAGACGAAGGTGCCCTGATAGTCCGGGTTCTTGTCGCCGGTGACGCGCTGGTTGCCCGCACAGAGGAAGCAATCCGGATCGTGGGATTGGCTCGGCGCCTGACTGACCTTCTCGACCTGACCCTGCCAGGGACGCTTGGCCCTGTGGGGGGAGACCAGCACATATTGACCGGTCAGCGGGTTGAAACGACGGTGGGGGTGATCAACAGGGTTGAACATCATCACTCCTCATTACCTGATGAAATGGATGGGGTGGCCGCCAACGGGGGCCTGGAAGAGAGGGCGAGCGGCGCTGTGCATGCTTACGCCTCGTACCCCTGTGGATTTCTGGACTGCCAGCGCCAGCTGTCGGCGCACATGGTTGCGAGATCACGGTTGGCACGCCAGTTCAGCTCGCGCTCGGCCTTGGCGGGATCGGCCCAGCACTCGGCGATGTCGCCTGGGCGCCGGGGTTCGATGCGGTAGGGCAGCGACCGACCGGAGGCGGCTTCGAACGCCGCGATCATCTGCAGCACGCTCTGGCCCTGGCCCGTGCCCAGGTTGTAGATATGTACGCCGCCCTGACGGGCGCAATGTTGCAGTGCTTTGACATGCCCCTCGGCGACATCCATTACGTGGATGTAGTCGCGCCCCCCTGTGCCATCGACGGTGGGGTAATCGTTCCCAAAGACGGAGAGAGTGTCGCGGCGGCCGATGGCGACCTGGGTCAGAAAGGGCATCAGATTGTTGGGGATACCCTGGGGATCTTCCCCCATGGTGCCGGACTCGTGGGCCCCGACCGGGTTGAAGTAGCGCAGCAGCGTCATGCTCCAGTGCGGTTCGGCTCGTTGCAGATCCTCGAGGATCTCTTCGATGATCAGTTTTGATCGACCATAGGGATTGGTGGCGCTGCGGGGGAAATCTTCCCGGATGGGCGTGCTGGCCGGATCACCATAGACGGTGGCCGAGGAGCTGAAGACCAGGCTGTTGACCCCCGCGCGTTTCATCGCCTGCAACAGGGTGAGGGTGCCAGCGAGGTTGTTTTCATAGTATTCGAGGGGAAGGCGGGTTGATTCACCGACCGCCTTGAGGGCGGCAAAATGGATCACGGCGGCTATCTGCTGTTCGGCGAAGATGCGATCCAGCAGTGCCGGGTCACGTATGTCCCCCTGATAGAAGAAGGGGGCACACCCGCTGATGGCGGCGATGCGGGCCAGAACGCCCACCTTGCTGTTGCAGAGATTATCCACCACCACAGGCTCAATCCCAGCGGCCTGCAGGGCCAGGCAGGTGTGGCTGCCAATATAGCCGCAACCGCCGGTGACCAGTACTTTCATCCTCTTCTCCATGCTGAAAAAAGCCTGTGAAGGAGTTTAGCCGAGCCCCTGACGAGCAAACTGTGAACTGCTTAACAAAAGCGTGTAAACGATTACACTTGCGTGTGTGGTCATAAATGACACGACTTGGCTTTTTCCCCTGTCATCACTGATGATGCCCGGTATAATGGCTCCGTCTTGAACCGTGAAATAAGTGAAAACAGCATGAGTACCATCAAGGATGTCGCCCGTTTGGCCAATGTATCTGTGGCAACGGTTTCACGGGTGATGAACAACTCACCCAAGGCCAGTGCTGCTTCTCGCGAGGTGGTACAAAAAGCCATGGCCGAGTTGGGCTATACCCCCAACGCCAACGCCCGAGCACTGGTCAGCAAGACCTGTGACACCATGGGCGTGCTGGTGGGTGACGTGGCAGATCCCTTCTTCGGTGCCCTGATCAAGGGGGTCGCTGCGGTGGCGGTGGAGCAGGGATTGCACCTGCTGATGGGTAATGGTTTTCACAGGGCGCAGCAAGAGCGCGAGTCCATCGACTTGCTGATCGGCAAGCGGTGCGAGGCGCTGGTGGTACACAGCAAGGCGTTGAGTGACAAGGAGTTGATCGATTATGCCCTGCGGGTGCCCGGCATGGTGCTGATCAATCGCGATATTCCTGCCTTGAAGGGGCGCTGCATCGCTCTCAATAATCGACAGGGGGCCGCCACTGCGACCCGGCATCTGCTGGAGCTGGGCCACCGGCATATCGCTTTTCTCAGCTCGGACCACGCCATCGAGGATGCTACCTTGCGGTTGCAGGGTTACCAGGATGCGTTGACCGAGGCTGGGCTGCGCGCCGATCCCGAGCTGGTCGAGAGCGGCATGCCCAACGAGGAGGGGGGGGAGCGCGCCATGCTCAACCTGCTGGCCAAAGGGCAGCACATCACGGCCGTGGTTGCCTACAACGATGCCATGGCTGCGGGGGCCATCTCCGTGCTGGCTGACAACGGCCTCAAGGTGCCTGAGGAGGTCTCGGTGGTGGGCTTCGACGACATCATCTACGCCCGATACCTGAGGCCCAAGCTTTCCACCATGCGTTATCCCATCGAGCTGATGGCGGCCCAGGCAGCCAAGCTGGCGTTGCAGCTGGCGGCGGGTGAAAGTGAAGCTGTGCAGAGCCGCATTTACACCCCGACGCTGATCAATCGTCATTCTGTGGCACCCGTTCGAGCCTGATCCCTCCTATTTCCGTCAGTTTCCTGTCCCGGATCGCCTTTTTTCAGGTGGGCGATCCGGCTGCGCTCATTTTTACCTTCATTTAGCGATTTTTTACCCTGCTTTACTTAACACAATTGGTGTAATCGTTTACATCTGTGTGAGCGAGATCGCCGATCCCCAGGCAAAACTCCCCTACACTGCATAGGTTTTCAGCGTCGATGCAGGGAGAGAAAAAGATGCTCAGGGAGATAGTGGCCCGTCAGGATTGGCAGACCCAGGCGATTACATCGGTGAATCGTCTGGCGGCTCATACCCCCTTGTTCAGCTGGCGCAGTGAGGCGGATGCCCGTACCGCTCTCGCCTCACCGTCACGGTTGCTGCTGGATGGCGAATGGCGTTTCTCCTTCTTCGAGGCACCGGAGTTCGTGCCTGAGCAGTGGCTAGAGCAGGATCTGGCGGATGCCTGTGCCATCTCAGTGCCCGGCAACTGGCAGCTGGATGCCGCCTATCCGGCGTCGCGTCCCGCCACTGACGGCCCCATCTACACCAATATCAAGTATCCCTTCCCCTGTGATCCGCCCAGGGTACCGGCAGACAATCCGACCGGCTGTTACTCCCGCGAGTTCGAGTTGCCCGCCGACTGGCCGGCCAGCTGCCAGACTCGCATCATCTTCGATGGGGTGGACAGCGCCTTCTACCTGTTCTGCAACGGCCGCTGGATCGGTTATTCCCAGGACAGCCGGCTGCCTGCCGAATTCGATCTGAGTCCATACCTCAATGCCGGTTGCAACCGGTTGGCGGTGCTGGTGCTGCGCTGGTCTGATGGCTCCTATCTGGAAGATCAGGACATGTGGCGCCTCGGCGGGATTTTCCGTTCCGTCAGCCTGCTGAACAAACCCGAGCGCCATCTGATGGATGTGCGGCTGACACCCGTGCTGGATGCCTGTTATCGAGATGCTCGCCTCAAGGTGGCGCTGCAAGTCAATGAGGGGGCCGGGCTGGCGGTGGAGGCCAAGCTCTATTTCGGTGAGACGCTGATCGCCGACCGGCGCCAGCCGCTGGGCACAGGCGCCATCGACGAGAAGGGCGCTTACACAGACAGGGCCGAGCTATGGCTGGAGGTAGCGGCGCCGCACAAGTGGAGCGCCGAGACGCCCCACCTTTATCGACTGACCCTGACCCTGCTGGATGAACAGGGCGAGCCCATCGAGAGCGAGGCCCATGACGTGGGCTTCCGGGCGGTGGAGATCCGTGACGGTCTGCTGCGGGTCAATGGCCAGCCTCTGCTCATTCGCGGTGCCAATCGTCATGAACACGACGCAGCCCTGGGCCATGTGGTGACCCCTGCCGCCATGGAGCAGGATCTGCGGTTGATGAAACAACACAACTTCAACGCGGTGCGCTGCTCCCACTACCCCAATCATCCTGACTTTTATCGCCTGTGCGATCGGCTCGGTCTCTACGTGGTGGACGAGGCGAACCTGGAGACCCATGGCATGGTGCCCATGGGGCGACTGGCGCAGGATCCCGCCTGGAGTGGCGCGTTTCTGGAGCGGGTCACCCGCATGGTGGCGCGCGACTTCAACCACCCCTCCATCATCATCTGGTCACTGGGCAACGAATCCGGCTATGGCCCTGCCCACGACGCCATGTATGGCTGGCTCAAGCGCAGTGATCCGAGTCGTCCGGTCCAGTACGAAGGAGGCGGGGCCGACACGCCCGCTACCGACATCATCTGCCCCATGTATGCCCGTACCCATCAGGATCAACCCTTCCCGGCCGTGCCCAAGTGGGCGCTGGCCAAGTGGATCGGCCTGCCGGGCGAGACCCGGCCACTCATCCTGTGTGAATACGCCCATGCCATGGGCAACAGCCTGGGGGGCTTTGCTCACTATTGGCAGGCGTTTCGCGATCATCCCAGGCTGCAGGGCGGCTTCGTGTGGGATTGGGTGGATCAGGGGCTCGACAAACAGACCGGCGATAGCCGCCACTATTGGGCTTACGGCGGTGACTTCGGCGACCAGCCCAACGATCGCCAGTTCTGCTGCAATGGCCTGCTGTTTCCGGACAGGACGCCCCATCCCGCCCTGTTCGAGGCAAAGCGGGCCCAGCAATTTTTCGAGCTGACATTGCTGAGCCAGCATCCCCTGGTGGTGGGGATCGACAGTGAATACCTGTTCCGTACCACGGATAACGAATTGCTGCGCTGGCGACTGTGCGAGAACGGCGTTGTCGTGCTGCAGGGGGAATGCCCACTCACACTCGCACCTCGGGCCAGTGTGGCGCTGACCTTGCTGGATACGCTGCCAGCCTTTGCGGCAGGCTCCCTCGCCTGGCTGGAGCTGGCCATAGTGCAACCCGCAGCTACGGCCTGGGCCGAGCCGGATCATGAGGTGGCGCACCAGCAATTTATGCTGCCAACGCCCATGGCGATTCCGGCGGCGTTTAACCCTGCCGCGATAAGCGAGCAGCCGGATCACTGGCTTGTCTGCGCGGCTGGCAGCGAGTGGCAACTGGACAAAAGCAGCGGCCGTATCCGCAGTTGGCAGAAACATGGCCGCGAGCGGCTGCGGGAGGCCATTGCCGATCACTTCTATCGCGCGCCGCTGGACAACGACATAGGCACCAGCGAAGCGGATCACGCCGATCCCGACGCCTGGATTGCCCGTTGGGAAAGGGCAGGGCTCAACCATCTGCAGCATCGCTGTCTCGGGTTGGAGGTCAATGCTCATCAGGGCTGTGTGGTGGTCACCCACGGTTACTTCGTCAACGAGGCGCTCAAGCTATCGACCCGCTGGCAGCACAGCTTTGGCGCCGATGGTGCCATGGGACTCACCATCAGGGTGGAGGTCGCCGCAGACATGCCATCGCTGCCCCGTATCGGTGCCAGGCTCTGGCTGGATGAAGGAGTGAACCATGAGTTCAATGAGGTGAGCTGGCTGGGCCGCGGCCCCCATGAGAACTATCCGGATCGCCTGCTTGGCGCAGATCTCGGTCGCTGGCAGTTGCCTCTGACGGCTCTGCACACCCCTTATGTGTTCCCGACCGACAACGGACTGCGTTGTGAGACGCGCCAACTGTTGCTGGGGGACCTGACGTTCGAAGGGCAGTTCCACTTCAGCGTCAGTCGCTACAGTCAGCAGCAGTTGACCCTGGCGCGCCATCAGACCGATCTGGTGGCGCAGGGAGGCCTGCACCTCTGTCTCGATGGTTTTCATATGGGGGTGGGTGGCGATGATTCCTGGAGCCAGAGCGTGCGACCGGAATATTGGTTGCAGCCAGGGAGCTACTATTGGAACTGTGTTCTACGCTGAATCTGACCTGCTCATAGGTAGCGAAAAGGCACGTTCAGGTCCCCATCAATCGGGGTTAACTTCAACACCATGATTTTTAATGAATTTATTGCTATGTAACAGAGTGTAAACGTTTTCATTTTGTTGCCATGATCACAGACCGACATACAACAAACTGATTACATTAGGCTGGCGCCAGTTCAATTGGTGTACAGCATTCCCTACAAAAACAGATAGAGAGATCGGAGCATAACAATGAAAAAAATCACGACAGTTGCCGCCGTACTGATGAGCCTGATGGCAGGGGCCACTGCCCATGCCGAAACCCGTTTGGGGGTTACCGTCTACAAGTACGACGACAACTTTATGGCTGTGGTACGCAAGGCCATCGAGAAGGAAGCAGCGGCAAACCCGGGTGTGGAGCTGCTGATGAATGACTCCCAGAATGACCAGTCCAAGCAGAACGATCAGATCGACGTGCTGCTGGCCAAGGGCGTGAAGGCCCTGGCGATCAACCTGGTTGACCCGGCGGCTGCTCCTGTCGTGATTGAGAAGGCCCGTGGCGAAGATATTCCGGTCGTCTTCTACAACAAGGAGCCGAGCACTGCCGATCTGGCCAGCTATGAGAAGGCTTACTACGTGGGTACCGACTCCAAGGAGTCAGGCATCATTCAGGGTCAGCTGATCGCCAAACACTGGAAAGCTCATCCCGAGTGGGATCTGAACAAGGATGGCGTCATCCAGTTCGTGCTGCTCAAGGGCGAGCCGGGCCACCCGGATGCCGAAGCCCGCACCTCCTACGTCGTCAAGACCCTGAACGATGGCGGTCTCAAGACGGAGCAGCTGCACATGGATACAGGTATGTGGGATACCGCCATGGCCAAGGACAAGATGGATGCCTGGATCTCCGGCCCCAACGCCAACAAGATTGAAGTGGTCATTGCCAACAATGACGGCATGGCAATGGGCGCCGTCGAGTCACTGAAAGCCCAGGGCAAGACCGCCATTCCGGTGTTCGGCGTCGATGCGCTGCCCGAGGCGCTGGCCATGGTCAAGAGCGGTGCCATGGCGGGCACCGTGCTGAACGATGCAGCCAACCAGGCCAAAGCCACCTTCGAGCTGACCAAGAATCTGGCTGAAGGCAAGCCGGCCGGTGAAGGTACCCAGTGGACTATCGTCGACAAGGTCGTACGTGTTGCCTACGTGGGTGTGGATAAAGACAACCTGTCTCAATTCGAGTAACTCCCTCCTCCAGGGCAAGGGAGATCCCCTTGCCCTTTTTTCAACCAGATGTGATGGCTGATATGACAACACAGCAACAATCAGAATGGCTGTTGGAGATGATTGACGTCAGTAAAAGCTTTCCCGGCGTCAAGGCACTCGATAATGTCAATTTACGGGTCCGTCCTCATTCTGTGCATGCGTTGATGGGCGAGAACGGGGCAGGGAAATCCACGCTGCTCAAGTGCCTGTTCGGCATCTATGAAAAGGATCAGGGCAAGATTTTCTTCAAGGGGCAGGAGGTCAATTTCACCTCCTCCAAAGAGGCGCTGGAAAATGGCGTCTCCATGGTGCATCAGGAACTCAACCTGGTATTGCAGCGCACCGTGATGGACAACATGTGGCTAGGTCGCTATCCCACCAAGGGCTGGTTTGTCGACCACGGCAAGATGTATGACGATACCAAGCGCATCTTTGACGAGCTGGATATCGATATCGATCCCAAGGTCAAGGTGGGCACGCTCTCCGTGTCCCAGATGCAGATGATCGAGATCGCCAAGGCATTCTCCTATGACGCCAAGATCGTCATCATGGACGAACCTACCTCCTCCCTGACCGAGAAAGAGGTAAACCACCTCTTCAAGATCATCAACAAGCTGAAAGAGAAGGGCTGCGGCATCGTCTATATCTCCCACAAGATGGAAGAGATCTTCCAGCTGTGTGACGAGATCACCATATTGCGGGATGGCCAGTGGGTGGCAACCCAGCCGCTCAAGGGCATGACCATGGATCAGATCATCGGCATGATGGTCGGTCGCGAGCTGACCCAGCGCTTCCCGGAAAAAACCAACCAGCCCAAAGAGGTGATCCTCGAGGTCGAACATCTGACGGCCAAAAACCAGCCCTCCATCCAGGACGTGACCTTCAACCTGCACAAGGGGGAGATCCTCGGCATCGCCGGGCTGGTGGGGGCCAAGCGCACCGACATAGTAGAAACCCTGTTCGGTATTCGCGATCACAGTGCGGGTGCCATCAAGCTGCACGGCAAGGTAGTGGCGAATCATACGGCGCATGAGGCCATCTTGAACGGTTTCGCCCTGGTGACGGAAGAGCGCCGCTCCACCGGCATCTATTCGCGCCTTGATATCGCCTTCAACTCCCTGATCGCCAACATGGACAGCTACAAGGGCTCCATGGGACTGCTCAGCAACAACAAGATGAAGAGCGACACCCAGTGGGTCATCGACGCCATGCGGGTCAAGACGCCGACCCAGCAGACGCAGATCGGCTCCCTCTCCGGTGGCAACCAGCAGAAGGTCATTATCGGCCGCTGGCTGCTGACCCAGCCGGAGATCCTGATGCTGGATGAACCGACCCGCGGCATCGACGTGGGGGCCAAGTTCGAGATCTACCAGCTCATCCTGGAGCTGGCGAAGAAGGACAAGGGCATCATCATCATCTCGTCTGAAATGCCCGAGCTGCTCGGCATCACGGATCGCATCATGGTGATGAGCAATGGCCGGGTCGCCGGGATCGTCAACACCAAAGAAACTGACCAGAGCGAGATACTGCGCCTGGCATCTCTGTACCTCTAGAGACAGGAAGACATTTATGGAGTCGGCTAAAAATTTCAATCTGATGCAGGCGCTCAAGGAAAACGCCATCTATTTGGTGCTGCTGGTGCTGCTCATGGTCATAGTGATCCAGGAGCCCTCCTTCCTGAGCCTCACCAACTTCAGCAACATCCTGACCCAGTCTTCGGTGCGGGTCATCATAGCGCTGGGGGTGGCGGGCATTATCATCACCCAGGGGACGGATCTCTCGGCCGGTCGTCAGGTCGGTCTGGCGGCGCTGATTGCGGCGACCATGTTGCAGGCGCTGACCAACGTCAACAAGGTGTTTCCCAGCCTGGGGGAAGTGCCTATTCCCGTGGTGATCCTGCTGGTGTGTGCCGTGGGGGCGTTGATCGGGCTGGTTAACGGTCTGATCGTGGCCTATCTGAACGTAACCCCGTTCATTACCACCCTGGGTACCATGATCATCGTCTACGGCATCAACTCCCTCTACTTTGACTCCGTGGGTGCCTCGCCGGTGGCCGGTTTTGACCCCCGCTTCTCGAGTTTCGCGCAGGGCTTTATCCGGATAGGGGGGTTCAAGCTTTCGTATCTCACCTTCTATGCAGCCATCGCCAGCGTCTTTGTCTGGGTGCTGTGGAACAAGACCCGCTTTGGCAAAAACATCTTCGCCATCGGCGGCAACCCCGAGGCCGCCAAGGTTTCCGGTGTCAATGTGGCAGTCAACCTGGTGATGATCTATGCCCTGGCCGGTGTCTTCTACGCCTTCGGCGGCATGCTGGAAGCGGGCCGTGTAGGCAGTGCTACCAACAACCTGGGCTTCATGTACGAGCTGGATGCCATCGCAGCCTGCGTGGTGGGTGGGGTTTCGTTCGCCGGTGGTGTGGGGACGGTTGCCGGCGTGATCACAGGGGTGCTCATCTTCACCCTGATCAACTACGGCCTGACCTATATTGGAGTCAGCCCTTACTGGCAGTTCATCATCAAGGGCGGCATCATCATACTGGCGGTGGCTCTGGACTCCATGAAGTACGCCAAGAAGAAATAACAATTGGCAGGGAGGGTTGGCAATGCCGGCCCTCCATTCTGGAGGGAACCCATGCCATTCAAGGTCAAGATTTACCTCTTGCTGCTATTGGCCATTCTGGTCACCATCGGCACCGCCTGGTTCAGTGTGAATCACTTTATAAGTGGTTACATTCGAACCCAGTCCACCCAGAACATCAATGAACAGATAGCGCTCGTCAAAGAGAAGCTGGCGGGAGACATCAATCAGAAAATCCTGCTGGCGGCCAACCTCAACTTCGGCGTGACCAACGTCAAAAAGACCCTGCAAGAGACCGGATTTCACAACATCGTCAAGGTGATTGGCGACATGGCATTCGACGTAGGCGGTGTCATCAACGATGCGGCCAAGGTGGATGCCCTGCGCAAGCTGATCCCCGAAGCCAACAACCAGATCACCATCAGCCCGTTACAACAGGTGGATGGCAAGCCGGTCATTACCATACTGGTGCCGCGCGGTGCCGATTCTGCCTACCTTTATTACCTCGACATGAGCGAGTTCAAGCGTCTGCTGGAGAAAGTGAGCGGGGAAGGGCGCTACTTCTCCCTTGCTGACGGTCAGGGCAATGTGCTCTACAGCAGCAAGCCGCAGGGAGGGAGCGAGTCTCGCCCCAATCAGCTGGATATTCGTGGCAGCAGCTGGACCCTGACCGGTTATGTCGATCTCGACTATATCCGCGCCATGACCCAGGCACTCAACGGCAAGATTGTCATGGCCCTGCTGGCGGTGGCTGTACTGGTGCTGGTGCTGGCCATGCTGGCGCTCAATGTGGCCTATCGTCCCATCCTCTCGTTGCGGGATCTGGTGCTGGAGCTTTCTCGCGGCAGCGGCGACCTGACCCGCCGACTGGCGGTGACGAGCAAGGATGACCTGGGCCAGATCTCGGCTGGCATCAACCGTTTCATCGAGCGTCTGCAGGAGATGATGAGAGAGGTGCAGGGGGCGAGTGGCCAGCTCAATACCGGCATCGAAGGATTGGCCAACCAGACCGGTGCCGCTCAATCCTTGCTGGCGGATCATGTGCGCGAGACCGAACAGGTGGTGACGGCCATCAATGAGATGAGTCGCACTGCGGTTTCCGTCTCGGAGAGTGCCGCCAGCACGGCCCAGCTCACCGGCCAGAGCCAGCAGCTGGCGGATCAATCCCGTCAGGTAGTCGATCAGGCCATGGCCAGCGTGATGGCGCTGGTGGACGAGGTGGCGGCGACGGCGCGATCCATCGAAGCCATGCAGCAGGATGTGCAGCAGATTGGTTCAGTGCTTGGGGTAATTGGCAGCATTGCCGAGCAAACCAACCTGTTGGCGCTCAATGCTGCCATAGAGGCGGCTCGCGCTGGTGAACAGGGACGGGGTTTTGCTGTGGTGGCGGACGAGGTCCGCTCGCTGGCTGCCCGCACCCAGAAGAGCACGGCCGAAATCCAGACCATGCTGGCCAGCTTGCAGCGGGGCACCCAGACAGTGGTGGATGCCATGAGCAATACCAAGCAGAGTTGCCAGGGGGCGGCCGAGAACACCACCAAGGTCAACGAGTCGCTGGACTTGATGGCGGGTGAAGTGGTGGAGATCAACGATCTCATCAGCCACATTGCTACGGCGGCCGAGCAGCAGAGTGCGGTAGCGGAAGAGATCAATCGCAACATGAGTGCCATTGCCGAGGTGATCCGTCAGCTGACCAGCAACGGGGAAGAGACGGTGGCAAGCTCGGCGTCGATGCAGAAGACTTATGATCGGCTGAGAGAAATCGTGGGGCACTTCCGACTGGCGTAATAGCGCTATGGTGTGGCCGAGGTAAAAAAGGCCAAAAAGATGGGGGCGACTTGCGTCGCCCCCGATAGTCTTATCGCTCATATCCTTGAACGAAGTTGCTCCCTGCAATCCCTGACTATACCTCTTCCTTTAGGTTTCCCCTTCCCAATCCTTTGGGGTGTCCTTTAGCCATCATGGCCTGACGAGTCATCCGTTCCCGTCGCACTTTCTCCGTCCCGGGAGGTGTCCTTTACCACATCCTGTGGTGAGTCCATTTGCCCAACCCTGGCAGCCAGTCTTCCTGACCGACTTCATTGCGTCCGTGCAGGAGTAACTATAAGGATTTCAGGAGGGACGACAACGGCAGTGTGAAAAACGTTTTTACCGATCTGGTTACGAAGGAAACCTTTATGGTTTTTTTGTTTTTAAAATCATTGCGTTAATAATTTTTTGTTCAGGTTTTTCGATCCTGTCTTCCGACTATCGCGGGGTCTTTTTAGGCGCATGGCTTACGCAGTCAATGGCGAATGTCTCACACTCCATTTAACTCGGGTTCAGGAAGTGGAGAGGGAGTCACTACAGGGGAGCAGGGGGATGAGAATGGCTGTCAATACGGTGAGATTCAGTTGTGCTCTTGCAGCCGCTCATAGATGGTTTGGCGCTCTTCCTGGCTAAGAGAGGAGAAGTAGTGGGTGAACAGGCGCAACAGCAGGGATTTGTTCATGCCGTCCTGCTGGGTCAGGTTGCCCAGCTCGTCGATGGCCGCCGTACTCAGGGAGAAAGTTGCCTTTTTATAGCTGGGTTTCAGGTGTTCGCCACGCTCGATAAAGGCGAGCGCCGTCAGGGCTTCATCCCGATGCAGGCTCAGCTCAAGACTGACTACTTTGGGTTTGCCCTTGGCGTAGAAATCCGCATCCTCGATAAACTCGTCGATGGTGAATTTCTTCTGATGATGCAGATTGTGCTTCTTCTTCAGGTCGGCAAGGCCCATTTCACACCTCCAGCTCCAAAAACTCTTTGGCGATGGTCCGGATCTCTTCGGCCGACTTGCCATCTGGCTCGATCTCCATGACGGAGAGCCCCTTCTCTTCGCTGTCGTCATAGACGTTGCGGCTGTAGGTGATGGCGTTCAGTACATCGACCCCGAACGAGGAGCAGACCTCCTTGGCCTCCAGAATGCGTTTTACCTGGTTGGGCAGAGCAGGGCACTGGGTCAGTACAACGGCAGCCTTGAGGGTGGGATTGACCATCTTGCAGGTGGTGATGAGGTCTTCCATGTGCGGCAACGTTTTGAGGTCGCGGCGCTTGGGTCTAAGCGGGATCAGGGCATGGGTAGCCACCGCCATGGTGGAGCGCAGAGCCCGGTTATCCTGACCACCGCAGTCAACGATGACGTAGTCGTAGCGGTTCTTTAGGCTGAGCAGGTCGTTGCGAATGTTGCCGTAGAGCTGCACGCAGTTGATCTGGGGGAGATCCGGGTTGTCGTTGCGCTCCTGGATCCAGTCGGAGGTGGTGCGCTGGGGGTCACAATCGACCAATAACACTTCGCCATGAAACCGGGTTCTGAGGTCGACTGCCAGATTCTGAGCCAGGCAACTCTTGCCGCTCCCACCCTTTTCACCACCGACCAGCAGGATCATGACAGTCCCCTATCCCTATGAAAAATAGCTGCCTTGAGTATAGGAGGGGGTTGATGCATGACAAGCCAAGAGGAGCCGGGCTCCTCCTGGCTTTCACACTCAGTAGTGCTGACGACCTCCGTACCACTGACACACATACTCGGGGACCAGCATCTGGGGGGCCTTGTCCACATGGCAGACCACCATGGGGATGGCGGGGGCGCCTTGTGCGCTGACCAGTGACGGTGTTACGGGCAGAACCAGGGCGGCAAGCAGAAACAGGGACTTGATCTTCATGACTATCTCCTTGGTGACAGAACAGGGCGTGATCCGGATCACTTTCTGAGTTAAGTCGAGTAGGCCTGTGACGCAAGGTTGCGAAATAAATTCAACTAATGAAAAAAGTTTGAAAAGAGGGTGTGGCAGGGTCGGTGAAAAATGCATGACCAAGATGCTGGTTTTGTGCATATCCATATAAAAGGTATGTCACTGACAGCTTGCGGCACAGGCCTGTGCTGGCGGGTCTGGCACAATGCCATGATCTGGGACAAGAAGAGGATTATTCAGTGGGCGATCCGGTTATGACTATTTATCTTGGTCTCCCTCCCTTTAAAATCAGTGAAGAATTCATTTTTTTGAATATTAAATTCAATAGATTAAGAATTTCTCTTTATGTGTATGAAAAACAAGTTTTTTTGTTTTGGTTTGTTTTGCGCTGTCGAGATTTAAAATGAATGAAATAAGCTGAAATATGAAATTAAAGTGTAGGAAATTGCTTATTCAATCGGTTCCGTTGAATGGGAGATTGTCAGTTCTGTTATGCTCGTCAAAGAATAAACTGTGGTTTTATTCAGTTCTGGCTGAATGTGATCAATGTCCAAGTTTGGCGTGATTTGCAGGTCTAACCTCGGTCTCGAAAGGCAAGGGCAGGATAGAACACAAGCTGAGTACCCTACATAAAGAATATCCCGCCTTAGCCACGAGCATGAATAGAAGGAATCTATTCAATCACTCGCAGGGACCACTGCTAGACGGAATATAATCATGAGCAAATTTTATGTAGGTTCTGAAGTTGGCCAATTGCGCCGCGTTATGCTGCACCGTCCCAACCTCAGTCTGAAGCGTCTGACCCCCTCCAACTGCCAGGATCTGCTGTTCGACGATGTCCTGTCCGTTGAGCGTGCCGGTCAGGAGCACGACAAATTCGCTCAGGTACTGCGCGATCAGAATGTCGAAGTTTTCCTGCTGACCAACCTGTTGGCTGAAACCCTGGATGTGCCGGAAGCCAAAACCTGGCTGTTGCAACATCAGGTCTCCGATTATCGTCTCGGCTCTTCTCTTGCCAATGACGTGCGTTGCTTCCTGGCGGACATGCCGCACCGTGAGCTGGCCCGCATCCTCTCCGGCGGCCTGACCTACTCAGAGATGCCTTACAGTGGCGTCAACATGGTCGTCGGCATGCACGCTCCGACCGATTTCATCATTGAACCTCTGCCGAACCATCTCTTTACCCGTGACACCTCCTGCTGGGTTTACGGTGGCGTCTCCATCAACCCCATGGCCAAGGCCGCCCGTCGCCGTGAAACCAACCATGTGAAGGCCATCTACCGCTGGCACCCGCAGTTCGCCGGTCAGGACTTCATCAAGTACTTCGGTGATGAGGATCATGACTATGACAACTCCACCATCGAAGGGGGAGATGTGCTGGTGATCGGTCGTGGCTCCGTGCTCATCGGCATGTCCGAGCGCACCACGCCGCAAGGGGTCGAGCACCTGGCTCGCAGCCTGTTCAAACACGGTCAGGCCAAACAGGTCATCGCCATGCAACTGCCGAAACACCGCAGCTGCATGCACCTGGATACCGTCATGACCCACATGGATATAGATACCTTCTCCGTCTATCCGGAAGTCATCCGCAAGGACGTGAACTGCTGGAGCCTGACTCCGGGCGGTGCCACCGGCATGAACATCAAGGAAGAGGGTTACTTTGTTTCCGCCATTGAAAAAGCGCTGGGCGTGGATCAGCTCAAGCTCATCACCACGGGTGGTGACAGCTTCGAAGCCGAACGCGAACAGTGGAACGATGCCAACAACGTGCTGACAGTGCGTCCTGGCGTGGTGGTGGGGTATGAGCGCAATACCTACACCAACGAGAAATATGACAAGGCCGGCATCACAGTTCTCTCCATTCCGGGTGAAGAACTGGGTCGTGGCCGCGGCGGCGCCCGCTGCATGAGCTGCCCGATGGAACGTGACGGCATCTGACAAGACGGCGTGGCGCCGGCAGAGGCTGGCGCCACACATACCAAGACTCGAGATCAACACTCATGAAAAAACCAACTGTCGTCGTCGCCCTGGGTGGCAATGCCCTGCTCCGTCGTGGCGAGCCCCTTGAAGCGGATATCCAGCGCAAGAATATCGCCACCGCCGCCAAGACCATCGCCCTGATAGCTCAGGAGTACAACGTGGTGCTGGTGCACGGCAACGGCCCGCAAGTCGGTCTGCTGGCCCTGCAAAACAGCGCCTATACCAAGGTGTCTCCCTATCCCCTGGATGTGCTGGGCGCCGAGTCCCAGGGCATGATCGGCTACATGCTGATCCAGGAGCTCAAAAACCTGATGCCGAGCCGCAATGTGACCGCGCTGCTGACTCAGGTGCAGGTTGACCCCAAGGATCCGGCATTTGCCAATCCGACCAAATTTATCGGCCCCGTCTATGAGGAAGCGGAAGCTCGCGCCCTGGCTGAAGAGAAGCGCTGGGTCGTCAAGGCTGACGGCAAGTTCTTCCGCCGCGTGGTGCCGTCCCCGCTGCCCCAGCGCATCGTCGAGGGCGACGCCATCGAAACCCTGATCGCCCAGGGTCACCTCATCATCTGCACCGGTGGTGGTGGCATTCCCGTGACCTGGGATGGCCAGTGCCTGACCGGTATCGAAGCCGTCATCGACAAGGACATGTCTGCCGCCTATCTGGCCAAGCAGATCAAGGCCGATGCCCTGCTGATCCTGACCGACGCGGATGCCGTCTACCTGGATTGGGGCAAGCCGACCCAGCATCCGCTGCGAGTCACCAGCCCGGATGAACTGGCTGGCGTCAAGTTCGATGCCGGTTCCATGGGGCCCAAGGTTGAGGCGTCCTGTGAATTTGTCAAAGCGACCGGCGGCATGGTCGGGATCGGCTCGCTGGAAGATGGTCTGGCCATCCTCAAGGGAGAAGCCGGTACCAATATCATCGCCACTCGCACCGTGGGTGTGTAGCCAATAGCGCACCCGAATATGACTCGAATAAATTTGAACTGTGAATGCGTAGCCAACACTACTGCCTATTTGGTCTGAACAAATATAGAGAGAGAACTCATCATGGCTTTTAATCTGCGTAACCGTAACTTCCTGAAACTGCTGGACTTCACCCCACGTGAAATCCAATACATGATCGAACTCGCCATCGACCTGAAAAAAGCCAAATACGGTGGCTATGAGCGCAAACACCTGACCGGCAAAAACATCGCCCTGATCTTCGAGAAGACCTCCACCCGCACCCGCTGTGCGTTTGAAGTGGCGGCCTTCGACCAGGGCGCGCAAGTCTCCTACCTCGGCCCAAGCGGTTCCCAGATCGGTCACAAGGAGTCCATGAAGGACACCGCCCGTGTGCTGGGGCGTATGTATGACGGCATCGAATACCGCGGCTACGGCCAAGAGATCGTGGAAGAGCTGGGCGCTTATGCCGGTGTCCCAGTATGGAACGGCCTGACCAACGAATTCCACCCGACCCAGATCCTGGCCGACTTCATGACCATGCTGGAGCACGGCAAGGGCAAACGTCTGGATCAAATCAAGTTCGCCTACCTGGGTGATGCCCGCAACAACATGGGCAACTCCCTGATGGTCGGTGCCGCCAAGATGGGCATGGATATCCGCCTGGTTGCCCCCAAAGCCTTCTGGCCGGAAGAGGATCTGGTTGCCAAGTGCCGCCTGATCGCCGAAGAAACCGGCGCTCGCATCACCCTGACCGAAGATGTGAAAGAGGGTGTGCTGGGCACCGATTTCCTCTACACCGACGTTTGGGTATCCATGGGTGAAGCAAAAGAAGCCTGGGATCAAAGGGTGAAACTGATGACCCCGTATCAGATCAACATGGACGTCATCAACGCCACCAAGAACCCGGATGTGAAGTTTATGCACTGCCTGCCGGCGTTCCACAACGATGAAACCACCATGGGCAAGGAAGTGGCTGACAAATATGGGATGAAAGGTCTGGAAGTGACCGAGGACGTGTTCGAATCAGAGCACAGTATCGTGTTTGACGAGGCCGAAAACCGGATGCACACCATCAAGGCAGTGATGGTTGCTACGCTGGGCGACTAAGGTCGCAGTAGTGGTGCCGGGGGGCAACCCCCGGCTTTTCGACCATGTGACAGCGGCATAATACCTCTAACCCTACAACCCGCAGCTTGCATGGATACCACACCACAGAAGGAAGCTGGACCATGACCAAATTCAAGTTCCCGTCAGCCTACACGATACTGTTTGTGCTGATCGCCTTGGTGGCCGCCCTGAGCTGGGTAGTGCCAGCCGGCAAATACGACATGATCATGAACGACGCCCTCGGCAAGGAAGTGCCGGTGGCCGGAACCTACAAGCTGGTAGAGGGGAATCCCCAGGGGATAGTCGACGTGCTGCTGGCACCTATCGATGGTCTCTACAACCATGACACTTATGAGGCAGGCGCCATCGACGTCTCCCTCTTCATCCTGATCATCGGTGGTTTTCTTGGCATTGTGACCAAGACGGGTGCCATCGATGCCGGTATCGAACGGGTCACCGATCGGCTGCGTGGCCGTGAAGAGTGGATGATCCCGATCCTGATGGCGCTGTTCGCCGCAGGGGGCACCATCTACGGCATGGCCGAAGAGTCGCTGCCATTTTACACCTTGCTGGTGCCCGTGATGATGGCCGCCCGCTTCGACCCGGTAGTGGCAGCTGCGACCGTGTTGCTGGGTGCCGGTATCGGTACTCTGGGTTCTACCATTAACCCGTTCGCCACCGTCATTGCCGCCAACGCGGCGGGCATCTCCTTCACCGACGGCATCTGGCTGCGCGTCGCCATGCTGGTGGCCGGCTGGTTGCTGTGCGTGGCTTATGTGATGCGTTACGCCAAGATGGTGCGTAACGACCCCAGCAAATCCCTGGTGGCTGACAAGTGGGAAGAGAACCGTGCCCACTTCCTTGGCAACAAGAGCGACCAGATGCTGGAGTTCACTCTTACTCGCAAGATAGTGCTGGGTATTTTCGTCGCCGCCTTCGCCGTGATGATCTACGGTGTGGCCGTGCTCGGCTGGTGGATGGCGCAGATCTCCGGCGTCTTCCTGGCTGCCGCCATCATAGTCGGTGTCATCTCCCGCATGAGCGAAGAGGAGCTGACCACCAACTTCATCGACGGTGCCCGCGACTTGCTCGGTGTGGCCCTGATCATTGGCATCGCTCGCGGTATCGTGGTGGTGATGGACAACGGCATGATCACTCACACCATTTTGCACAGCGCAGAAGGAATAGTGACCGGTCTCTCCACAGTGGTGTTCATCAACGTCATGTTCGTGCTGGAAGTGGTGCTCTCCTTCCTGGTGCCATCCTCATCCGGTCTGGCCGTGCTGACCATGCCTATCATGGCGCCGCTGGCTGACTTCGCCAACGTGGGTCGCGAGCTGGTGGTGACCGCTTATCAGTCTGCCTCCGGTCTGGTGAACCTGGTGACCCCGACTTCCGCCGTCGTCATGGGCGGTCTTGCCATCGCCAAGGTGCCTTATGTGCGCTGGCTGAAGTGGGTGGCTCCGCTGCTCGGTATCCTGACAGTGCTGATCGTGGTTTGCCTGAGCCTGGGCGCCGTGCTCTCATGACACCGATGACATGCAATATGAAACGGGAGCCTGTGGCTCCCGTTTTTTATGGCTGGATAACGTGGATAGCTATTTGCCGTAGCGCAATGTGGGAGGTGTCGGGGAAAACGGCAGGGGCGGGTGATGATACGAGCGGCGCTCAGGCAACAAAAAGGCGACCCCAGGGTCGCCTTTTTCATTCAGGGGAGGAGGTCAGCGGGCCTGTTCCAGGGTGCGCACCACGGCGGCGTGGGCCTGACGGGTACGGCTGATATGGCGCGGGGCGACCAGCACAACATCGTTGCCGGCGACGGCGCCCATGATCTCCGGATTGGCGTTGCGATCCAGCAGGCGGGCCACTACGGTGGCGGCGCCCGGTGTGGTGTGGATCAGCACCATCTGCTGGTTGTGCACCACTTCGCGCACCATGTCGTGAATGGAGCGGGTGCTGCCGGCGGGTTCCAGCTGATCGTCCACCAGGGTGTAGACCTTCTTGCCGTTGGCATTCTGGGCCTTGGCCACGCCGAGGCGACGCAACAGACGGGAGATGGTGGACTGGCTGATGTCGGCAAAGCCGCGCATCGATAGCTCGCGGCGGATCTCTTCCTGGGTGCTGTAGCAGTGCTGGCCGATGATCTGGCGACAGGCATCCAGCTGGGCCAGATCGGGCTCTTGTTCAACGGGACGACTGAGGGTTTTGACCACGGCGATTTCCTTTGACGGTGACCGGAGGCTATCGCTCGATATCTGCCATCAATGCTTTTTTATAGCTAAAAATTCTGATGGTAAGACGTGAGGCAGGGAATCAACGATGTTTAGCCTTTATAGGATGGCAAATTATAGCTAAACGGAGAATCTGTGATGTGACAGGGGTCAAAAATGGGCCCGTTGGGGCCCACTTGGCTATCAATAACGTTCGCTGACGATGTCCTGGGTGAAGGACTTCTCGCAGTATTTGCACTTCATGCGTACCACGCCCTTCACCTCGCGCACCCGGAAGTAGCTGTCGACCGGCTCGTTGTGGGAGATGCAGTTGGAGTTGGGGCAGTGGAACACACCGGTAATGAACTCAGGCAGTTCCAGCTGATGCTTCTTCACCACGGCGAAGTCTTCGATGATGTTGACGGTCGCCTTGGGGGCGAACAGGGCCAGCTGGTTGGCCTGTTCCGCGGTCAGGCGGGTGTTCTCTATCTTGATGAGATCCTTTTTGCCCAGCGCGCCGGATTTGAGGTTGAAGCCGACGGTGATCCGCTCCTGAGTCTCGATCAGCTGGAACAGCTTGAGGATCTTGATGCCCTGGCCAGCGGGGACGTGGTCGATGACGGAGCCGTGACGGATGGCTTCGACTTGCAGTTGATTCTTCTCGGACATGATGTTCCCCTTTTCCCTTAGACGGTTTCGTTCAGTACCAGAGCCAGCAGTGCCTGGCGCGCGTAGACCCCGTTTTCCGCCTGCTGGAAGTAGTAGGCGTAGGGCGTCTTGTCGACCGCCACATCGATCTCGTCGACGCGGGGCAGGGGGTGCAGGATCTTCATGGTGGGTTTGGCCCCTTCCAGGGTCGCCAGCTCCAGCACGAATTTGGCGGCCATGTGCTTGTATTCGGTCTCGTCGAAGCGCTCTTTCTGCACCCGGGTCATGTAGAGGATATCGAGCTCCGGCATCACCTCTTCCATGGTTTCGTGCACGCTGAACCGTATGCCCTTCTCTTCCAGCTCTTCGCAGATGTAGTCCGGCATCGCCAGCGCTTCCGGGGAGATGAAGAAGAAGCGGCAGTTGAACAGGCTCAGGGCCTGGGCCAGGGAGTGGACGGTGCGGCCGTATTTCAGGTCACCCACGAAGGCCACGTTGAGGCCATCGAGCTTGCCTTGGGTCTCATGGATGGAGAAGAGGTCGAGCAGGGTCTGGGTCGGATGCTGGTTGGAACCGTCACCACCGTTGATGACCGGTACCCGGGAGAACTCGGAAGCGAGGCGGGCTGCGCCCTCTTTCGGGTGGCGCATCACTACCGCATCTGAGTAGGAGCCGATGATCTTGATGGAGTCGGCCAGGGTCTCGCCCTTCTTGGCACTGGTGTTGCCGCCGTCGGCGAAGCCGATGATGTTGCCACCCAGGCGCTGGACCGCGGTCTCGAACGAGAGGCGGGTACGGGTAGACGCTTCGAAGAAGCAGCTGGCAATCAGCTTGTCTTTCAACAGGCGGGTGTCGGGCTCGGCCTTCAACCGCTGTGCGGTTGCGACCACCAGTTCCATGTCGGGCCGGGTCAGGTCCGAAATGGAGATGACATGTTTCTTATAGAGTGGATTGGTCATCGTCTGCATTCCCTTTGACATCAATGAAGGTTTTTCGGGCACAAAAAAAAGCCCCTGAAACAGGGGCCTTTTTTAAAAATAACTGGGGATCTGTGGGGCGGGAACCGAAAACAACGGGGCCGCTCTGGTGCGCACCACCCGTCTGCAAAGCTGTTTTCCGAATCAAAAACTGCATCGTCTTGTCCCGACCTTTTTCAAAACCGGACAGATTATAGGGCCGGTTTTTGAATTGTCAAAAATTTATTTCAAAGGCAGGATTTGCGCAGGAAAACGTTTAAGTGGCGTGAACGGGTCGGCAAACCCACACGCTGTGTTCTGTTTGCAGGGGTTGCTGATCTTCGGCCATGGAACGCAGATAGGCGAGTCTGTGATGTCCTTCCAGCAGGCAATAGGGTTGTGGCAGCGGCTGCCCGTCCGGGTAACGGCTATCCGGCGCCGTGGCCAGCACTATGATGGGCTCTGACCAGGTGCCTTGCGTCAGCATGTAGTCGCCGAGCCAGGATCGGCGTACGTAGCGGTTGTGGCGCAGCATCTCGCCCCAGCGCTCGATCACCTCCATATGACGGGAGCCGGTCTGGGCGATGATCCGCTCGGTGGGCCACTGCTCGCACTCAAACTGGTGACGGGCGAGATCGATAAAGCTCCAGTTGGACTCAAAACCGCGCCAATGACGATAAATCCATTGAGAAAGCACGCTGTGGGGAATGAAGGGGACCTGCGGGGCAACCCGGTCGAGATAGTCGGGCAGGGACTCTGTCTTGCGTTCATCCCTGAAGTTGAGCGGCGCCAGTTGTTGGAGCAATCGGTAATTGAGCATGAACAGCCTCCCGGAACCAATCTTCACCCTACCCCCATTTATGCGGCTTTCCTACCCTGACAAGGCTGTAAATACAGCAAGTTACCCAGTGATGCTGCGCAAATTAACGCAAGTTGCTCGTCATTTGTGCAATCGCATCGAAAGTGAGAAAAAAGCCTTTACCTTTGAACCCGGCTTTGTATAATTCGCCTCGTTTGTTGCAGGGGCGTAGTTCCAATTGGTAGAACAGCGGTCTCCAAAACCGATGGTTGCGGGTTCGAGTCCTGCCGCCCCTGCCATTTTCAGAAAAGCCAGCTCATTGAGCTGGCTTTTCGCATTTCTGCGTTCCCGGTTTTGTTCCCCTGGTTCCCTCTCTCTTCCCTGTGTTGCGGCCGTTTCGCGGCAGTTGTCTCGCTTCACATTCAACGCCTGCCTTGACCGCTAGTCGCTATTGCACCAATCCGCCCTGTCGTTTCTGGCAATCGTGCTTCATGGCTCCCTGTGCTACACAAGACGGGCGGTGCCATTGCGCCTTGATGGCACTCAGATAGCCAATGCTCAAGCCGTGGATTGTGGGCGTGAACATCACTTGCGGAGATAGACTCATGAACGAGGCAGTTGAAACCCGACTGAACAAGTCTCGCCCCGGTGGCTGGGTACCCCGGGACAGTGCCCATATAGCGCGCTGGATCCGGCGGATGAAACACTATGTCGCCAACCAGCCGGGTGAGCTGGTGCCCCCCATCGCCGAGCTGCGGGATCTGGTCAATGCCGATCCCTGGTTGCACGCCCAGGCAGAAGCCATGTTCAAGGAGGCCTGGCGTCACAAGCATCTGACCCCGCTCGGCCAGGTCGAGGTGCGATCCTTCGAGGAGTTTCTGGGGTTGCTCAACGGCATCATGACCACGGCACCCGAGGCATATCAGGATATTCCGACGCACGAACCCTCCGGCCTTATCGGTTTCCCCATCAATGCCCTGCTCGACTGGCCCATGGCGACCCAATCCGGTTATCACTTCTTTGCCAACGCTCTGATCAATCAGCAGTTCAAGAAAATCCTCGATTACTGGGCGCAGTTTCTGCAAAGCCCGGCTTCGCGCTATGTGCTGAATGAGCCGGTCAGCAGGCTGGATAAAGAGACTCTGGTGGTGCCCTGGCTCGGCAAGGCGGCCAAGAGCGAGATGGTCAAGGTGGCCTGCGGGGCCCTGGGGGAAGGGACAAATCCGACACCTGGCAGCTTTGAGCAGATTTTCCAATGTGACCCGTCGGCCGAGTATCACGGTTTCAGTTGCTGGGATGACTTTTTCACCCGCACCTTCCGTCCCGATGTGCGACCCGTTTCGGCACCTGAGGATGACAACGTCATCGTCAATGCCTGCGAATCGGCGCCGCTGCAGGTGAAGAAAGGGGTGAGCCGCAGCGATCAGTTCTGGCTCAAGGGACAGCCCTATTCGCTGGACAACATGCTCGATTTCGACGATCTGGCGCCCCGCTTCGATGGCGGCACCGTGTATCAGGCCTTCCTCAGTGCGCTCAGCTATCACCGTTGGCACAGCCCGGTGAGCGGCACCATCCGCAAGGTGCGCGTGGTCAACGGCACCTACTATCTGGAGAACCAGTTCGAGGGCTTTGTTGACCCGCAGGGGGCGGATCCCAGCGCGCCCAACAACTCGCAGCCTTTCCTTACCTCGGTGGCAACCCGGGCGCTGATCTTCATCGAAGCAGACAACCCCAAAATCGGGCTGATGTGCGTGGTGCCTGTGGGCATGGCTGAGGTGTCGAGCTGCGATGTTACCGTGAGGGCGGGGGACAGGGTGAAGAAGGGGGATCCGCTCGGCATGTTCCACTTCGGCGGCTCGACCCACTGTCTGGTGTTCCGCCCAGGGGTCAAGCTGGAGTTCGAGTTTTACGGTCAAACCCCGAGCCTGGATGCTGGCAATATGCGGCTGAATACCGCCATCGCCCGGGTGCGCTAGGTAGGCGCGTGTGACGGGATACAAGACGGGCCGCCTCTCAAGGCGGCCTTTTTACATTGGTTGGGGTTGCACCGACAGTGGATCAAGAGGGAAAGGATGAGTGCCGGATGGAAAGGAGCGTTGCCAGTGGGATAGCTACTGATGCATTTAAAATCAAGGGATTGGTATTCATGGAACAGGATTTTCAGTCGATATAGTCCACACAAGGTGTGCAGCTTTGTTTGACGCCATTGAGACAGCCATAAGGATATCCCATGAATCTCTCCCTTCGCGGCAAGTTGTTGGCCACCAGTCTTGGCGTGGTCCTGATCACGGTTTGCCTGCTGGGCATGACCGCCTTCTATACCCTGAAAAACCAGACCCTGAGCGCCATCGACAGCGAGGCGCGCAACTATGCCAGCGCCTACGCCGAGGGGATCGGGAAATGGATGCAGGACAGGCGCGAGAGCCTGACCGCCCAGGTCAATGTCATCGCCAACCACCCGACGTCCGAGCTGGTGCCTCATCTGCAGCAGACCTTGCGCTCCGGCGGCTTCGGGCTGGCCTACTACGGCTCGGAGGAGGGGGTGATGACCCGCAACGATCCCTCCCTCAACAAGGGTGATTATGACCCGCGTGCGCGGCCCTGGTATCAGGATGCGGTCAAGGCGGGCAAGCTCATCATCACGGAACCTTATGTCAGCGTGACCATGCAGCAGCTGGTGGTGACCCTGGCCGAGCCCGTGATGCAGCAGGGCCGACTGGCCGGTGTGGTCGGTGCCAACCTGGCGCTGGAACAGCTCATCAAGGATGTGCTGGCGATGCGGGTGCAGGGGGATGGCTACGCCATGCTGCTGGACAAGAGCGGCCTCATCGTCGCTCACCCGAACAAGGATCTGGCGCTCAAGAAGAGCCAGGATTTGGCGCCTGAGCTCGATGCCAACCGCTTGGTGGGCATGAGTCAGCAGGGCGGCCTGCAGGCGGTGCAGATTGGCGGACGCGACACCAAGATGCTGGTGTTGCCGATCCCCAACACCGACTGGCTGCTGGCCATGGTGATGCATGAGGATGTGCTGATGGCGCCGTTGCAGAGCCTGCTGTTGCAGTTGTCACTCATCAGTGCGGGTCTGATCCTGGTGTTCGGCCTGGTGCTGACCAGCACCTTCAAGTACCTGTTCCAGGATCTGGGCCGGGTGGCAGGGGCGTTGCACGATATCGCCCACGGCGAGGGGGACCTTACAGTCCACATCAACACCCGCAGCAAGGATGAAGTGGGCCAGCTGGCCGAGAGCTTCAACCAGTTTGTGGCCCGCCTGCACGGCATCGTCAGCCGCTTGCGGGATGTGACCGTCGAGCTGGCAGCCCAGTCCCGTACTCAGGCGGCCGGCGCCCTGGCTCGCAGCCAGCGGGTGCGCCAGCAACAGGACGAGATCGTGATGGTGGCGACTGCGGTGACCGAGATGGCTTCTGCGACTCAGGAGATCGCCGGCAACGCCGAGTTTGCGGCCACCACCTCGGGGGATGCGGTCAAGCTCGCCGTTGCGGGCCAGTCCCAGGTTGGCCAGAGCCAGCGCAGCATCACAGGGCTGGCGGATGAAGTGGCCGATGCCAGCCAGATCATCAATGAGCTGGATGCCCATGCCCAGAAGATCAGCGGCATTCTGGCGACCATCAGCGGCATCGCCGAGCAGACCAACCTGCTGGCGCTCAACGCCGCCATCGAGGCGGCACGGGCCGGCGAACAAGGCCGTGGCTTTGCCGTGGTGGCGGACGAGGTGCGGGTGCTGTCCAAGCGTACCCACGACTCCACCGACGAGATCCAGCAGATGATCGAAACCCTGCAGCAGACCACTCGCCGTGCGGTCGGTGGTATGGAGACCAGTCGCCAGCTGGCGGGCACCAGTGTGGAGGATGCGGAAGCCGCCAACCAGAGTCTGTCACTGATCAACCAGGCCATAGGTTCCATCAGCGATATGGCGACCCAGATAGCGGCGGCGGCCGAAGAGCAGACCTCGGTCACCAGCGAGATCAGCCGCAATACCGAGAACATACGCCACGTTTCTCAGGAGCTGGCTGAGCAGGCGGGCGAAGAGGCCGCTCAGGCCGCCGAGCTCAAGTCGCTGACCGAGCGGCTGGAGCAGGAGATAGGCCGCTTCCGGCTCTAAACCGGCCAGCAATAACCGGCCAGCAATAAAAAGGGCAGCCCGCGGGCTGCCCTTTTGCATGTCCGCAGGTTATCCGGGCTGCTTGACCCAGATGAGCTTGTCGGTGGCAAAACCCAGCCCTCTCGCCTTGGCGACCAGGGCATCGACCTTGGCTTTCGGCGGGTTGGGGGAGCGGGAGAGGATCCAGAGATAGTCGTGGTTGTAGCTGGTCACCAGGGAGAGCTGGTAATCGGGGTCAAGATCGATGACGTTGTAGCCGCCGTAGAAGGGGCCGAAGAAGCTCACCTTGAGCCGCGCCTCGTCCGGCTTGTCAACGAAATAGGCCTTGCCCTCGGCCTCGCGCCAGCTGCCATCGCTCTGCTTGCCGCGATTGATCACCCTGACGCCACCATCATCACGCAGGCTGTAGCTGGCGCTGACCTCTTCCAGCCCCCGCTCGAAGCTGTGATCCAGACGCGCTATCTCATACCAGGTGCCAAGATAACGGTCGAGCTGGAAGCCGGTGACGGGACGGATGCCATCGGCCATTCCGGTACAGGCTGTCAACAGCAGGCCACACAACAGACCGAACAGTGAACGCATAAGTTATCCCTCTTTTTATCCCTCAATGATACGAAGCTGGCCGTCCCGAAAGCGGGAGGCCTGATCGGTTGGCGTGCTGCCGAAATAGCGTTTGTACTCCCGGCTGAACTGGGAGTTGCTCTCGTAGCCGACCTTTGCCGCCGCGGCACCGGCCTTGATGCCGTCGTGCAGCATCATGAGCCGCGCCTTGTGGAGGCGAAATGACTTGATGTACTGCAGCGGCGAGGTGGAGGTGACCGCCTTGAAGTGGTGGTGAAAGGCGGAGACGCTCATGTTCACCTCCCGCGCCAGCTCCTCCATGGTGAGGTTGTCGGCGAAGCGCGACTCTATCATACGCAGCACCCTGGCTATCTGGCCCACATGGTTGTGACGGTTGGCCAGCGCCTGCAGCGCGGGGCCTCCCCCCTCGTGCAGCGCGTAGAAGAGCATCTCCCGCACTGTCTGCGGCCCCAGTACCCGGGCGTGGTGGGGCTTGTCCATCAGGTCGATCAGTCGCTCGGCGGCACAGAACATTTCTTCGGACAGGGGGACTGAGTGGACACCGCTCTTTTGCACAGCCGGGGCGGGCAGGGCATCCCCCAGTTCCAGCAGCAGCTCCTGCAGGGTGGCGACGTTGATCTCGAGGGAGAAACCGACAAGCGGTTGCTCGGGGGAGGCAAAACACTCGCACTCACAGGGCAGCGGCAGCGTCATCAGCAGATAGTGGCTGGGATCGTAGCGAAACACCTGATCCGCCAGATAGCCCACCTTGTGTCCCTGCAGTATCACTATCATCCGTGGCTGGTAGAGCACGGGGGTGCGACCGTGGTACTCGGTGGTGTAGATAAGGTTTACCTGCTCTACCGGAGAAGCTGTGATGCCGGGAGCCGTGACGTGACGGGTCAGTTTGGCAGCGAGGTCGGTGTAACGGTTCTGCATGGAGTCTCTTTTGTGGTGATTCTGGCGGGTTTGTAGAAATAGGCAAGAATCAAGCAGGATGTTGTCTTGATGGTAGAGGTGGTCTGGAGAAAAATGCAATCACATTTTGCGGCCTGGCCGCCCGAAACATAGAAAGGCAATGTCGATGAACAACTTTACTCTCCATACCCCGACCAAGATCCTGTTCGGCAAGGGCCAGGTTGCCCAGCTTCGTGAACAGCTCCCGAGCGATGCCCGCATCCTGATCACCTATGGCGGTGGCAGTGTGGTGCGTACCGGCCTGCTGGCCCAGATCCGCGACGAACTGGCGGGCATGACACTGTTTGAATTCGGTGGCATCGAGCCCAACCCCACTTACGAGACCCTGATGGAGGCGGTGGCGCTGGCCCGCGCCGAGCGCATCGACTTCCTGCTCGCCGTGGGCGGCGGCTCAGTGCTCGACGGTACCAAGTTCATCGCCGCCGCAGCCCATTACGATGAGGCCCGGGATCCCTGGCACATACTCGAGACCGTTGGTAACGAGGTGCGCTCCGCCATTCCGCTCGGCGCCGTGCTGACCCTGCCGGCCACCGGTTCCGAGATGAACATGGGTGCCGTGGTGACCCGCCGCAGCACGGGTGACAAGGTGCACTTCTTCTCGCCCTTCGTGATGCCGCGCTTCGCCGTGCTGGATCCCGTGCTTACATACACGCTGCCGGCTCGTCAGGTGGCGAACGGTGTGGTGGATGCCTTCATCCATATCCTGGAGCAGTACCTCACCTACCCGGTCAATGCCAAGGTGCAGGATCGCTTCGCCGAAGGCCTGTTGTTGACCCTTGTCGAAGAGGGCCCCAAGGCGCTGGTGGAACCGGAGAACTACGAGGTGCGCGCCAACATAATGTGGAGTGCCACCATGGCCCTCAACGGTCTGATCGGTGCCGGTGTGCCCCAGGACTGGGCTACCCACATGCTGGGTCACGAGCTGACCGCCCTGCATGGCCTGGACCACGCCCAGACTCTGGCTGTGGTGCTGCCCGCCCTGTTGCAGGCCAAGCGCCAGCAGAAGCATGCCAAGTTGCTGCAATACGCAGAGCGGGTGTGGGATCTGCGCAGCGGCAGCGAGAGCGACCGTATCGATGGGGCCATTGCCGCCACCCGTGACTTCTTCGAGCGGATGGGCGTCAAGACTCGCCTGCGGGACTATGGTCTGAGCGAGTTGGGCATCGACACCCTGATCGGCAAGCTGGCGGAGCACGGCATGACCGCCATTGGCGAGCATGGCGATATCGATCTGGTGCAGAGCCAGCATATTTATGAAGCCGCCTGGTAACAGCACAGGGGCAAAACGTCGGGATCGAAACGATTAATTCAGAGGGGTCGGGGCCTGCCATTTGGCGGGTGGCCGGCCCCTTGTCTGTTACAAAACAGTTACTTTTCCTGTTTTCGCCCCGATATCTGTGATCGGAGCAGATTTCGTAAGAACAAAAAGCGCTAAGATAGAGGGCCGGTAAAACATTTTTTTTGACTGGTTGGATCACTTTTTCCAGTGCTTTTTACTGGTATAAGTCGCTAATTTGGTTTGTTTTTTTAAATCCAGGTCTGGGATGGGCTGAATTCTGTACGCGCACCATCGGGACTGCGGTTGTAATAAAACTCCAAAATTTGATACTAATCACCTTCGCGCCTGAGAAGCGGGGGCCTGACCATGACAGGAGGTTGAGGTAAAGCCTACTGATTTTCATAACAAAGGGCCCGTGACCTGCACTTTGGTCATGTCTTGTTTCGCCAGAAATGCGACACTGGGCAGCGATTGTTTATTAACCATCAGGGAATAGTCATGCAGATTGGAATACCGAGAGAGAGTCTCGCCGGTGAGACCCGGGTCGCAGCGACCCCGGCCACCGTTGAGCAGCTGAAAAAGCTCGGCTTCGAGGTCGCCATCGAGGCCGGTGCCGGCCAGCTGGCCAGCTTCGATGATGCCGCCTTCGAGGCTGCCGGTGCCAGCGTGGTACCGAGCGTCTGGCAAGCCGACCTTATCTTCAAGGTCAACGCGCCGACCGATGCCGAGATCGCACAAATTAAAGATGGTGCCACCCTGGTGAGCTTCATCTGGCCTGCCCAGAACCCTGAGCTGGTCAAGAAGCTGTCCGAGCGCAACATCAATGTGATGGCGATGGATATGGTGCCGCGGATCTCCCGTGCCCAGTCCCTCGATGCCCTCTCCTCCATGGCCAACATAGGCGGTTATCGCGCTGTGGTCGAAGCTGCGCACCAGTTTGGTCGCTTCTTCACCGGCCAGATCACTGCCGCCGGTAAAGTCCCGCCCGCCAAGGTATTGGTGATCGGTGCCGGTGTGGCCGGTCTGGCTGCCATCGGTACTGCCGGTTCCCTCGGTGCCATCGTCCGTGCGTTTGATACCCGTCTGGAAGTGGCCGAGCAGATCGAATCCATGGGGGGTGAATTCCTCAAGCTGGACTTCGGCAGCGAAGATGGTGCCTCCAGCGATGGTTATGCCAAGGTCATGTCCGATGAGTTCATCGCAGCCGAGATGGCGCTGTTTGCCCAGCAGGCCAAGGAAGTGGACATCATCATCACTACCGCCCTGATCCCGGGTCGTCCGGCTCCCAAGCTGATCACCAAGGAGATGGTCGACAGCATGAAGCCGGGTTCCGTGATCGTGGATCTGGCTGCAGCAACCGGCGGCAACTGTGAATACACCAAGCCGACCGAGTTGTTCGTGACCCCCAACGGCGTCAAGGTGATCGGTTACACCGACCTGCCGGGTCGTCTGCCTGCCCAATCCTCCCAGCTTTACGGTACCAACCTGGTCAACCTGATGAAGCTGATGTGCAAGGAGAAGGACGGCCAGGTTGCCATCGACTTCGAAGACGTGGTCCAGCGCAACATGACGGTGATCCAGGCCGGTGAAGTGACCTTCCCGCCGCCCGCCATCTCCGTCTCTGCCGCGCCGCAGAAGCCCGCAGCTGCCCCGATCAAGAAGGCTGAAGCGAAGCAGCCCTCCAACAAGAAGTTCGTGTTCGGTGCCCTTGGCATCGCCGCCTTCGGTTGGGTGGCGGCCGTGGCACCTGCTGCCTTCCTGTCTCACTTCACCGTATTCATCCTGGCCTGCGTGGTCGGTTACTACGTGGTGTGGAACGTCTCCCACTCCCTGCATACGCCGCTGATGTCGGTCACCAATGCCATCTCCGGCATTATCGTGGTCGGTGCCCTGCTGCAAATTGGTCAGGGTTCTACGCTCGTCACCGCGCTCTCGTTTGTCGCCGTGCTGATTGCCAGTATCAACATCTTTGGTGGCTTCACAGTCACCCAGCGCATGCTGAAGATGTTCCGTAAGGATTAAGGGGGTTTAACGTGTCTCAAGGACTGGTAACAGCATCCTATATCGTTGCCGCCGTGCTCTTCATCCTCAGTCTCGCGGGACTGTCGAAGCAAGAAACGGCCAAGCATGGCAACTTGTTCGGTATCGCGGGTATGGCCATCGCCCTGCTCGCTACCGTATTCAACCCGGAAACCAGTGGCGTGCACTGGATCATCCTGGCCATGGTGATCGGCGGTGCCATCGGCGTGCGTCTGGCTCTCAAGGTCGAGATGACAGAGATGCCCGAGCTGGTAGCCGTGCTGCACAGCTTCGTGGGTATGGCAGCGGTGCTGGTGGGCTTCAACAGCTTCATCGACTTGCACCCGTCTGCGCCGGCCGAGGTGGTGGTGTCCGTCGGTTCCAACCTGGATGCGACTCTGGCTGCTGCCCGGGCGGCGTTCGAGCAGGCGGCCAGTGTCGCCCAGGTCGAGCACCTCTCCGGCGCCATGCTGAACATCCATCTGGTGGAAGTGTTCCTGGGCGTCTTCATCGGTGCCGTGACCTTCACCGGTTCCGTGGTGGCGTTTGGCAAACTGCGTGGCCTGATCTCTTCCAAGCCGCTGATGTTGCCCCATCGCCACAAGCTGAACCTGCTGGCCGTGCTGGCCTCTCTGGCGCTGATGGTCTACTTCGTCAATGCCGGTGGTTCTACCTTCGCCCTGTTGGTGATGACCCTGATCGCCTTCGCCTTCGGCTGGCATCTGGTTGCTTCCATCGGTGGCGCCGACATGCCGGTCGTGGTCTCCATGCTCAACTCCTACTCGGGTTGGGCGGCGGCAGCGGCGGGCTTCATGCTCTCCAATGACCTGTTGATCGTGGTGGGTGCGCTGGTAGGTTCCTCCGGTGCCATCCTCTCTTACATCATGTGCAAGGCGATGAACCGCTCCTTCATCTCCGTTATCGCCGGTGGCTTCGGCTCCGACGGCGTGGCCTCCACGGCCGACCAGGAGATGGGCGAATACCGCGAAACCAGCGCCGAGGAAGTGGCTGATCTGCTGAAGAACTCCAGCTCCGTCATCATTACCCCGGGCTACGGCATGGCGGTGGCGCAGGCCCAGTATCCGGTGGCTGAAATCACCCAGAAGCTGCGTGATCGCGGCATCAAGGTGCGTTTCGGTATCCACCCGGTTGCCGGTCGTCTGCCAGGTCACATGAACGTGCTGCTGGCGGAAGCCAAGGTCCCGTACGATATCGTGCTGGAAATGGACGAGATCAACGACGACTTCAACGATACCGATGTGGTATTGGTGATCGGTGCCAACGACACCGTCAACCCGGCTGCGATGGAAGATCCGGGCAGCCCGATCGCCGGCATGCCGGTGCTGGAAGTCTGGAAGGCGCAGAACGTCATCGGCTTCAAGCGCTCCATGAACACTGGCTATGCCGGTGTCCAGAACCCGCTGTTCTTCAAGGAGAACACCCAGATGCTGTTTGGCGATGCCAAGGCCAGCGTCGAGGCCATCCTGAAAGCGCTGTAAGCGTCGGCCAGGAGAGACAAAAGGAGGCTTCGGCCTCCTTTTTTATTACTCACTTTTTGGTATATCCTCAGCCAATGCATGGATGGAGATCACGGCATGATGTGGCGTAAAGGATGGATCCTGCTCTGCCTCTGGTGGGGATGGACGGTACAGGCAAACGAACAGCCGAGCCTGACTCTGTTGACCGAGTTGTGGCCGCCCTATGTGATGCGGCTGGACGACGGCAGCCTGGGGGGCGCCGATCTGGAGCTGGCCCGCAAAGTACTCACAAAAATGGGCTATCGCACCACAGTCAAGGTACTGCCCTGGAAACGGGTGCTGCAGGAGGCCAGATTCCAGAACGGGGATGCCATCGTCGATGCCTTCTTCGAAGAGCGGCGGCTGGAGTGGCTGCACTATCCGGATGAGCCGCTCTCCCAGAGTGGCGAAGTGATATTTTTCCCCCTGAACAAACCCGTCGACTTCCAGAGCCTCGCCAGCCTCAAGGGGCTGCATATCGGCACCCAGGCGGATTATGCCTATGGCGAAGCCTTCCTCACCGCGACCGAGTTCACCCGCTTTCCCATGACGGGAGAGAGCAACATGATCAAGCAATTGCACATGATGATGGCGGGGCGGCTCGATGCCGTTGTGATGAACCAGAGGGTGGGGTTGCATCTGCTCAAGGGGCAGGGGTTGCAGGATCTGGTGGGCCATAGCATCAAGACGGTGACCGACAACAACCGCAACTTTCTCGCCTTCACCCACAAACCCGGCCACGAGCGTCTGGCCTATCAGTTTTCCCTCGCCCTCAAAGCCTTCAAGCAGACCCCCGAGTATCAGGCCCTGCTAGCCCGCTACGGGCTCTGAGGCACGGCCAAGTCCCGTTTGTTGAGTCGTGTCACCAGGCGGGTCCTTTTGTTGTGCTCTCGTTCACAATCTGTGGCACTTTGCCGCCACTTGGGCATAATGCCTGCGCAAAAAGCGATGTGGCTCAACTTTATTTGAGTCCAATTGCTTTAGCGTTACCCCAAGTTGACTGGATGACTCCTATGATGCAGGCCACCCCATTACGCCAAACCAGTGCGTTGACCGATGAAGAGCGCCACCTGATCGCCAGCTTCGAACCTGCCGTGGAGGCGCTCTCCGCCCTGTTCGGCCCGGGTTGTGAAGTGGTGCTGCACGCTTTTGACAGCCTGCACGCTTCCGTCATCAAGATCGCCAACGGCCATATCACAGGCCGGGAAGAGGGGGCACCTGTCACCGACTTTGCCCTCAACAAATTGCAGAGCGCCGCAGGCAGCCAGTGGAGCAGCTACTTTTCCCGCACCCGGGAGGGGGGTCTGCTCAAGTCTTCCTCCATCACCATCAGCAACCGGGAGGGCAAACCCATCGGCATGCTGTGTGTGAACTTCAGCCTGGAGACGCCGCTCGGGGCCCTGCTCGATACCTTCTCGCTGCCCGCTGCGCCAGCGCCCCTCAACAACGAGACCTTTGCCAGCTCGGTTGACGATCTGGTTGCCCAGGTGATCCACAAGGTGGATCAGGATGCGAGCCTCGGCAGCAGCGTACGCAACAAAGCGATCGTGCACCGGCTCTACGACATGGGCATCTTCGAGATCAAGGATGCCGCCCAGCTGGTGGCCGAGATGCTCGGCATCTCCCGTCATACCGTCTATCTGCATATCCGCAACCGCAAAGCGGATCTGAACGAACAATAACAGCCCGATCGTGGGCGCCAGAACATGAGAAACACAGCAATGAAAGCACAATGGACCGACTTTATTACCCTGCTCAAGCGTGAAGTGGTGCCGGCCCTGGGCTGCACCGAGCCCATGTCGGTGGCGCTGGCTGCTGCCAACTGCCGCAAGCTGCTGGGACAAACGCCGACCCGTGTCAGCGTCTGGGTCAGCGGCAACCTGTTCAAGAACGGCATGGGGGTCGGCGTGCCGGGTACCGGCATGATAGGTCTGCCGGTGGCGGCGGCGGTCGGCATCACCGGCGGCAACCCGGATGCGGGGCTGGAAGTGCTCAATACCCTGACCCCGGCCCAGGTGGAAGAGGCCAAGGCGCTGCTGCCCATCATCAAGGTGGACGTGAAGGATGTGCCGGATGTGCTCTACGCCGAGGTACTGGCCGAGGTGGAGGGTCACAGTGCCCGTGTGGTGATCTGCACCGATCACACCCGCATCGTCTTGATGGAGCTGGATGGTGAAGTGCTGATGGAGCAAAACAGTGCCCCGGGCGTGCAGATCCAGCCCGCCAAGTCTGACAAGCCCGCCATGACACTGCGCGAAATCGTGGCGTTTGCGTTGGAGGTGCCGCTGGCGGAGATCGACTTCATCGGTGCGGCGGCCACCATGAATCAGGCGCTGGCGGATGAAGGGCTGCAGGGTTACGGCCTGCGCATCGGCAAGATCCTGACCGAGCAGGTGGAGCGTAAGCTGCTCTCGGACGATCTGATGACGCTGGCCATGCGGCTCTCCTCCGCAGCCTCCGATGCGCGGATGGACGGTGCCATGTTGCCTGCCATGTCCAATTCGGGCTCCGGCAACCAGGGCATAGCAGCCACCATGCCGGTGGTTGCCGCCGCCCGCTTCCTCAAGGCGAGCGACGAGCAGCTGACCCGGGCGCTGGTGATGAGCCATCTGGTGGCCATCTACATCAAGACCCATCAGAACAAGCTGTCGGCGCTGTGCGCCGCCAGTACTGCCGCCATGGGCTCGGGAGCCGCCATTACCTGGCTGCTGGGGGGGCAATTCGAGCAAATTAGTCACTGCATCAACAACATGATCGGCGATGTTTCCGGTATCATTTGCGACGGCGCGGGCAGTGCCTGCTCCATGAAGGTCTCTACCTCCACCTCGGCGGCAGTCAAATCGTCGCTGATGGCCATCAACAATCTGCACGTGCCCCAGAGCGAAGGCATCGTCTCCGACGACGTGGACGAAACCATCGCCAACCTGGGTCGCCTCTCCAAACTGGGGATGCTGGATACCGATATCGAGATCATCAACATCATGCGGGCCAAGCAACAAGGCAAGGCCCAGTGATGAAAGGGGTGGCGCAGGCCACCCTCTGTTTTTCCGTCTGCTGACGCCACTCCGGCCACGGAGCGTCCGATGCGGTCGATGTCAGGGAGATGCCTGCCCGGCACGTCCCGGTTTTGCGTCACCCCGGTTGCACCGGGGGACGTGCCGCCACGATGCGGCGAGTTTCAGGGAGGAGTGTGCGTACCGGGCACTCGTCCGTACACCTCGGGCCCGGCCCGATTATTTTGGGGAATATCGTCGTGACTCTTAGCGTTATAGGTAATCTGGCCATTGCGGCCATCTTGCTGCTGTTTCTCTATCGCTTGCAGCAAAAACATGTGAGCTTCACCCGTCGGGTGTTTGCGGGTCTGGGGCTGGGCATACTGTTTGGTGCCGCCTTGCAACTGCTCTACGGGGCTGGCGCAGGGGTCATAGGCCAGACCATCGACTATCTGGATATCGTCGGCAGTGGCTATGTGAAGCTGCTGCAGATGATCATCACGCCGCTCATCATGGTCTCCATCATAGGGGCCATCCTCAAGCTCAATGGCGGCACTGCCCTTGGCAAGATCAGCGCCATGACCATAGGGGTGCTGATCTTCACCACCATGCTTGCTGCCGGCGCAGGCATATTGATGTCCAACCTGTTCGGTCTGACCGCTGAAGGACTCACCGCCGGTGCCGCCGAGACCGCCAGGGGCGCGGCATTGCAGACCACCCTCGGCAGCGTCGAAAGCATGTCCTTTGCCAAGATGGTGCTGGAATTCATTCCTGCCAACCCCTTCCTCGACATGACAGGTTCGCGCAAGACCTCCACCATAGCCGTGGTGATCTTCTCCATTTTCATCGGTCTGTCCGCCACCGGCATAGCCCGCAAGAAACCCGAGATCTTCGAGAGCTTCGGCCGCTTCATGGAGGTGGCCCACGTCATAGTGATGCGGATGGTGACTCTGGTACTGCGCCTCACCCCCTATGGCGTGCTGGCGCTGATGGCCAAGGTGGTCTCCGGCTCCAACTATGCCGACATCCTCAACCTGCTCAACTTCGTCATGGCTTCTTACGGCGCCATTGCCATCATGTTCGCCGTGCATCTGCTGCTGGTGGGGCTGGTTGGGATCAATCCGCTGCGTTTTCTCAAGAAGATCATGCCGGTACTGGCGTTTGCCTTTACCTCTCGCACCAGTGCGGGCTCGATCCCGATGAACGTGCAGACCCAGACCAAGGCGCTCGGCATTCCAGAGGGGATCGCCAACTTCGCCGCCTCCTTCGGCTCCACCATCGGCCAGAACGGCTGCGCAGGCATCTATCCGGCCATGCTGGCGGTGATGATAGCTCCCACTGTGGGGGTCAATCCCATGGATCCCAGTTTCATCATGACGCTGATCGCCATCATCACGGTCAGCTCCTTCGGGGTGGCCGGGATAGGTGGTGGTGCGACGTTCGCCGCCTTGATCGTGCTCTCAGCTCTGGACTTCCCGGTGGCGCTGGCGGGCCTGCTCATCTCCATCGAGCCGCTGATCGACATGGGCCGCACCGCCCTGAACGTCTCCGGTTCCATCACCGCGGGCACTGTCACCAGCCGCTTGCTGGGCGAGACAGACATGCAGGTGTTCAACAGCGAGCATGAAGTGTGTCTGGACGGCGAAGAGTCCACCATCTGACCCGCTTGCCAGGGCAGGGGCCAGCCCCTGCCCATCGATAGACCAGAGGGAGGGCATGCCCTCCCTCTGCCATTGAAAGGAGAAAGTATGAGAATCCTGATCATAGGTGGCGAAGCCGCCGGTATGAGTGCGGCGGCCAAGGCCCGCCGTCTGGCCAAGGATGCTGAAATCGTGGTGTATGAGGCGTCCGAGGTGATCTCCTTCGGTGCCTGCGGCCTGCCCTATTTTGTCGGCGACGAGTTTCAGGAGCCGGGATACATGGCCGAGTTCACCCCCGAGCAGTTCGCCGCCAAGGGGATCGAGGTCAAGACGGGCCATAAGGTGCTGTCGCTCGATGCCAGCGCCCGTACTGTGCAAGTGGAGCACCAGGGGGATGTCTTCACCGACACATACGATCGTCTGATGGTTGCCACCGGTGCCCGTGAAGTGATGCCCCCCATTCCCGGCCTGCAGCAGCAAGGGGTGTTCGGCCTGCGCCGCATGGCCGACGGTCTGGCGCTGAAGGCGGCTGTGCAGGACAAGCGTAGTACCCGGGCCCTGGTGATCGGCTCCGGCTTTATCGGACTGGAAGTGGTTGAGGCGCTGGTGCATCAGGGTAAAGAAGTGCGCCTCATCGAACTGGCGGATCGGGTCATCCCGGATGCCTTCGACAGCGAAATCACCCGGCACATCGAAACCGAGCTGCGCGAGCAAGGGGTCTGTGTCCATCTGGGTGAGCGAGTCGAGGCTTTGCTGGGGGATGGCAGGGTGACCGGCGTGCGTACCGACAAGGGAGAGTATGAGGCCGATATAGTGGTGGTCTGCACCGGGGTCAAGCCCAACACCGAGTTCCTGGCCGACACCGGCATCAAGCGGCTGGCCAATGGTGCCATCGAGGTGGACAGGCAGGGCCGCACCTCGCTGGCCAACGTCTGGTCGGCTGGCGACTGCGCCAGTGTCTGGCACAGCGTCAAGCAGCAGCAGGTCTATGTACCGCTCGCCACCATAGCCAACAAGCTGGGGCGCATGGTGGGCGAGAACCTGGCCGGGGCCGAGCAGGTGTTCCCGGGCACGCTAGGCTCTGCGGCGCTCAAGGTGCTGGGGCTGGAGGCGGGTCGCACTGGTCTCTCTGAGCAAGAAGCCCAGGCGATGGGCATCGATTACCGCACCGTCGTCATCAAGGACAAGTGTCACACCAACTACTGCCCAGGCCAGTCAGACATCCACGTCAAGCTGGTCTACGAGGCGGGTAGCAAGCGCCTGCTGGGTGGCCAGATCCTGGGTCGCAAGGGGGCAGTACACCGCATAGATGCGCTGGCGGTCGCCATCACAATGGGGGTCACTACCGAGCAGCTCGGCATGCTGGACTTTGCCTATGCGCCGCCTTTCTCCCGCACCTGGGATGTGCTTAACGTGGCGGGCAATGTCGCCAAATAACAGGATAGGGAGGATGGCGCAGAGCACTGCGCCATCCTCCCCGTCACAGCCGGACCACATTGCAGGTATAAAAAAACCGATGCCTGGGCATCGGTTTTTGTTGCTACCTGTCTAGCCGTTTCACTCAGCCGCGGCCGAGGCGGTTGTCCGGGTAGTTCTTGGCCAGCACTTCGCGGGCATGCTGAGCCAGGGCCGGCATCTTCAGCGTGTCGTAGGACTCGACCATGATCTCCAGCGCCTTTTCGGTTTCGGCCGTGTCGGGATAGGTCTCGACAATCAGCTTGGCACGGTTGGCGGCGGCGATCAGAGCATCACGCTTCACGTAGTACTCGGCCACGCTCAGATCGTAGCGGGCAAGGCGGTTCTTCAGGCCGATCATGCGAGCACGGGCATCGGCGGCATAGACGCTGTTGGGATAATTCTGCAACAGTGTCTTGAAGTCCTGGAAGGCCTGACGGGCATAAGAGGGGTCTTTATCGTCCCGATTGATGCCCAGGAAGTCCTGGAAGAAGTTGTAATCGCCGGCCATGTTGGTCAGACCGCGCATGTAGAACACATAATCGATATTTTTATGCGCCGGATTGAGGCGGATAAAACGGTCGATATTGGCGATCGCCTGAGCGGTATCGTCCTGTTTGTAATAGGCGTAAATCAGGTCAAGCTGAACCTGGTTGGAGTAGGCGCCGAAAGGATAGCGCGAGTCCAAAGCTTCCAGTAACTCGATAGCATTCACATAGTTACCGGCATCCAGCTTGAGGCGTGCTTTCTGGTACAGGGTCTCCGGCGGTTCGTCGGGTACCTTGGGTTTTGTGCTGGAACAGCCTGTGATCAAGGTAGCGACCAAGGCGAGTGACATCAGCAGGTGAGACTTCTTTCCCATCAACAACATCCGGTCCATTTCCACGAAATTGGCAAAGTATCCGTTATGCTTGGCTAAAAGAAAAGCTAGAATACCCGGATTATTTCGAATTGATACCCCCCGCTCAAGAGACCATACATGAGCCAGCATATTGAACTGACAGGCGAATTTCAGGATCACCAATTCGGGCAGCGACTCGACCAGGCCCTGGCCGAATTGTTTCCAGACTACTCCCGAACCCGCATCAAGGAGTGGATTTTACAGGACAGAGTGACCCTGGATGGTCAGGTTGCGAACACGCCGCGCGAGAAGGTACTTGCCGGGCAACAGGTGCATGTAGATGTCGAGCTGGAAGATGACACCCGCTGGGATGCCCAGGACATAGCACTCAACATCGTCTACGAAGATGAACACATTCTGGTGATCGACAAACCGGCCGGTCTGGTTGTTCACCCGGGCGCAGGCACGCCGGATGGCACCATTCTCAACGCCCTGCTGCACCGCTATCCCGACATCGCCGAGGTGCCTCGCGCCGGTATAGTGCACCGTCTGGACAAAGACACCACAGGTCTGATGGTGGTGGCCAAGACGGTACCGGCCCAGACCCATCTGGTGGAAGCGCTGCAGGCGCGCCAGATCACCCGTGAGTACGAAGCCATCGCCATCGGTCACATGACCGCAGGTGGCACGGTAGATGCCCCCATAGGTCGTCACCCTACCCAGCGTACCCATATGGCCGTGGTGCCCAATGGCCGTCCTTCCGTGACCCACTATCGGGTACATGAGAAGTTCCGTGGCCACACCCGTCTGCGTCTGCGACTGGAAACCGGTCGTACCCACCAGATCCGCGTACACATGTCTCACATCAAGCATCCGCTGGTTGGGGATCCCGCCTACGGTGGTCGTCTGCGCCCGCTGCGCAATGCGACACCCGAGCTGACCCTGGCGCTGCGTAACTTCAACCGTCAGGCACTGCATGCCACCATGCTGCAACTGGCTCACCCCATCACGGGGGAAGTGATGCAGTGGCACTCGCCCACGCCGCAGGACATGCTGGATCTGATGGAAGTGATGCGGGCCGATACCCTTGCCAATCCGGATGATTTGGTCTGGAACTGATGAGCTGATGAACAAGGCGGTCAGCGACGGTTTCTGCCGTTGCCCGGCCTTGAATCATGCCTGAAACGGGGCTCCTTGACTGGCAACAGCGAAGGAGCCCCGTTTTTATATGTAGAAATGTGAGAGGAGCCACAGATGAAATGGATCGAACCCGACTGGCCGGCACCGGCTCGTGTCAGAGCGCTGTCGACCACCCGGGATGGCGGAGTGAGCCAGGGTGTCTTCGCCGGTCTCAACCTGGGAGCCCATGTGGGTGATGAAGTGGCGCGGGTTGAGGCCAATCGGGCCCGCCTGCAGCAGGCGGCGCAGATCCCAGGCCCCCTCAACTGGCTCAATCAGGTGCATGGCACCGCAGTGCATCAGGTCAGCAACCAGTATGATGTCGTGCCGGATGCCGATGCAGCCTGTGCCCATGAGGCGGGGTTGGCTTGCATAGTGATGACAGCAGATTGCCTGCCGGTGTTGTTCTGTGACAGAGCCGGCACTGTCGTGGCGGCAGCCCATGCCGGTTGGCGCGGATTGTTGGGCAATGAGCAGGGTGGCGTACTGGAAGCCAGCATTCAGGCCATGGGGTGCAATCCTGCCGATATCCTCGCCTGGCTTGGCCCCGCCATAGGCCCCGGGTCCTTCGAAGTGGGGGGCGAAGTGCGCGACGCCTTTATGGCGCAGCAGGCCGAAGCAGAAGCTGCATTCGTACCTTCATCCAACGAGGGGAAATGGCTGGCGGATATCTACTTGCTGGCCAGGCTGCGGCTGGCCCGTGCCGGGGTCGGCGCCGTTTACGGTGGGGAGTTCTGCTCCTTCGGCGATGGCGAGCGGTTTTACTCGTATCGCCGCGATGGCCAGACGGGCCGCATGGCATCGCTTGTCTGGTTGGCACAATAGCCTGTGCCCGGCTCTTTTCTCCGGAAAAGGGCCGGGATTCAGCCCATCCCCGCCTTGCAGAAAAAATAACCAGCTCTTGCCCTTGAAATAACCCGTACGGGCCTCATCTTTCTTGTCAGAAAGTTATGTTGTTTGCCGCGCAAGCGGCGTCTGCCTTGAAGGGGGAGTGCAATGCGCCTCGATCGTCTTACCAGCAAATTCCAGATTGCTATTTCCGATGCCCAGTCTCTTGCACTGGGTCGTGATCACCAATTTATCGAACCCGTCCATCTGATGACTGCGCTGGTCAATCAGGATGGCGGCTCCATTCGTCCACTGCTCACCCTGACCGGGATGGACATCAATACCCTGCGCTCACGCCTGGGGATTGAGCTGGATCGTCTGCCCAAGGTGAGTGGCGTGGAGGGCGACGTTCAGCTCTCCAGCGGTCTCGGCCGCCTGCTCAACGTCTGTGACAAGCTGGCCCAGCAGCGCAAGGATCAGTTCATCTCTTCCGAGCTGTTCGTGCTGGCGGCCCTCGACGAGAAGGGCAACCTGGGTGAGCTGCTGCGTGCCCAGGGGCTGACCAAAGAGAAACTCGAAGCTGCCATCGACAAGGTGCGTGGCGGCAGAAAGATCGATGATGCCAACGCCGAGGAGAATCGCCAGGCGCTGGAGAAGTACACCATAGACCTCACGGAGCGGGCCGAACTCGGCAAGCTGGATCCGGTGATCGGTCGCGACGAAGAGATCCGCCGCACCATACAGGTGCTGCAACGCCGGACCAAGAACAACCCTGTGCTGATCGGTGCCCCCGGCGTCGGCAAGACCGCCATCGTCGAAGGGCTGGCCCAGCGCATCATCAACGGTGAAGTGCCGGAAGGGCTCAAGAACAAGCGGGTATTGTCGCTGGATATGGGGTCCCTGGTGGCCGGTGCCAAGTATCGCGGCGAGTTTGAAGAGCGGCTGAAAGCCGTGCTGAGCGATCTGGCCAAGGAGGAGGGCAACGTCATCCTCTTCATCGACGAGCTGCACACCATGGTCGGCGCCGGTAAAGGCGAGGGTGCCATGGACGCGGGCAACATGCTCAAGCCCGCGCTGGCCCGTGGCGACCTGCACTGCGTCGGTGCGACCACGCTGGATGAGTACCGTCAGTACATAGAGAAGGATGCAGCCCTCGAGCGCCGCTTCCAGAAAGTGCTGGTGGAAGAGCCGAGTGTGGAAGATACCATCGCCATACTGCGCGGCCTGAAAGAGCGTTATGAGCTGCATCACCATGTGCAGATCACGGACCCCGCCATTGTGGCGGCAGCCCAGCTGTCTCATCGCTATATCGCGGATCGTCAGCTGCCTGACAAGGCCATCGACCTCATTGACGAGGCGGCGGCCAGCATTCGTCTGCAGATTGACTCCAAGCCAGAATCTCTCGACCGGCTTGAGCGACGCATCATCCAGTTGAAACTGGAGCAGCAGGCGTTGATGAAAGAGGATGACGATGCCAGCCGCAAGCGGTTGGATCTCATCAGCAAGGAGATTGGCGAAAAGGATCGGGAATACAACGAGCTGGATGAAGTGTGGAAGGCCGAGAAGGCTGCCCTCGCCGGTACCCAGCACATCAAGGCGGCGCTGGAACAGGCCCGTCAGGATCTCGATGTCGCCCGTCGTGCTGGCGACCTGGGGCGGATGTCAGAGCTGCAGTACGGCCGCATCCCCGAGCTGGAGAAACAGCTGGATCTCGCCACCCAGGCAGAGATGCAGGAGACCAGCCTGCTGCGCAACCGCGTCACTGACGTGGAGATAGCGGATGTGCTGGCCCGCTGGACCGGTATTCCGGTGGCACGCATGCTGGAAGGAGAGCGCGACAAGCTGCTGCGGATGGAAGATAAGCTGCACAGCCGGGTGATCGGTCAGGAGGAAGCGGTCGAGGCCGTCTCCAACGCCATTCGTCGCTCCCGTGCCGGGCTCTCCGATCCGAACCGGCCCATAGGTTCCTTCCTGTTCCTCGGGCCGACCGGGGTGGGCAAGACAGAGCTGTGCAAGGCGCTGGCCGAGTTCCTGTTCGATACCCAGGATGCCATGGTGCGGATCGACATGTCCGAGTTCATGGAGAAACACAGTGTGGCCCGTCTGGTGGGTGCACCTCCCGGCTATGTGGGTTACGAAGAGGGCGGTTATCTGACCGAGGCGGTACGCCGTCGTCCCTACTCGGTGATCCTGCTCGACGAAGTGGAGAAGGCGCACCCGGATGTGTTCAACATACTGCTGCAGGTGCTCGATGATGGCCGCCTGACCGATGGTCAGGGTCGCACTGTCGATTTCCGCAACTCTGTGGTGATCATGACCTCCAACCTGGGGTCGGATCTGATCCAGGAGCACCACTCCGAGAAGGATTACGACGAGATGAAGGCCCTGCTGATGGAGGTGCTGACCCGCAGCTTCCGACCGGAGTTCATCAACCGGATCGACGAGACAGTGGTGTTCCATCCGCTTGGCGAGGATCACATCAAGTCCATTGCCCGCATCCAGCTCAAGAGCCTGATGGGTCGTCTGGAGGCCCAGGGTTACGAGGTGGAGGTGAGCGAGGCGCTGCTCGAGAAGCTGGTGCACGCCGGGTTCGACCCCGTCTACGGGGCACGGCCCCTCAAGCGGGCGATCCAGCACAAGGTGGAAAACCCGCTGGCCCAGGCACTGCTCTCCGGTCGCATCGTTCCCGGCAAGAAACTGCTGCTGGGGGCCGACAGCAACGGCCTGACCATGACCCAGTAATGGGATTGTCGATGAAAAACGCAGGCCCTGTGCCTGCGTTTTGTTTTCTGGGGGATTGAGATGATGAAGTTTTCCATCTTGGTGGATGATGATGTGCATCTACCCGGCTGCTTGCCTGAAAAGGGGCTGTCGTTACTGTTGGAGTGCGATGGCCTCAAGGTGCTGTTTGACAGCGGCCGTGGTCAGGTGTTGCAACACAATGCTGATGTGATGGGGATCGATCTCGCCTCGCTCACCCACGTGGTGCTGTCCCACGGTCATTATGATCATGTGGGTGGTATTGGTTCGCTACCCCTCTACTCACCAGCTATTCCTCTGATCGCCTGTCCGGATGTGTTCTGCGAACGTGGCTATTTTCTATCGCTCCCCTTCTTGCGTCGCAACCTCTATCGCCTCTCGGGGGATCTTGAGCGGGAGTCGCTGAGCGCAAAGGGGCTTCTCCCCCACTGCTCCGCCGAGCCGGTGTGGCTCTCTGATCGTTTGGTGTTCCTCGGGAGCATTTCGCGGCGCGACAGGGCAACCCCTTCGCTGCTTGGTTACATATTGCGAGGTGGGCGAATAGAGAAGGATGCCATATCGGATGATTCGGCTCTGGCCTACAAGAGCCCACGTGGACTCATCATCTTCATCGGCTGCGGCCACTCCGGGGTCGAAAACATAGTGCAACGGGCCAGGGATGTGTGCGGTGATGAGCGGGTGCATGCCGTTATCGGTGGCCTTCACCTGAAGTTTTCCGGCCCGCAACGGGCGGTGGCGCTGGGTATGTATCTGCAACAGGAGGGAGTGGAAAGCCTCTTTGCCTGCCATTGCACCGGCAAGCGGAAAGTAGGGCTGCCACGGCAGACCAACATAGGTGCGGGGTTCGCATATGTATTTCCGCCATAAAAAACGGCAATCCTAAGATTGCCGGGAGGAATGTAGTCATGCGACCTGACGTGGGTTGAGCGGGTCGCAGGGGCAAGCCCCGGTTTCGCAGAGGGTCGGAATGATCCTCTGCTTACAGCATGCCCGTGATGCGCTCTCTCATCCCGGGCGGCCACACACCTGTCAGGCCTGACCTGAACGCCGCAGCATGCGGGTCAGACCCATTGAATCATCTTGCTTACAGCATGCCAGGGATGGCGGCCTTCATCTCTGAGGGCCAAACGCCGACCTGAACCTGACCTATGTGCTCTTTTTGCAGCAGCAACATGGCCAGACGGGATTGGCCTATGCCGCCCCCTATGGTCTGCGGCATCCGCTCTGCCAGCAGATCCTGGTGCCAGTCATATTGCAGGCGACCTTCATCACCTGTGATGGCGAGCTGGCGGCGCAGGGCCTCTGCGTCCACCCGGATCCCCATGGAGGAGATCTCGAAGCTGTCTTTCAGCACAGGGTTCCACACCAGAATGTCACCGTTCAGACCCGCCAGACCCAGTTCGCTGTGGCTGCTCCAGTCGTCATAGTCCGGGGCGCGCACATCGTGACGCTCGCCGTGGGAGAGGGCGCCGCCGATGCCGATGAGGAAGACTGCACCCAGCTCCTTGGCGATGGCGCGTTCGCGCCCCTTGGCATCGAGATCCGGGTAGCGGGCCAGCAGCGCTTCGCTGTGGAGGAACTGGATCTCGCCCGGCAGGAAGGGAGTCAGTTCGTGTTCGGCGCAGACGGCACGCTCGGTGGCCTTGATGGCGGCCCAGATGCCGCGCACGGTTTCTTGCAGATAGGCGAGATCGCGGCGCTCGCTTGGCATCACCTTCTCCCAGTCCCACTGATCAACGTAGACGGAGTGGATGGGGGTGAGCTTGTCTTCGTCCGGGCGCAGTGCCTTCATGTGGGTGTAGATGCCTTCACCCGGGCCGAAGCCGAAGCGACCCAGGGTCTGGCGCTTCCACTTGGCAAGCGAGTGAACCACTTCGTAGCTGTGTCCGGGGAGTGTCTTCACCTTGACCTGCACCGCATTCTCGCTGCCTGACAGGTTGTCCTGAGTACCATCTCCGACCCGGCTCAGAATGGGGGCTTGCACCTCCATCAGGCCCAGTTGCTGGGCGAGTTGGCGGGAGAACATCTCTTTGACGAAGCTGATCTGCTGTTGGCTGCGAATGTAGTGCTGTTTCATGCTGAATACCTGTCTAGAACCCGTTGGATGTGACGATTCTTCAACAGAATGAACACTAAATTCAATATTCGATAATAGAAATAGGCTTTACACATTTTTTTGTTCAAAATAAACCGAAAATTAATGAGATATCGTCAACGGGAGTGCAAAAAAGTGCCGGAAAATTATCGGATCGATAATCTCGATCAGGCCATCCTCACCGCCCTGATGGAGAATGCGCGGATCCCTTATGCCGAGTTGGCCAAACAGCTGGCGGTCAGCCCGGGTACCATCCATGTGCGGGTGGAGAAGATGAAGCAGGCGGGGATCATCGAAGGCACCCGGGTGCAGGTGAACCCCAAGAAGCTGGGTTACGACGTTTGTTGCTTCATCGGGATCAATCTCAAAAGCGCCAAGGATTACCCCTCGGCACTGGCCAAGTTGCAGGCGCTGGACGAGGTGGTGGAGGCCTACTACACCACGGGTCACTACAGTATTTTCATGAAGGTGATGACCCGCTCCATCGACGAGTTGCAGACTGTGCTGATCCACAAGATCCAGACCATAGATGAGATACAGTCCACCGAAACGCTCATTTCGCTGCAGAACCCGATATTGAGGGACGTGAAACCTTGACGAGCCACCTGACCGTCGGGATCAGGGTTCGATATAGGGAATGCCGTACTTGTCGTAGATGGCCTTGAGTCGGCCATCCCGCTTCATGCGCAACAACTCGGCATCGTAGGCGGCCATCATGGCTGGTGTATCGGCATCGGCCTTGGCCTTGGTCCAGACGGTGTAGTAGGGGCTGGCCTTGAGTGGCTTGGGCAGGTAATCGAGTTTGCCCTCCAGCCCCTCCTCTCTGATCTGGGCGAAGGCGGTAACCAGCGGCATGGGCACTGTATCGATGCGCCCGGCGATCAGTTTGCGCAGTTGCAGCTGGTTGATGGGGATCTCCTGGATCTGATAGGCGGGGTCCTTGAGCGCTGCAGCCAGTTCGGGAGTGTAGGCAAAATCCTTGGTCAGCCCGATGCGCCAGGGTTTGAGGTCTTCCAGGGTATCGTAGCGGATCCTCAGCATGTCGGCTTTGCGCACGAAGAAGTGCCAGCTGTGGCGCAGATGGGATTGCTGTGGATAGAGCAGGTAGCTCTCTCGCTCCGGCTTGTAGGAGTGGGTCATCACAAGGTCATACACGCCGGTCTCGGCATTGCGGGTGAGGCGGGCACCCGCATCGGTCAGTTCGATCTTGATGGGGATCTTGAGCTTGTTGAAGATGGCGGTGACCACGTCCACATCGAGTCCGCCAGGCTGGGCCTTGTCATCCAGAAACTTCAGCGGCGGCTCAAGGGTGCCGCCTATGACCAGTTCTTTGGCCTGGAGCCAGAGAGGGAACAGCAGACAGAGCAGGGGTAACTTTCGCAAACCACATCTCCTGCACGGAATAGGGAATCGCCCACGGGCATGATTCAAGTATATTGGCCCGAATATTCAACAGAGACGACCCCGGATGGCAAATCCTGAAATCGAAAGTGAGTTGGATGGCATCGACAGGTTATCTGTCTGCTTCTATCGTCTTGGCTTGAGTCTGGCAGCTTTATTGCTGGTGTGTCGAGGGGCCAGCCTGCTGATCGGGCAGGATTTTTTAGCGCCCTCAGTCTGGTTGACGGCGCTGGTGGTGGCCAGCGGGGTATGCGGACTCTGCCTGCATGTCTATGACAAGCGCATCCGTTTCATCTTGCAGGTGTTTGCCTGGGGTGGCCTGGTACTGAGTGCCAGCGGAGCACCCCAGGTGCTGGTGTTGGGGGCGTCGTTGGCGACGCTCTCCGGACTGGCGTTCAAGGAGCAGTTCTGCTTCGCCATTCCGGGCATCAAGGCGCTGCCCCTGTTGTTGCCGTTGCTGTGGGGACTGGAGTGGGCGCAACTGGGCTGGGCCGCCGCGCCGGTTGCCCTGGCGTGCGGCCTGTTGCTTGGCTTGCTCTGTCTGGCAAAGTGGCGGATGCCCCTGCACTTCGACATCGGTGACAAGGGGCGTTACCAGATTTAGGTCTGATGGCAGCCTTTCATCTGCTGATTGAGGGCTTGCATCACTTGATGGCGGCTGATGATGCCGATCACTTTGCCCTGCTCCAGCACCGGATAGATCTTGGGTTTTGCCCCGGTCATCTGGCGCGCCAGATCCAGAATGCTGTCGTCCGGGTCGACCGAGAGAGGCGTCCGGCTCATCATGTCTTCCACTTGAGTGCGGGTATCGCAGTGGTAGCTGCCGGTGATCAGACTGGGAATGCAGTCCTGTTCGGAGAGAAACCCGACCAGCTGTTGTTGGTCATCCAGCACAGGCAGGCCGCTCAGCCCTGAGTGGTGCAGCCGATCCAGCGCTTCGGCCAGACCGAGTTGCGGGGTGAGGAAGTGGGTCAGGCGACTCATGTGATCGCGAATATGTAGCATATGATGGCTCCAGAAGCGGGGTGTAGTGCCACTATGGGCGCTGTGAGGCGGACAAGGCCAGTGGTTTGTGCCATGGGGATTGATAGGTACCGCCGTCGCGGGTATGCCAGTGGCTGGTGAGCAATGACAAAAGGAGAGGTTATGCGTGCATTGGTAACGGGTTGTGGCCGTCGACTCGGTTTCTACCTGTGTGAACAGCTGGTGGCGGCAGGCTGGCAGGTAACGGGCAGCTATCGCAGCGAGCGACCCGAGCTGGCTCGGCTGCGCGCCCTGGGAGTGACGCTGGTGCAGGCGGATTTCGCTTGTGAAGAGCAGGTCGGCCAGCTCATTGAGGTGCTGGCATCACAGCAGGATCTGGCGTTGGTGATCCACAATGCCTCGGCCTTCGAACCAGAGGCGGCAGATGCTGCGGCGCAGCTGGCCCAGTTCGATCAGTTCTATCGGGTACACATGGCGGCGCCATTTAGACTCAACCGGGCACTGGCACCCCAGCTGGCCCGCAATGCCAATGCCAGCATCATCCATATCACGGATATCTACATTCATGCTCCGGCGCCCCAGTTTGCCAGCTATGTGGCCACCAAGGCCGGAGCCCACTCCCTTGCCATGAGCTTTGCCCGCGAACTGGCGCCTGCCATCCGGGTCAACACCATAGAGCCGGGCCCTATCCTGTTTCTCGACGAACATGGCGACGCGTGGCGCCAGCAAGTGCTGGCGAAGACGCCGCTGGCGCGGGAAGGCGGGCTTGAGCCTATTTGGCAGGCGGTGCAGCTACTGATGGGGAACGACTACATGACGGGGGCCAGCATCCGGGTAGATGGCGGCCGCAGCCTGGCGGTCATCTGAACCCTGACTGAGCCGCAAGGGGGTCAAGCCTACCTGCAGCTCCTCGATCACCTTGCCCTTCATCAGCCGGGTATGCAGTGGCAGCGTGACCTTGCGGTCATGCACTTCTCCCTGGCCATACAGCTCGGCCAGCAGTTCATTGAGATAGGCATCGACGCGAGTCGCGGCAAAATCGTCTGCGGCACTGCTGGCCAGAATGTCGATATCCAGCGGCCGGTCGAGCACCTTGCAGTTCGGATCGCTGCGATCCCGGCCATGGGCCAGTTCCATGGCGATGAAGAGGGTTTTCAACTGCTGGGTTGTCAGCCCGCTTTCGGCAACGAACAGGCAGTTGAGGAAGTCGTGCCTGGAGTGCATTCCCACCGGTTTGGTCTGGATCACCGAACTCAGCTGCAGGCGGCCAAAGTGTTCAAGCAGTTCGCCAACCACCTGACTGACGTGAATATGGGGATCAAGATTCGATCCAATGCTGCACAGATAGAACATGCTCACCGATCCTTGGGTTGGGCTCATCTGAAATGTATACACGGCTCACGGTTATGGGATTAACTATGCATTAACATACATTTGTCTGTTGTGATCAGGCTCTTGTTGGCAAGAAAGGAGGTTTGCATGAGTGTGGAACTGAAATGGGCACTGTTGACCGCATCCAGCGCGTTGGCAATGATCCTGATTATCTGTGTGGCATCCGTCGGTCTGGCGTGAACCCCGTCCCTCATTTGCGGTATGAACCGGCCTCGTGGCCGGTTTTGCTTTTTGGGGGAGTGCAGATATGCTGACCCACCCATGATGAATCGAGACAGCACAAGATGACCAAGGTACGCCCACGTTCCTTGCTGCAAGTGGTATTGATGGGCTTCGTCCTGGTATTGATGCCGCTGGGCGGCATGATCTGGCACGACAGTCAGGCCCTCGAACACTTAAGCCAGTTGACCAGCGACGAGCTGGAGCGGGCGGTGCGCGATACCCGTCGGGCGACCCTGCTCACAACCCAGGCCATTGATCTGGAACGTACTCTTCGCCGTTATGCGGTACTGGGGGATGAGCGCATCCTGGCCAGTTACCAGCAGCAGCTTGCCAGTTACCGCAGCCTGCTCGCTGCTCATCAGGGCTCGATCCCGGATGCCGAGGCTTACACCGGCCTCGAGCAGGTGCTGGCCTGGCTCGAGAGCTTGCAGGATCTGGCCAAGGCCAGAGCCGCCTCGGCCAGCCCGCAATTTGATGAATTTAATCAAATTAATCAGCAGCTTGAAGTGATTACCCGAGGCCAGGTCGATGAGCATGTGAGCCGGGTACGCGCCATGATTGCAGAATTGATGAGAGAGATCTGGTGGGTCAGCGGTTTCGTGGCCGTGCTCAGCCTGCTGCTGGTGTTGTTGTTTACCTATCTGATTATCCACCCTGTGCGTCAGATTGAGTCGCGGATCTTGAGTCTGGGCGCAGGTGTGGAGCCGGACAAACGACCCGTGGACGGGCCGGCAGAGTTGGTGGTATTGGGGGAGCGGATCAACTGGTTGCACGACAAGCTCAAGGAGCTGGAACAGCAGAAATACCAGTTCCTGCGCCATGTTTCCCATGAGCTCAAGACGCCGCTGGCGGTGCTGCGGGAGGGCTCGGACCTGCTTGGCGAACAGCTGGTGGGGCCGCTTACGCCGGATCAGCAGGAGATCTGCCAGATGCTGGAAGAGAACAGTCGCCGATTGCAGACCCTGATCGAACGTCTGCTCGATTTCAACCGCCTCAGCCAGCAGGAAGTGTTTACCCTGACGCCGGTGGCGCTGGCGCCCTTGCTGTCAGAGTTGACCGCAGAGTACCGGCTGGCGCTGGAATCCAAACAAATCAGTGTACACTTGCCGACCGATCCCATCATGCTGCAGGCGGAGCCGTATCGCTTGCGGTTGATCCTCGATAATCTGTTTTCCAATGCGGTCAGCTATGGCGCCAGGGGGGGCCAGATCTGGATCCGCGCCGGGCAGGATGCCAACGGCGGCTGGTTGGAGGTGGCCAACGAAGGGCCCGTCATTCCGGTAGCCGAACGGGAGCGGATCTTCGAGCCATTCGAGCAGGGCAGTATAGTACGGCAAGGTTTGTTGAAAGGCTCCGGCATGGGGCTTTCCATCGCCCGCGAGTCGGCGATGAGCCTTGGCGGTGAATTGGTATTGATTGAAGACGAACAGGCTGATGTCTGTTTCCGGTTGACGTTGAAGTGAAGCAAAAGATGAAACAATGTGTTGTTCCGGTATTGATGATGGGCCTGCTCACAGGCTGTTCTTTGCTGCCTGCGCGTGACCCGGCGGCGTCGCCGGATCTCGCCCTCGCCAAGCGCATGGAGTTTGCCAACAAGGAGATGCAGGTACGCCTGCAATACTCGGACTGGCTGCTGGCCAGTCACGCTCAGCAGCGGGCGCAGGAGCGTCAGCGCCTCAAGGGTGCGACCGATGTCGAGAGCCGGGTCAGTCTGGCCATGGTCAATACCCACCCCTCCGAGTCGGTGGCAAACCGTCGGGCCGGGCTGGACAAACTCAAGAGCCTGCTGCCCGAGCTCGGGCTCGATGCCCAGGCTTTCCTGCGCAGCTGGATTGCGCTGGGTGAGGAGCTGCTGGTACGTGACAGCCGTCGTGACGACCAGAGTCAGGAGGTGCAGCGTCTGCGCCGCCAGATTGAACAGCTCTCCGCCATCGATGAACAGCTCAATCAACGCAAGCTCAACGGCAGTGGCGAGGCCCTGCCATGAGCCGGATCCTGCTGGTTGACGACGATGTCAGCCTGCTCAAGCTGATGAGCATGCGCCTGCGCAGCCAGGGCTACGAAGTGGATACCGCCGACAGCGCCGAAGGGGCGCTGGACAGACTGCGCCAGCAACGGGCCGATCTGGTGTTGAGCGACTTGCGCATGGCCGGCATGGACGGCCTGGCGCTGTTCGAGCGCATCCAGTCACAGTGGCTGGGGTTGCCTGTCATCATAATGACAGCCCACGGCACCATTCCCGATGCCATCCAGGCTACCCGCTCCGGGGTGTTCAGTTTTCTCACCAAACCCATCGACAAGGATGAGCTGTTTGCCACCATAGAGCATGCGTTGAGCCTGACACGACCAAAGCAGCAACAGGAGTGGCAATCGCTGATCCTGACCCGCAATCCGCAGATGGAACAGTTGCTGATCCAGGCCAACAGCATAGCCGGCATGGAAGTGCCCGTGCTGATCATGGGGCCGTCCGGCTCAGGCAAAGGGGTAATGACTCAAGCCCTGCATCAGGCCAGCAGTCGCCGTGACAAGCCGTTGCACGTCATCAACTGCGCTGCCTTGCCGTGGCCTGCGCTGGATCTGCAGCTGTTTGGCGAGGACGGTCAGTCCGGCCTGTTCGAACAAGCCAAAGGCGCGACCCTGTTTCTCGACGAGATAGGGGACCTGTCGGAGTCGCTACAGGCCAAGCTGTTGCAGGTGTTGCAGGAGTACGGTCAGGGTACGCCCGAGGTGCGGGTCATCAGCTCCAGCCATCAGGATCTGGTGACGGCGATGGAAGAGGGGCGTTTTCGGGAAGATCTCTTCTACCGCCTCAATGTGGCCAACATCACCTTGCCACCTCTCAGCGCCCGCAGTGAAGACATTCCGCTGCTGGCCAGACAGGCGCTGGACGAATATCGCAGTCGTCACAGTGACTGTGCGGCCCTGGGTTTTTCACCCGAGTCGCTGGCCATGCTGGCGGCCGCAGCCTGGCCCGGTAACGTGCGTCAGCTCTACAGCGTGGTGGAACAGCTGGCGAGCCTCTGTTGCAGTCCTGTGATTGGGGTGTCCATGGTGGAGTCCGCCCTGAGTGGCGGTGGCGGTGGCATCCCCTCGTTCAACGAGGCGCGGGCCGAGTTCGAGAAGGAGTATCTGATCCGTCTGCTGCGTACCACTGAGGGCAACGTGACCCTGGCGGCCAACATGGCGGGCAGAAACCGTACCGATTTCTACAAGTTGTTGAATCGGCACGGCATAGAGGCGGCAAACTTCAAGTCTAAGGGATAAGCCGGACAGTATAGGCTTGCGTCCCGGCGAAGGATTATTCGCAGGTGAGTGCCATTCAGGCGGGATCGACTACGGCGGTAGAGGTTTGGGCTTTCTGGGTTTTCTGGGATAGCCAGAGCCCGCTCGCTTTCATCAGGTAACCGAACAGTGCGCCTATCACCAGGGACGGCAGTATCAGGCGCCACTCCCCCGCGGCACCGAAGGTGGCGCAGCAACCGGCGAAGGTGCCGGGAATGTAGCCCAGCCACTGCTGCTTGGCCTGCACGCACATCAATGTTGCGACCACCCCCGTCATCACATAACCCGCCATGCCCGTTCCCCACCAGGCATCCCCGTGGATCAGCAGCAATGCCCACAGCATGCCGCTCCCATTGCACAGCATGGTTTGCAACAGTGCCTTGTAGCCACCGCTGGAGGCGAAGTAGCTGGTGCAGCCGATAAAGCCGACCCAGGAGATGAGGCCGAGTGTGACGGCAACCCAGCCCCAGACGGCAGAGAGGATCCCGGTCGTGATGGCGATGGCGATCAATGGGCTCATGGCGTGACTCTTCAGTAGTGGAATTCGTAAAGAAAGGGAGCCTACCCCGCGCAGGGGGGGCGGCAAGCAGGGGCGAGATTGTGTGTGATCTTCATCACTCATTTCAACTCAGGAATACGCTTGCGCTCGCGAAAAAAATTCATTGGAGGCGTGCTCGACCCTGCACCATAGTTATGGGCCCTGTCCTGCTCATGGAGTGAGTCTGATGGTGCCAAATGTGATCGTTCCTCTGCTGGTATTCGTAGCATTGTTCCTGGTCGGAACCATGGCCAAGGCTCTGCCCCTTTACCAGCTCATGTAAATTTTCGTGAAATAAAACTCGGCCGGGGCAGGTCTTATGGTTGTTACCCTCATAGCCCCGGGAGTTTTTCCATGTTGATCAAGCGCCGTTCTTCTCATCATCCCACCGAACAGGATGTTACCCCGGAAGCCGTCTATCAGGATCGCCGCCTTATCCTGAAAGGGTTGGGCCTGGGGGCTGCCACCCTGGCGTTTCCCGCTCAGGCTGGCGTGCTTGACCTCTTCTCCGCCGACAAATCGGCACCTGCCGCATCGACCAGACCGCTCAACATTCGCGCCGCCGCCAGACCTGAGGGCGTGATCATCACCCCGGAGGAGAAGGCCACCACCCACAACAACTTCTATGAGCTGGGTACCGACAAGGGGGATCCGGCTCGCAACGGTCACTATTTAAAACCCGAGCCTTGGCAATTGCGGGTAGAGGGGGAGGTGGCCAAGCCCTTCACCCTGGATGTGTGGGACCTCATCAACAAGACAGAGCTGGAGGAGCGCATCTACCGGCTGCGCTGCGTAGAGGCCTGGTCCATGGTGCTGCCCTGGAGCGGTATCAGTCTGGCGGAGCTCATTCGCCGTGCCGAGCCCACCAGTCGCGCCAAGTTCGTGGCCTTCGAGACCCTCTATGATCCCGAGCAGTTGCCAGGGCAGGCATCCCGTTCTCTTGGAGGGGGCATAGATTATCCCTATGTGGAGGGGCTGCGTATCGACGAGGCGATGAACCCGCTCTCCTTCCTGGCGATGGGCCTCTACGGCAAGACGCTGCCCGCCCAGAACGGGGCACCGATCCGGTTGGTGGTGCCCTGGAAGTACGGCTTCAAGAGCATCAAGAGCATAGTTTCCATCCGGCTGGTGGAAGAGATGCCACCGACCACCTGGAATCTGCTGGCATCGAACGAATATGGCTTCTACGCCAACGTCAACCCGGAGGTGGATCACCCGCGCTGGAGTCAGGCCAGCGAGCGCTTCATCGGGGAGGGTGGCATCTTCGGTGCCAAGCGTCAGCCTACCCTGATGTTCAACGGTTATGCCGACGAGGTGGCCTCGCTCTATCAGGGAATGGATCTGAGACAATGGTACTGAGACTGACAACCGCTCATACCAAGGGCCGCCCCCATGGGGTGGTCTTCACTTATCAAGCCATGGATCCAAGAAAATGGTACTGAGACTGACAGCGGTTCACATCAAGAGCCTGCGAGTGCTGGTGCATCTGGGTTCTCTCGGCTTTCTGCTCTGGCTGGGGTATGCCTTGCCAGCCGGGTTGCTGGGGGGGGACCCGGTGCAGGGTTTGACCCACTATCTCGGCAAGGGGGCGCTCAATCTCTTGCTGATCACCCTGCTGGTGTCACCGCTCGCCAAGCGCTGGCGGCAGGGGCAGCTCATCAAGCTGCGCCGCCCTCTCGGGCTCTGGTGCGCGGCCTGGGCCGGGTTGCACTTTATGGTGTGGCTGGGGCTGGATCTGCAATTCGACTGGGAGCTTATTGGCGGTGAGCTGGTGAAGCGCAGCTACATACTGGTGGGGGCAGTGGCGCTCTTGTTGTTGGCAGTGCTCAGTCTGACCTCTATCCCCGCCCTGCTACGGGTCATGGGGCCGGCCTGGCAGAAGTTGCACAACTGGATCTATGCCGTTGCCCTGTTGGTGCCGGTGCACTACTGGTGGTCGGTGAAGAGTGGCTGGCAGGAACCGCTCATCTACCTGCTGCTGGCCTGTGCTCTGCTATGGCCACGGCGGGAGAAGTTGCTGCGCCCCTGGCGTCAACGTCAACGCCATAAACTGAAAGAGGCGTGAGTTGCCGCTCAGGCATCACAGCGCAGAACTCGCATAGCAAAAGAGGCCTAATCGGCCTCTTTTTTGGTGATGTCGCCCGTGTAGGCATCGACCAGCAACTGCACTCGCTGTTCGTCGGCATCCAGGGTTTCTACCTCGAATTTATCTCCTTCCAGCTCCACTTCCCGAATGTCGTGGTACCCTTGGGCCAACAACAACTTGACCAGCGCCGGCATGTCGAGACGCGCCTGGGCCGCCCAGCCGAGGGTGGAGAAAAGGCAAAGGATCAGCAGGAAACTGCGTGGGATCATATTCATTCCGGATTCATGGCTGGCAGACTATAAACGGCATTATGTTAGGTTTTTGGAGATGAATCACCCATGAATAGAGCCCTGTCTCTGCTTGGGTTGCTGCTGCCCGTGATGGCGCAGGCGACCACGCCGAACGAGGCCTTGCTGCAACAAGCTGTCAGCGAGGGTCGGGTCAGGCCCTTTCATGAGGTGATGGAGGTGGCCTCCCGCCTGCCGGTACGCGTGCTGCGCGTCGACCTGGGGGAAGAGGATGGCATCTGGCTGTATGAGCTCAAGCTCATCGACAGCGAGAACAGCGTCATCAAGGTCGGCTATCGCGCCGACAACCTGGAGATGGTGTGGCTCAAGGGCCACCATCTCGAGCGGCTGTTCGAGCCACGCCCGGCGCAAGAGGAAGATTGACCTTTGGGTGGGTGCCAGGTTGGGCTCCAAACTGACAATCCGGCACCGCTGTTCAACCCTCCCATCTCCGTTGACGCAAGAGTAACCCTGCTTTGGATACCCATTTATGCGAATTCTGATAGTTGAAGATGAGAAGACCCTGGCGGGCCAGCTGGCCGAACAGCTGCGTCTGTCCGGTTTCGTGACCGACCTCTGCCACGATGGCAACGAGGCCGGCTTTCTCGGCGAGACCGAACCTTATGACGCCATCATCCTGGATCTCGGCCTGCCGGGTCGCGATGGCCTGAGCGTGCTGAAGGAGTGGCGCAGCAAGGGGATCGACACCCCTGTGCTGGTACTGACCGCCCGCGGCCAGCTGCACGAGAAGATTGAGGGGCTCAATGCCGGAGCCGACGACTACCTCACCAAGCCGTTCCAGGTGGCCGAGCTGGTAGCTAGGGTGCAGGCGCTGGTGCGACGGGCAGCAGGCAATGCCAGTTCGATCCTGGAGATCGGCGGAGTGCGGCTCGACATGGCGGCCTCCCAGGTGTGGTACGAAGGCACCCCCATCAAGCTCACCGCCCACGAATTTCGGGTGCTTGGCTACCTGATGCAGCACAGGGGCAAGGTGGTGTCGCGCAGCGAGCTGATCGACCACATCTATGCCCAGGATTTTGACCGCGACTCCAATACCGTCGAAGTCTTCATCGGCCGGATCCGCAAGAAGACCCACGCCGATCTCATTGAGACTGTGCGTGGCCTTGGATACCGGATCAACGAATGAGTCGGGCCTTGATACAACCCCTGCCAGGGTGCGGTGAATGAGGCTGGTCAGGACCCTGCGGGGGCGACTGGTAGTCATAGCGCTGGTCTGGTGTGGTCTCTTCCTGTTTGCCACAGGTTTCAGCCTGCAGACCATGATGCGCAACTATTGGCAAGAGGCGGAAGCAGACGGCCTGCGCCTGCAGCTCTACGATCTGCTCTCTCGCCTCGAGATCCAGCCAGACGGCCTGCCCATCGTCACCGAGCCCATGGCCGACCCCCGCTTTCGTCAACCCTATTCCGGCTACTACTGGCAGCTGGAGCTGGGGGATGAGGTGGTCAGCCGCTCGCGATCCCTGTGGGATGTGCACCTCAAGGTGCAGGGTCTGAAGTCGGCGTTCGGCGATCCGGATCTGTTTGTCGGCAGGGGACCCAACAAGGAGCCCCTGCTCATCATGACGCGTACCGTGCTGCTGCCCGGGTCGGATCGGACGTTTACTCTGGTGATGGCCAAGGACAGCAGCGCCTTGACCCAGACCCTCAAGAAGACCCGCATCAGCCTGTTCCTGGGCCTCGGCTTCGCCGCCACGGGTCTGGTGCTGGGCTTCATGTTCCAGATCGTCTATGGTCTGCGTCCGCTGCATTTGCTGCGCCGCGAACTGGGACGGGTACATCAGGGGCATCAGGAGGGATTCCGGCTGCGTTATCCGCTGGAGATACAGCCGCTGGTGGAAGATATCAACCGCCTGCTTCACCACTACAGCGAGCTGCTGCAGCGAGCCCGCTCCCACACCGGCAATCTGGCTCACGCCCTCAAGACGCCGCTCAGCATAATGCGCAATCAGGTGGCCCAGTTGTCGCCGGAGGATCAAGCCGCCATCGGTGAGCAGCTCGACCAGATCCAGCGCCACATCGACTATCACCTCGGCAAGGCGCGGGTGACCGGCGCCGCCAAGATCCTCGGGGTGTCGACCCCGGTGCGGGCACGGGTGGAGTACATCTGCCGCGCCTTCTCCCGTCTCTATCCGGGCAAGGAGGTGGATCTGCAGGTGCCGGCCAATCTGGCGGTCGGGGTGGAGGAGCAGGACTTCGACGAGATGGTGGGCAACCTGCTGGAGAACGCCTACAAGTGGTCGGCCGGTCAGCTGCGTATTTCCAGTGCGGAGCTGGGGGGCTGGATCACCCTGCGCATCGAGGATGACGGCCCCGGCATGAGCGAGGATCAGATCGCCAAGGCGGTGTTGCGCGGGGTACGGCTCGACGAGAAGGTGCCGGGCTCTGGGCTCGGCCTCAACATAGTCTCCGATCTGGCCGAGGCCTATCGAGGCAACCTCATCATGGGTCGGGCCGAGTTGGGTGGTCTGGCTGCGTCTCTGTCACTGCCCAAGGTGGCCAGGGTAGAGAGCTAGATATTATCAGCCCCGTTATGGGGCGGATGGAATTGTGGTGGTCTGGCCGCGTCCCTTCACTGCCCAGGTGGCAAGGGGGGAGGGTCAGGCATAAGATAAGACACTTGTTCAAGCCTGAGGAAGGGTAGCAATGACAGACGATCCATGGGCACTATGTCACCTTGATGACTCGTTCGATTCCTCCGTGTTGGGGATCAAGGGGGCACAGCTTCAGTGGTTTGAAGACAGAGATAGCCTGATCGCATTCCTGCTGGAAGATTTCATCGATCTGCTGGCCGATGCAGGTGAGCTGGACGAAGACGAAGTTGCCAGCGCCCGCGAGCGCTTCACCCTGCTGGTGGAGCAGATCAGCGACGATCGTGCGTTGGTGGATGCGCTCAACGATCTCGCCTCCGGCCTGCGCCGTATCGCCTGGCTGGGGCCGCTCTCCGAGCTGGCCGAAGTCAGTGATGACTTCGCCGCCGGCCTGCGCCGCTATTTCTGGACCCAATACGATGGCGACGAAGATGACCCGGATGCCTGGGTGCCGGAAGAGCTCTGGCCCCAGCTGGTGGAGTGCGCGGAAGAGTATATGCAGGAAGGCGACTTCTGAGTCACTTTGCCCATGCTCCGGCTGCAGAGCGGGTGGTGTGCGCGAAGAGTGCATACAGGAAGGCGACCTCTGAGTCACCACTGCCATAGCAAATTGATAGCAATAAAAAACGGCGCCTGATGGCGCCGTTTTTGTTGGTCGAGCGTGGACTCAGCCGTTGGCCGGGACCGTGTGTGCGGTATTGGCCAGTGCCGGGCCCCTGTATTTCTCGATCTGCAGCTGGGCCATGTGGCCGCAGTTGCCCTGCGCCAGGCTGGAGGTGCCCTCGTCGAAGGTCAGGCAGTTGACGTTGCCGTTCTTGCAGATGGCCCCCGCCTCACCCGGTTTGGCCGGGTCGAACCAGGCCCCTTCACAGATGCGCACCACGCCAGGACGTATGTCTTTCGACACCATGGCGCCCACCAGGATCTGGCCGCGATCGTTGAAGGCGCGCACCAGATCCCCATCCTGAATGCCACGAGCCTTGGCATCATCCGGGTGGATCAGGATGGCCTCCCGATCGGCGATAGCGAACTTGTCTCGCAGCGGCGTGTTGTCCAGCTGGGAGTGCAGGCGCTGGGTCGGGTGCGAGGTATTGAGCGACAGCGGATAACGGCTGGCCGTTTCGCTCTTCACCCACTCCTTGGGCTCATACCACTTGGGATGGCCGGCGCAGTCGGCATACCCCATGCCGGCGATGGTGTTGGAGAAGATCTCGATCTTGCCGGACGGGGTGCCGAGCGGGTTGAGCAAGGGATTCTCGCGAAAATCGGCGTGACGAATCCACTGGCGGTTTGCCTCGGGCACTGGGAAGCGGATGTAGTTGTTGGACTCCCAGAACATGTTGAACGGCGGCAGCGCCACGCGGGCACCACGGGCCTGGGCAGCCATGCCGTCATACATCTGCTTGAGCCACAGCATCTCGTCCTTGCCTTCGGTGTAGGCTTCCAGCAGGCCCAGCTTGGCGGCAATGGCGCTGAAGATGTCGAAGTCGTTGCGGGACTCGTGCTGGGGCGGTACGCACTGGTGCATGGGAAACACGTAGCGCTGGGAGTAATCGCCCCCCATCTCCAGATCGTTGCGCTCATAGCTGGTGGTGGCCGGCAGCACTATGTCTGCGTGCTTGGCGGTGGCGGTCCAGTAGGGCTCGTGGACTATCACCGTCTGTGGCTTGCGCCACGCCTTGAGCAGGTTGTTGGTGTCCTGATGGTGGTGGAAGGGGTTGCCACCCGCCACATAGACCAGCTTGATGTCCGGATAAGTCACCTGACGACCGTTGAAGTCGATGGTCTTGCCCGGGTTGGCGAGACAGTCGGCGATGCGGGCCACCGGGATCGGGGCCGGACTGTTCTTGGGCGCGTTGCCGGCCGAGATACCCGCCAGGATGCCGCCCTTGGCGGTGGGGCTGCCACCGGAGGAGTAGTGGTAGCTGAAGCCGTAGCCGCCGCCTGGCAGGCCGATCTGGCCCAGCATGGCGGCCAGGGTCACCAGCATCCAGTTGGGCTGCTCGCCGTGATGCTGGCGCTGCATGCCCCAGCCCGCCATGATCATGGTGCGCTTGGACGCCATGTCGAGGGCCAGCTGACGGATCACGGCGGCATCGACGCCGCAGACAGTGCTCGCCCATTCGGCGCTCTTCGGCTGGCCATCCTCCTTGCCCAGCAGGTAGGCGAGGAACTTGTCGAAACCGCTGGTGTAACGATCGAGGAAGGCCTGATCGTGCTTCTGTTCGGTATACAGGGTGTGGGCCACCCCCAGCATCATGGCCACGTCGGTATAGGCGTTTGGCGCAATCCACTCTGCCCCGGCCAGTTTGGCGGTCTCGTTGTAGACGGGGTCGATGCTGATGATGCGGGTGCCCTTATCCTTCAGTGCCTGGAAGCCGGCCTGACCCTCGTGGTCCGGCATGTTCCAGCTGTTCTTCAGGGTCACCTGGGCGTTGACACCCCACAGCACCACCAGTTCGGCGTGTTCGATCACGTTCGGCCAGGCGGTCTGCTGCTCATATACCTCGATGGAGCCCATGACGTGGGACATGATTACCTGGGCGGCGCCGGCGGAGTAGTCACCGGCATAACCGGTGAAGCCACCGGCCAGGTTCATCAGGCGGTGCAGCAGGGTCCGGCTGTTGTGGAACATGCCGACGCTCTTCCAGCCGTAGGAACCAGCGTGGATCGCCTGCGGGCCGAAGTCGCTCTGCACCCGGCCAATCTCGCCGGCCACCAGCTCGATGGCCTTGTCCCAGCTCACCCGCACCCATTCGTCGGCGCCGCGCAGCTCGGGTCTGGCGCCAGGGCCGTGCTCCAGCCAGCTCTTGCGCACCATGGGGTACTTGATGCGGTTCTTGGCGTGAACCTGGAACGGGGCCATGTCGATGAGATCGTTCGGTGCCGGATCATCGGCCACCGGCTGGACGCGCACCATGCGGCCATCTTCGACTATGGCTTCGAAGGCACCCCAGTGGGCGCCGGTCAGTATGCCCTTCTGGGCCGGGACCAGGGTCGGGAACTGCTCCAGTGCGGTGCTGATGGCCTTGGCCAGAGCACTCTTCGGGAAGATGCCGGCGAGCAGCGGCAGTGCCGCGCAGGCGCCGAGCCCCTTGAGCAGGTTGCGGCGGGACAGATTGGTGTTCTTATCGGTAAAAAAAGTCATGACGATTTCCTCTGTGCCAGCCTTAGTGCGCCGCGCTCATGTCACTGGCATGTTTCTGGACGTATTGGGTCAGCATGCGAGCCTGTTCCGGGGTCAGGGAGGTACGGGATTCCATCCCCTTGATGACGCCGATCCACTGGTTGGCATTGAAGTGATCCAGCGCCGTGAGGCCGTGGCAGCCGGTGCAGTTGTTGGACATCAGGGTGGAGGCGTATTGCCACAGCTTGCCCTGATCGCCAATGAGCTGGGTCTGATCCACCCAGGCGGTCAGTTTGACCTGATGCCAGGTGAGGTTGGTGGCGCTGTCGGTTTCGCTCTGGCCGGTGACCAGGGATTTTTTGGCGGCATCGCCTACCAGCACGCTCAGGATCCGCTTGCCGGGAGCGGCGTAGAAGACTTCGCGCACGCCGTCCTGTTGCCAGCCTTCGATCTGCACCTGGGCACGGCCATTTTCGTTGGCCAGTACTTCCACCTTGGTGGAGGGCATCAGGGTGCCTTCGTCTGTCTTGGCGGCGGCATCGAGGAACAGCGGCGCCGTGGCGATGGCGTAACGGGTGGTGACGTTGGCCGGGGTCTGGGCGGCAGCCTGGGCCAGCTCGCTCGCACCGGCGGCAGCCAGCTCGCTCATGTCAGGCATGATGTGGGCGACACCGCGGTGGCAGTCGATGCAGGTCTGGCCTTCCTTGATGGCGACCGGGTGCTCGGCCCGGGCATTGGGGCGCTGGGCCAGAATATCCATGGCGGCGTAGCTGTGGCAGCTGCGGCAGCTGGCAGAGTCATTGGCCTTGAGCTGGTCCCACACGGTCTGGGCCATGCGCAGCTTGTGCGATTCGTATTTTTCAGGGGTGTCGAGGGTGCCGATCGCCTCGTGATAGATATCCTTCACGGCGCGGATCTTGGTCCACAGATAGGCGCTGGGTTCATTGGGGATGTGGCAGTCTGCACACTCGGCGCGGATCCCCTTCACGTTCTGGAAGTGGACGCTGCCCTGATACTCGGCCAGCGGGGTTTGCATGGAGTGGCAGGAGACGCAGAACTCGGTAGAACTGGTTTTATGCATCACTGTCATGGTGACACCCAATGCCGCGACGCCCAGCAGGGCTCCGAGCAGCAGGAGCCAGAACCAGGTCTTTCTCAATAATTTTCCAAGCATGGCGGCATTTTCCTACGATCAAATATTACCAATATAGTAGTAGCTAGAGAGAGGTAGGGGATTGACCTCTATCATGATTTTTATTTTGTAATGTTATTTTAAATATATTTATTATTTTGTATTTTATCATTTAATTGAATTTAATTTAATATCCACGCGTTCCCTATCCAATTCGAACTCGTTCGGGTCAGGTTTCATCACATGGCCTGCATGAGCATCTTGAAGGGTAGTCGCCCGCTTTATCCCGAGTCGCACCTCTGACCGACAGCGTGCTCATGATCAGCGAACCCGCGGATGGCCAGTCTTGGGCTTTGCAAAAGGCTCGGTATATACTGTTCGCATATACAGTATTCAGGTGTGTTTACCATGCGACTCTTTATCGCCGAGAAGCCCAGTCTTGGCCGAGCCATTGCCGATGTGTTGCCCAAGCCCCACAAGAAGGGGGACGGTTTCATCGAGACAGCCCAGGGGGATGTGGTGACATGGTGCATCGGCCACCTGCTGGAGCAGGCTGAGCCGGATGCCTACGACGCCGCCTTCAAGCAGTGGCGCATGGAGCAACTGCCCATTATCCCCGCCCAGTGGCAGCTGGTGGCCAAGCCCAAGACCAAGACCCAGCTCACCGTCATCAAGCGGCTGATCAAGCTGGCCGACTGCGTGGTGAATGCCGGTGACCCGGACAGGGAAGGGCAACTGCTGGTGGACGAGGTGATCGACTTTCTCGGTTACCCCAAGACCAGACCGGTGCAGCGCTGTCTTATCAGCGATCTCAATCCGCCGGCGGTGCGCCGCGCCCTCGACAAGCTCAGAGACAACAAGGAGTTCGTGCCGCTGGCGGTATCGGCGCTGGCCCGCAGTCGCGCCGACTGGCTCTATGGCATCAACATGACCCGGGCCTACACCCTGCTCGGCCGCAAGGGCGGTTGCAGCGAGCTGCTGTCGGTCGGCCGGGTGCAGACCCCGCTGCTGGGGCTGGTTGTGCGGCGGGATCTGGAGATAGAGGCCTTCGTGCCCAAGCCCTTCTACGAGGTGCTGGCCCATGTGGTGACCGAGGGCAACGAGCGCTTCAGCGCCAAGTGGCTGCCCTCCGAGGCCTGCCTGCCCTGGCAGGATGAGGAGGGGCGGGTGCTCAACCGGGCGCTGGCGGAGAAAGTGGTCAGTCGCATCAATGGCCAACCAGCATCGGTAGAAGAGGTAGAGGAACAGGCCCGCAAGCAGGCAGCACCGCTGCCCTACAACCTCTCCAGTTTGCAGATCGATGCTGCCAAGCGCTTTGGCATGGATGCCAAGCGAGTGCTGGATGTCTGTCAGGGACTCTACGAGCGCCACAAGCTCATCACTTATCCCAGATCCGACAGCCGTCACCTGCCCAGCGATCACTTCAATCGGGCGGCCCAGGTACGGGAGGCCATCGCTGCTACTGCGCCGGCATTCGCCAGGGCGGTGAGCGAGGCGGACGGCAAGATCCGCAGCAAGGCGTGGAATGACAGCAAGGTGGATGCCCACCACGCCATCATCCCCACCGAGAAGCGTGGCAACGAGGGCAGCCTCAGCGGCGATGAGGCCAAAATCTACGGTCTGGTGGCGCGCCAATACCTGCTGCAGTTCTACCCACCGTTCGAGTACAACGACAGCAAGGTGCTGCTGCGTATCGCGGGTGGCCTGTTCCAGGCCAAGGCGCGGCGGATCCTCAAGGCGGGCTGGAAGGCGCTGCTGGGGGTGGAAGAAGATGACGACGAAGAGAAAGCCGGTACCCTGCCCGCCCTGAAAGAGGGGGAGCAACTGCTGTGCGAGCGCGGCGAGCTACTGGAGAAGATGACCCAGGCGCCCAAGTCGTTCACCGACGCTACCCTGCTGGCCGCCATGACCGGCATAGCCCGCTACGTGCAGGATCCCGAGATCCGCAAGACCCTGCGCGAAACGGACGGTCTTGGCACCGAGGCGACCCGGGCCGGCATCATAGACCTGCTGTTCAGGCGCCGTTTTCTGGTGCGCCAGGGCAAGAGCATCAAGGGCACGCCCACCGGACGGGCACTGATCCTGGCTCTGCCCGCCACCGCTACCACGCCGGACATGACGGCTCTGTGGGAGCAGAGCCTGGGCCAGATTGCCGAGCGGCACGCCAGCTATCAGCAATTTATGGGGCCACTGACAGATCAGTTGAACGCCTTGATTGAGGTAGCTCGGCAGGATTCCGGCGCCAGCTTCAGCGCGCTGCCCAAGGCGGCGGCGGGGGCCGGCAAGCCGCGTTTTACCCGTCGCAAGAGCAGTGCAGGCACCACTGGCACTCCTCGCAAGAGTGCCGGCAAGCGCCCGGCCAAGAGCAAGGCGACCTGAGTCGCCGCGCCGCAATACCAGGCTGGATAAGCCAAATAGAAAAAGGGGCCCTTGGCCCCTTTTTCTATATTGCACCTGGACTAGCCCGTATAGACACTCTCTTCCGGGTACTTGATGCGGGTTTCGCTCGGGCGAGCCAGCATGAAGGCCAGGGTCAGCGGGCCGAGACGACCACAGATCATCACCAGTACCAGGATAAGCTTTCCCGGCTCGCTCAAGGAGGCAGTAATGCCGGTAGAAAGCCCCACAGTGGCGAACGCAGAGACGGTCTCGAACATGATTTTGTCGAACGGCAGATCCTCGGTCACCATCAGCAGGAACATCGCCAGCATCAGTACCATGGTGCTGACTATGATGATGGCCAGCGAGCGGGTCACTATCTGGGGTGACAAGGTGCGACCAAAGGCTGTGACATGGGGTCGCTTGCTCAGGAAGGCACGGGTCGCCAGCAGCACCACCGCAAAGGTGGTCACCTTGATACCACCGCCGGTAGAGGTGGTACCCGCCCCGATAAACATCAGCATCATCAGGAATAGCAGGGCCGCAGGGGTCATCAGCCCGATATCTATGGTATTGAAGCCCGCGGTCCGCGCACTGGCAGAGTGAAAGAAGGCAGCCAGCCACTGTCCTCCAAAGGAGGTGGCGCCAAGAGTGCCCGGATTGTTGCGCTCCAGCAGCCAGAACATCAGGGTGCCCAGCAGCAGCAGGGCTGGGGTCATCACCAGCATCAGCTTGCTGTGCAGCTTCAGCTTGCGCCAGCGTCGGTTGCGCACCAGATCGACGACGACAGTAAAGCCGATCCCCCCGAGGACCAGCAGACCAGCGATGGTCAGGCTGATGATGGGGTCATCCCGGTAGTTCATCAGGTTATTGGAAAATAGCGAGAAACCGGCGTTGTTGAAGGCAGAAACCGCATGGAAGAAGCTGACGTAAAGGCCGTGTTCCCAGCCCATATCGGGCACCCAGCGGATGGCCATGACAGCAGTGCCGATCAGCTGGGCGATAAAGGCAAACAGCACTATGCGTCTGACCAGCCCCACTATGTTGACCGAGCCCTCCTGTCCCAGCGCCTCCTTGGCCAGCACCTGCTGGCGCAGGCCGACCCGCTTGCTGAACATGGCGATCAGCAGCAGTGTCATTGTCATCTGACCCAGACCGCCAATCTCCATCAATATCAACAGGAAGATCTGCCCCTGCAGCGTAAAGGCGGTACCTGTATCCACCACACCGAGCCCGGTCACGCTGATGGCCGAGGTGGCGGTGAACAGGGCGTTGACGAAGGTCACTTCGCCATTGTGGCTGGAGGGTTGTACCAGAAAAATGGTGCCGATCAACAGGATGACCAGAAAGCTGCCCAGGATCAGCTTGGCTTCGCTCCAGCGGGAGTTGTCATCCCGATGCAGGGCGAAGGCGTAGCTGCTGCGCCAATTGATCATAGGGTTTCCAGCCAGTGGTCGATGGCGTGTTTGTTGCCTGCCATGATCAGTATGTCGCCCAGTTGCAGCTCCATCTTGCCGGTCAGCACGTTATGCAGCACATCGCCTCGCTTGATGGCGAGTAGCTGGAAGTCGTTCTGCTGCAGCAGATGCAAGTCACCGAGATTGCGGGCATTTTGCTGCAGACCGATAACGACTTCGGTCAGCACCATATCGTGGCCCAGCTCCAGATAGTCGAACAACCGGTTGTCCAGCATGCTCTGGGCGACCCGTCGGCCCATGTCCCACTCCGGATTGATCACCTTGTCGGCCCCGACTTTATGCAGGATTTTGGCGTGAAACTTGTCACGGGCCTTGACCCACACCTTCTTCACGCCCGCCTCTTTCAGGACGAGCGTGGTGAGTATGCTGGTCTCGAGGTTGTCACCGATGGCGACGAAAACGATATCGAAGTTGGCCAGCCCCAGCTCGGCTACGGTAGCCTCATCGGTCGCATCGGCGACGACGACATGGCTGCACAGGGTGGCTATCTGGCGGGTCTTGCTTTCGTCGATATCAATCGCCAGCACCTCGGCATCCTGCCGTTGCAGCTCTTCGCACAGGGCGCTGCCAAACAGACCCAGTCCGATGACGGCAAATTGGTTGTTCATGAGTACTTCCTCAGGAGTCGGAGCCGGATACTCTACTCCAGCAGATCGAGTCCGAAAAGAGGGCGGGATTTTTCGTCCGGCGGGAATATAAGGTAGACTGCCCGCTTGCTATTGTCGGGACACGCAGATGAAACTCACCCCCCACGCCTCCTTGTTGACGCTCAACACCCTGGCCCTCGATGCCCACTGCCTCTGGCTGGCGGAGGTAGACAATCTTGATGACCTGCCGCAGATCCTGGCCAGTCCTGAACTGGCAGAATTGCCCCGCCTGGTGTTGGGTGGCGGCAGCAATATATTGTTTTGCAATGATTTCGCTGGCCTGGTGGTACTCAACCGGCTGAAGGGTATCGCACTGCAGGATGAGGGGGAGCACTGGCTGTTGCATGTGGCCGCCGGTGAGGACTGGCATCAACTGGTGTGTCATGCCCTGCAACAGGGCTGGTATGGTCTGGAGAATCTGGCGCTGATCCCGGGCACAGTCGGCGCCGCGCCGGTGCAGAATATCGGTGCCTACGGGGTCGAGCTGGCTCGTTTCTGTGCCTATGTGGAGGCATTCAACTGGCAGAGCGGTCAGGTGGAGCGGATCAAGGCCGCCGATTGTCATTTCGGCTACCGTGACAGCATCTTCAAGCACGCCTGTCAGGATTCTCACTTCATTACCGCCGTCGGTCTGCGTCTGCCCAAGGCCTGGACGCCTATGCTGGGTTATGGCCCGCTGGCGGCGCTCGGTGACACGCCCACGGCGCAGGCCATTTTCGATACCGTCTGCGCCACCCGGATGGCCAAGCTGCCGGATCCCAACCTGCTCGGCAATGCGGGCAGCTTCTTCAAGAACCCCGTGGTAACGACGACGCTGGCCGACACGCTCAAGCAGCAATACCCGCAGATGCCCTGCTACCCGGCTGGGGAAGGGCAGGCCAAGCTGGCGGCTGGCTGGCTCATCGATCAGTGCGGTCTCAAGGGTTTTGCCATCGGCCGCGCAGCCGTCCACCAGGAGCAGGCGTTGGTGCTGGTCAATCTGGGGGGGGCCAGCGCCATGGAGCTCATCGCTCTGGCGGCCCATGTGCGCGACAGCGTGGAGCAGAAATTCGGGGTGGTGCTGGAGCACGAAGTGCGCTTCATGGGGCTGACCGGTGAGACTTGGCTCGATGAGGTACTGGCATGACGCTTACTCCCATCAGGCAGACGCTGATCACCTTGCTCAGCGATGGCCAGTTTCACTCCGGCGAGCAGCTCGGCGAGCAGCTCGGTATCAGCCGTGCGGCAGTGGGCAAGCACATGGCTGCGCTCAAGGAGCTGGGGCTGGACCTGTTCAGTCTGACCGGCAAGGGCTATAGGCTGGCGGTGCCAATGGCGCTGTACGATCAGGCGCAGTTGCAGGCGCTGGCCCCCATGGCGCTGGTGCACTGCTTCCCGGTGATCGACTCCACCAACCAGTATCTGCTGGAGCGAGTCAACCAGCTGCAGTCCGGTGAGAGTTGTCTGGCCGAGTGCCAGACTGCCGGTCGTGGTCGCCGTGGCAAGCCCTGGGTTTCCCCCTTCGGCTGCCAGCTGATCCTGAGCATGTATTGGCGACTCGAGCAGGGCATGGCGGCGGCCATGGGCCTCAGTCTGGCGGTCGGAGTGGCCGTGGTGCAGGCGCTGGAATCTCTGGGTTATCCGGGGGTCGAGCTTAAGTGGCCGAACGATCTCTATTATCAGGGCCGCAAGCTGGCTGGCATTCTGGTGGAGATGAGCGGCAGCGCCGGCGCCAGCTGCAACCTGGTGATCGGGGTTGGCCTCAATCTGGCGATGCCGGCCCGGGAGGGGGAGCGGATCGATCAGGCCTGGTCCGAGCTTCGCCACATCCAACCGGAACTGGTGGATCGCAATCTGCTGGCCGCCCGCATGCTCGGCCACCTGCAACAGGCCATGTTGACCTTCGAGCAGCAGGGACTGTCGCACTTTGTCGATGACTGGAACCGGCTTGATCACTTCGCCGGTCGGCCGGTGCGCCTCTTGATGGGGGAGCAGGAGATCCGGGGCATCGCCCGTGGCATCGATGATCGCGGCGCCCTGCGACTGGAGACGAGCGAGGGGATCAAGTTCTATCTGGGGGGAGAGATTTCCCTGCGACGGGGCGACTGATATCCCGGAGTGCCAGAGACACCAATGGAAGAGGGGGCCTGCAGGCCCCCTCTTCGTTCATGTACTGTGCTCACCCGCCATCACTTGCGCAGTTTGATCTGCTCGATGGCATGCTCATGACCCTTGGTCAGGATCAGATTGGCCCGCTCCCGGGTCGGCAGGATGTTTTCCTGCAAATTGAGATAGTTGATATCTTGCCAGATGGTGTTGGCGATCTTGCTGGCCTCACTCTCCGCCAACTTGGCGTAGTGGTGGAAGTAGGAGTCCGGATCCGAGAAGGCGCCGCTACGAAACTTGAGGAAGCGCTCGACATACCAGGTGCGCAGCAACTCGGTCTCGGCATCCACATAGATGGAGAAATCGACAAAATCTGACACGAAGACTCTATGGGGTTCCTGTGGATAGTCCATGCCGCTTTGCAGCACATTGAGCCCTTCCAGGATCAGGATATCCGGCTGTTCCACCACCTTCTTCTCATCCGGAATGATGTCGTAGATGAGGTGGGAGTAGACAGGCGCCTCTACCTTCTCATGGCCGGCGCGGATATTGGCGACAAACTCCACCAGATGGCGGATGTCGTAGGATTCCGGAAAGCCCTTGCGGCGCATCAGGCCCCGCTCTTCCAGCACCTTGTTGGGATAAAGGAAGCCATCCGTGGTGACCAGCTCTACCCGTGGATGCTCCGGCCAGCGCTCCAGCAGCGCCTGCATGATACGGGCCGTGGTGCTCTTTCCCCCCGCCACGCTACCGGCGATGCTGATGATGTAAGTGCCCTTGCCGCGGGACTGGCCGAGGAACTGTTCCAGCACCCGGCTGCGGCGCTGCTTGGCCTTGACGTAGAGATTGAGCAGGCGAGAGAGGGGCAGGTATATCTCTTCCACCTCCTGCAATGACACCTTTTCATTGATACCGCGCAGGGTCTGCAGATCGTGTTCGGTCAGGGTCAGGGGGACCGCATCGCGCAATAACGCCCATTGTTCGCGGGTGAATTGCAAATAGGGGTTATGCTCTGTCGTCATGGTGTCATCACTGTTTCTTGGGCAGGGCGACCATACACCAAGGGGTGGGGAGCGACAAGCTATGCTGCGGATCCGAGCAGGGAGTGAGTCCTTTTTTGCATACTTCCCGGCAATAATGCACATTTTGCAAGGCGCAATGGTTGCATCCCCAAAATCCTTACAATAAAATGCGCGACGCTTGGATGTCTGTCGTCTATTTGCCCGGCAAAAGCGATAAAACAACGGGTGCAAGCAGAATTACCGTTGTGGCATTTATGCACCGGAGGGGTTCCCGAGCGGCCAAAGGGATCAGACTGTAAATCTGACGGCTCTGCCTTCGAAGGTTCGAATCCTTCTCCCTCCACCATATTTCTCTGCGGTTTGAGTTCTTTGGGTTAGAGAAATGCGGGCATCGTATAATGGCTATTACCTCAGCCTTCCAAGCTGATGATGCGGGTTCGATTCCCGCTGCCCGCTCCAAGATGCTGATATGGCTCAGGCGATAGCAAGAGTCACACCTTAGCGGGTGAGTTCGGCAATCGAACCTGGCTGCCAGCACCAACCTCTCTTCCCTACCAGATTCAAATCCATCATATAAACTGTTCTGTGGTTAGCTTGCCACCGCGTACTCAGCGTTAGTTTAGAGGGACGATCATGTCTAAAGAAAAATTTGAGCGTAATAAACCGCACGTTAACGTGGGTACCATCGGCCACGTTGACCACGGTAAAACCACCCTGACCGCCGCCATCACCAACGTGCTGGCCAAGCACTTCGGTGGTAAAGCTTTCGCCTTCGACCAGATCGACAAGGCGCCGGAAGAGCGTGAGCGTGGTATCACCATCAACACCTCCCACGTAGAATACGACACCGCCATCCGTCACTACGCGCACGTAGATTGCCCGGGTCACGCCGACTACGTTAAAAACATGATCACCGGTGCTGCCCAGATGGACGGCGCGATCCTGGTAGTAGCTGCGACCGACGGCCCGATGCCGCAAACTCGTGAGCACATCCTGCTGGGTCGCCAGGTTGGTATCCCGTACATGATCGTGTTCATGAACAAGTGCGACATGGTAGATGACGAAGAGCTGCTCGAACTGGTCGAGATGGAAGTTCGTGAACTGCTGACCGAATATGACTTCCCGGGTGATGACCTGCCGGTAGTTCGTGGTTCCGCGCTGAAAGCGCTGGAAGGTGACGCTGCATGGGAAGAGAAGATCATCGAGCTGGCTAACCACCTGGATACCTATATCCCGGAGCCGGAGCGCGCAATTGACCTGCCGTTCCTGATGCCTATCGAAGACGTATTCTCCATCGCTGGCCGTGGTACCGTAGTTACCGGTCGTGTCGAGCGCGGTATCGTCAAAGTCGGTGAGACCGTAGAAATCGTGGGTATCAAAGATACCGTTTCTACTACCTGTACCGGTGTTGAAATGTTCCGCAAGCTGCTGGACGAAGGTCGTGCAGGCGAGAACATCGGCGCGCTGCTGCGTGGCGTCAAGCGTGAAGACGTAGAGCGTGGTCAGGTTCTGGCCAAGCCGGGCTCCATCAAGCCGCACACCAAGTTTGAATCTGAAGTGTACGTACTGTCCAAAGAAGAAGGTGGTCGTCATACCCCGTTCTTCAAGGGCTACCGTCCGCAGTTCTACTTCCGTACAACCGACGTGACCGGTACCATCGAACTGCCGGAAGGCGTTGAAATGGTAATGCCAGGCGACAACATCAAAATGGTTGTTACCCTGATTGCGCCGATCGCGATGGACGACGGCCTGCGTTTCGCTATCCGTGAAGGTGGCCGTACCGTAGGTGCTGGTGTTGTAGCCAGCGTGATTGCTTAATCTTTGGCTTACATAAATAAAGCAAAGCCCCTATAATAGGGGCTTTCTTATGTAGGGGCGTAGTTCGAATTGGTAGAACAGCGGTCTCCAAAACCGATGGTTGCGGGTTCGAGTCCTGCCGCCCCTGCCATATACCTCGTCTCGTACGGGGCTTTTGTGTCTTTGGTTACGTCAGATACAGGTGGGTTGTATGAGTGTTAGTTCTGAGAGCCAGGGCGGAAGCAAGGATACCCTGCTTTGGGGCCTGGTTTTCATCATCCTGGCGGCCGCTGTAGTGGGTAATTACCTGCTCAACGATGTTGTCGCTGCCGTCCGCGCCCTGGGTGTGGTCGTTGTCATTGCTGCTGCTGGTGCAGTAGCCCTGCAAACCACCAAGGGAAAGGCGACACTGGCATTTGCCCGTGAGTCTCGCCTGGAAGTCCGCAAGGTCGTATGGCCGACCCGTCAGGAAGCCATTCAGACAACCCTGATTGTGCTGGCGGTGACTGCCGTGATGGGGCTGTTGCTGTTCATGCTGGACGGTGCCTTGGTCTGGTTGGTCAACTTGATTACCGGAGTGTAAGGATAAGCCATGACTGAACAACGTGAACAACGTATGAGATGGTATGTCGTGCAGGCATTCTCCGGCTATGAAGGTCGGGTAGCTAAATCCCTGCGCGAACATATCAAGATGCATGGCATGGAAGACATGTTCGGTGAAGTACTGGTCCCGACTGAAGAAGTGGTCGAGATGCGTGCTGGCCAGAAGCGCAAGAGTGAGCGCAAATTTTTCCCGGGCTACGTGCTGGTTCAGATGCTCATGGATGAAACCACATGGCACTTGGTGCGTAACGTACCGCGTGTGATGGGCTTCATTGGTGGCACCTCTGATCGCCCGGCTCCTATCTCTGATAAGGAAGCCGATGCGATCCTGAACCGTCTGCAAGATGCCCACGACAAACCGCGCCCGAAAACCCTGTTTGAACCGGGTGAAATGGTGCGAGTTGCCGATGGTCCGTTTGCCGACTTCAACGGTACCGTTGAAGAGGTGGACTACGAGAAGAGCCGCGTGAAGGTCTCCGTTTTGATCTTCGGTCGCTCAACGCCGGTAGAACTGGATTTTGGTCAGGTCGAAAAGGGCTGATTAAACTCTGTACGTTAACGGTTGTCAGGGGCAGCGAATGTCACTATAATTCGCTGCCCCTTTATTAGTTGGGGAGCCGTTTGCAGGAGCATGTCTCCGAGGCGCTAGAACCCATTTCTGAGGTATTTTTCTAATGGCTAAGAAAGTCACAGCTTATATCAAGCTGCAAGTTAAGGCTGGCAGTGCTAACCCCAGCCCTCCCGTTGGTCCTGCTCTGGGTCAGCACGGTGTTAACATCATGGAATTCTGTAAGGCGTTCAACGCTCGTACAGAGAAGCTGGAAAAAGGCTCACCGACTCCGGTCGTGATCACCGTTTACAGCGACCGTTCCTTCACCTTCGAAACCAAGACTCCGCCTGCTGCCTTCCTGTTGAAGAAAGCTGCCGGTATCCAGTCTGGTTCAGCCAAGCCGAACAAAGACAAGGTTGGTAAGGTGACTGTTGCCCAGCTGCAAGAAATCGCCAAGACCAAAGAGCCGGATATGACCGGTGCCGATCTGGATGCAAAAGTACGTTGCATCGCAGGCTCCGCTCGTTCCATGGGCCTGGTAGTGGAGGATTAAGACAATGGCAAAACTTTCCAAGCGTATGCGCGTTATTCGCGAAAAAGTTGACGGTACCAAAGAGTACTCCATCAACGAAGCCATTGCCCTGCTGAAAGAACTGGCTACCGCCAAGTTCGTTGAGAGCGTTGACGTTGCTGTCAACCTGGGTATCGATGCTCGTAAATCTGACCAGAACGTTCGTGGTGCTACTGTACTGCCGCACGGTACCGGTCGTGATGTACGTGTTGCCGTATTCACCCAGGGTGCCAACGCCGAAGCTGCCAAAGCTGCCGGTGCTGAACTGGTTGGTATGGATGACCTGGCCGATCTGGTCAAGAAAGGCGAGATGAACTTCGACGTCGTGATCGCATCCCCGGATGCCATGCGTGTTGTTGGTCAACTGGGTCAAATCCTGGGCCCGCGTGGCCTGATGCCGAACCCGAAAGTCGGTACTGTAACCCCGAACGTTGCTGAAGCTGTGAAGAATGCCAAAGCCGGTCAGGTTCGTTACCGTAATGACAAGAATGGTATCATCCATACCACTCTGGGTAAGGTTTCTTTCGACGAAGTTCAGCTGAAAGAAAACTTGGAATCACTGCTGGTTGCCCTGAAAAAGGCCAAGCCGTCTTCCGCCAAAGGTATCTTCATCAAGAAAGTCAGCATCTCCACCACCATGGGTGCCGGTGTTGCCGTAGACCAAGCTTCTCTGGAAGCTCAGGGCTAATTGATGGATTTTACAAGGCGCAAAATTTAATCTATAATTTTGCGCCTTGATTGGTTGGGGGCTTCGACCTCCGTCCAAGACCGCAGGAGGCTGCAAAGCCTTAATCCTTCCTGCGTAGACGGTGCCGGAAACCCAGCGAGAAAGATTCTTTCTCTTCTGGAATCCTGCTACCGCATCGTTCCCCTCTGTTGTGAAGGTAGGGGGGATGTGTCAGTACTGAGTCATGAGACTCAGATTCAATCCAGGAGTTAAGCCAATGGCATTGGGACTCGAAGACAAAAAGGCAATTGTTGCTGAAGTCAACGAAGCTGCCAAAGGCGCCCTGTCCGCAGTTGTAGCCGATTCTCGCGGCGTCACTGTAGACAAGATGACCGTCCTGCGTAAAACCGCTCGTGAAGCCGGTGTGTACATGCGCGTTGTGCGTAACACCCTGCTGCGTCGCGCGGTTGAAGGTACCGAATTCGCGTGCCTGAACGACGTATTGACTGGTCCTACCTTGATTGCTTTCTCCAACGAACACCCGGGCGCTGCTGCTCGTCTGTTCAAAGAGTTTGCCAAAGCGAACCAAAAGTTCGAAATCAAGGCCGGCGCTTTTAACGGTGAGTTTATCGCCGCAGCACAAATTGATCGTCTGGCCACGCTGCCGACTTACGACGAAGCAATTGCGAAGTTGATGGCGACTATGAAAGAAGCCTCTGCTGGCAAGCTGGTTCGTACCATCGCTGCTGTGCGTGATCAGAAACAAGCTGCTGCTTGATTCTCGCCTATTTAGGCTGTTTGAGTTTATTCAACATCAGGAATTTTTGTCATGTCTATCACTAAAGACCAAATCATCGAAGCCGTTGCTTCCATGTCCGTAATGGAAGTTGTTGAGCTGATCGAAGCTATGGAAGAGAAGTTCGGTGTTTCTGCCGCTGTTGCTGTTGCTGCCGGTCCGGCTGCTGAAGCAGTAGAAGAGAAAACCGAGTTCGACGTAGTTCTGACTGCTGCTGGCGCCAACAAAGTTGCCGTCATCAAGGCCGTTCGTGCCGCTACCGGTCTGGGCCTGAAAGAAGCCAAGGACCTGGTAGAAGCCGCTCCTGCCAACCTGAAAGAAGCCATCTCCAAAGATGAAGCTGAAACTCTGAAGAAGCAGCTTGAAGAAGCTGGTGCTTCTGTTGAGATCAAATAATCTGCATTTATGTAGATTAGCCTGATAAAACAGGCTAGGGCTGGTGAATATTTGTTCACCAGCCTTTTTGCGCTGTAGACTGAGAGCATTTCACACCGTTTACGACTCTCGGTGCACCAGCAATCCGGACCGTATCATCGTCCGGGCCAACACAAAACGGTGTTGAGACAGAGCTGTCCCGCGGGACAGAGTGGGTCACTTATCAGCGAGCTGAGGAACCCTATGGTTTACTCTTATACCGAAAAAAAACGCATTCGTAAGGACTTCGGTAAGCGAGACCAGGTACTGGACACGCCTTATCTGTTGTCCATTCAGCTGGACTCCTTCAAGCAGTTCATCGAGGCTGACCCGGAAGGTGAATATGGCCTAGAGGCCGCTTTCCGTAGCGTTTTCCCGATCACCAGTTACTCCGGTAGTGCTGAGCTTCAGTATGTCAGCTATCGCCTGGGTGAGCCGGTATTTGACGTAAAAGAATGCCAGATCCGTGGAGTGACCTACTCCGCGCCGCTGCGTGTCAAGCTTCGTATGGTTCTGTACGATCGTGAAGCAGCTGCCGGCACCGTCAAAGACATCAAGGAACAAGAAGTATATATGGGCGAAATTCCGCTCATGACCGAGAACGGCACCTTTGTTATAAATGGTACCGAGCGGGTAATCGTCTCCCAGCTGCACCGTAGCCCGGGCGTCTTCTTCGACCACGATAAAGGCAAAACTCATTCATCCGGTAAGGTGCTGTATAACGCCCGCGTTATCCCCTACCGTGGTTCCTGGCTGGACTTCGAGTTCGATGCAAAAGACAACCTGTTTGTCCGTATCGACCGTCGTCGTAAATTGCCGGCTTCCATTATTCTGCGCGCCCTGGACTTCAGTTCCGAAGAAATCCTGGCCAACTTCTTCGAGACCATAGGTTTTGAAGTAAAAGATGGCAAGTTGATGATGGATCTGGTGCCGGAGCGCCTGCGTGGTGAAACTGCGACCTTTGACATCGTGGCCAATGGCGCCGTGGTGGTTGAGACCGGTCGTCGTGTGACTGCGCGTCACATCCGTCAGTTGGAAAAAGATGCCGTTACCCAGATTGAGGTACCGGTTGAGTATGTTGTTGGCAAAGTTGCTGCCAAGAACTACACGCATCCGCAAACTGGCGAAATGGTTGTGACTGCCAACCAGGCATTGAGCCTGGAAGCGGTTGCCAACCTGTCCCAAGCCGGCTTCAAGCACTTCGAGGTTCTGTTCACCAACGAACTGGATCACGGTGCCTACATGTCCGAGACCCTGCGTATCGACTCCAGCTCCAGCCGTTTGGAAGCCCTGGTCGAAATTTATCGCATGATGCGTCCGGGCGAGCCGCCCACCCGTGAAGCAGCAGAACAGCTGTTCGAGAACCTGTTCTTCTCTTCCGAGCGTTACGACCTGTCTACCGTAGGTCGGATGAAGTTCAACCGTCGTCTGTCCCGTGAAGATGAGACCGGCGCTGGCACTCTGACCAAAGACGACATCGTCGAAGTCATGAAGCGCCTGATCGACATCCGTAACGGCAATGACGAAGTGGACGATATCGACCACCTGGGTAACCGTCGTATCCGTTCTGTCGGTGAAATGGCTGAAAACCAGTTCCGTGTCGGTCTGGTGCGTGTCGAGCGTGCGGTCAAGGAGCGTCTCTCCCTGGGCGACCTGGACACTCTGATGCCGCAGGATCTGATCAACGCCAAGCCGATCTCCGCCGCAGTCAAAGAGTTCTTTGGTTCCAGCCAGCTGTCTCAGTTCATGGACCAAAACAACCCACTGTCCGAAGTCACCCACAAGCGCCGTATCTCTGCGCTGGGCCCGGGCGGTTTGACCCGTGAGCGTGCCGGTTTTGAAGTTCGAGATGTGCACCCGACTCACTACGGTCGTCTGTGCCCTATCGAGACTCCTGAAGGTCCGAACATCGGTCTGATCAACTCTCTGTCCGTGTACTCTCGTACCAACGAGTATGGTTTCCTCGAGACACCGTACCGTAAAGTCATTGACGGTGTGATCACCGACGAAGTGGACTATCTGTCTGCTATTGAAGAAGGCAAGTACGTGATCGCACAGGCTAACGCCGCGACCACCGAAGATGGCCGTCTGAAAGATGAATTGATCCCGTGCCGCCACAAAGGTGAATCCACCTTTATGAACGCCGACCAGATCCAGTATATGGACGTGAGCCCGCAGCAGATCGTATCTGTGGCAGCAGCTCTGATCCCCTTCCTGGAACACGATGATGCTAACCGAGCCCTGATGGGGTCGAACATGCAACGTCAGGCCGTACCGACTCTGCGTGCTGACAAGCCGCTGGTAGGTACCGGTATGGAACGCGCCGTGGCCGTTGACTCCGGTGTAACCGTAGTGGCCAAGCGTGGCGGCATGATCGACTACGTCGATGCCTCCCGTATCGTTATCAAGGTCAACGAAGATGAGTTGCTGCCAGGCGAAGCCGGCATCGACATCTACAGCCTGACCAAGTACACCCGTTCCAACCAGAACACCTGTATCAACCAGCGTCCTTGCGTGATGTTGGGTGAGCCGGTCATGGCCGGTGACGTGGTTGCTGACGGCCCGTCTACCGATCTGGGCGAACTGGCGCTGGGCCAAAACCTGCGCGTCGCGTTCATGCCGTGGAACGGTTACAACTTTGAAGACTCGATTCTGGTGAATGAGCGTGTTGTTCAGGAAGATCGCCTGACCACCATCCATATCCAGGAACTGGCCTGTATCTCCCGTGACACCAAGCTGGGTCCGGAAGAGATCACTGCCGACATCCCGAACGTGGGTGAAGCTGCTCTGTCCAAGCTGGACGAGTCCGGTATCGTCTACGTGGGTGCCGAAGTGAAGGGCGGCGACATTCTGGTCGGTAAGGTAACACCGAAAGGTGAAACCCAGCTGACGCCGGAAGAGAAGCTGCTGCGCGCCATCTTCGGTGAGAAGGCCTCCGATGTGAAGGACTCCTCCCTGCGTGTGCCGAACGGTGTGTACGGTACCGTGGTTGACGTGCAAGTCTTTACCCGCGATGGCGTGGAAAAAGACAAGCGCGCCAAAGAAATCGAAGAGATGCAGCTGAAGGAAGCGAAGAAGGACTTGACCGAAGAGTTCAAGATCCTGGAAGACGGCATTTTCGGCCGCTCCCGCAACCTGCTGCTGGCCGCCGGTTACAGCGAAGATCGTCTGAACAAGCTGGATCGTACCAAGTGGTTTGAATTGGCCATCGAAGATGAAGCCAAGCAGATCGAGCTGGAACAGATCGCCGAACAGCACATCGAGCTGAAAGCCGACTTCGACAAGAAGTTCGAGAACAAGCGTCGCAAGATTATCCAGGGTGATGATCTGGCGCCGGGCGTACTGAAAATCGTCAAGGTTTACCTGGCAGTCAAGCGTCGCATCCAACCGGGTGACAAGATGGCAGGCCGTCACGGTAACAAGGGTGTTATCTCCAAGATCTGCCCGGTCGAGGATATGCCTCATGACGAATACGGCCGTCCGGTCGACATCGTACTGAACCCCTTGGGCGTACCGTCCCGTATGAACATCGGTCAGATCCTTGAAGTACACCTGGGCCTTGCTGCCAAGGGTATCGGCGAGAAAATCGACCGCATGATCAAGGAACAGCGCGCGCTGCACGAGATGCGTGACTTCCTGCAACAGGTCTATGACCTGGGCGAGAAGGACACCAAGCAAGTGGACATCGGCGAGCTGTCTGACGACGACGTACGTACCCTGGTGGGTAACCTGCGCAAGGGTCTGCCGGTCGCTACACCTGTCTTTGATGGTGCCAAAGAGCACGAAATCAAAGCCTTGCTGAAGCTGGCCGATCTGCCGGAATCCGGTCAGATCTCCCTGTTCGACGGTCGTACCGGCAACGTCTTCGAGCGTAAGGTCACCGTGGGTTACATGTACATGCTGAAGCTGAACCACTTGGTAGACGACAAGATGCATGCGCGTTCTACCGGTTCTTACAGCCTGGTTACCCAGCAACCGCTGGGTGGTAAGGCGCAGTTCGGTGGTCAGCGTTTCGGTGAGATGGAAGTGTGGGCCCTGGAGGCTTACGGTGCGGCATATACCCTGCAGGAAATGCTGACCGTCAAGTCTGACGATGTGAATGGCCGTACCAAGATGTACAAAAACATCGTGGATGGCGACCACCGTATGGAGCCGGGCATGCCCGAATCCTTCAACGTACTGTTGAAGGAGATCCGCTCTCTGGGTATCAACATCGAGCTGGACGAAGAGTAAGAGCTCGCTCTTATTGTTCGAGAATTGACGTGGGCGCCCCGCTGCTTTGGCAGTAGGGGCGCCGAGGTTAGACTCCTGACAGGGGAAACACGTGAAAGACTTACTCAAGTTTTTGAAGGCTCAGACCAAGACCGAAGAGTTTGACAGTATTAAGATCGGTCTGGCCTCTCCTGACATGATCCGCTCCTGGTCATTCGGTGAGGTCAAAAAGCCTGAGACCATCAACTACCGGACTTTCAAGCCGGAACGTGATGGTCTGTTCTGTGCCCGTATCTTCGGACCGGTGAAGGACTACGAGTGTCTGTGCGGCAAGTACAAGCGCCTGAAACACCGTGGTGTGATCTGCGAGAAGTGTGGCGTAGAAGTGACCCAGACCAAGGTCCGTCGCGAGCGTATGGGCCATATCGAGCTGGCCAGCCCGACTGCCCATATCTGGTTCCTGAAGTCCCTGCCGTCCCGTATCGGTCTGCTGCTGGACATGACCCTGCGTGACATCGAGCGCGTGCTGTATTTCGAATCCTATGTAGTGATCGAACCCGGCATGACCAACCTCGAGCGCAGCCAGATGCTCTCCGAAGAGAACTATCTGGACGCACTGGAAGAGTGGGGCGACGAATTTGACGCCAAGATGGGTGCCGAAGCAATCCTTGCATTGCTGCGTGCCATCGATCTGGAAGGTGAAGTCAAGACCATGCGTGAGGAGCTGGATCAAACCAACTCCGAAACCAAGCGCAAGAAGACCACCAAGCGTCTGAAGCTGATGGAAGCCTTCCTGCAGTCCGGCAACAAGCCGGAGTGGATGATCATGACAGTGCTGCCTGTGCTGCCTCCGGACTTGCGTCCGCTGGTACCGCTGGACGGCGGCCGTTTCGCGACTTCCGATCTGAACGATCTGTATCGTCGCGTGATCAACCGTAACAACCGCTTGAAGCGTCTGCTGGACCTGGCTGCACCGGACATCATAGTGCGCAACGAAAAGCGCATGCTGCAAGAGTCCGTGGATGCCCTGCTGGACAACGGCCGTCGTGGTCGTGCCATCACAGGTTCCAACAAGCGTCCGCTGAAATCCTTGGCCGATATGATCAAGGGTAAGCAAGGTCGTTTCCGTCAAAACCTGCTGGGCAAGCGCGTCGACTACTCTGGTCGTTCCGTTATCACCGTAGGTCCGACCCTGCGTCTGCATCAGTGCGGTCTGCCGAAGAAGATGGCGCTGGAACTGTTCAAGCCGTTCATCTATGGCAAGCTGGAATCCCGCGGTCTGGCGACCACTATCAAGGCCGCCAAGAAGATGGTGGAGCGTGAAGAAGCTGTCGTTTGGGATATCCTGGACGAAGTGATCCGCGAACACCCGGTTCTGCTGAACCGTGCACCGACCCTGCACCGTCTGGGTATCCAGGCGTTTGAACCGACCCTGATCGAAGGCAAGGCTATCCAGCTGCACCCGCTCGTTTGTGCCGCCTATAACGCGGACTTCGATGGTGACCAGATGGCGGTCCACGTACCGCTGACCCTGGAAGCCCAGCTGGAAGCGCGTGCGCTGATGATGTCTACCAACAACATCCTGTCGCCTGCCTCCGGTGAGCCGATCATTGTTCCTTCCCAGGACGTGGTCTTGGGTCTGTACTACATGACCCGTGCCCGTATCAACGCCAAGGGCGAAGGTATGGTGCTGGCCGGCCCGAAAGAGGCCGAGAAGGTATATCGTGCCGGTCTGGCCGATCTGCATGCTCGCGTCAAAGTACGTATCACCGAATATCTCCGTCAGGCAGATGATTCGCTGGTAGAGCGTACCGAGCTGAAGAACACCACTGTTGGTCGTGCGATCCTGAGCCTGATCCTGCCGAAAGGCATGGAATATGCCCTGATCGATGAGCCCAAGGTGCTGACTGCCGCAGAGCAGGCCGATCTGGATGCCAATCCGCAGAACTGGATCAAGAGTGTTTCCAACAAGGCGTTGGGTAAAAAGCTCATTTCCCGTCTGCTGAACACCTGCTACCGCAAGCAGGGTCTGAAGGACACCGTTATCTTCGCTGACCAGCTGATGTATACCGGTTTCCATTATGCGGCCCTGTCTGGTGCGTCCGTTGGTATCGATGACATGGTCATCCCGGATGCCAAGAAAGACATCATCGCCGCTGCCGAAGCCGAAGTTGCCGAGATCCAGGACCAGTTCCTGTCCGGTCTGGTGACCGCGGGCGAACGCTACAACAAGGTTATCGATATCTGGGCCAGCGCCAACGAGCGCGTCTCCAAGGCCATGATGGAGAACTTGTCCAAAGAGCGTGATGTCAACTCTCTGGGTGAAGAAGAAGAGCAAGCGTCGTTCAACAGCATCTTTATGATGGCCGACTCTGGTGCGCGGGGTTCCGCAGCCCAGATCCGTCAGCTGGCCGGTATGCGTGGCCTGATGGCCAAGCCGGATGGCTCCATCATCGAGACCCCTATCGTGGCTAACTTCCGCGAAGGTCTGAACGTACTGCAGTACTTCATCTCCACTCACGGTGCCCGTAAGGGTCTGGCGGATACCGCACTGAAGACGGCTAACTCCGGTTACCTGACTCGTCGTCTGGTTGACGTGGCACAAGACATGGTGATCACCGAGGACGATTGCGGCACTGTTGAAGGTCTGTGGATGACTCCGCTGATCGAAGGTGGTGACGTGGTCGAGCCGCTGCGTGAGCGCGTGCTGGGCCGTGTGGTTGCCGATGACGTGATCAAGCCGGGTACTGAAGACGAAATTCTGGTAGCGCGCAACACCCTGCTCGACGAGCAGCTGTGTGACCTGCTGGAGCGCAACTCCGTTGACCGTGTGAAGGTACGTTCTGCCATCACTTGTGAAACTGACTTCGGTAACTGTGCTCACTGCTACGGCCGTGATCTGGCCCGTGGTCACCTGGTTAACAAGGGTGAGGCTGTCGGTGTTATCGCCGCCCAGTCCATCGGTGAACCGGGTACCCAGCTGACCATGCGTACTTTCCACATCGGTGGTGCCGCATCCCGAGCTGCTGCCGAGAGCAGCATCCAGGTCAAGAACACAGGTAGCATCAAGCTGCAGAACGCCAAGTTCGTTCACAACAGCGATGACAAACTGGTTATCACTTCCCGTTCTACCGAACTGACCATCATGGATGACATGGGCCGTACCAAGGAAAGCCACAAGCTGCCTTACGGTTCCGTGCTGGAAGTGAAAGATGGCCAGGCCGTGAGCGCCGGTGACACCGTCGCCAACTGGGATCCGCATACCCACCCGATCATCACTGAAGTGGCGGGTCGCCTCCAGTTCGAGCACATGATCGATGGCGTGACCATCACTCGTCAGACCGACGAGCTGACCGGTCTCTCCTCTATCGTCGTGCTGGATGTCAACGAACGTCCGAGCGCCGGTAAAGAGATGCGTCCGACCGTGAAGCTGGTCGACCAGAACGGCAAGGATGTCATGATCCCGGGTACCGACGTTGCCGCTCAGTACTTCCTGCCGGGCAAGGCGATCGTGAACCTGGAAGATGGTGCCAACGTGGGCGTGGGTGACGCGGTCGCGCGTATCCCGCAAGAGTCCAGTGGTACCAAGGACATCACCGGTGGTCTGCCGCGCGTTGCGGATCTGTTCGAAGCACGTCAACCGAAGGAACCGGCTATCCTGGCCGAGATCTCCGGTACCATCTCCTTCGGGAAAGAGACCAAGGGCAAACGCCGTCTGGTCATCACCCCGACTGATGGTGGCGACGTCTACGAGGAGATGATTCCGAAGTGGCGTAACCTGAACGTGTTCGAAGGTGAAAAAGTTGAGAAGGGTGAAGTGCTGGCAGACGGTCCTGAATCTGCTCACGACATCCTGCGTCTGCGCGGTATCAGCCCGGTCGCCAACTACATCGCCAACGAAGTGCAGGACGTTTACCGTCTGCAAGGCGTTAAGATCAACGACAAGCACATCGAAGTCATCGTTCGTCAGATGCTGCGCAAGTGCGAGATCCTGAGCGCTGGCGACACTGACCTTATCGAAGGCGAGCAGGTTGAAGTGGCTCGCGTGAAGATTGCCAACCGTAAGCTGGTTGCCGAGGGTAAGACTCCGGCCACCTTCCGTCATATCCTGATGGGTATTACCAAGGCATCCCTGAGCACAGAGTCCTTCATCTCCGCGGCTTCCTTCCAGGAAACCACTCGTGTTCTGACCGAAGCGGCCGTTGGCGGCAAGCGTGATGAACTGCGTGGCCTGAAAGAGAACGTGATCGTGGGTCGTCTGATCCCGGCTGGTACCGGCTTTGCCTACCACCATGCCCGGATCAACCAGCGTGCCGCCGCAGCCCGTGCTGTCGGTGTGCCGCAGGTGACTGCCGACGAAGCTCAGCAAAATCTGGCGGATCTGCTCAACGCATCCGGCAGTTTTGACGAAGAGTAATCTTCTGCTGCAGTGATCGAAAAGGGCTCCTTCAAGGGGCCCTTTTTATTGGCTGTTTTCTCGTCAAAGCCAGTCGCCACGCGGATATTCGGATGATCCAGAGCAAGGTTGGAGAGTAAAAAATCAAAAAAAGTTGACTTTGCCCCCCCGCAATTGAAAACTCGGGAAAGTTGAATGGTTATTACAGAGGTAGAACATGACTGTCGGTATCGAGGAAGTGATGCTTCCCGAAGAGCAGCTGATCGGTCGCACTTTTACAGACGAAGACAGGGAATTGTTGCGCTCCTATGGAGGGCTTATCGAAGGCTTGGCCGAACTGTTCGGCAAGCACTGTGAAGTGGTTCTTCACTCCCTGGAAAATCTGCACGAGTCCGTGATCAAGATTGCCAACGGGTTCAATACGGGACGTAATGAGGGGGCCCCCATTACCGATCTCGCGCTGCGTATGCTCAAGGACATAGAGAATACCGGCCAGGATTACACCCAGAGTTATTTTGCCCGCAGCCGTACCGGTGCCCTGATGAAGTCGAGTACCATCGCCATCAGGAACAGTGACAAGCAGGTGATCGGTCTTATCTGCATCAACTTGCACATCAATGCGCCTTTTCACGAGTTTGTCGCCGAGTTTTTTCCGACGCCGCAACAAGTTGAGCGCCAGTCACCGGAGACGTTTGCCAACAGTGTGGAAGAGCTGGTTGCTCAGACGGTGGATAACACCATCGATGAGATCAACCGTGATCCGACCGTTGCCAACAATGCTAAAAACAGGTTTATCGTGACCCAGCTGTTCGAGAAGGGCATATTTGATATCAAGGACTCGATCAATCTGGTCGCCGACAAACTGAATATTTCCAAACATACCGTTTATCTGTACATCCGACAGCGCAAGCAGGGTGAAGACGAGAACGAGTAAGCGCCATAGAAGGGGATAGACAAGAATGGCTAAAGAAGTTATTGCAACCGACAAGGCACCAGCCGCAATTGGTCCGTATGTTCAGGCTACCAAACTGGGCGAGCTGGTCTTCACCTCCGGGCAGATCCCGCTTGATCCTGCCACCATGGAGATCGTGGCTGGCGGCGTCGAAGCGCAGGCCGAGCAGGTGATGAAGAACCTGGTTGCAGTATTGAAGGCGGCGGGTGCCGACACCAGCAAGGTGCTGAAGACCACCTGTTTCCTCAGCGACATGAACAACTTCGTTGCCTTTAACCAGGTTTATGCACGCTACTTTGGTGACTCGGCGCCGGCCCGCTCTTGTGTGGAAGTGGCCCGTCTGCCCAAAGATGTGCTGGTTGAAGTCGAAGCCATCGCTTACGTCTGATCCACGGCTGAATGAAGAGCCCCTCCCTGGAGGGGCTTTTTTGTCTTTGGCGTAGAATGGACAGAGACCTGCACAGGAGTCCGGATATGAGTCTGAGTTTCGCCCTGCTGGTGACGGGGCCTGCCTATGGCACCCAGTCGGCCAGCACCGCCTACCGTTTTGCCTTGAGCCTCGTCGAACAAGGGCACCGGCTATCACACCTGTTCTTCTATCAAGATGGGGTCTGCAATAGCAACGAACTGCACGCTCCCGCCTCCGATGAGAGCAACCTGGTGGCGCTGTGGCGTGAGTTGGCCATAGGGCAGGGGATACGTATCGATGTGTGCGTTGCCGCCGCCATGCGGCGTGGTGTGCTTGATGAGGCTGAGGCGAAGGGGGCAGGCAAGGTGCAGTTCAACCTGCAGGCACCATTTTGCTTGAGTGGGCTGGGTCAGCTGGCCGAAGCCAGCCTGACCGCCGATCGCTTTGTCCAGTTCTAGGAGGGTGAGATGAACAAGATAGCTTTCATCTGCCGGCGTGGTCCCCATGGTACCGCCGCTGGACGGGAAGGGCTGGATGCCTTGCTGGCGACCTCGGCGCTGACTGAGTCGCTCGCCCTGTTCCTCATCGGTGACGGTGTCTTGCAGCTGGTCAGGGAGCAGCAGCCTCAAGCCATCTTGCAGCGCCACTATGCACCGACCTTCAAGCTGCTGGAGCTGTATGACATCGAGGAAGTCTATGTGTGTGCCGACTCGCTTGCCGAACGAGGTCTGACGATGGATGACCTGCTGATCCCTGCTGAGAGCCTCTCCCGTGCCGATATCTGCCGCCAGTGGGGCCAATGCGCTACCCATATCTGTTTTTGAGGTGACCATGATACAGCTGATACTGACGTCCCCCTTCCTGAGCCGGGATCTGGAACAGGCGCTCTGCTATCGCCAGTCGGATGATCTCTTGGTGCTGATGCAGGATGCCGTTATCGCGGCTACGGCCCCTCAATGGTGCGAGCGATTGGCAGATATTCCGCTCTATGTGATGCGAGAAGACTTGCAGGCGAGGGGATTGCAGCAGAGGATCGGGATGGATCTGGATATGGCAGGTCTGGTCGCGTTGATCGTCGAAAAAGGGTCACCACAGACCTGGGGCGGCTAGCATCCATTTTTATCGATGAAGTTCAGTCAGTTATGACTCTTTACAAGGGATCCATTGTGCCCTTTTACGGCACGGATTGTATAAATCTTGACTCCCTTGACAACAGGGCATAAAATTTCGCGTCCCCGTATCTGCGGGGAGGATTTTTCACATGTTTATGAAGTCATTATCAGGAGCCTTTTGATGGCAACTATTAACCAGTTGGTTCGCAAGCCACGCATCAAGCTCGTTGTTAAAAGCAACGTGCCTGCGCTGGAAGCGTGCCCTCAGAAGCGTGGCGTGTGCACTCGTGTATATACCACCACCCCGAAGAAGCCTAACTCTGCACTGCGTAAAGTATGCCGTGTACGTCTGACCAACGGCTTCGAAGTCACCTCCTACATCGGTGGTGAAGGTCACAACCTGCAAGAGCACTCCGTTGTGCTGATCCGTGGCGGTCGTGTAAAAGACTTGCCAGGTGTTCGTTACCACACCGTTCGTGGTGCGTTGGACTGTGCCGGTGTTAAAGACCGTAAGCAGGCTCGCTCCAAGTATGGCGTGAAGCGTCCGAAAGCTTAATGGTTCTCCGTTAAGTAAGGCCAAACGTTAATTCGTTTCTAGTTAGATAACTTTCTAGTTTTGGGTAACCCCTGAAGTTACGGAGAATTTGAAATGCCAAGACGTCGTGTTGTTGGTCAGCGTAAAATCCTGCCGGATCCCAAGTTCGGATCAGAGCTGCTGGCTAAATTTGTCAACGTAGTAATGGTTGACGGTAAGAAATCTGTTTCCGAAGCCATCGTATATGGCGCGCTGGACATCATTGCCACCAAATCTGGCAAAGATCACTTGGCCGTATTCGAAGAAGCCCTGGACAACATTCGTCCGGCCGTCGAGGTTAAATCTCGTCGTGTCGGTGGTGCAACCTATCAGGTGCCGGTAGAAGTTCGTCCGGTCCGTCGCAATGCCCTGGCAATGCGCTGGTTGGTTGACGCCGCTCGTAAACGTGGTGAAAAATCAATGGCTCAGCGTTTGGCTGGCGAGCTGCTGGATGCCGCTGACAATAAGGGTTCGTCTGTCAAGAAACGTGAAGACGTTCACCGTATGGCTGAAGCGAACAAGGCCTTCGCTCACTTCCGCTGGTAATCCGCTTGCGCAGGGTCTTTTGGCTCTGCGCACCTTCAGTTATCTAGGGGTCCGCTCCTAGTAAGAGGATGACAATGGCTCGTACAACCCCCATTGAGCGTTATCGTAATATCGGTATCTCCGCTCACATCGACGCCGGTAAGACTACTACTACCGAGCGCGTTCTGTTTTACACCGGTGTAAGTCACAAGATCGGTGAAGTTCACGATGGCGCAGCCACCATGGACTGGATGGAACAGGAACAAGAGCGTGGTATCACCATCACCTCCGCCGCGACCACCGCTTTCTGGTCCGGTATGGGTAAACAGTTCCAACCGCACCGTATCAACATCATCGATACCCCCGGCCACGTTGACTTTACTATCGAAGTAGAGCGTTCAATGCGTGTTCTGGACGGCGCCGTGATGGTGTACTGTGCCGTAGGTGGCGTACAGCCACAGTCTGAGACCGTATGGCGTCAGGCTAACAAATACAAAGTTCCCCGTATTGCGTTCGTCAACAAGATGGACCGTACCGGTGCGAACTATCTGCGCTGCGTTGAGCACATCAAGACCCGTCTGAAAGGTACCCCGGTTCCTCTGCAACTGAACATCGGTTCAGAAGAGAACTTCAAGGGCGTTATCGACCTGGTCAAGATGAAAGCCATCAACTGGAGCGAAGCTGACCAGGGCGTATCCTTCGATTACGAAGAGATCCCGGCCGAGCTGCTGGAACAGGCGCAAGAAATGCGCATGTCCCTGGTTGAAGCCGCTGCTGAAGCGTCTGAAGACCTGATGGAAAAATACCTGGGTGGTGAAGAACTGACCGAGGAAGAGATCAAGAAAGCTCTTCGTCTGCGCGTTCTGAACAATGAAATCATCCTGGTTACCTGTGGCTCCGCGTTCAAGAACAAGGGCGTACAGGCCATGCTGGATGCCGTGGTTGACTATCTGCCGGCTCCGACCGACGTAGCTGCCATCGACGGCCTGAAGCTGGACGGCGTTACCAAAGACGAGCGTCATGCATCTGATGACGAGCCGTTCGCTGCTCTGGCGTTCAAGATTGCCACCGACCCGTTCGTAGGCAACCTGACCTTCTTCCGCGTTTACTCCGGTGTGGTTAACTCCGGTGACTCAGTGCTGAACTCTGTCAAAGAGAAGCGCGAGCGTTTCGGCCGTATCGTTCAGATGCATGCCAACAAGCGTGAAGAGATCAAAGAAGTTCGCGCAGGCGATATCGCTGCCGCCATCGGTCTGAAAGACGTGACCACTGGTGACACCCTGTGTGACGAAAAATCACCGATCATCCTCGAGCGTATGGAATTCCCGGAGCCGGTAATCTCCATCGCGGTTGAGCCGAAAACCAAGGCTGACCAAGAGAAGATGGGTCTGGCACTCGGCCGTCTGGCGCAGGAAGATCCGTCTTTCCGCGTATGGACTGACGAAGAATCTGGCCAAACCATCATCGCCGGTATGGGTGAGCTGCACCTGGATATCATCGTTGACCGTATGCGTCGCGAGTTCAAGGTTGAAGCGAACGTAGGTAAGCCTCAGGTTGCCTACCGTGAAACCATCCGCGAAACCGTCAAGGATGTCGAAGGTAAGCACGCCAAGCAGTCTGGTGGTCGTGGTCAGTACGGTCACGTCGTTATCGACATGTACCCGCTGGAAGCCGGCAAAGCCTACGAGTTCGTTAACGACATCAAAGGCGGCGTGATTCCTGGTGAATACATCCCGGGTGTTGACAAGGGTATCCGTGAGCAGCTGAAATCCGGCCCGCTGGCAGGCTATCCGGTAATGGATCTGGGCGTGCGTCTGCACTTCGGTTCTTACCATGATGTCGACTCCTCCGAACTGGCGTTCAAAATCGCTGCTTCCATGGCCTTCAAGTCTGGTTACATGAAAGCCAATCCGGTACTGCTCGAACCGATCATGAAGGTCGAAGTCGAGACTCCGGA
>NZ_CP110645.1:4127500-4477500 GCF_028355655.1 Aeromonas salmonicida | reverse complement strand
CGGGACACGTGACATCCTGTCTGAATATGGGGGGACCATCCTCCAAGGCTAAATACTCCTGACTGACCGATAGTGAACCAGTACCGTGAGGGAAAGGCGAAAAGAACCCCTGTGAGGGGAGTGAAATAGAACCTGAAACCGTGTACGTACAAGCAGTGGGAGCCCTTCGGGGTGACTGCGTACGCTTTGTATAATGGGTCAGCGATCTACATTTTGTAGCGAGGTTAACCGTATAGGGAGCCGTAGGGAAACCGAGTCTTAACTGGGCGTCTAGTTGCAAGGTGTAGACCCGAAACCGGGTGATCTAGCCATGGGCAGGTTGAAGGTTGAGTAACATCAACTGGAGGACCGAACCCACTAACGTTGCAAAGTTAGGGGATGACCTGTGGCTGGGGGTGAAAGGCCAATCAAACTCGGAGATAGCTGGTTCTCCCCGAAAGCTATTTAGGTAGCGCCTCGGACGAATACTACTGGGGGTAGAGCACTGTTTGGACTAGGGGGTCATCCCGACTTACCAACTCCATGCAAACTCCGAATACCAGTAAGTAATATCCGGGAGACACACGGCGGGTGCTAACGTCCGTCGTGAAGAGGGAAACAACCCAGACCGCCGGCTAAGGTCCCAAAGTTCTGGTTAAGTGGGAAACGATGTGGGAAGGCTCAGACAGCTAGGATGTTGGCTTAGAAGCAGCCATCATTTAAAGAAAGCGTAATAGCTCACTAGTCGAGTCGGCCTGCGCGGAAGATGTAACGGGGCTCAAACCAGGCACCGAAGCCGCGGATTCACACTTATGTGTGAGTGGTAGGGGAGCGTTCTGTAAGTCTGCGAAGGTGTATCGAGAGGTATGCTGGAGATATCAGAAGTGCGAATGCTGACGTAAGTAACGATAAAGGGGGTGAAAAGCCTCCTCGCCGGAAGACCAAGGGTTCCTGTCCAACGTTAATCGGGGCAGGGTGAGTCGACCCCTAAGGTGAGGCCGAAAGGCGTAATCGATGGGAAGCAGGTTAATATTCCTGCACGACTTGTAATTGCGATGGGGGGACGGAGAAGGCTAGGTGGGCCAGGCGACGGTTGTCCTGGTGAAAGTGCGTAGGTGGTGTTTCTAGGCAAATCCGGAGACACAACACTGAGACACGAGACGAAGCCACTACGGTGGTGAAGCCATTGATGCCCTGCTTCCAGGAAAAGCCTCTAAGCTTCAGATTACAAGTCATCGTACCCCAAACCGACACAGGTGGTCGGGTAGAGAATACCAAGGCGCTTGAGAGAACTCGGGTGAAGGAACTAGGCAAAATAGAACCGTAACTTCGGGAGAAGGTTCGCTCTTGACAGTGAAGTCCCTTGCGGATGGAGCAGTTGGGAGTCGCAGTGACCAGATGGCTGGGACTGTTTATCAAAAACACAGCACTCTGCAAACACGAAAGTGGACGTATAGGGTGTGACACCTGCCCGGTGCCGGAAGGTTAATTGATGGGGTTAGCGCAAGCGAAGCTCTTGATCGAAGCCCCGGTAAACGGCGGCCGTAACTATAACGGTCCTAAGGTAGCGAAATTCCTTGTCGGGTAAGTTCCGACCTGCACGAATGGTGTAACCATGGCCATGCTGTCTCCACCCGAGACTCAGTGAAATCGAATTCGCCGTGAAGATGCGGTGTACCCGCGGCTAGACGGAAAGACCCCGTGAACCTTTACTACAGCTTGGCACTGAACATTGAACCTACATGTGTAGGATAGGTGGGAGGCTTTGAAGGCGTGACGCCAGTTGCGCTGGAGCCGTCCTTGAAATACCACCCTTGTATGTTTGATGTTCTAACGCAGGGCCCTGAATCGGGCTCGCGGACAGTGCCTGGTGGGTAGTTTGACTGGGGCGGTCTCCTCCCAAAGAGTAACGGAGGAGCACGAAGGTTGGCTAATCCTGGTCGGACATCAGGAGGTTAGTGCAATGGCATAAGCCAGCTTAACTGCGAGACGGACAGGTCGAGCAGGTACGAAAGTAGGTCATAGTGATCCGGTGGTTCTGAATGGAAGGGCCATCGCTCAACGGATAAAAGGTACTCCGGGGATAACAGGCTGATACCGCCCAAGAGTTCATATCGACGGCGGTGTTTGGCACCTCGATGTCGGCTCATCACATCCTGGGGCTGAAGTCGGTCCCAAGGGTATGGCTGTTCGCCATTTAAAGTGGTACGCGAGCTGGGTTCAGAACGTCGTGAGACAGTTCGGTCCCTATCTGCCGTGGGCGTTGGATGATTGAAGGGAGTTGCTCCTAGTACGAGAGGACCGGAGTGAACGAACCTCTGGTGTTCGGGTTGTCACGCCAGTGGCACTGCCCGGTAGCTAAGTTCGGAATCGATAACCGCTGAAAGCATCTAAGCGGGAAGCGAGCCCTGAGATGAGTCATCCCTGACCCCTTGAGGGTCCTAAAGGGCCGTTGGAGACCACAACGTTGATAGGTGGGGTGTGTAAGCGCGGCGACGTGTTGAGCTAACCCATACTAATTACCCGTGAGGCTTAACCATACAACACCCAAGAAGTGTTCTAAGGCTTGTAGCAAATCGAAGAACTACTACCTAATTCAGTGATAACGAAGCCAACAGGCAAATCGTTATTCACGTCAGCTTTCTCAGATTGAAGAATTTGCCTGGCGGCCATAGCGCCGTGGAACCACCTGATCCCATGCCGAACTCAGAAGTGAAACGCGGTAGCGCCGATGGTAGTGTGGCATTCGCCATGCGAGAGTAGGACACTGCCAGGCACCCAATTAAACAGTTGTGCACAGATTGCATGATTGGCCGAGAGGATGACACCTCATTGAAACGGCAGACAATTTAGCGAAAAGCTAGCCAAATAGCGGAGCGGTAGTTCAGTTGGTTAGAATACCGGCCTGTCACGCCGGGGGTCGCGGGTTCGAGTCCCGTCCGCTCCGCCAGTAAATTGAGAAGCCCAGTCGAAAGACTGGGCTTTTTTCATTTCCGAAACTGCAAAGTCAGCGGTCACCATTACCCACCTCCTCTTCCTTTCTCCACGCCGGGGCATCTTGATGTTCGCCGTTGGCTGTCTCCTTGCCACTAGCAGCCTACTCCCTACCTGCGGCCCATTGTGCTTGAGCCGGACAGCGTCCTCCCGTCTGCCCTGCCAATACATTGAGAAGCCCAGTCTAACGACTGGGCTTTTTTGTGCATTTTTGCCGAGTACAACAAGGCCCTCCTGCTTGGGCACTAGCTACGGAGTAGCTAGCTTTGAGCTTTAGTAGATTGCCATTGCATCACCAGCTGGATGGATATCTTGGCCTCGTTATGCAAGGTGGTGGCTAGGTTTAAAAGCGCTCAAGCAATGGGGAGATACGAAGTGTGATGTAAGGCCGGAGGCGTTGGTTTGCGTGAAAGAGCCAGCAGGACGCTTGAGAGGTGCACATAAAGAAAAGGGGACGGCAGTTGCCGTCCCCTCAAGTCATCTAGTCCAGTCCATGAACTGCAATGCTCCCTGCGATCCCTGACTTTATCCTGATCCTTCGGAATATCCCCTTCCCAATCCGTTGAGTTGTCCTGTGACCATCCTGGTCTGGCAATCTTTCCTGATTGCTGCACTCTCTCCATCCTGGAGGTGTCCCTTACCACATCCTGTGGTGTTCCTTGCGTCGTCCTGACAGATAACCATCCGGGCTATCTCGCTTCGTCCTGAAGCTGTCCTGCTCGCATCCGGCGAGGTCCTGTTCTTCCTGAAGAGCGGTAATCCGTACTGCTCTGCCTCATCCCGAAGTGTCCGCAACCACATCCTGTGGTGTCCTGTTCAATCCGTTTGATAACCATCCCGGTTACCTGCCTCATCCTGAGGTATCCCTGACCACGTCCTGTGGATTATTCCCTGTTTATGCGCTGTTCCTGCATCCTGCCGAGCCAGCTTCGTCCTTGTGAGACCAATATTAAGGGAAGCGCACAGAGTAACAAGGGAGCTTGGGTGATTATCGGCATGAGTCAGCTTGATTAAACCCAATCATTAACAAGATAAATCCATATTAATCATCATGTTAGTTTGTTTCATTGGAAAGCACATGGATTCAAAGATGGCTTCGCGTACGGTGCAACACAGTGGCCTCTTACAGCCACTATGGCGGATCTCTCACACGCAAAAACAGGGGGAAAACGATGGTACAAAACGGCTCAATTCAACTGGCAAGAGTTAAAAATTAGTTGAATAGATATGCTTGAAAAGAATACAAAAAGCCGAGGCTGAGCTCGGCTTTTTGGGATTAGCTAACCCGGCTGCTTGGCGTCGGGTATGCCTTGCGCAGTGACTCTGGCGCCAGCACTTCCAGGTTGCCGCTCATGTTATTGAGCCAGGTGCGAAATTCAGGGGTGTCCTGGACTTCGGTCTCCACCACCACACTGCGCTTGTCATAGCGAGTCATGCGTGGGTTGTGGCCCGGGATCTGGCCATCGACCAGGGTCGGGCAGTTTGCATCAATGCGACCGACAAAGCGGATTGGACCGCTGACGTCCTGGTAGCCCTGGTCACGGATCAGCTTCTGGATATTGAAATCCTTCGGCTGGGTTGCGCTGAAGTTGGTCAGTTCCACGCCCTTGATGTGATCGAACGGGATGCCGTATACCTTGGGATCCAGCTCGGACAAAGTACAGAGCAGGGTCGGACCATCGGCCTGATTCAGGATGCCGAGCGGATTGATGCGGTCATAGCAGAGCCATACAGTACGCTCCTTGATGACGCGCTGTATCTCGGCGCTGAATTTGCGACCACGCCAGAGGGCATCGCGGATCAGGGTGCTGCGACGGATCTCCGGGTTGCCGGCAAACGGACGCGGTGACTGATGTACACTCTCGAGCCAGCGTTCGGCCAGTTCGCTCTGGCTGTCTCGGATCACCTGGCTGGCCTTGTCGATCAGCGGATTCAATTCGGTCAGCACACTTGCCGGTAGCAGTTGGCTTGCCTGATCACTCCAGGTTTTCAGGGCCACCGCCAGCGACAACGGCATGATATTGGCGAAGTCGTTGAGGCCATGGCGCTCAAAGCACCAGCCGTGGGGTTTGCTGCGCTCATCCGAGGTGAGGTCGAACAACCCCATGCCGGACATCTCTTCCAGGTCCCGTTGCACGGTACGCAGACTGACATGGATACCTTCCTCTTCCAGTTTTACCTGAAGTTGGCTGGCGGTCAGCTTGTAAGGGCGGTGCGGGATGCAACGCGCCAAGGTCAGTTGTCGTAACAGCTTCTTACTCATGGTGCATGCCTTCACTGGTTTAGCGTTGAGTGTATCCTAGCCATGGCGTGCGACAGTCTATGTCGCAAGTTTTGCTGCGACAACTGTCGCCATTTTCATACAAACGTCATTAACTACATGATATTAAATATGATTACTGTTTTTGTGGGTGGCAATTGAGGCTTTTAATTGATGAAAAAATCGCAAATTAAAGTGCTGTCTTGCGGTTTTTAGGGAGAAGAAAAAATAGAAATCACGTTAAAGGGCAGAAGATGATGTGGAGGGAATGGCCTCCCCCCACCAGATGGACATTCTCGTCAAGCCAACCAGGACCAGGCCGACTTGGTCATGGCGGCTCCCACCATGTAACCAAACACTGCCAGTGCGGCGACACCCGCCACAAGCTTCTGGCTGCGAGCAGGCCGTTTTAACGCCATGACGCCGAGCCCTATGTAGACCACCAGGGCGATCAGCTTGGCCATCAACCAGGGTTGTTGACCCGGGCTCATCTGCAACGTGACAGCCAGCAGCACTCCGAACAGCAGCAAGAAGGTGTCGTTGACGTGGGGCGCTATCTTCAGCCAGCGCTGTTGCAGACGCGGGCTGGCATTGAGAGAGAGCATCCAGCGATAGACAAACAGCAGCAGGCTGACGATGGCGAGGGTCATGTGCAGGTGTTTGAGCAGAGGGTAATAGGCAATCATATTGCTTCCTTGTCGTTGTCGGGCAGACCGCTGTTCCAGTTGTGAGCGTGAATACGCTCTTGTCCTTCCTGATCGTCTTGCAACAGATCGGAAAGGATGTCCCTGTATTGCAGGCTCTTGTTGATATAGGTGTGTTCGTCGTCCAGGTAATTGGCCTGCTCCCGCAGCAACCAGTTGTCGTGTTGTTTGAAGGTCTGTCCCGCCCGCCAGGCCTGGTTGGCCCGAAATCCCAGCTGGGTCAGCGCTTCCACCCCCAGATCCACAGCGGAACCCAGGGTTTCCCGATGCACGCTGTCCACGCCGTGGCGCAGGATCTCGTGAGCATGGGGTCTGTCTTGGGCACGCGCCAGTATCTTAAGGTGCGGGAAGTGTTTCTTCACCATTTCAATCACCTCAAGCGAGGTGGCCGGGTCATTGATGGAGAGAACCAGCAGTTTTGCCTTGTGGGCGCCGGCGGCATGCAGCAGATCGAGCCGGCTGGCGTCGCCGTAGAACACCTGATAGCCGTACCTGCGCAGCATCTCTATCTGACTGGCGTCCTGCTCCAGTATGGTGGTGCCTATGCCGTGGCCGTGCAGCAGGCGCCCCACTATCTGGCCGAAGCGGCCGAAGCCGGCGATGATGACGGGGTGCTCCACCAATTCAGGTTGCTCGTGCTGCGGCGAATCGCTGTGGGTACGGTAATCGAACCAGGGCTGGATCACCCGATCGTTGAGGATCAGCAAGAGCGGCGTCAGCGCCATAGAGAGGGCCACCACCAGGGTGAGCAGCGATATGGTGTCGCCAGGCAGAACCTTGTTCTGGGAGGCAAACGAGAAGAGCACGAAGGCAAACTCGCCACCCTGTGCCAGCGCCAGCCCGAAGGTCCAGCGCTGGTTGGGCGAGATACGAATGACAAAGCCGAGCGCCATCAGCACCAGCCATTTCAATGCCATCAGGCCGATCACCAGCGCCGGGATGAGAAAGGGGTGTTCGGCAAACAGGCTGAAGTTGATTCCGGCGCCCACCGACATGAAGAAGAGGCCGAGCAGCAAGCCCTTGAACGGCTCTATGTCCGCCTCCAGCTCGTGGCGATATTCGCTGTCGGCCAGCACCACGCCGGCGAGGAAGGAGCCAAGGGCAGGGGAGAGCCCCACCGACTCCATCAGCACTGCGATGGCGATCACCAGCAGCAGGGCGGCGGCGACGAAGATCTCCCGCATGTGGGACTGGGCGATGGCGCGAAACACCGGCCGCATCAGGTAGTGGCCGCCCAGCACTATGCCGGAGATGGCCGCCACCACCAGCAGGCCGTGTTGCCAACCAGCCAGCTCCGCACTGCCATTGCTGGCCACCGGTGCTATGGCGAGCAACGGCAGGATCGCCAGTATGGGAATGACGGCAATGTCCTGAAACAACAGCACCGCAAAGGCGGATCGACCGCTCTCGCTCTGCATCAGTTTGCGCTCCTGCAGGCTCTGCAACACTATGGCTGTGGAGGAGAGCGCCAGGATGAGGCCGATGGCCAGTCCCTGCTGCCAGGGCAGTCCGATGAGATATGCCACGCCAGTCAGGGCACCTGTGGTGAGCAGCACTTGCAGGCCGCCGGTGCCGAGTATGGGCCCCTTCAGCTGCCACAAGAGGGCAGGGCGCAGCTCCAGCCCGACCAGAAACAGCATCAGCACTACCCCGAACTCGGCGAAGTGCATCACATCCTTCTGCTCCCCCACCAGCCCCAGCAGGAAGGGACCTATGATGATGCCCGCCAGCAGGTAGCCAAGCACAGAACCCAGCCCCCAGCGTTTGGCCAGCGGCACGGCGATCACCGCCGCCGAGAGGTAGATAAGCGCATCAAACAGTAATCCGTGACCCATCAGCCAGCCCTCCGTTTAAACGTCTGGTCAGGCTCATGGGGTCGGCCAAATAGCTGCCCGTGTTTCATGAGAGCACCTCCAGCAGATCCCGCAGATAAGATTGCCCCGCGAGCTGATCGGGGGTCAGTTGCTCGTCGCGCAGGGCACACAACAGCTGGCGATAATCCTGGCCACAGCGGCGCAATGCCTCCGGATCCTTGATCTTGTGAAAGGAGTGGAGCACGAACGGGGGCAGCCAGGTCATGCCGCACAGTTGTGCCGTTTGCTGGAACGGCAGCAAAAAGTCGAGCAGCGGGCGGCTGTTGTAGCCTGCGCTGCAATAGGACTCGGGCGCGCCCCCCGTGGTGATGGCACTCAGCCACTGCTTGCCATTGAGGGCATGGGCCTCGGGACCGTAGGCATAGCCGTATTCCAGCACCAGGTCCATCCACTCCTTCATGATGGCGGGGCAGGAGTACCAGTAGAAGGGGTGTTGAAAGACGATGATATCGTGTTCCGACAGCAGGGCCTGTTCCTGTTTCACATTGATGAACATGTCCGGGTAGTGCTGATAGAGGTCGTGAACTGTGACACCCTCCAGCTCTTCGATAGCCTGCAACAGCTGCTTGTTGGCTCTTGAGCTCTGCAGGGCCGGGTGTGAAAAGATAACCAGAATGCGTTTCATGGGGTCATAACCTGAAGACTGAGCCTGGTACTGGCAAAAACCAGTACTGGCGAAAAGAAGATGCATTGAGCGGTGACGTTATCAAGAAGTGCCATGGCCCGCCAGTTCTTGGAGCAGGTCCCGTTACGCAGGACGCGGGGATCCGTGGGTGAATCGCGCCCCGCCAGACTACTTACATCCCGCGAACCATAGAGGGGAGGGCTTGACCCTCCCCCTGGGCCAGAGGTTACCATAGGGCTCTTCTGCTTAATGAGTCATGTCATGGTTCTGACCCGTCGCCAACTCGCTCGCGCCCGCCGCTGGCTCCCCTTGTGGAGTCTGCTGATGGTGCTGATGTCGTTTGGCAGCCGGGCGGCGACTGATCTCTGTACGCTGACCCCCCATTGCAGCCAGAGCGAGCGTACCCTGGAGAAGGCCATGCCGTGTGGCAGCTTTACTGCGGCACTCGCCATGACGGTGCTCACCAGCGACAGCCTGACGGTGGCCGTGCTGGAGCCTGACAGGCCTGAGTTTATTGCCCCTTCCCTGTATACGCCGGATGCGCCGCCCGAGCGGCTGGAGCGTCCTCCCCGTCATCCCGGTTGAGTCGAGTTTCCCCATTTTTTTGGGTATTTCTTCTTATCCGAGGTGAGTCATGTACAAGTCCCTGTTACTGGCCCTGCTGGCCGGCAGTGTCAGCTTCTCCGCCCTTGCTGCGGAGCGGATGACTGTCTACAAGTCCCAGTATTGCGGCTGCTGCAAGACCTGGATCAAGCACATGGAAGAGAACGGCTTTGAGATCAAGGTCGTCGAAACCGAGCAGCTTGAACCCATCAAGCAGCAGTACGGCATCACTCCGCAGCTGGCGTCCTGCCACACGGGTGTGGTCAATGGCTATGTGGTGGAGGGACATGTACCCGCTGCCGACGTGCAGAAGCTGCTCAAGGAAAAACCGGCGATCCGCGGCCTGACCATTCCGGGTATGCCCCAGAGTGCGCCAGGCATGGATATACCGGGTCAGCCCTATCAGGTGCTGAGCATCAGTCATGAGGGCGCGACCAAGACCTGGTCGAGCTATCCCGGCTGACGCAAACTGGTCATGAGCAGACACAACTCCATCATGTGAGGTACACCTGAGCGAATCCGTGTCGCTCATGGTCAGGTTTGAGGGCCACTGTCGCGAGACAGTGGCCCTTTTACGTGTTCTGGCGGGTTTTGCGCTGATAACTTGCAACTGGGGGCGACAAGGGGCAGATTGTTGGCCACACCAAGGAGCCAAGGCTCAGGTTTGCCAACCCTTTTAAAGCGCAAAGGATGCGAGATGTTCACCTTTTCCCGAGGGCTTCTGCTGCTGGCTTGTCTGGCCGCCGTCCCCTGTTCATATGCCAATGATGAGTCCGCCATGCCCACAAGTGACACCCTGATCCAGCCTCCCGCGGCCGCCAAACATCCTCATACCATCAAAAAACACGGGGATGCCCGGGTCGACAACTACTACTGGCTGCGGGATGACGAGCGCCAGAACCCCGAGATGCTGGCCTACCTCAAGGCTGAAAACGCCTATACCGATGCCATGCTCAAGCCGACCCAGCCGCTGCGCGATCAACTCTACAAAGAGATGGTGGCTCGCATTCCCCAGCAGGATGAGTCGGTTCCCTATGTGAAGAATGGCTACCGTTATCAGACCCGCTATGAGCCGGGCAAGGAGTACGGCATCTACTCCCGCACCCGGGTCGGGGAGAAGCACGCCGATGTGATGCTCGACAGCAACCAGCGCGCTGAAGGGCACGAGTTCTACGCCCTGGGCGCCCTGGAGGTGAGCCGCAACAACCGCTGGCTGGCGGTGGCGGAAGATTTCCTCTCTCGTCGTCAGTACCAGATCCAGTTCCTCGATCTGGAGAGCGGCCAGTGGGCCAGCGACAAGTTGGAAAATACCTCCGGCAATCTGGTATGGGCCAACGACAGCAAGACGGTGTTCTACGTGCGCAAGCATCCCAAGACCCTGCTCCCCTATCAGGTCTATCGCCACGAGCTAGGCTCGGATCCGGCGAAAGACACCCTGGTGTATGAGGAAAAAGACGACACCTTCTACGTCAGCCTCTATGCCACCACCTCGGAAGACTTCATCGTCATCGCCCTCTCCAGCACCACAACGGGCGAGGCGCGTCTCATCGACGCCAACGTGCCGACCCAGGCGCCGCGGCTGTTCCTGCCCCGTCAGGTGGATCACGAATACAGCCTGGATCACTACCGTGGCCGCTTCTATGTGCGTTCCAACAAGGACGGCAAGAACTTCGGCCTCTACGAGACCAAAGAGAGCCCGGTCGATCGCTGGAAATCTGTGATAGCCCCCAACCCGGACGTGCTGCTGGATAGCTATGCCCTGTTCAAGGAGTGGCTGGTGCTGGAGGAGCGCAACCAGGGCCTGACCCGACTGCGCCAGATCAACTGGCAGAGCGGCGAGGAGAAGGAGATCGCCTTCGACGATCCCGCCTATGTCACCTGGCTTGCCTACAACCCGGAGCCGGATACCAGCGCCCTGCGCTATGGCTACTCTTCCATGACCACCCCCGCATCCACCTATGAGCTGGATATGACGAGCGGCAAGCGCACCCTGCTCAAGCAACAGCCGGTGGCGGGCTTCAAAGCACAACTGTATGCCAGCGAGAGGCTCTGGATCACGGCCCGTGACGGCGTGTCCGTACCGGTGTCACTGGTCTATCGCAAGGACAAGTTCAAGAAAAACGGCCACAACCCGTTGCTGGTGTACGGCTACGGCTCTTACGGTGCCAGCATGGATCCCGACTTCAGCACCGCCCGTCTGAGCTTGCTGGACAGAGGCTTCGTCTATGCCATCGCCCATATCCGAGGGGGCGAGGAGCTGGGCCGTCACTGGTATGAAGATGGCAAGCTGCTGAAAAAACAGAATACCTTCAACGACTTCATCGACGTCACCGAGGCGCTGGTGGCGCAAGGGTATGGTGCCAAAGAGCAGGTCTATGCCATGGGCGGCAGTGCTGGTGGCCTGCTGATGGGGGCCGTCATCAACCAGGCTCCCCAGCTTTATCGCGGCGTGGTCGCCCAGGTGCCGTTCGTGGATGTGGTCACTACCATGCTGGATGAGTCGATCCCCCTCACCACGGGGGAGTACGACGAGTGGGGCAACCCGAACCAGAAGCGTTACTACGACTACATGAAGGCTTATAGCCCCTACGATCAGGTCAAGGCACAGGCCTATCCCAATCTGCTGGTCACCACTGGTCTGCATGACTCCCAGGTACAGTATTGGGAACCTGCCAAGTGGGTCGCCAAACTGCGCGAGATGAAGACGGATGATAACAAGTTGTTGCTGAATACCGACATGGATGCTGGCCACGGTGGCAAATCCGGTCGCTTCAAGGCTTACGAAGACATAGCGCTGGAATTTGCGTTTATTCTGGATCTGGCCCAAGCCGGCAGCTGAGAAAAGATGACACAGGCCCTTGCACTGCAAGGGCCACAAAAGAATCCACTGTCGGTTTGTATTGCTTTCATCAGGTAGCAGATGGAATTAATCTTTGGTAGAAAAATGAATGATCAACGTCATAATTTTCGATATTTAATTCCATCATTTTGCCATTTTGTTTGATTTGTGTTGGCGGAATGTGCTTAATCGGAGTGCTTATAACTTTTTCTTTGGCCCCTCAGGGGCCAAATTATCTTCAACTGGCACGAGGCTGGTTAACTCACCGCAGGATAGAGGGTGATTTTTGGGAATGGCGTTGCTGCCCAACCCTTTTCTTGCATGAGGCAAGTTAGGCAAACCCTGCGCAGAACAGGGCGTTGTCGTACATTCATCCGGGAATCGGATGAGATAAATCAATGAAAAGGATGGAAAACATGAAAGGATTATCCTTGGCGTGCGCCCTGTCGGCGGCTTTGGTCGGTGCATCGTTTGGCGGCCAGGTACAAGCGCAGGAGCGCTTCGTGACCATAGGTACCGGCGGCCAGACCGGCGTCTACTACGTGGCGGGCCAGTCTATCTGTCGTTTCCTCAATCGCGGCGCTGCCGATCACCAGATCAAGTGCAACGCGCCAGCCAGTGGTGGCGGTGTTGCCAACGTCAACGGCATCCGCAGCGGTGAATTCAACTTCGGCATCATGCAGTCAGATCACCAGTTCAAGGCGATGAAAGGGCTGCCCCCTTTCCAGACCGAAGGGGCCATGGATGATATCCGTGCCGTCTTCTCCCTGCAGAGCGAGGTGTTCACCATTCTGGCTCGCCGCGATGCCAAGATCGCCAGTTTTGACGATCTGAAAGGCAAGCGCGTCAACATCGGCAACCCGGGCTCGGGTCAGCGTGACACCATGGAAGAGATCATGGCGGTCAAGGGCTGGAAGAAGGGTGACTTCGCTCTGGTTTCCGAGCTGAAACCGGCGGAGCAGGCTTCTGCACTGGGTGACAACAACATCGATGCCATGAGCTACTTCGTTGGTCACCCGAACGGTGCCATCCAGGAAGCCTCCACCACCACGGATGCCGTGCTGGTGCCGGTGACCGGCGAGGCTATCGACAAGCTGTTGGCAGAGAAGAGCTACTACACCAAGGCCGAGATCCCGGGTGGCCTCTACAAGGGCAGCGACAAGCCGACCCCGTCCATCGGTGGCAAGGCTGTGCTCTCCACCAGCGCCAAGGCCGATCCGGAAGTGGTCTATCAGCTGGTGAAGTCTGTCTTTGACAACCTGGATCGCTTCAAGCGCCTGCACCCTGCCTTTGCCGACCTGAAAGAGGCCGACATGATCAAGGTAGGGCTCTCTGCACCGCTGCATGAAGGGGCTGCTCGCTACTACAAAGAGCGCGGCTGGCTCTGATTGAGGGCCCAAGGGCCTTTGTCACTCCCTCGACACCCGTTGGCTGCGCTGTTTGTGGCGGCGGGTGTCGTTTTTGTTGTACTCGTTGGCACAAGTTAACCCTATGCAAGATAAACAACTCTCTACCGAGGAACTGATCGCCCAGGATGTGGGCGCTCGTCTGCCGCTTGGCCTCATGGGCTGGCTCATTACCGCCCTGGCGCTGGCATGGTCCCTGTTTCAGCTCTGGATCGCCTCGCCACTGCCCTTCATGCTGGGTTTTGGCGTGCTCAATGATACCGAGACCCGCGCCATTCACCTCACCTTTGCCCTGTTGCTGGCCTATCTGGTGTTTCCGGCGTTTCGTAGTTCACCCCGGGATCGAGTGCCGCTCAGCGACATGGCGCTGGGGCTGATTGCTGCCGGAGCGGCTTCTTATCTGTTCGTGATGTATGAAGCGCTGGCCCTGCGTCCTGGCAGCCTCACCACCTCGGACCTGATCACGGCCTGCATCGGCATCCCCTTGCTGCTGGAAGCGGCACGGCGGGCCCTGGGCCCCGCCCTGGCGGTCATCGCCCTGCTGTTCCTCGTATACAGCCTGGCTGGCCCCTGGATGCCGGGTCTGCTGGCTCACCGCGGCGTGAGCTTCACTGCCCTGGCCAACCACCAGTGGATCACCACGGAAGGGGTGTTTGGCATAGCCCTCGGCGTGTCGACCAGCTTCGTGTTCCTGTTTGTGCTGTTTGGTGCCCTGCTGGAGAGGGCTGGTGCCGGTCACTACTTTATCCAGCTCGCCTTCAGCCTGCTCGGTCACCTGCGCGGTGGTCCGGCCAAGGCGGCTGTGGTGGCCTCCGCCCTGACCGGTCTCATCTCGGGTTCGTCCATCGCCAACGTGGTCACCACGGGCACCTTCACCATCCCCATGATGAAGAAGGTGGGCTTCAGTTCAGAGAAGGCTGGGGCAGTCGAGGTAGCCTCCTCGGTCAACGGCCAGATCATGCCTCCCGTGATGGGAGCTGCGGCCTTCCTGATGGTGGAGTATGTGGGCATCCCCTACGTCGAGATCATCAAGCATGCCTTCCTGCCGGCGACCATCTCCTATATAGCGCTGCTCTATATCGTCCATCTGGAGGCACTCAAGCTGGGCATGGAGCCCATCGGCAACCATCAGCCGAAACCCTGGCTGCGTCGGCTGACCGGCTTCGCCTTCGGCGCAGCCCTCATCAGCGGCCTGTCGCTGGCGGTCTACTACGGCCTGGGTTGGCTCAAACCCGTGCTGGGTGACTATGCGCTGCCGGGCATTTCGTTGCTGCTGGCTGCCACCTATGTGGGCTTGTTGAAGATAGCTGCCAGCAATGAACCGCTGGCGGCGGAAGATCCCGACAAGCCGCTGCTCGAGCTGCCCAACACCCGCGCCGTGCTGCTCTCCGGCCTGCACTTCCTGCTGCCCGTGGTGGTACTGGTGTGGTGTCTGATGGTGGAGCGCCTCTCGCCGGGCCTGTCGGCCTTCTGGGGCACCGTCATGCTGGTCATCATACTGCTGACCCAGCGGCCGCTGCTCAACTGGCTGCGTACCGATGGCAAGCATGACTACGGCTCGCTGCTCGATGGCATGGTGGATCTGCGGGAAGGGCTGGTCGCCGGTGCCCGCAACATGATCGGTATCGGCATTGCCACCGCCACGGCGGGGATCATAGTCGGTGCCGTCTCCCAGACAGGGGTTGGCCTGGTACTGGCGGATCTGGTGGAGTTCCTCTCCATGGGCAACCTGCTGCTGATGCTGCTGCTCACCGCCCTGCTGAGCCTGATCCTCGGCATGGGGCTGCCCACCACGGCCAACTACATAGTGGTGTCCAGCTTGCTTGCACCGGTCGTGGTGACGCTTGGTCAGCAGAACGGCCTGATAGTGCCGCTCATAGCAGTCCATCTGTTCGTGTTCTACTTCGGCATTATGGCGGACGTGACGCCACCTGTGGGTCTGGCCTCGTTTGCGGCGGCTGCCGTTTCCAAGGGTGATCCCATCAAGACCGGCATCACGGCCTTCTACTACAGCTTGCGCACTGCGGCGTTGCCCTTCCTGTTCATCTTCAACACGGATCTGCTGCTGATCGACGTGGACTTTGCCCATGGGGTGCTGATCTTCATTGTGGCGACCATCGCCATGTTGATCTTTGCCGCTGCGACCCAGGGCTGGTTCCTGGTGAAGAGTCGCTGGTACGAGAACATCTTGCTGCTGCTGGTGGCCTTCACCCTGTTCCGTCCCGGTTTCTGGATGGACATGGTGCACGATCCCTACCGCAGTACACCGCCAGCCCAGCTTGCCCGGACCATGGGTGAGGTCGAGGCGGAAAGTACGCTGCGGCTGCGGATCCAGGGTGAGGATGGGGTGGGCAAGGCTCGCCAGTCTACCCTGTTGATTGCGGTACCGGATGGCGCCAATGGTGAAGAGCGGTTGGCGAATCTGGGGCTGACGCTCTATGAGCAGGATGGCAAGACCCTGATCGACAGCGTGACCTTCGGCAGCCCGGCGGCAGTGGCCGGCATGGAGTTTGACCAGGAGATCCTCTCCGTCAAGGCACCTACCGAGCGCTGGTCCAAGGAGCTGATGTGGTTCCCGGGCTTCCTGCTGTTCGGGCTGATCGTCTGGCTGCAACGGCGACGTGTGGTTCACCAATAAAAAATGCTAATAAAAACGGCGCCATCAAGGCGCCGTTTTTATTTTCCCAATCGGGGCTTATTCTTGCGGATCCTGTTCCTGCAGCTGGCTCAGGGTCTGTTGTGCCAGTAAACTGAGGCCCGGCAGCTCGCATGCTAGTCCCAGACGGCACATCGTGAGGGAGGGCTAGTTTGACTGAGCCTGCTGTTGCAACTGATCCAGCGCCTGCTGTTCTTGCGGACTGAGTCCAAGCTGTTCGCAGGCCTGCTCGAAGCTGATCCCCGGTTCTGGAACATCATGATATCCATATCGGGAGGGCTAGTTTGACTGAGCCTGCTGTTGCAACTGATCCAGCGCCTGCTGTTCTTGCGGACTGAGTCCAAGCTGTTCGCAGGCTTGCTCGAAGCTGATCCCCAGATGGCACATCATGATATCGATAGCGGGCAGATAGTTTTTCATTTCGTCTTCCATGGTGATCCTCCAGACCCTTCCTTATGCCCTGACCAGGGCTAGCGGGCAATTAGACTTTAGGCGTAGGCTGCTCATTTGCTGAGCTCCCCTGCCACTGGCCGAGGGAATTTGCTACTCTGCTGCCAGTCAGAAGATGTTGCCGTATGACTGCGAGCAACACGTGAGGAGCAGGGCATGTTATTGAGTTTCTTGATCATCGCATCGGGCTGGTGGCACATTCGTGCGGCCTACGGCTCAGACTCCCGTCAGTTCTATATCAGCAAGCCGCTGACCATGTTGTTCATCATAGCGCTGGCGTTTGGCTATCAGAGCGATGACCATGACGGCTCACACGCCTGGATCCTGCTCGGGCTCTGCCTGTCGCTGGCCGGTGACGTACTGCTGATGTTGCCAAGGGATCGCTTCATTCAGGGACTGGCGGCATTTTTTGTCGCACACCTTTGCTACATAGTCGGCTTTGCCCAGGGACCCCTGGTGTTGAACCTGGTGGATGGCCTCTTGCTGCTGCTGGTGGCAGGCATGGTGTTCGGCCTGCTGTGGGGCCGGTTGGGGGAGATGAAGATCCCCGTCTTCTGTTACATGCTGGTGATCATCGGCATGGCCTGGGTGGCTGCCGGTGCCTGGCACGCCTCCTTGACCGCGGGCAGTGCCGCCGCCCTGGTGGGGGCACTGATGTTCCTCTTTTCCGACAGCATGCTGGCGCTGGACAGGTTCCGGCGTCCCTTTCCTCATGCCACGGCCTGGATCATGAGCAGCTACTTCGCGGCCCAGTTTCTGATCGCAGCCTCCCTGGCGGGGTGAAGCAGAGCCGGTCTCTTTCGTCACTTGCACCTGATCCCTCAGGTTCGCTGACGGGCAGCTGATCACCAGCAAGAATAATGGGCCTGTTGGCCCATTTTTTGTGTCTGTTTTTACGCCTTTGCTATGCCTCGAGCGGCTCGGCATCGGCCGCTCTGGGGGCTGGCTGCTTGAGCAGCAGCATCAGGGCGCTGGCGATGAGCAGGAAGATGCCCATTACGTAGAACACCTGGTTGTAAGCCATGATGGCAGCCTCGCGGCTGATGGTGTTCGACAGCATGGCCTGGGCCTGCTGTTGGGCCAGCTCGGGACCCGAACCCTGCGCCATCATGCTCCGGGCCAGCTGCAGCAGGTAGCTCTGCCCCTCTATGCTGCTGGCGGCCAGCGTGCTGCTGATTTGGCTGACATGGACGCGGGTGTCGTTGTCGATCAGGGTCGCTATGATGGCGATGCCAAAGGCACCCCCCAGGTTGCGCAGCACGTTGAGCAGGGTCGAGGAGGAGGGGATCTCGTCGTGACTCAGGCTGGCTGTCGCCACCAGAGAGAGCGGCACCATGATGAAGGGTTGACCCAGCGCCCGCACTATCAGCGACTGGATAAGCTGGGGGCCGGCGTAGTCGGCACTCATGTTCATGTTCATGAAGCAGCTGATGGCAAATATCAGAAAACCGAAGCTCACCAGATAGCGCGGGTCTATCTTGTGGGTCAGCTTGGGCACCAGCGGCAACACCAGCAGTTGGGGCAGCCCCATCCACATCAGCACCTCACCGATTTCCAGCGCGTTGTAGTTGTGGATCTGCGCCATGTAGAGCGGCAGCACATAAATGGAGCCCATTAGCGCCATGCCGAGCACCAGATAGGCAAAGCAGGCCAGCGCGAAGCGCGGGTTGTGCAGCAGCCGCAGGTTGACCAGCGGATGGCGTCTGAGCAGCTGGCTGATGACGAAGAACACCAGGGCCACCACAGAGATGACGGTGAGCCGCACTATGAAGCTCGAGCCAAACCAGTCCTCTCTGTTGCCCTCTTCCAGCACCACTTCCAGCAGACCCAGTCCCATCGCCATTGTGATGATGCCGATGAGATCCACCTGCTTGATCACTGTCCAGTCGACCGGCTTCTTGTCCAGACCATGGGCCAGCATGGCCATCACCAGCAGGCCGGGCGGTACGTTCAGGTAGAAGATGTAGTGCCAGGAGAGCTGCTCCGTCAGCCAGCCACCCAGAGTCGGACCTATGGCGGGGGCGAAGGTGGCACAGAGGCCGAACAGTGCCATGCCGGTCGCTCGCTTGTGCAGTGGCAGCAGGCTGACGATGAGGGAGAAGGCCATGGGGATCAGCGCCCCGCCGGTGAAACCCTGCAGCGCCCGGAAGACGATCATGCTGGTGAGGTTCCAGCTGAACGAGCAGAGCACGGAGGCGACGATAAAGGCCCCCGTGGTCCACAACAGGTAACGACGCACACTCAGACCCCGACTCAGCCAGCCGCTCAGGGGAATGGCGATCATCTCCGCCACCAGATAGGAGGTGGAGATCCAGGAGCTCTCGCTCAGGGTGGCCGACAGGGCCCCCTGAATATCCTTCAGGGAGGCGTTGGTGATCTGGATGTCGAGGATGGCCATGAAGGCGCCAATGAGGCCCCCCATGACGGCGATCCAGTTGCGACGTGGAATGGGTTCCATCAGTTGGCTGCCACCAGGGCGGCAGGGTCACGGGTATCCACTATCACCTCGGTGGAGAGGCCCGGCAGCAGCTTGCCTGCCAGGGCACCCGGCTCGGGGATGCGGATCTTGACCGGTACCCGCTGCACAATCTTGGTGAAGTTGCCGGTGGCATTCTCCGGTGGCAGCAGGGCGAACCTGGCGCCGGTGGCGGGGGCCAGACTGTCGATGATCCCCTCGACCGGTTGATCCGGATAGGCGTCAAGGATCACTTTGACCTTCTGGCCCGGTTGCATATGGTGCAGCTGGGTCTCCTTGAAATTGGCCTCGACCCACACCTGTTGCAGCGGCACCAGACTGGCGACCTGCATGCCGGACTGAACGTAGAGCCCTGCCCGCAGACTGCGTTTTCCTATGATGCCGTCAGCCGGTGCCCGCAACTCGGTGTAGCTCAGCTCCAGTCTGGCCTGTTCCAACTGCGCCTCGCTCAATGCCAGCCTGGCCTCATTCTGCTTGGCCTCGGCATCCAGCACCAGCAGGCGTTCACGGGCGGCTTGCAGGGCGGCCCTGGCTTCCTGTTCCTGCGCCTGATTGACCTGAAGTCCGGCCCGCACTTCATCCAGGCTGTCTTGCGAGCTGTAATGGCGCTGGTTGAGCTGGCTGACCCTTTGCACCTGTTGTCTGGCGCGCACCTGCTCGGCATTGGCGGAGGCGACCTTGGCCTCGGCCTGACGGATCAGGCTCAGTTGCTGGGTCCGGGTCGCGGCCAGATTCTCGGCGGTCGCCTGATTGAGGTGCAGGTCGGCCTCGGCCTCGGCCACCCTGGTCTTGTACTCCCGATCGTCCAGTCGGGCGATCAGCTGACCGGCCTTCACCGCCTGGTTGTCGGTGACCAGCACCTCACTGATGTAGCCGGGCAGCTTGGATCCGATCCCGGTCACTTCGCTCTGCAGGTAGGCGTTGTCGGTACTCTCGAAATAGCGGCCATGCAGATACCAGTAACCGGCGAACAGCAGGCCAAGCAGGGCCAGCACCATGGCGGCCAGCAGGGGGATTTTCTTGTGTTGGCTCATTTTGGGGATTCCTGAACTTAAGCAGCGCAGGCTAACACTGGCCAACTGTTTCGATTAGTATCCATTAATGAGATATACAGTTTCACTGGTGCAACAATGGATCTGAACGCTGCCTTGATCCTGGTGCGGATCGTCGACAAGGGCTCCTTTACTGGGGCTGCCCAGGATCTGGGCATGACCAAGGCGACCGTGAGTCGCCGTATCGCAGAGCTGGAGCAGCGCCTCGGCGTACGGCTGCTCTACCGCTCAACCCGTCAGCTCACCCTGACCGAGGCCGGTGAGCAATACTATCTGCGCTGCAGCAAGGCAGTGGATGAGCTGGCTCAGGCCGAGCTGATGGTGAGCGCCAGCCAGCAGGAGGTGACCGGCATTCTCAAGCTGGCGGTACCCATCGAGACGGGGCAGCTGGTGGTGGGTCGGCTGGTGGCCAAATTTCTGCAAGTTTATCCGGGACTGCAGGTGGAGCTGGAGCTGACCAATCGCATCGTGGATCCCATCAACGAGGGGCTGGACGCCATAGTGCGCATCGGCGACATGAGCGATTCCAACCTGGCGGCGCGGCGGCTGTGGAGCACTGAGCGGCTGCTGTGTGCCAGCCCGGATTATCTGGCCCGCAGTCCGGCCATCACTCATCCCGAGGATCTGGTGCGCCATGAAAGGGTGGCGGTGAGCAGCGGGTTTCTGGCTTCGCACTGGTGCTTCGAGCTGGATGGAAGAGAGGTGCTGGTTGACCCTCCCTCCCGCTTTAGGGTTAATAATATAACCTGTGCCAGAGAGGCAGCGAAGGCGGGGCTCGGGCTCGCCTCCCTGCCCGCCATGCTTTGCCATGAGGAGCTTGCCAGCGGCGCCCTGGTGCCCCTGCTGCCCGAGTGGCAGCAGCCCAAGGTGCCGATTTATCTGTTGTTCCCGGAGCGGCGGCTGATGCCGCGCAAGTTGCGGGCCTTTATCGATTTTATGGTGGCGCAGGGGGCCGATTACGGGATAGACAACTTGCTGTGACAGACAGGTCAGGGGAAGCCGTGGATCCTGGGATCCAGGTTCGATCCAGAGGATGGAAGAGGGGCATGGTGTCATGCTAGACATGGCATCAACAAGCGGTTGCAGGGGGAAGGCATGGATCAATGGATCAATCTTTATCGGGCTTCCCATTCGCTGGAGGCCCATGCCCTGAAAGGGGCGCTGGAAGTGGAAGGGGTACTGGTGCGACTCAACGGCGAGGCCCTGTCGGGGGCGCTGGGCGAGCTGCCGGTGGATCTGTTGCAGGTGACCCTGATGGTGCGCGAGCAGGATCGCAGCAAGGCAGGACGGGTCATCGAACGTTATCAGCAGCGCCAGGGCAATGGCTGGCTCTGCGGTCAGTGCGGGGAGGAGAACGGCGCCAACTTTGAGGTCTGCTGGCGCTGTCATCACGATCCCCACGATAGTTAATCCCTCACCCTGCCTCAGCGCAGGGTGAAGTCGATATCATCTCCTGCACTGGCGTCGTGATAGGTCGCCAGATCCAGCTCCTTCTCGCTGCGAGCAATCAGTACGGACACCAGAATATCGCCGGACACGTTGACCGTGGTACGCGCCATGTCGAGGATCCTGTCGATCCCGGCGATGAGGGCTACTCCTTCCAGCGGCAACCCTACCGCAGTGAGCGTCAGGGTCAGCAACATGAGCCCTGTGCCCGGTGTGCCTGCGGTACCGATACTGGCCAGGGTGGCGATGCTGATGATGGTCAGGTAATCCACCATGTGCAGATCCACGCCAAATGCCTGGGCCACGAACAGGGCTGTGACTCCCTGGTAGAGGGCGGTGCCGTCCATATTGATGGTGGCGCCGATGGGCAGCACCTTGGCGGTGATGGCGGGTGAGACCCCGAGCCGCTTCTCGGCGCAGGCCAGACTGATGGGCAGTGTGCTGCTGCTGGAGCTGCTGGTGAAGGCCACGGCCTGGGCATCGACGATGCTCTTGAAGTAGTGCAGCGGGTTGAGCCGTGCCAGCAGGATAAGCAGGCTGCTATAGACGCCAAGCACATGGAGCAGGCAGCCGAGATAGACGGCGCCGATCACCTTGAGCAGCGGCAAGAGCAGACTCACCCCGTATTTGCCCGTCATCCAGGCCATCAGGGCGCAGACGCCATAGGGCGCCAGCGCCATGACCATCTGGGTCAGCTTGAACATTCCCTCTGCCAGCGAGGTAAAGAAGAGGATGGCGGGGCGACCGCGTCGGCCTGTGGCGTTGAGGGCGAGGGCGAGGGCGACCGCAAAAACGATCACCTGCAGTATCTTGCCATCCACCATGGCCTGCACCGGGTTGCGTGGTACCAGATGGCTCAGCACGCTGGCCAGGGTTGGCTGTTCCGCCATGCCGACCCGCTCATAGGGCCCCATGTTGGCGCCCATGCCGGGTTCCAGCAGCCAGCCCATCATCAGACCGATGCAGATGGCGATGGCGGTGGAAAAGAGATAGAGGCCTATGGCCTTGCTGCCAATCCGATCCAGGCTCTTGCCCTTGAGCAGGGAGGTGAGGCCGGCGATGACAGAACAGAAGATGAGCGGCACCATCAGCATCTGTATGGTGTTGACGAACAGGACGCCAAGGGGCTTGAGCTGCAACGCCTGTTCACTGAAGCCGAGTCCCAGCCCGATCCCCGTCAACATGCCAATCAGGGTCTTCAACCAGAGGGGACGGCGGGTCCAGATCCGCCAGGGCTTGAAAGCCAATCCATGGAACAGCATGACGCCAATGTCCTTATATTCTGTCTGCGATGGCAAAAAGGGGCGTTAGTGTAGCCATCCCCTTGTCAGGTTGCCACATTATCGACAAAGCGGTACTCACGACCAGCTTGCTATGAGGGAAATCGGCAATTTATTGGCCTATATCAAGGTCACCCCCTTCGGCGCAGGATTTAATAGGCATTAAATATGTTTATTAATGAGGTTTGCTATGACTCAATCGGTACACGGTCACGAGGTGATGGAGATGATGCTGGCACAAGGGGGGCAATTTACCCGTGCCAGCCTCAAGCAGGCGATCGATGAGCACTTCGGTGCCGATGCCCGTTTTCACACCTGCAGCGCGAGCGGGATGGATGCCGAGGCGCTGATCGCCTTCTTGGCACAGCGCGGCAAGTTCATCGAATCAGCGCAGGGTTTCCAGACCCACGCCGACAAGATCTGCAACCACGGTTGACCTTCACGGCGGGCACGTCCTTGGTGCTCGCCGAATCCTTGCCCCTTTGTTAGTATTTCCTCCTGTTTTTCTCTGTCGAAGGCTTGGCCCGGGCATTGCCCTGGAATCGTATGGACACTTTCTCCGCTGCCGTCATGTTGTTTCTGATCATGGATCCGCTGGGTAACCTGCCGGTCTTCCTGTCGATCCTGCGTCATATCGATCCCAAGCGACGGCGCAAGGTGATGATGCGGGAGCTGTTGTTTTCGCTGGCCATCATGATGGCCTTCCTGTTTGCCGGTCAGCAGATCCTCAATTTCCTCAATTTGCGCCAGGAAGCGGTGAGTATCGCAGGCGGCATCATCTTGTTTCTCATCGCCATCAAGATGATCTTCCCGAGCGAGGGTGGGGTGACCGGGCTGGCGGCGGGCGAGGAGCCCTTCCTGGTGCCCATGGCCATCCCCATGATTGCCGGTCCTTCCATTCTTGCCTCCCTGTTGCTGCTGGCAAACCAGGAGCCGACCCGGATGACGGATTGGTCGCTGGCGCTGTTGATGGCCTGGGGTGCCAGCGCAGTGATCCTGATGTTCTACGAGGTATTCAACAAGCTGCTGGGTGAGCGAGGACTCACAGCCGTGGAACGGCTGATGGGCATGCTGCTGGTGATGATTGCGGTGCAGATGCTGCTGGACGGTGTCCACCACTATCTGGCGGTGACGGGTCAGGGCTGACGGTCAGGCTCTCCCCTCGCCAGCACTGATAATCAGGCCAGTCGTTGGCGGCGGTATCCGGCTCACTCATGATGAGGAAGGCTGGGCGTTCTCTTGCTCGGTGCTGATAGTCAGGACGGCTCGGTTGCCGAGGGTTCCAGCTTGCTCATGATGAGGGCGAGCAGTGTCTCCCGTAACCAGCGGTGGCCCGGGTCCTCTTCGTGGCGCTGATGCCAGATGAGCAGGTGGGAGATGCTGTCGAGGGCAATGGGCAGCGGCAGCGGCACCAGCGGATAGACCTGGGTGGCGTGGCGTGCATAGAGTCTGGAGAGGGTCACTATCATGTCCGAGTGCATGCCCATTCGCAGCGCGGCCTCGAACGAGGGCACGGTTGCCTCAATCCGGCGGTAGAGCTCCATCCCCGCCAGCTTGTGATCCAGCATCCAGCGATCCCGTCCCTCGCAATAGGTCTGCACATGGGGATAGGCCAGGTAGCGGGCGAGGTCCCATTCGGGTTCGTGCAGGGCAGGGTGATCGTGCTGCACCAGACAGGTGAGATCATCGATGGCGAGCAGCCGCTGGCAGATGGCGTTGGGCAGGGTATCGAGCCGAAAGTCCGAGCTGATGCAGTTCTCCCGCACCGTGAAGGCAATATCCACCTGACCCTGGCTCATCTCGGTCAGGCTGTTCTCGGTCCACTCCTCGTAGCGCAGCCGTATGCCCGGTGCCTGGCGTTTCAGCTCGCTCAAATAGAGCGGGGCAAACAGGGTGAAGGCGCTGTCCATGCTGGCGATCACAAACTCCCGCTCTGTGCTGGCCGGATCGAAATCCGGCGGCTGGATCAGGTTGTCCAGGGACAGCAGTATGGGTTGCAGTTGCTGTTGCAGCACCAGAGCGCGGGCCGTGGGTTCCAGCCCGTAGGCGGAGCGCACGAACAGGGGATCATCGAAGGTCTCCCGCAGGCGACCCAGGGCCTTGCTGACGGCAGACTGGCTCAGATGCAGGCGACGGGCGGCCCGGCTACCATTCCGCTCTTCCAGTAAAACTTGCAGGATAATCAATAGATTGAGGTCGATACGCCCCAGCTGTTCCAACAACATGATATGAATCCCTTTCAATTCTTAGATGAATTTATACCATTTGTTTTCATATCTTGGCGACCCTATGCTCGGTTCGTCTCTCGCCTTCATGGCGGCTGGTACAGGATGTAGCGGTTGAGGGGACAAGTAGCATCAATTCATACGGCGACCCTGGGTCGCCGTATTTTTTTGGTGATTTATTTGCAAACTTGCACCTGTCTTGATTTTGCCCAACAATCCTTGCGCCTTCTTTTGATACAAACAAAGCGTATCTATCAGTCAGGAGTATCCCGATGGGACTCGGTGGAATTCATATCTGGCATTTGTTGATCCTGCTCGTGGTGGTGGTCGTGGTGTTTGGCAGCAAACGCCTGGCCGGCGCCGGTGAGGATCTGGGCACCGCCATCAGGGATTTTCGTAACGCCTTGCGTGACGATGCCAATCATCCGAAATAAGTAGGAGTGGAAGTATGTCTGTAGACGAGAAAGTTGAATTGAACGAAACCTGCGACAGCTGCGGCTGTTTTGCCGAGATCGGCACCATCATTGGTGAAGGTGACGATCTGATGGAGCTGGTGATCGAAGCTGCAACAGAAGCCGATGCCCGCGCCAAGCTGGCGGCCTATGAGGCGCTGGCCAAGCAGGTGACTGCCGAAGCCATGATCAGCAGCGAGCTGAGCCAGGGTGCCAGCGGCGTGATCCTGAAGGCCCGGCTGCAATTCACCTGCACCGCCGAAAAGCTGATTTTCGAGCTGCGCGCCCGCTCTATCTGAGCCCGGTAGTGACACGGCGGGTTCGCCTGCCGTGTTGACCCTTCTGCTGTGGGTCTGCGTTCTATAGTTAGTTATCCCACAGACGGTTTGCCCGGCGGGAGTCGGCCAACAGAAGGCGTACACATGATGACGCGGCGAGATCTCTGCCGTGAATCCCACCTTCTATAACGACTTATCCTGCTGACCAACAGTCCGGTGCTACCTGGTCCACAGAAGGCGATTACATCATGATGCAGCGATGGATCTGGGGCCTGCTGGCCCTCTGGTGTCTTCCTCTGCTGGCGGCGGACCTCAAGCCACAGCGCTTGCCCCAACCCGGGGATCTCGAACATATACTGCAAAAGAAAGAACTCAGGGCCCTGGTGGTCTATGAGCGGGGTTTCTTTTTTCTCGATAAAGGCGCCCAGCACGGCATTCTGGTCAATCAGCTGCAGGGTTTCGAGCGCTGGCTGAACCAGACCTACCTCGCCAGGGAGCAGATCAAGCTCAAGATCATCTACATACCGGTGCGCCAGGACAAGCTGCTGGACTACCTCACAGAGGGGCGTGGCGATCTGGTGGCGGCCAACATGACGGTGACCCCGACCCGGCGCGAGCAGGTGGCCTTCTCCAATCCGGTGATAGCCCCCATCGAAGAGTGGATCGTGAGTCAGCACGCTCTGCCGACGTTCAACCGTATCACCCAGCTTTCCGGCCGGCGCGTCTGGGTGCGGGCCAGCTCCAGTTATTACGAGAGTCTGCGCCAGCTCAACTGGTTGTTTCGAGAGCTGGGGCTTCCCCCCATTTATATCGAGACTGTCCCCGAATACCTGCAGGATGTGGATCTGCTGGAGATGGTGGCGGCAGGTATAATACCCCTCACAGTGACCGACAGCTTCAAGGGGCGCATCTGGCTTGGCATGATCAGCGGCCTCAGGGCACACAAGCTGATCCCGCTGCGGGATAATGGCCGCAGTGCCTGGGCCCTGCGTAAAAACAGCCCCGAGCTGCTCAAGGCGGTCAACGGTTACCTGGCCGATACGGGCAAGCACTCCCTCTACAACGACATGACACTGCGCCAGTTGCTGGTGCGCAGCGACCAGATGAGCAATATTCTGGCGCCCGATCCCATGGGGCGGCTGTCGACCATCCGCAAGGTGCTTGAGCAGTATGCCGACAAGTATCAACTGGACTGGCTGATGCTGGCGGCACTGGCCTACAAGGAGTCTGGGCTCAATACCGGCGCGCGCTCGGGACGGGGGGCCGTGGGGATCATGCAGCTGTTGCCGAGTACCGGCAGCGAGGTGGGCATACGTGGCGCCAGATTAGCCAGTCTGGAGGGCAATGTGGAGGCGGCTTGCCGCTATCTGCGGCTTATCCTGGACACCTATTTCAACGATCCTGCGCTGGATCAGCTCAATCGCCACCTGTTTGCACTGGCAGCCTATAATGCCGGACCGAACCGGGTACAGGCACTCAGGGCCAAGGCGCAAGCCGCCGGGCTGGATCCCAACGTCTGGTTTGGCAACGTGGAGCAGCTGGTGTCCAACGAGGTGGGGCAGGGCCCCATCAACTACGTCAGTACCATCTACAAGTACTATGTGGCCTATCGCTTCAGCCTGCCACAACTGGAGGGCAAGGCGGCCGCCATAGAGGCGGCCCGGCCCTGATCACCCCACCGGTCAGGGGGATCTTTAGTGGGGCTGCTCGGGAGAAGAAAAGGGTTCCCAGCCCTGATCCCTGTGTTGCAGATACCAGGGTGTCAGCTGACCGGTCGGGGAGGGATCCGGCTGGCTGGCTTGCGGTCGATAGCTGATGGCGGGGCGATCACTGAGTTCCATGGTAAATTCCTTTATCCACATTCCAACGAGGCCTGTAGCCAGCGTTATGCCATTCCTCCATGACAAGCAGATGACGCCATGATCCCGGGTGAGTTTGCACTGATCGACCAGCCCGAACTGGCACTCAAGGTGCGTTGCCAGATGATCCGTAACGCCCGCAGCCGGATCCAGGCCCAGTACTACAGCTGGGAAGAGGACAGCAGCGGCAAGCTGTTGCTGTCCGAGTTGCTGCACGCAGCCCGGCGCGGGGTGCGGGTACAGCTGCTCATTGACGACCTTTATGCCGGTGACAACCGTTTTCTGGAGATAGTCGCGCGTCAGCCCGGCATAGAAGTACGGCTGTTCAATCCGTTCTGGTTGCGGGGCTGGCGTCCGCTGACCCTGCTGCTGGAGGGGCTGCTCAGCTTTCGCCGCATCAATCACCGCATGCACAACAAGTTGCTGCTGGTGGATGGCAGTCAGGCAGTGATCGGTGGCCGCAACATAGGTGACCGCTACTTCGGGCTGGGCGGTACGCCCCGATTCGTCGATCTGGACCTCGCCTGCCGCGGCCCTGTCTGCCAGCAGGCAGAACAGGGCTTCGACCAATTCTGGCGCAGCCGCTGGAGTCACCCGATCCGCCGCCTGTTGCGCCGTCCCCTGCAGCGGGCCGAGGTGACAGTGGTGAACGACTTCCTGCTCACAATGACAGATCCGCACGTTGCCGCAGTCTACGACCTGCCTGCCAGTCTGTTCGAAGCCGAGCCCGTCTCCCTGACCTGGCATCAGGGGCGGGCCGAGGTGTGGTTCGACCGACCCGGCAAGGGGCTGGTGTCGCGACCGACCACGGCGCCCCTGCTCTGGCGCAAGCTGGCTGACAACGCGGGCTCCCTGAAGTTGGTGAGTCCTTACCTGATCCTGACCCGGGGGTTGCGCCGTCGGCTCAGGCAGCAGCGCCAGGCTGGGGTGAATATCGAGATCCTCACCAACTCCTTGGCCAGTACGGATGTACCCCTGGTGTATGGTGCTTACCGGCGCCATCGTCCCTGGATGATCCGGCAGGGGATAGTGCTGTCCGAGCTGGAGGGGGATACCCTCAGCCTGCATGCCAAGTTGATCCTGATCGGGGACGGGGAGGCGCTGCTTGGCAGCTTCAATCTGGATCCTCGATCCCTGATGCTCAACACCGAATTGATGTTGCATCTCGAGTGCCCAGCGCTCTGCGCCGAGCTGCAGCAGTGGCTGACGCACTGGCAGCAGCTGTCTGCTCATTCAGTGGCTGCGTCTCACTCAACCCTGCGCCGGCTGTTGGCGAAGATGAGTGACTGGTTGCCCTTGCAGCGCTGGTTGTGAGCGTGTGCGAGATCTCGTAAAGCCTTGTGCGCCTTAGAGGATAACGTTTGCCATCCAAAGGCGATATTCTATCTTATCGTATTGTTTTTAATCAGATTGTTCTTGTGTAGGAATCCTGGTAGCGAACTGTCGCTTGCATGGCAGACTGAATAAAACGGTTTTTTATTTTATTTAAGTGCGTAATATTTCAATCGCAAGGACAAACACGGCGGCTCGTCCGTCGTGTGGAAAAAGGTCGTGAAGGGAACCGCCAGTTGGATCGCTCCAGCAGGCACCTGATTCGGATGGGTAGCGGAAACTCAAGAAACAGGGCAGAACCCGGCAGGACCGGACTCCAATATGGAACATGCTATTTGCGAGGGGGTGACATGGAAATGTCACCCCATTTTTTATGGCCAGACCCCAAGTTTGTGCCCATAAAAAGACCGCCGGTTGGCGGTCTCTGTGTGCTGTGGCGGGGCCTGTAACTCAGGCGATGCCCGCCAGCAACCGGCTCCAGTTGCGCTTGCTGGCAACGAAGCCGTCGTGCAGGTTGCGATACTCCAGTTGCAGTTTCAGCTTGTCGTAGCGGGCCAGCGCCTTGCGTTTGCGCTGCTCCAGCAGAGACTTGCGGCTGGCATAGTAGAGCTGCAACTGCTGGCTCAGTTTGTCGTACTCCTCCTGCAACAATGCCTGCCACAGTTCCCTGTCTTCGCGTTTACGCAATTTGGCCTGGGCGCGCTTGAGTTGCATCTCAAGTCTTGCCTGTTCGATCCGCTCTTCCGGGCAGGACCTCAGATCCCGGGCCAGCCCGCACCAAGAGGCGCTGCGGATCAGCCACTTGGTGGGATCGAACTGCCACCAGCGGATGCCGTTGCGGTAGTCGTTTTCGAACAGGTGGTGGAAGTTGTGATAACCCTCGCCGAAGGTGAAGAGGGCCAGGATGCCGTTGTCCCTTGCCGTATTGCGGTCAGTAAATGGCTGACTGCCCCAGATGTGGGCCAGGGAGTTGATGAAGAAGGTGGTGTGGTGGGTCATCACCATGCGCAGCACCCCTGCCAGCAGCAGCATGCCGAGCAGATCGCCGTGGACAAGCCCCAGCAGCAGCGGAATGCCCAGATTGGTGGTCAGGGTCAGCGCCAGATAGTGCTTGTGTTGGAAGGCAACGATGGGGTTGTTCTGCAGATCCCGCACGTTGCTGTAATCGTTATAGATCTCGCGTTGGTACTCGCGCAGCATCCAGCCAATGTGGGAATACCAGAAGCCGCGACCCGCGCTGTAGGGATCCTTCAGGTTGTCATCCACATGGCGATGGTGACGGCGATGATCGGAAGACCAGTGCAGGGCCGAGTTCTGCAGGGCGAGGGCGCCGCCGATGGCGAAGATCCACTGCAGGATCCGGTGGGCCTTGTAGGCCTTGTGCGACCAGAGGCGGTGATAACCGGCTGTGATGGAGATGCCGCTGTAACAGAACAGCAGCAGGAAGCAGCTCCACTGCCAGAGGTCATAGCCATGGGTCATACCGTACCAGGGCACGGCGATCAGTGCGGTCAGCCCGGAGAGGGCAAACAGCAGGGTGTTGGTCATGATGATAGGTGGGCGTTCCATCTCACTCGGTTCCTTTCAGCGAACAGCTGTGCGCCATTCTCCATGTAGCAAGAATTCGGGTCAATGGTAAAAAAGTAGGAGACAAACCTGATCCTGGCTCGGCCTTCGGGTTATCATTTGGCCTCGATAACCTGAAGGTGACTGTTTTCGTGGGTATTCGCGCGCAACAAAAAGAAAAAACCCGGCGTACTCTGATCGATGCGGCGTTCAGCCAACTGTGCGCCAATCGCAGTTTTTCCAACCTCAGTTTGCGGGAAGTCGCTCGGGAGGCCGGCATAGCACCGACCTCCTTCTATCGCCATTTTCGCGACATGGAGGAGCTGGGCCTGACGCTGGTGGATGAAGGGGGCCTGACCCTGCGCCAGTTGATGCGTCAGGCTCGCCAGCGCATCGCGGGTGGTGGCAGTGTCATCAGCACCTCGGTGCAGACTTTCATGGAATTCGTCGAGAACAACCCGAATATCTTCCGGCTGCTGTTGCGCGAGCGTTCCGGTACCTCGGCTGCATTTCGTCAGGCGGTGGCGCGGGAGATCCAGCACTTCATCGCCGAGCTGACTGACTACCTTGAAGCGACCTCGGGGGCTCCGCGGGAGGAGGCCTACATCCAGGCCGAGGCCATGGTGACTATCGTCTTCAGCGCAGGTGCCGATGCGCTCGACATGACCAGCGAGGAGTGTCGGGCCTTGTCAGATCGCACCATACGCCAGCTGCGCATGATCGCCATGGGCGCCGAGGTTCAGAACCAGAAGCGCCGTGAACCTCTCTCTTAAGTCAACAGGATGGACAGCTCCATGCATGACCAGAATCTGATCCCGAAGAAACCCCTGCTGCTGGCCCTGCTCGTTGGTATCTGTGGCGATGCTTCCTTGTCGGCCCTGATCGAGCCTGCGGTGCCCTTCTCCTTCTTTCCCATGATTGCCCTGGTGCTGGCGGCTTATCAGCTCTATCAGCACTACCGCCATGTCTCGCTGGAGGGCAATACCCCGGTTTGCATGCTGCTCTGCTTCTTCATCGGCGGGTTCGGGCATGCGGCGCTGGTCAAGGTGCAGTATCCCGAGCTTGGCAGCAATTTCTTCTCGCTCATCATGATGCTGTTGCTGCTCGCCGTGTTGTCGATCAAGCTGGGTATCAGTGTGGGGAAAAAAGAGAAGGAGTGACCAGCACTCCTTCCTGAACCATGACAGTGCCGGCATCAGTCGGCGCTGTTGATATCTGTACCGTGCTGTTTGGCTTCTATGATGGCTTTGAGTCGGGCGCGGATATCAGCCATGCCGAAGACGCCGAACACCAGTATCAGTATGACTTCGAGCCGGGTGACCACGAAGTAGGGTTTGCAGGCAGACTTGACCATGCTGGCCTGCACCAGGTGGACCAGGGCGATGAGCAGGCCGCAGATCGGCAAAAGATCATTCAGCTTGCCGGGTAGCGGAGCCACCAGACTGACCAGCACGCCGAACCAGAAGAACAGGGTCAGCCCCATCGCCAACAGATTAAACATCCGCTTCATTGCTCACCTCCCGCAGATAGAGTTGATAGCAGACCTGACCGGCCTGCTTGCCTTTGAGTCGTTGCCCAAATTGACGGGGAGGGGCCAACGCTAGTCCCCTTCCTACACGGAATTTAAACCGCAGCGTCATTCTTGGTGTCCCGCAGATAGAGTTGATAGCAGACTTGACCGGCCTGTTTGTCCTTGAGCAGTTGCCAGCTGGCGGGCAACGCCAGGTCGGTCATCTCTTTCTCCCGCTCCAGATAGATCAGAGCATCCGGTGCCAGCCAGCCGTGCTGTTCCAGCAGATCGCACACCCGGGGCAGCAGCTCGCGCCGAAACGGCGGATCCAGGAACACTAGGTCGAACGGGGTGGCCGGGCCTTGCAGCCAACTGACGGCATCGGACTGGATCACCAGGCCCTTGCTGCTGCCAAGGGCGGTCAGGTTCTTTCTGATCTGGTCGGCGGCACCTTTGTCCATCTCGACCAGAGTGACCTGCTCGGCATAGCGCGACAGCGCCTCCAGCCCCAGGCCGCCGCTGCCGGCAAACAGATCGAGACAGCGAACGCCACGCACATGGGGAGCCAGCCAGTTGAAGATGGTCTCCTTGACGCGATCCGTGGTGGGTCTGAGCCCTTCCACATCCTTGACCGGCAATTTTCGGCCCTTCCACTGGCCGCTGATGATTCTTACAAAGCCCGATTTCCCCTGCGGGGCCGGGCTCTTGTTCGGGATGTTACGGCTGGGTTTCACTCTGGGCATCGCGTTTCGTCGTCAGAAAATAAAGTGGTAGTATAAGGCGGTTCATTTTTATGCCGACCCGCCGAGGGACGGCTATCTTAGCAGTCAGCCAACGAAGTGAGTATTTTTTAGATGGCAAAAGGTTTGTTTTCCTGGCTGGGTTTCGGCCGCAAGAAAGAAGAGGCTGAGGCTGTCCAACCACAGACACCCCAAGCCACCCCTGTTACCACTGAGCCTGAGGTCACTGCTTCCCCCGCTCCCATTTCTGATACTACGCCGGTCGTGGTGCATGAATTGCCGGCCAGTGCACAAAATGATGCCCTGCATGCTGGCGCTCCACTTCATGATGACGATTGCCCTCCCACTGAGCTGGACGTGGCTCCGCTGGTCGTGGAGGAGTGTGCCTCCGAACTGGAACCCGTCATCGTCAACGAATTGCTGATCGAGCAAGCGCGCGTTGAGGCACAGGCTGTCGAGACAGCTCGTGTTGCTGCCGAGGCGCAAGCCGCAGAAGCGGCCCGTGTTGCTGCCGAAGCGCAGGCTGCAGAAGCGGCCCGTGTTGCTGCCGAAGTGCAGGCTGCAGAAGCGGCCCGTGTTGCCGCCGAAGCGCAAGCCGCAGAAGCCGCCCGTGTTGCTGCCGAGGCGCAAGCCGCAGAAGCGGTCCGTGTTGCTGCCGAGGCGCAAGCCGCAGAAGCGGTCCGTGTTGCCGCAGAAGCGCAAGCCGCAGAAGCGGCTCGTATTGCCGCCGAAGCGCAGGCTGCAGAAGTGGCCCGTGTTGCCGCCGAAGCGCAAGCCGCAGAAGTCGCCCGTGTTGCTGCCGAAGCGCAGGCCGCCGAAGAGGCTCGTATCGCCAAAGAGGCCCAGAGAGCGGAAGATCTTCGCCTGGTTGCCGAGATGGAGGCTGAAGCCGCCGCACTGGCTGCCTTGCCGCTGGCCGCCAAAGTGGATGATGACACTCAGGACAAGCCGCAGCGGGAGGGTTTCTTTGCCCGTCTCAAGCGCAGTCTGGTGCGTACCAAAGAGAATATCGGTTCCGGTTTCTTCGGTCTGTTCAGTGGCAAGAAGATCGATGACGATCTGTTTGAGGAGCTGGAAACCCAGCTGCTGACCGCCGATCTGGGGGTCGATACCACCCGTCGCATCATAGATGGCCTGGTGCAGCATGCGGATCGCAAGCAACTCAAGGATGCCGAGGCACTCTACGGCCTGCTCAAGCAGGACATGGGCGCCATGCTGGCCCAAGTCGAGCAGCCGCTGGTGATCGACACCAGCAAGAAGCCCTATGTGATCCTGATGGTCGGGGTGAACGGTGTCGGCAAGACCACTACCATCGGCAAGCTGGCCAAGCAGTTCCAGGCCGAAGGCAAGAGCGTCATGCTGGCCGCTGGCGATACCTTCCGTGCCGCTGCCGTCGAGCAGCTGCAGGTATGGGGTCAGCGCAACAACATACCCGTGATCGCCCAGCATACCGGTGCCGATTCTGCCTCCGTCATCTATGACGCCATTGAGGCTGCCCGTTCCCGCGGTGCCGACGTGCTGATCGCCGATACTGCTGGTCGCCTGCAGAACAAGAGCAACCTGATGGAAGAGCTCAAGAAAGTGGTGCGGGTGATGAAGAAGCTCGATGAAGAAGCACCTCACGAGATCATGCTGACGCTGGATGCAGGCACCGGTCAGAACGCCCTGAGCCAGGCCAAGCTGTTCAGCGAAGCCGTGGGTCTGGACGGTATCGTCCTCACCAAGCTGGATGGCACCGCCAAGGGCGGCGTCATTTTCGCGGTGGCCGACAAGTTCCAGATCCCGATCCGTTATATCGGGGTGGGCGAGGGGATCGACGATCTGCGCCCCTTCGTCGCAAACGACTTTATCGAGGCACTCTTCAGTCGCGAGGAGTAAGCGCCACATGCCCCGACTCAGGTCGGGGCATGTCAATGTCAGGGATCCGTTATGATTCGTTTTGATAAGGTCAGCAAGGTATATAGCGGCGGCCATCAGGCGTTGCAGAAGGTCAGCTTTCACCTGCACAAGGGGGAGATGGCCTTCCTGACCGGGCACTCGGGGGCTGGCAAGAGTACCCTTTTGAAGCTTATTGGCGTGATGGAGCGACCGACCGATGGCCGTGTCTTCTTTCACGGTGACGATGTCAGCCATATCAAGCGGGGGGATATCCCCTATGTGCGTCGCCAGATCGGCATGATCTTCCAGGATCACCGTCTGCTGATGGACAGAACCGTGTTTGACAACGTGGCCCTGCCGCTGGTGATCGATGGTTACAGTCATACAGACATCAACAAGCGGGTTGCGGCGGCGCTGGACAAGGTGGGCTTGCTCGGCAAGGAGCGCTACCAGCCGCGCATGCTCTCCGGTGGTGAGCAGCAGCGGGTCGGCATCGCCCGAGCCATCGTCAACAAGCCGCCGTTGCTGCTGGCGGATGAGCCGACCGGCAACCTGGATCCCCAGCTCTCCATGGATATCATGCGGCTGTTCGAGGAGTTCAACCGCTTCGGGGTCTCGGTACTCATTGCGACCCATGATCTGGGGCTGATTGCCCGCATGCGCTACCGCACCCTGACCCTCAAGGCGGGCCGCATGTATTCGGCGGGGGAGGAGCTCTGATGGCTATCGTTCGTCATAAACAACCGCCGCTGCGCCGTCTGATGATGCTCATGTGGATGGATCACGTCGCCGATATTCGACACGGGGGAGAGCTCTGATGGCTATCGTTCGCCATAAACAGCCACCGCTGCGCCGTCTGATGATGTACGGGGTCGATCACGTCCGTCAGGCATTTGCCAGTCTGGGGGAGCTGTGGCGCAATCCGCTCGCCTCCCTGATGACCCTGGCGGTGCTCGGCGTCAGCCTGGCGCTGCCCTCCTGCTTCCACGTCTTGCTGAAAAACGCCGAAGTGGTGGAAGGCAGCTGGCAGACCAGCTCCCAGATTTCTCTTTATCTGCGCAAGGATCTGCCAGAGCAGAGCATTCTCGACATGAAGCAGCGGATCCTGCTCTATCCCGAGGTGGAATCCGTCACCTACATGAGCCGGGAGGAGGCGCTGAAAGAGTTTCGCGAGATCTCCGGCTTCGGCGATGCCCTCGACTATCTGGACAGCAACCCCTTGCCGCCCGTGCTGAGCGTCATTCCGGATCCCCGCTGGCAGAATCCGGAAGGGGCCGCCGAGCTGCTCGGCAAGCTTAACAACGAAGACGGGGTTGAGCAGGGCAAACTGGATCTGCAGTGGCTGACCCGGTTGCAGGGGATCATGAACCTGCTACGCCATACCATCACAGGCATCGCCGTGCTGTTGCTCTCGGCTGTGCTGCTGATCGTCGGCAATACCCTGCGCCTGAACATCCTCAACCAGCGCTCAGAAATCGAAGTGCTCAAGCTGGTGGGGGCGACTGACGCCTTCATCCACCGTCCCTTCCTTTATACCGGCATCTGGTTCGGGGTCATCGGCGGCATGCTGGCCTGGTGGTTGACCGAAGTGATGGTGATCTGGAGCGAGGGTGTGGTGAAGGAGCTGGCCGGGCTCTACAACAGCAATTTCCGGCTGGTGGGCATGGGGGCGATAGACGGGATCAATCTGGTCTTGCTGGGTGCCTTGCTGGGGCTGATCGCTTCCTGGTTCTCGGTACATCGCCACATTCGTGACATAGAACCATCCTGATTAATTTATCAGCGTTTCAAAGCGCTGGATTTTGAGAGCTGGATCAAGTAAAAGAATTGCCGTTTCTGGCTCGGCCACTGTTCTCGGAGTAATCTGATTAACAGCTATCTTCAGGATCTGCTCTGGATCCGGTGAACCTTCTGATTTATAAGCAGTCTACAAGTGCTGAAGAACTTATACGGGTGTGGCCCCTCTGCCTTGCTCGTCTGACTTGGCAAGCATGTGAAGGTTGCGAGCTCCGCAACAATGGACTTAGCATGCTACTTTTCGGGGGTCCTTGATTGTGACCCCCTTTTTTTGACTGTTCATTCATGATTCATCCTGCCGGCCTAAGATAGCCCGAGTTCAAACTGGGCACAGTGTTTGATGTGGGCCGCAGAATGATATCCGGTCAGTAGACAGACCCTCTCAGGGTGTTAGACTGGTTCGATTGAAAAGAAAGAGGTAAAAAATGGGAACTTCATTGCAACGCACTATGGCTCTGATTCCGCAAGGTAGTCTGGAAGGCTATATCCAGGCAGTAAATTCGATTCCTGTGCTGACCGCAGAGGAAGAGCGTGAGCTGGCTGAGCGTTTGCAGCAGGGTGGCGATCTCGAGGCTGCCCGTCAGCTGGTCATGTCGCACCTGCGTTTTGTCGTTCACGTCGCCAAGAGTTATGCCGGATACGGTCTGCCCCAGGCTGACCTGGTTCAGGAAGGCAACATCGGCCTGATGAAGGCGGTCAAGCGCTTTGACCCGACCGTCGGAGTGCGACTGGTCTCCTTCGCCGTGCACTGGATCAAGGCCGAGATCCACGAGTATGTCCTGCGCAACTGGCGCATGGTAAAAGTGGCCACCACCAAGGCCCAGCGCAAACTGTTCTTCAACCTGCGCAAATCCAAGAAGCGTCTGGGCTGGTTCAGCCATGACGAAGTGCAGGCCGTCGCCGCCGAGTTGGGGGTCTCCCCGACCGACGTGACCGAGATGGAAGCGCGTATGAGCAACTACGATCAGGCGTTCGATCTGGTCGGTGATGATGAAGACGAAGGTGGCTTTGCCCCCGTCCATTATCTGGAAGACAAATCCTCCGATCTGGCAGCCACCATCGAGAACGACAACTGGGACGATCACGCGACCCGTCGCCTGAGTTCGGCCCTTGCCACTCTGGATGAGCGCAGTCAGCACATCATCCGTGCCCGCTGGCTCGATGATGACAGCAAGACCACGCTGCAGGAGCTGGCCGACACCTATGGTGTCTCCGCCGAGCGGGTGCGTCAGCTTGAGAAGAACGCACTCAAGAAGCTGAAAGACGCCATGGAGGCCTGATGCCTCCCAAACAAAAACAGGGCCTGATGGCCCTGTTTTTGTTTGGCGAGTATCTGGTCGGCCTTGCCTTGATTACCCTTGTCTATGTTATGTTGCCGCCACTGCCACAGTAGGGAGAGCAGATAGTGAAACTGTTGAACGACCTGTTTACCAACAACCGCGAGTGGGCGGAACGGATCAAGGCCGAGGATCCGAATTTCTTCGCTACCCTCTCCGCCCAGCAGGCCCCTGAATACCTCTGGATCGGTTGCTCCGATAGCCGGGTTCCCGCCAACCAGCTGATGGGCTTGCTGCCGGGGGATGTGTTCGTCCACCGCAATGTCGCCAATCTGGTGGTGCACACCGATTTCAACTGCCTCTCGGTGCTGCAATACGCGGTCGAGGTGCTCAAGGTGAAGCACATCATCATCTGCGGCCACTATGGCTGCGGCGGCGTCAAGGCGGCGATGCAGAACCAGGAGCTGGGGCTCATCGACAACTGGCTGCGCAACATCAAGGATGTCTACTTCAAGTATCGTGAACAGCTGGATGCCATCGAAGATGAGCACGAGCGTTTCGATTACCTGTGCGAGCTGAACGTGGCCGAGCAGGTTGCCAACGTCTGCCACACCACCATCATCCAGAACGCCTGGCGCAAGGGGCAGGAGCTGGCGGTGCACGGCTGGATCTATGGCATCAAGGACGGTCTGCTGCACGATCTGGATCTCTGCGTCAGCGGCCCGGATCAGATCCCCGATGTTTACCGCGCCTGGCCGGACATGCGTCCGCCCCACCGCCGTCGCTGAGGAGCCTGCCGTTGGCGCCAGCCCTCTATCTTCAGATCAAGCAGCACATCCTGGACGGGATCCGTGAACGCCACTATCAGGCGGGAGACAGGATCCCGACCGAAGCCGCCCTGTGCGAGCAGTTTGCCGTGAGCCGCATGACGGTCAACAAGGCACTGCGCGAATTGGTGGCCGAGGGCTGGCTGGTGCGCACCGCCGGTTCCGGCAGCTTCGTGGCGGACAGGCGTACCGAGTCGCCCCTGCTGGCCATTCGCAACATAGCTGACGAGATCGCCGAGCGGGGCAGCCAGTACAGCGCCCGGGTGATCCGGTTGCAACGCCAGGCCGCCGACGAGAAGGTGGCGGTCCAGCTCGGGCTGAGAGTCGGTGCTGCCATCTTCCACAGCCTCATCGTCCATCAGGCCGATGGGGAGCCGCTGCAACTGGAGGAACGCTTCGTCGATGCCGAGCGTCTGCCCGGTTATGGCGAGCAGGATTTCACTCAACAGACCCCGAATCGCTACCTGATGGACGTCTGTCCTCTCTCCGAGATGGAGCATGTGGTAGAGGCCGTGTTGCCGAGTGCCGGTGAAGCCGGTCTGCTGCAGGTGCGGGTCGATACCCCCTGCCTGTTGCTGCACCGCCGTACCTGGTCGGAAGGGTATCTGGTCTCCTATGCCCGTCTGCTCTCGCCGGGTTCCCGCTACAAGCTGAGTTCCAAGACCAGTCTCAGTTAATTGTATATACATATAGTTTTGACAGAGCCCACCTCATGGTGGGCTTTTTTGTGCTTAAACTCTAATGAAAGCGCTGTTATCAAGATGTGAACTTGATCCTTTCTTTCCTGACAGAGATCGGATATAAGTTAATGTATATACATTTAGAGGTCGGTATGAACAAGGAACTGTTGAACTGCGAGCGGGTCTGGCTCAACGTGACACCCGCCACCCTGCGCCCTGATCTGGCTGACTACGGTCTGCTGGAACCCCACGCCCTCGGCATTCATGAAGGCAAGATCCACGCTCTGGTGCCCATGCAGGATCTCAAGGGCCCTTATCCTGCGCACTGGCAGGACATGAAGGGCAAGCTGGCAACCCCGGGTCTCATCGACTGTCACACCCATCTCATCTTTGCCGGCAGCCGGGCCGAAGAGTTCGAGCTACGCCAGCATGGGGTGCCTTACGCCGAAATCGCCCGCAAGGGCGGCGGCATCATCAGCACTGTGCGTGCGACCCGTGAGGCTAGCGAGGAGCAGTTGTTCACGCTGGCGGCTGCCAGGATCAAGTCGCTGATCCGGGAAGGGGTCACCACGGTAGAGATCAAATCCGGCTACGGCCTCACCTTGGAAGATGAACTCAAGATGCTGCGGGTCGCCCGCCGACTGGGGGAAGCACTGCCCATTCGGGTCAAGACCACCCTGCTGGCTGCCCATGCGGTGCCGCCAGAATATCGCGACGATCCCGACTCCTGGGTCGAGACCATCTGCCAGGAGATAATCCCTGCGGCTGCCGAGGCGGGTCTGGCGGATGCGGTGGATGTCTTCTGCGAGCACATCGGCTTCTCGCTGGCCCAGACCGAGCAGGTCTATCTGGCCGCGGATCAATACGGTCTGCCGGTGAAGGGCCACATGGAGCAGCTCTCCAACCTGGGAGGCAGTGCGCTGGCCGCCAACTTTGGCGCCCTCTCGGTGGATCATCTGGAGCATCTGGATCAGGCAGGGATCCAGGCACTGGCGCACCGTGGTGTGGTCGCCACCTTGCTGCCCACAGCATTTTATTTCCTGAAAGAGACCAAGCTGCCCCCCATCGCCGCCCTGCGCAAGGCCCATGTGCCTATGGCCGTGTCCTCCGACATCAACCCAGGCACGGCCCCGGTCGTGTCGCTGCGCATGGCCATGAACATGGCCTGTACCCTGTTCGGTCTGACCCCGGTCGAGGCCATGGTCGGGGTGACCCGCAACGCCGCCCGCGCGCTTGGTGAGCAGGAGCGTTTGGGGCAGTTGAGAGTGGGCATGCTGGCGGATTTCTTGGTCTGGAATTGCGCGCACCCGGCCGAGCTGAGCTACCTCATCGGGGTCGATCAGCTGGTGAGCCGGGTCGTCAACGGGGAGGAGACGCTGCATGGATAAGTTCAGCCTGCCCCATATGTCGGTCTGGCAGGGGCGCCAGGATCCGGAAGATGGCGAGCTCGCCCTGCGCTGGCATGACAAGGTGAAGGCCTGGCCGCTGAGCGTGACGGCCGAACCCGGCGTCGCCCTGGTGGGCTTTGCCTGCGACGAGGGGGTGCGCCGCAACAAGGGGCGTGTGGGGGCCGCCGGCGCACCGCTGGCGATCCGCAAGCTGCTGGCCAACAGTGCCTGGCATCTGACCCGTCCCGTCTATGACAGCGGGGATCTGGCCTGTGACGACGGTGATCTCGATGCCGCCCATGGCCGGTTGGCCGAGCGGGTGGCAAGCCTGCTGGATGAGGGACACTTCCCGCTGGTGCTGGGAGGCGGTCACGAGGTGGCCTTCGGCAGCTGGAGCGGCCTCAACCGTCATCTGGGTGGCCGTGGCAAGATCGGCATCATCAATTTCGATGCCCACTTCGACCTGCGCATGAAGCGAGAGCAGGCGAGTTCCGGCACCCCCTTCTTCCAGATCGCCGAGCAGTGTACTGCTCAGGGAACGCCTTTCCATTACGCTTGCCTGGGGGTGGCCGAGACCGCCAATACGCAGGCGCTTTTTGCAAGGGCTGACGCCTTGGGGGGCTGGTATGTGAAAGATGAGGCCATGAGCGAGCGTAGTCTGCCCGCCTTGCTAAGCGGGCTGGATAGCTTTATCGCCCAGTGTGACCACCTCTATCTGACTATCGATCTCGACGTCTTGCCCGGCGCCGTCATGCCGGGGGTGAGTGCCCCCGCCGCCCGCGGCGTCGAGCTGGCTGTCATCGAACCCCTGATCGCCCATATCCGCGCCAGCGGCAAGCTGCGGCTCGCCGATCTGGCCGAGTACAACCCGAACCTGGATCAGGATAACCGCAGCGCCCGCGTGGCCGCCCGGCTGGTCCATCAGTTAACCAAGTAGCGCTCTGCCGAGGGCAGGTCGCCATGCTGCTGCATTGATAAAACAAGGAGTGTGTATGTCTGAGCAACACCTGGATCCCCGTCAGGATCCGAGCCGTGTCATCCGTGCCTCCCGTGGTACCACGCTGACCGCCAAGAGCTGGCTCACCGAGGCGCCGCTGCGGATGCTGATGAACAACCTGGATCCGGAAGTGGCCGAGCATCCCCAATCCCTGGTGGTCTATGGCGGTATCGGCCGCGCCGCCCGCAACTGGGCCTGCTACGACAAGATTGTCGAGGTGCTGACCCGGCTCGAGGAAGACGAGACCCTGCTGGTGCAATCCGGCAAGCCGGTCGGCGTGTTCCAGACCCACAAGGATGCGCCTAGGGTGCTGATCGCCAACTCAAACCTGGTCCCGCACTGGGCCAACTGGGAACACTTCAACGAGCTGGATAAGAAAGGTCTCATGATGTACGGCCAGATGACGGCCGGATCCTGGATCTACATAGGCACCCAGGGAATCGTGCAGGGTACCTACGAAACCTTCTTCGCGGTGGCCAATCAGCACTTCAACGGCGAGCCCAAAGGGCGCTGGATCCTGACCGGCGGTCTGGGTGGCATGGGTGGCGCACAGCCGCTGGCGGCCACCATGGCCGGCTTCTCCATGATTGCCGTCGAGTGCGACGAGACCCGCATTGATTTTCGCCTCAAGACCCGCTACGTCGACAAGAAGGCCCACAGCCTGGATGAGGCGCTGGCCATGGTCGAGGAGGCCAAACAGAGCGGCACCGCCGTTTCCATCGGCCTGCTCGGCAACGCCGCCGATGTCTTTGCCGAGCTGGTGGCCCGTGGCATCACCCCGGACGTGGTGACCGACCAGACCTCGGCCCACGACCCCATCCACGGCTACTTGCCGCAGGGGTGGAGCGTCGCCCAGTGGCGCGAGCTGCAAAAATCTGCGCCCCAGGAAGTGAATCAGGCGGCTCGTCACTCCATGGCCCGTCAGGTGGAAGCCATGCTGACCCTGCAATCCCGCGGCGCGGCGACCCTCGATTACGGCAACAACATCCGCCAGATGGCACTGGAAGAAGGGGTGAAAAACGCCTTCGATTTCCCCGGCTTCGTGCCTGCTTATATTCGCCCGCTGTTCTGCGAGGGGATTGGTCCCTTCCGCTGGGTGGCGCTGTCCGGCGATCCGGAAGATATCTACAAGACGGATCAGAAGGTCAAAGAGTTGATCCCGGACGATCCCCACCTGCACAACTGGCTCGACATGGCCCGTGAGCGCATCGCCTTCCAGGGCCTGCCTGCGCGGATCTGCTGGGTCGGGGTCAAGGATCGGGTACGCCTCGGCCTGGCTTTCAACGAGATGGTTAAAAATGGCGAGCTGAAGGCGCCGATCGTGATTGGCCGCGACCACCTGGATTCCGGCTCGGTGGCGAGCCCGAACCGGGAGACCGAGTCGATGATGGATGGCTCCGATGCCGTCTCCGACTGGCCGCTGCTCAATGCCCTGCTCAACACGGCCGGTGGCGCGACCTGGGTCTCCCTGCACCATGGTGGCGGCGTGGGCATGGGCTTCTCCCAGCACTCGGGTGTGGTGATTGTCTGTGACGGCACCGATGACGCCGCCAGGCGCGTCGGCCGCGTGCTGCGCAACGATCCGGCCACCGGCGTGATGCGCCATGCGGATGCGGGTTACGAGATTGCCATCAACTGTGCCGTTGATGCGAAACTGGATCTGCCAATGCTGACCGCAACGGCCAAAGGGGTTAAATAAGATGTTTGAACTCAATCTGTTACCGGGCAAGCTCTGCCTCAACACCCTGCGCCGCGTCAGCCGCGAGCCGGTCCATATCAGCCTGGATCCGGCCGCGCTGCCGGGGATCCGCGCCTCCGCAGCCGTGGTCACCAAGGTGATCGAGCAAAACCGCGTTGTGTATGGCATCAACACCGGCTTTGGCCTGCTGGCCAACACCCGCATTCCGGTGGAGCAGCTGGACGAATTGCAACGATCCATAGTGCTCTCCCACGCCGCCGGCATCGGTACCTACATGGATGACGCCACCGTGCGGCTGATGATGGTGCTCAAGGTCAACTCGCTGGCGCGGGGCTTCTCCGGCATCCGTTTGACTGTGCTTGAGGCGCTGATGACCCTCATCAACGCCGAAGTCTATCCGGTGGTGCCGAAGAAGGGATCCGTCGGTGCCTCCGGCGATCTGGCGCCGCTGGCCCACATGAGCTGCCTGCTGATCGGGGAGGGCAAGGCCCGCCACAAAGGCGAGCTGATGGACGCCGCCACGGCGCTGAAGATCGCGGGTCTCGAGCCTATTTCATTGGCGCCGAAGGAGGGACTGGCGCTGCTCAACGGTACCCAGGCCAGCACGGCGTTTGCGCTGGAAGGCCTGTTCCACGCCGAAGATCTGTTCGCCGGCGCCATCACCATAGGCGCCATGAGTGTGGAGGCGGCGCTGGGCAGTCGTCGTCCGTTCGATGCCCGCATCCATGAGGTGCGCGGTCAGCGTGGCCAGATCGATGCCGCGGCTTGCTATCGTCACCTGCTGGTGGATGGCAGCGAGATCGGCATGTCCCATCACAACTGCGAGAAGGTGCAGGATCCTTATTCATTGCGCTGCCAGCCCCAGGTGATGGGGGCCTGTCTGGCCCAGATCCGCCACGCCGCCGAGGTGCTGGTATGCGAGGCCAACGCTGTCTCCGACAATCCGCTGGTGTTCGCCGAGGATGAGGAGATCCTCTCCGGTGGCAACTTCCATGCAGAGCCCGTGGCCTTCGCCGCCGACAACCTGGCACTGGCCATTGCCGAAATCGGGTCGCTGTCGGAGCGTCGCATGGCGCTGCTGATCGATTCGCGCATGTCGGGTCTGCCCGCCTTCCTGGTCAACAACGGCGGCGTCAACTCGGGCTTCATGATCGCCCAGGTCACCTCGGCGGCGCTCGCCTCCGAGAACAAGAGCCTGGCTCATCCGGCCTCGGTAGACAGCCTGCCCACCTCCGCCAACCAGGAAGATCACGTCTCCATGGCCACCTTCGCCGCTCGCCGACTGACGGACATGGCGGAGAACACCCGTGGCATACTGGCCGTCGAGCTGCTGGCAGCGGCCCAGGGGCTGGATTTCCGTGCTCCGCTGCGCACCACAGCGCTGCTGGAGCAGGCCAAGGGGCGGCTGCGGGCAGAGGTGAGCTTCTACGACAAGGACAGGTACTTCTCGCCGGACATAGAGGCGGCGGCTGCGCTGCTGGCCAGGGCGAGTTACAACGACCTGATCCCGGTCGGTGTGCTGCCCAGCCTCTAAGCCCCCATTCGGCTCATAGCAAAAGACCGCCCATCGGGCGGTCTTTTCGTTTCTGGTGTTGGCTGGCGCGGGTTATTCGTGTTCAAACATCAGGAACAGATAAACCACGAACAGCACCAGGTGGGTAGCGCCGTGCAGCACATTGGTGCGGCCGCTGCTGAAGGTGACTTTGCAGACCATAAGCGTGGTGACGAGCAGTACCATGTCGGCGGCGGAGAGGCCGAGGCGCACCTCCTGGCCCAGCATGGCGCCGATGAACAGCACGGCCGGTACTGTCAGGGCTATGGTGGCCAGCACAGAGCCGAAATAGAGGTTCATGGCCCGTTGCAACTGGTTGTTGAAGGCTGCCTTGATGGCACCGACTGCCTCGGGGGCTAGTACGATACAGGCCACGATAAAGCCACCCAGCGCAGGAGGCGCCGCCATGATCTTCACGCCGAAGTTGATGGGCACGGCCAGGGTCTTGGCCAGCAGGATCACCACCACCAGATAGGCGAGCAGCAGTATGGTGTGATAGACGTTGCTGCGCAGCGGGCCGTGGTGCTCCTCGTAATCCTCGTGGTCGCTGTCGACGAAGAAGTGGCTGTGGCTGCGGGTCTGGATCAGCAGGAAGATACCGTAGAGCAGGATGGAGATGATGATCAGCATCCAGGACATGGGGCTCGACATGCTGCCAATGGTGCCACCCCGGGTGAAGTTGGGCAGCACCAGACAGAGCAGGGCCAGCGGTATGATGGCGACCAGATAGGATTTGACCCCATCCAGATTGAAGCTCTGGGTGTGGTAGCGCCAGCCGCCAAACAGCAGGGTGAAGCCCACCAGGCCATTGGTGACCAGCATCACCACGGCAAACATGGTATCGCGGGCCATCACCGGATTGGGGTCGCCTGTGAGCATGACGGAGGAGATCATCACCACTTCCAGCGAGATGACGGAGAGCGTCAGGATAAGGGTACCGAAGGGTTCACCCAGCTTGATGGCGAGGGCATCCGAGTGGCGCACCACAGAGAAGATGGCCCAGGTGACGATGGCAAGCAGCGCCGCCGAGACAGGCAGATAAATCCCGAGCGGAGTCGCCTCTGTCAGCAGCTCGCTCCCTATGGTCTTGAAGAACAGCAGGGTCAGCAGGCCAACGGGCAGGGCAATCTCTTGCCGGATAAATGACTTCATAGGCAATGGTTCTCATCTCGGGGCGGCATGAGCCGACGGGGTATGGAGGCAATGATGCAAGGTCACGGGAGGTGACGACCCCGACAATGATAAAGGCTGTTGCCCGGATCGGGAAAAATCATTTTGTTACAAACCAAGCAGTGGTGGGCTCGCCTGACACTCGTTGTCGGCCGATGGTCGGGATATAGATAGCTAATCTGACCGTATGCTGCGTAGCATGGGCTATGCCGATCGCATTCATGCTCTTGTGGATCTGGCGGCATTCCGACCAAGGACTCCCATGTCTGTTGTGCGTCTGCGCTATCACACCATAGAGTTTGGCGAACTCGACATCCACCTGCGCACCCTGCGCGACAACCAGCAATTCTCCGATGACGAGGGGGAGGCAGAGGCGCTCGGCATCTCTTCAGCCTTCTGGCCGCTATTCGGTATCGTCTGGGATTCCGGCAATGTGCTGGCCCATTTGATGGTGGAGTACGAGATAGTTGGCTTGCGGATCCTGGAGGTGGGCTGCGGCATCGCCTTGGCGAGTCTGGTGCTCAACCACAGGCTGGCTGACATCACGGCCACTGATTATCACCCGGAGGCGGGCGCCTTTCTGGCGGAAAATGTGCAGCTCAACAAAGGCAGCCTCATCCCCTTTATTCGCACCGGTTGGGCAGATACCACCACGGCGCTGGGTCGCTTCGATCTCATCATCGGCAGCGATCTGCTCTATGAGCGTGGTCAGGTCGAGACCCTGGCCGCCTTTATCGAACAACACGCCAAGCCCCATTGCGAGGTGATCCTGGTGGATCCGGGTCGTGGCCTGCATGCCCGCTTCAGCAAGCGGATGGTGACCCTGGGCTATCAGCACAGTCAGCACAAGCCACTGGATGTGAGCTATCTGAGCCAGCCATTTCGTGGCCAGATCCTGCAATACCGGCGCTAGTCATCGGCAGTATGGGTTGCCGTCGCGCCAGGCTTCCCTATCCGGTAGTGGTTTCTTTATCGACCCGGTGGGCGGTCAAGGCCGCGGCGGCATAAGCCTGAGGGCGGGATTTGTCGCAAGGAGGAAGGGTTTGATACACGGATGGGATGCAAATGGGAGGCGTTGTTCTGGTGCATTAGCTGTATCAATTTGATCCGCAGGGAGCACAGTGGCAATGATAAATTATAACGCAATGATAAATATAGATTTTATAAAAAACGCTGATGAAGATTCAATCGCTTACCTGTCATAAGTGACAATTGTCCAGCTTATCTGAAATGGCTAGAGTAGCCGTGCGGTTTGACTCACCGTGTGTTCAATACTCCTGTATCTGTTTTTTTGTCAGTAGCACAGAGTGTTAGTTTTGATATGAGTGTTTCTTTCGGTCCCCTTAGTGGGACCATTTTTCTGCCTGAAAATCCCTGATCCCGCCACTTCGCTCCCATTTTTCTGCCCCGGTAGCCATTTTTCACGGATGGCTTGGTGTCAGGCTTGGTGTTCCTGTGCCCATTTGGTTATGCTCGCCGGCTTAATTCCAGAAGCGGGATCTTCGTCCATAGGCGCGCTTCGGCGTTGGCTGATACGATGAAGCCACATGGATGTTGTCGGGCATACGGAAGGCATATGAAACTGACTACTCAGCTTGTCTCGTTTATTACCCTGTGCGTGATCGCCTCCATGGCCATGGTGCTGCTCGGTGGTGTGTTCAGCTTTCGTGAGCTGGGGATGGAGCTGCAGCAAAAGAAGGTCAACTCTCTGGTCGAGGTGATCGACAAGCAGCTGGAGGTGGCCGATGACCATCAGGAACTCACTCGCTGGTTGCCGACCCTGCTGCGTTCGGCTCACGTGGTGGAGCTGGAGATCCGTCAGGGCAAGCAGCGGATTTACTGGTTTCGCGACGTGCAACAGCAGACCGACGAGAGTCTGTTGATCCCCTACAGCCAGCCCATCTCTCATCAGGCAGGCATGCAAGCCGACTTCAAGCTGGAGCGACCGTTCAAGGAGTTCGAATACTCCATGAAGGCCATGTCCGGCATCTCCCTCGGTATCTTCATCGTCATCTTCGGGCTCTGGTACTCCATTCGCTGGCTGCGGCTGCAACTGCGAGGTGCCGAGCTGCTGGCCGAAAGGGCCCAGCTTATTCTCGACAACAAGCTCACCAAGCTGGCCCACGATCCGGCGGAGGAGTGGCCCGTCTCCGCCAGTCAGGCCCTGGATCATCTGCTGGCCGAGCTGGCGGATGCCCGCAAGGAGCGCAGCCGCTTCGACAACTTCATCCGCAGCAATGCCTTCGTCGACAAGATGACCGGCATAGGCAACCGGCTGTTCTTCGACAACCGGCTGGAGAGCGCCATCATGGAGGCGAGTGTGATGAGCGGCGGCGTGCTGCTGATCGACCTCGCCGGTCTGGAGGACCTGGATCCCGAGCTGAGCGGGCGCCAGAGCCAGGATCTGCTGATGGAGGCGAGCGCCTCCATCGCCGCCTTCGTGCGCAAGCACAGCGGTGCCCTGCAGGCCCGCTATGCCGGTCAGGTATTTGCCGTGCTGCTGCCCAACATGTCCGAGAGCGAAATGGTGGATGGCGCGGGTCAGCTGCACAAGAGCCTGCAGCGACTGCACTGGCCCGCGGCGGTCAATGTCGAGACCGCCGTCTACCTGGGCGCCGTCTGCTATCAGGCGCAGGATTCCCTGCTCAAGGTGCAGGAAGAGGCCGAGCTGGCACTCAAGAGCGCGCGGCTGCAGGGTCATACCGGCTGGTTCCTCTACGAGAAGCAGCTGGATGAGGAGCAGAGCAGCAAGGGCACGGTACGCTGGCGCACCCTGATAGGGCGCCGCATCGAGGAGCATGGCATCGATTTTTACGTTCAACCGGTGCAGCAGGAGCGGGATCAGGTGGTGCTTCAGCAGGATTTGCTGATCCGCATTCACGACGAGCAGGGGCGGGCGTTGCAGGCTGGCGTCTTCATGCCCATGGCAGAAAAGGCGGGGCTGCTGTTACCACTGGATCGGCTGGTGGCGGAACAGATCCTGCGGCTGCTGCGTCAGCGCTCAGAGCAGAGCTGCCCCATCAGTCTGACCCTCTGCGCCCAGAGCCTGCTGCACCGCGAGTTCCAGCGCTGGCTCTTCTTCGATCTGTTCCAGCTGCCGCGCAGCACCAACGAGCGGCTTATCCTGCAATTGTCCGAAGCTCAGGTGACTCGCCACTACGAGGCACTCAAGCGGCCACTGCGCGCCCTGCGGATGCTCGGCTGCCAGCTGGCCATCGATCACGCCGGTCAGGATGTGGTGAGTACCCAATACATCAAGGAGTTCGAGATCAACTTCCTCAAGCTCCACCCCAGTCTGGTGCGGGAGATCCACACCCGACAGGTCAACCAAATGGCGGTGCGCAGCCTGGTGGGAGGCTGCGCCAACACCCGTACCCGGGTGATCGCCGTCGGGGTGGAGAGTGGCGACGAGTGGAAGATGTTGCGCCACCTCGGCGTTCATGCCGGTCAGGGCCCCTGGTTCGCCGAGCCGGAGCGGCTGGTGATGGAACCGGCCGGCGCCTGATGGTGTGGCCGCAGGGCTGCCCTCAGATCCGGCCCTGCTCCTTCACGCCAGCTAGTCCCTGCATGCCACCCGTGTGGATGAAGACTATCTTGCTGCCACGGGGGATGCGCCCGGCGGCCAGCTCGCGAAACAGGCCCCACATCGCCTTGCCGCTGTATATGGGTTCCAGCGGCAGGCCTGTCTCGGCGCTGAAATCCTGCACCCACTGCCACAGGGCCGGGCTGAATTTGGCATAGCCACCATCATGGTGATCCAGCGCTATCTGCCAGCCGGGCGTGCTGGCAGCGGCGGGATGGAGGCGACACACCTCGTCAGCGATAAAACCGCCCCCCTTCAGTACCGCGATGGCGAGGATCTGCTCCCGATCCTGTTTGCCGGCGATCAGGCCAGCCAGGGTGCCGCCGCTGGCGCAGGGCAGTACCCAGAGATCCGGCGAGAAGGGTACTTCTTCGACCAGCTCGGCCACCCCGGGAATGGCGAGCGGGCTGCTGCCCCCTTCCGGCACTATCAGGGTATCGGACGCCGCAAACTGGGCCAGCCAGTCGGGGTCCTGACGCCGCCGGTAACTCTGGCGGTCGACAAAAATGAGATCCATGCCCCAGCCTTTTGCTGCGCTCAGGGTGGAGTTGCTGACGGCCTCTGCTTCACCACGTATGATGCCGGTAGTTCTCAGGCCAGATTGACTCCCAGCTGCCGCCAGCGCATGAATGTGGTTGGAATAGGCACCGCCAAACGAGAGCAGGTGCTGCATGCCCTGTTCCCGGACATGTTGCAGCTGGTACTTGAGTTTGCGCCACTTGTTGCCCGAGATGGTCGGGTGGATCAGGTCATCTCGTTTGCACCAGAGCTGGACGTCGTATTGCCGCAGCAGAGGGTGGAAGATGGCTTCCAGTGGCGAGGGCAGCCGGGCCGGTTGCAGGGCAAACGCCTGCGGGCGGGTCGAACTGGGTAACAATGAGTAATCCGTCATTTATCTGGAGGCTAATGCCCTGTTTATGCTAAGGTTTAATGCGTTTTATGCAGCCAGGTGCGGGTTTCAATGAAACAACTTTTCAGACGTTCAACCCCAAGCCGTCAGGTGGGGCTCCTGCTTGCCAGCGACCGGATCATGCTGGCCTCGCTGGGCAACCCCCCTGTCTTCGCCACCCGCGCCATCAACGGCCCGCAAGAGTGGCCGCTTGCCATGAGCGAGCTGTTCAGCCGCCATGGCCTCGCCAAGTCTAAAGTGCGGGTCGCCCTCGCCGCCACTCTTTATCAGCAAGTCCAGATCGACAAGCCCGCCGTGCCAGAGGCAGAAATGGCGGGCGCTCTGCCCTGGGCCATCAAGGATTATGTCAACGAGCCCGTGTTGCAGCTCGCCATGGATTACGTGGACTTGCCCACTCCGCCTGCTGGCAGGCCGCGGATCAACGTGATCTGCGTGCCCAAGGCGCGGGTGCAGCAACTGGCGGATGCGGTCAACAGCATAGCGAGCCTGGATGCCATCGTCAGCGACGAGCTGGCCATGACGGCGCTTTATGAGGCCGACAATACTGTGCGCATGTTGCTGTGGCAACCCAGGGGGCAGGATCTGCAACTGCTGGTATTCCATCAGGGCGGGCTCTGTTTCTCCCGCCAGCTGCGTGGTTTCACCGCCCTCACAGGCGAGCATGAGCCGGACAGCATGCTGCTCGATTCGCTGGCGCTGGAGATCCAGCGCTCCCTCGATTATCTGGCCGGCCAGCTCAAGCTGCCGGAGCTTGGCCAGATGCAGCTCGCCATCGCCTCCTCCTTCATCGGCACCCTGGTGCGCCACATGGAGCAGACCTTCGGTTTTGCCGTCTCCGCCATGGCCAACAAAGCTGTGCTGGCCGGTGTTGAGTACCTGTCGGCCTATGCCGCAGCCATCGGGGAGCCTGCCTGATGAAACGTCAGATAAACCTCTATGGCGCAGAATTTCGCCCCAAACGCCAGTGGGCCAGCCTCAATCAGATGGCGCTGGTGTGGGGGGGCTGCGTGATCCTGTTGCTCTGCATGGCTGCCTTCTACGGCTGGCAGCAGCAAGGGGTCAGCCGTGAACTGGCACAGGTGCGCGCGGCGCTGGAGGTCAAACGTGGGGAAGCCCAGCGGCTGGATGCCGCGTTGACTCGCCATCAGGCCAATACCCTGTTGCAACAGCAGCTGGCCAACAAGCAGGAAGAGTTGACTGCCAAGCAGGGGTTGATGCGTCAGCTGGGCAGCCTGGCGTTGCAAAAATCCCAGGGCTACGCCGGCCTGATGGCCGATCTCTCCCGGATTCGGGACAAACAGCTCTCCTTGCAGCGGATCGAGATCGCCGAGGGGCGCATCAATATCTCCGGCTTCGCCGGTCGCAGCCAGGATGTGCCCGCCTGGGTAAACCGTTTCAAGCAGACACCGTCGCTGGCGGGCAAGCAGTTTGGTGAATTGACCCTGAGCCGTGACAAGGAGGGCCGTCTGGCCTTCCAGCTCAGCGGTATCGAGCGGGAGAAGCCCTGATGAGCCTGAAAGCACAATGGCAGGCGTGGGCAGACAAGATTGCCGCCCTCAGCCAGCGCGAGCGGATATTGATACTGTTGACCGGGCTGGTGCTGGTCTGTGCCGGTGGCATTTATGGCTGGCTGGATGATGCCACCCTGCGCCTTGAGCAGGAGCGCGCGGCCTTGACCTCGGCCCAGCGGGATCTGGAGATCATGGATCTCGAGAATCTGGGCAAGCAGGCGCGTCTGGCACGGGATCCCGATCAGAATGTACGTGAGCAGCTGGCGCGGGTTGAGGGTGAGCTTGGCAAGCTGGATGCCGAACTCAAGGCCCAGACGGTGGATCTGATCCCGGCCCACGAGATGCCGGAGGTACTGGAGGCCTTGCTGTCACGCTCCACCAATCTGCACATGCTGGCGCTGACCTCCCTCGCCCCTGAGCCGCTGATGGCGGGGGATCAGGGCATCAACCTGTTCAAGCACGGTATTCGCCTCAAACTGGAAGGCGGTTATTTCGATGTGTATCAGTACCTGAAAGCGCTGGAGGCGCTGCCTCGTCACTTCTACTGGAAGCAGTTTGACTATCGGGTGGAAGCGCACCCCAAGGCGGTGGTGGAGATGGAAATCTACACCCTGAGCACCAGCAAGGAGTTTATTCGTGGCTAGATGGTTGACGCTATTGTGTTGCCTGCTGGGCTCAGTGGCCCAGGCCGAGGTGCTGCAGGATCCCACCGAACCGCTCGAGGGAGTCAACAGCCAGGCAGGGGCGGTAGAGAGCCAGAGCGCCGGTCTGCCCAAGTTGCAGAGCGTGGTGCTGGGCAACGGCCCGGCGCTGGCGGTGCTCAACGGGAAAAGTTACCGGGTAGGCCAGCAGGTCGAGGGATATCGACTGGTGGCCATCAGTGCAGATGCCGTTGTGCTGGAGAAGGGGGGCAAGCGCCAGTCGCTGACCCTGTTTGCCAGCAAGGTCCGTATCTGAACGGGCCCTGCCCGGGATGGGCGGGGCAAGGTTTGTCGAGTTTAATTGCAAGTCAGGGTGCACTCATTACATGAAAAAAAATCATCTCTGCCTGATCTCCGTAGCCGTTCTGGCTGCAGGCTGTACCAGCTACCGGCACCCCGAACCCGTGCAGGCCAAGGACGCGCTGAAACACGCCATGACCGAGCAGAACAAGGTCGGCGCCCTGGCGACCGTACCCAAGTCGGTACAAAGCGAACTGCTGCAGATGAACCGGCCGCCCCAGGCCATCAGCATGCCGGAACAGCGGCTGCGCATCGCCGCCCACGATGTGGAGGCGGTGGAGTTTTTCGGCTCCTTGTTCAAGGGCTCCCGTTACAGCGTGGCCGTGCATCCAGGGGTGGGCGGGCTGGTTTCCGTCGAGCTCAAGGACGTGACCCTGCCCGAGGTGCTGGCCGTGGTGGGTGACATGTACGGCTTCGACGTGCAGCGCAAGGGTAACGTGTTCCACGTCTATCCGGCTGGCCTGCGCACCGAAACCATACCTGTGAACTATCTGATGATGTCCCGCCGGGGTCTGTCACGCACCTCTGTCAGTACCGGCGGTGTGACGGCCAACGACAACAACAGCAATAACAGCAGTGTCGACAATGCCAACGGCAGTGGCAGCAACAACTCGTCCAACGGCAGTTCCGGCTCGAACAGCAGCAATGGCACCCGTATCGAGACAGACACCAACAGCGACTACTGGACCGATCTGCGCGGCTCGCTGGAGATGCTGATCGGCAGCGGTGATGGCCGCGCCGTCATCACCAGCCCGCAGGCGGGTCTGGTCACCATCCGTGCCTATCCCAAAGAGCTCAAGGCGGTGCGTGAATTCCTCAGCCAGTCCGAGACTCACCTCAAGCGTCAGGTGGTGCTGGAGGCGCGGATCCTGGAGGTCGCCCTCAACGAGGGGTACGAGCAGGGGGTGGACTGGAGCGGTCTCTCCGCCAGCTGGGATGGCAACAAGGGCATTACCGGTGGCGGCTCTCTCTCGCCGACCCAGTTGCCCACGACTCCCAATCAGATCTTCACCGCACTGGGTGGCGGGGCCGGTTTCAAGATCTCCGACGGCAACTTCAACGTGGCGGTCAATCTGCTCAAGACCCAGGGGGATGTGAATACTCTCTCCAGCCCCAGGGTGACGGCGACCAACAACCAGAAGGCGGTGATCAAGGTGGGGACGGACGAGTACTTCGTCACCAAGGCCTCGACCACCATCACCAGCAACTCGTCCGGGGTGTCGGATAGAACACCGAACGTTGAGCTGACACCTTTCTTCTCCGGGATTTCGCTGGACGTGACGCCGCAGATCGACGAAGAGGGCAAGGTGCTGCTGCATATCCATCCTTCCGTTATCGATACGGAAGAGCAGAACAAGGTGATCGACATGGGTACCTCCGGTGGCCGGCTGGAACTGCCGCTCGCCAAGAGCTCGATCCGCGAGTCCGATACAGTGGTACAGGCCAACAACGGTGACATCATCGTCATTGGTGGCCTGATGAAGACCGACAAGCAGGAGATCGTCAGCAAGGTGCCACTGCTGGGGGACATTCCCTGGATTGGCGAAGCCTTCACCAACCGCCGCGAGAGCACCAAGAAGGTGGAGCTGGTGATCCTGCTCAAGCCCACAGTGGTGGAAAAAGACACCTGGCAGAACGAGCTGAAACGCAGCGCCGATCTGCTGGACAAGTGGTATCCGCCCAAGGGCTAAGCTATGAAGCAGCGCGCGGTCAGCCTTACCCCATGTGCCCTCTTGCCCTGCGTCACCGCAGGCTGCTTGCTCGGGATGGCAGGTGACAACCCATGTACCTGAACCACTTCGGCTTGCTGGAGGCGCCGTTCGGCCTCACCCCCAACACGGGTTTTTACTATGGCTTGCCGCCCCACGAAGAGGCGTTGCAGGTGCTGAACTGGGCGCTGGCACAGGGGGAGGGCTTCATCAAGGTGACCGGCGAGGTGGGTACCGGCAAGACACTGCTCTGCCGCAAGCTGTTGAGCGAGCTGGGGTCTGAGGCTCACCCCGTGCGTCTGGCCTGGTTGCCCAACCCGCACCTCACGCCGGCCGAGCTGCGCACAGCCCTGGCGCTGGAGCTGGGATTGTCGGTGCGGGAGGGGGCCGAGCTGGATCTCACGGATCGTATTCATCGCCACCTTATCAGCCTGCATCAGCAGGGCAGTCGAGTGGTGGTGCTGATCGACGAGGCGCAGGCCCTGCCGGACGAGACCCTGGAGGCGATCCGGCTGTTTGGCAACCTGGAGACGGAGTCGAACAAGCTGCTGCAAATCGTGCTGTTCGGTCAGCCCGAGCTGGACGCCCGGCTGGCAAAGCCTCATTTGCGCCAGTTGCGTCAGCGGATCGGTTTCTCCTACTGCCTGCGCCCCCTGCGTTTTGACGAGACCCGTGCCTATCTGGAGCACAGATTGCAGATCTCCGGCTATCGAGGTGCGCCGCTGTTTGCCGGTCGCTCCATGCGCCTGCTGTGGCGGGCGTCGCGCGGGATCCCCAGGCTTATCAACATACTGGCGCAGAAGTGCCTGATGCTGGCCTATGGCCAGGGGGCTCGCCAGATCGACAGCCGTCTGGTGCGGCTCGCCATTCGCGATACCGACGATGCCAGCCGCTTTGCGCCGTTGTGCTGGTGGCCCCTGTTACTGTTGCTGGGGTGTGCCCTGGCTTATGGAGTCTGGCCATGAGCGTGATCAACCAGATGCTCAAGGATCTGGAGCAGCGCCAGCAGGGTGGCGAGGGTGCCGTCTATGTGCCGCCCGTGCGGCAACAGGGCTGGTGGATGCTGGTGCTGACCCTAATCTGCGGCCTGGCCCTCGGCATTCTGGGCTGGCGGACCTGGATTTACTGGCAGCAGAGTCTGGTCCAGGCCAGCGAGCCGGGGCCTGATGCCGTTGCCCGCGCCGTGCCCGCCACGCCGACCTATGTAGAGCAGGAGCCGGTGGATCTGGTGGTGGCCTTGCCTACCCCGGGCTCCGGGCCCGAGACCCGCTCTCGGCCTGCAGTCGAACCCGGGCTGGCGCAAGAGCAGGATGAGAGCGCCTATGAAGAGGCTCCGCCGAGCGATGAAGAGCTGCAACCTGAGCTCTATGCCGAGCTGGAAGCGGAACAAGAGGCGGTCGCCCCGCCGCCGCGCAAACCGGGGGTGCTGAAGATAGAGACGGTGAACCTCTCCGAGGCTGAACTGGCCACCCTGGCCGAGCGCAAGGCCACTACCGCCATGGCCAGGGGGCAACTGCGCGACGCCCAGGACAACTACTATCAGGTGCTGGTTCACGACCCCCACAATCAGGGCGCCCGCGAACAGCTGGCGGGTCTGCTCTACGGCGAAGGGCGGCTGAGTGAGGCTGGCCAGTTGCTGGAAGAGGGGATACGGCTCGATCCGGCGCAGGCGGATTTTCGTCTGCTGCTGGCACGGCTTGCCATCAGTGGTGGTGATCAGCTCAAGGCACTTGGCTGGTTGACCGGTTATCAACCTGACTTGGCCAGCAATCTGGATTATTACGCCACCTGGGCAGGGTTGACCCAGGAGCTGGGCCGCAACGCCGAGGCGGCAGAGATCTATGTGAAATTGCTGCGTCAGCAGCCGGATCAGGGGCGCTGGTGGCTCGGGCTCGGTGTGGCCGAAGATGGCCAGGGCCACAGCCTGCGGGCGCTCGATGCCTATCGCAATGCCCAGTTGCATGGCAACCTCGGCGAGGCGTCGACCAGCTGGATTGAACAGCGAATTGCCCAGCTTGCTCCCTGACGGGCGGGACAGTTAACTTTTTTGGAGTTTGCATGGCACAACCCAGACTGAAAATGCGCCTCGGCGACCTGCTGGTACAAGAGCAGATCATCTCGGATGATCAACTGCAGCTCGCCCTGCAGCAGCAGCGTCAGACCGGCCGCAAGCTGGGCACCACACTGATCGATCTCGGCTTCATCAGCGAGGTGCAATTGCTGCAGTTCCTCGCCCGCCAGCTGGACGTGCCCTTCTTCGATCTCAACAACCTCACCATAGACGCTTCTGCGGTGCCGCTTCTGCCCGAGGTTCAGGCGCGCCGTTATCGCGCCCTGGCGGTCAATCTCACCGACAACCGGGTGACTGTGGCCATGTCGGATCCGGCGGATCTGAGTGCCCTCGACGCCATCGCGGCCTTGCTCAGCCCAAGGGAAATGGTGCTGGCGGTGGCGCGGGAAGGTCAGCTGCTGGAGTATTTCGACCGCCTCTATCGCCGTACCCGCGAGATAGAGAGCTTTGCCGAACAGCTGCACGAGGAGTATCAGGACTCCGGCTTCGAGCTGGGTTCCAGCAACCTGGGCGCCGGCGACGAGGGGGAGGCGACGGTGGCCAAGCTACTGCGCTCCCTGTTCGAGGATGCGGTGCAGGTGGGGGCGTCCGATATCCATATCGAGCCGGATGAGAAGGTGCTGCGCATTCGCCAGCGGATCGACGGCATACTGCACGAGAATATTCTCAATGAGGTGCGCATTGCCCAGGCGCTGGTGCTGCGCCTCAAGCTGGTGGCCGGGCTCGACATCTCCGAGAAGCGACTGCCCCAGGATGGCCGCTTCAACATGAAGGTGCGCGGTCGGGACGTGGATGTACGTATGTCCACCATGCCGGTGCAGTACGGTGAATCCGTGGTGATGCGTCTGCTGGATCAATCATCCGGCATATTGTCCCTGAGCGAAACCGGCATGCCGCCGGAGATACTGACCCGCTTCCGTCGCCAGCTCAAGCGCCCCCACGGCATGATACTGGTGACAGGCCCGACCGGGAGCGGTAAGACCACTACCCTCTATGGCGCTCTGTCTGAACTCAATCAGGCCAGCAACAAGATCATCACGGTGGAAGACCCGGTGGAATACCGCTTGCCCAGGGTCAATCAGGTGCAGGTCAATCCCAAGATAGGCCTCACCTTCTCCCATGTGTTGCGCTCCACCCTGCGTCAGGATCCGGACATCTTGCTGGTGGGGGAGATGCGGGACAACGAGACGGTGGAGATAGGCCTGCGTGGCGCCATCACGGGCCATCTGGTGCTCACCACACTGCACACCAACGATGCGGTCACCAGCGCCCTGCGTCTCATCGACATGGGCGCGCCTGGCTATCTGGTAGCGAGCGCGCTGCGTGCCGTCATTGCCCAGCGGTTGGTACGGCGGGTGTGCGAGCACTGCGTCGAGGAGAAGGCGCCTGACGAGGGGCAGGCGACCTGGCTAAGGGTGCTTTCCGGCGAGGCGCCGGGTCAGCATGTCTACCACAAGGGACGTGGCTGCCAGAGCTGCAACTTCACCGGCTACTCTGGCCGGATCGGTGTCTACGAGCTGCTGGAGCTGGATCAACCCATGATGGATGCCCTGCGCCGCAACGATGCGGAAGGCTTTGCCAAGGCGGCGCGTCAGCATGAGCACTACCGGCCGCTGGCCCTGACAGCGCTCGATTATGCCCGCCAAGGGATCACGTCGGTGGACGAGGTGCTGCGGTTGGCCGAGGACCTGGGGTAAGTGATGACCAACTTCATCGGCAATGAGCAACCCGGACGGCAGCGCCCTGCCACTCGGCTTGTGCGGAGCGCGGCATGAATACCTTCGCCTACAAGGGTCGCGACAGTCAGGGCAATGCCGTCAATGGCGTGGTCGATGCTGCCAACGAGATGGCTGCCGCCGAGCAGCTGATGCGCCGTGGCGTTATGCCCACCGAACTCAAACTCGGCAAGGCGAAATCCGCGGCCATCGACTGGTCTTTGCTGCTGGAAGGTGGCGTCAAGCTGGACGAGCTGGTGGTATTCAGCCGCCAGATGTACGCCCTGACCCGGGCAGGCATTCCCATACTGCGTGCCATCGCTGGCCTGGAAGAGACCGCCCACAGCAAGCCGCTCAAGCGGGCGCTGCATGCGCTGGGCGAGGATCTCGGCAACGGTAGGCCCCTGTCCAGCTCTATGCAGGCGCACCCCAGAGTGTTCAGCAGCCTGTTCGTCGCCATCATTCACGTTGGCGAGAACACGGGTCAGCTGGAAGAAGCCTTCCTGCAACTGGCCAACTATTTCGAGCTGGAGCTGGAGACCCGCAAGCGGATCAAGACCGCCATGCGCTATCCAAGTTTCGTGATGGTTGCCATCGGCATCGCCATGGTGATCCTCAATATCATGGTGATCCCCGTCTTCGCCGGCATGTTTGCCAAGTTCGGGGTCGAGCTGCCGCTGGCCACCCGCATTCTGCTCGCTACCTCCCACTTTTTCGTCAACTACTGGTGGCTGCTGCTCGGCATGCTGCTGGCCATGGTGTTTGGCTGGCGGCGCTGGGTTGCCACTGTCAAGGGCAAGCTGACCTGGCACAGATGGCAACTCAAATTGCCCATTGTCGGCACCATCATCGAGCGCTCCCTGCTGGCCCGCTTTGCGCGCAGCTTTTCCATGATGCTCAAGGCTGGTGTGCCGCTCAATACCGCACTGACCCTGGTGGCCGATGCGGTGGACAACGCTTATATGGCGGGTCAGATCCGCGACATGCGGGCCGGTATCGAGCGGGGCGAGAGCCTGCTGCGCACCGCCGGCAGCAGCGGTCTGTTTACGCCCCTGGTGATGCAGATGATAGCGGTGGGGGAAGAGACGGGTCAGGTGGATGATCTGTTGCACGAGGCGGCTGAGTATTACGAGCGAGAGGTGGATTATGACCTCAAGAGCCTGACCGCCCGTATCGAGCCCATCCTGATCGGGATCGTAGCCGTCATGGTACTGGTGCTGGCACTGGGTATCTTTACGCCCATGTGGGACATGATGAGCGCGGTGCGCGGCAAATAAGCAGGTATCTTTACCCTCCCGATGGTGGGACATGCTGGACGCTGTAAGGGGTAAATAATGATCTTTCCTCCTCCTGGTGGGGGAATGATGAGCGCGGTGCGCGGCAAGTGATGATCTTTACTCCTATTGGTGGGGAGAATGATGAGCGCCATACGCGGAAAATAAGCAGACTCTTTATTTCAGCGTAGGGGCCTGATGCGGAGTGGATGATCAACAGGGTGCGGGAGAGGTGCGGTTGAACAGACAGTCACAACAGGATGATCGCTGGCTGGGAGGGTATCGACGGATGGCCGTGCTGATCTTGCTGTTGATCATGGTGGCGACCCTGGCCCAGAGCTATCGTAGCCACAGGGCCGAGGCGCTGGCCCTCAGCCTGACCCTGCTGGGGGAGCAGTTTGCCGAGCGGGTACAAAGGTTGCACGGTCTCTGGCTGGATCAGCGCCGTCCCGCCGTCCTGCATGCAGATGGGGTGGCCTGGCAATTCGATGCCAGGGGCTGGCCTCTGGGTGTTGATGCGCTGCTGGCCCCTTCGGAAAATTGCCGCCAGCTCTGGTCGTCGATCATTGGCACACAGAGCCAGGCCCTGCCGCCGTTGCAGGCCATGGCGAGCCGAGATGGCACGGGATGCGAGTTCGGGTGGGAAGATAATTGGCTGATTTATCAATTTTATGATGGCAGAGTGACACTAAAGCCTTGAATGAGGCCGATAGTGTGGTTCAGTTAAATGATTTTTTTATATCTGCATGAAATAATGCGGGTTATTACGGAGGGACCATGGCAACAAATCGAATGGCACCAAGACATCCCGCGTCGATGATGACGAGTCGGGCAGCCGGTTTCTCGTTGATCGAGCTGGTGATCGTCATCGTTATCCTGGGGATACTGGCGGTGACCGCCCTGCCTCGCTTCCTCGATGTGACCGATGAAGCCAAGAAGGCCAGCGTGGAGGGGGTCTCTGGCGGTTTCGCCACTGCGGTTTCGCTGGTACGGGCCCAGTGGGAGGCAGAAGGACGTCCCAAGGAGGACGGTCAGAACACTGTGCTATATGACGGCTCTCGTTTCTATCTGACGACCCCGACCGAGACGCAGGTCAGCAATGGTGAGCTCTCGCCCGGCTATCCCATGGATACATCGGCAGGGGGCGGCATAGATGTTGATCCGGCCAACCTGACAGCCCAGCGCTGTCTCAAGATTTGGGAGGGATTATTACAGAACCCACCCAAGGCTACCGCCAGCTTCAGCGAGGTGAGCGGTAGCGGCAATGACCTGAAATACTATGTCAGTGTGACCAATAATGGCCTGGACTCGGTCTGCCGCTACTATCTGGTCAATAGTTTGAGTAAGGGTAGTGATGGCAAGTATCAGGATCCGCAAGGTAGTACTGATGCATTCATGAGTTTCAGTTACCGTCCGGCTTCCGGTCAGGTGACCACCAATATCAATTGACAGAGGATAGTAAAATGAAAAAACAGGCGGGTTTTACCCTGATCGAGCTGGTCATAGTGATCATCATTCTGGGCATTCTGGCAGTGACCGCTGCGCCCAAGTTCCTGAATTTGCAAGGTGATGCTAGGGAAGCTGCTGCACAAGGGGTACAGGCTGCTGTCAGCAGCTCTGCCCAGCTGGTCTATAGCAAGTCAGCCTTGGAAGGGATTGAGCGTGCTTCTTCTGGTGCAGTCAGCAGCAGTGACGGCACCAATATTGATGTTGTGTTCGGCTATCCGGCGGCAACCGATACAGGTATCAAGAATGCAGTCACCATTGACGGTTCCTGGAGTGGTAAAGTGTCTGGTGGTGCCTATGTCTTCTCGACCAGTAGCTCCCAATGTACAGTGAACTACACCGAAGCATCAGAAACTTCCGCCGCTTCTACTACCCTGGCTGGCTGTAACTGATGGCGTTAGGCGAGGCCAAAAACCTCGCCTTTCTTTTCAATGAGAGAGTCTGATGCGCAGAGGCTTCACCCTGATAGAACTGGTGATCGTGATCCTGTTGCTCGGGATTCTGGCCGCCTTTGCCGTGCCCAAGTGGCTGGGTAAAGGCGGCTTTGAAACTCAAACCGTACGCGATGAGCTGCTGACCCGGCTGCGGCTGGTGCAGACCGTCAATATGCATGAAGCCACCAATCGCTGTACTCAACTCATTGTTGTCTCCCCCCGTTTTGCCCACCGCACCTATGCCGCCTGTCCATCCAGCGATGGTCTGGTCAGTGGCTGGAGCGACAATTTGCGTACTCGTGGCCGCCTGGTTACCCCCTCAGCCGATATCGCTGTCACCCTGAATGGCAATACCCACTTTGTACTGCATTTTGATCAAATGGGCCGCCCACAAGGGGATTGCTCCACAACCAATGGCTGTACCCTGCAGGTAACGGATGGCCGCGAAACGGGCCGCATCAAGATAGAGCCCGAGGGGTATATCCATGAGATCCCCTGATCGCGGTTTTACCCTGATAGAGCTGATTGTCGGCATAGTGCTGCTGGCGGTGGCGCTGACCGGCATTCTGGGGCTCTTGATCAATCAGGCGCCCCAGGCCGTGGATCCGGTGCAGCAGGTGCGTGCCGCCCAGCTGGCCCAGCGTCTGGCCGGCGAGATGCTGCAAAAGTCGTTCGATGAGCAGTCGGATCATAACGGTGGCGGCTATCGCTGTGGTGAGACCTTCAATGGCCAGTTTTATGGGGATTGCAGCTGCCCTGTCGGTGTGGCATGCACCCAGCGGCCTCCCGCTCCGGCCATCACCGGTTGGCAACCCAGTGCCTATGGCCCCGATGGCGAGCCAGCGCCTTATGCCTACAACGATGTGGATGACTTTGATACCGCAGGCAACTGGGTGGATGCCAATCGGTTTACCCAGACTGCGGCGGGGATCAGCGGCGAGGAGTATCGCAACTACCAGGTGAAAATTACGGTGAGCGGGGTCGATTTCAGCGATGGCACCTTCAAGAACTGCACTGCCCCCTGCTCTGTGGGCAAACGCATCGACCTACAGGTCAAGCTGCCGGATGAGAGCCTGCTCGACTTCTCCTTCTATCGGGGGAACTACTGATGGGTCGGCCTTGCGATCGTGTCCGAGTGTCCGATCCTGCTTCCGATGTCCGATTACGCCGGCAGGCTAATCGAACCTGCGCCAGACTTGGGCGTGCCAGCGGTTTTACCCTGGTCGAGCTGGTGATGGTGATCCTGCTGCTCGGCATAATGGCGACCTTTACCAGCCAGTTTATCGGCATTGGCAGCCAGATCTATGGGGATGCCAGCAGTCGCGAACAGCTGATGAGCGATGCCCGCTTCGCCATGGAGCGGCTCAACCGTGAAGTTCGCGATGCGGTCCCCGGCTCGGAGCGGATAGAGACGACAGATGGAGTCTGGGTCGACGCTGGCCCTTGCCTGAGTTTCTGGCCCATCAGCACCTCCAGCCGTTATATCACCCTGAATCGTGCGATATCAGGTAGCAGCGCCACCCTGGAGCTGGTGATGGCAACCCCGGCCTCTGCTGCCAATCCACTGGATGTGGATGCCACCGCCGTCAAAAAAGATGACCAGCTGATCGTATTCCCTGTGCCGGACAAAAATGCCGGCTCGCTCACGGCAGGCTGCGATTATGGCCGCTGCGTAGCCAAGGTCACTGATGTGCTGGCTCCCGTATCCGGGGCGCAAACCATTCGCTATACCAGCGCCGAGAGCCTGGCGGGCCTCTCGCCTGGCAGCCGAGTCTACTTTGCCAACCAGCAGGTACGTTACTGTGTGGAAGGGAGCACGCTCACCCGTACCACAGCTCCCATTGGTGCATCTTTGCCTGCGCAGGGCGTGTTGATGGCAGATTCCCTTCGTATTGGCGCTTTCTATCGGGAAACCTCTGCGTTTAACGCTGAAGGGGAGTTTGGCATGCGTTTTGTGTTCGAGCGCAAAGGGGAGTCAGTCACCTTCAACCACAAGATAGAGGTGCTCAATGTGCCCTGATACACAGGCTCTTGGACGCATGCGTGGCAGTGCCCTGATGATTGCCCTGTTTGTCATTGTGGTGATGGCGCTGCTGGCGGCTGCCATGGGCCGCTTTCTGGTAGACAGCAGCGAGAAAAATGCAGTGGAGGTGCGCAGTGTGCGCGCCTTGCTGGCGGCACAGAGCGGGCTGGAGATAGCCTTGTATCAGCTGTTTCCCAATAGACCGACACCGCCATCACCGCTTGATCGCTGCGAGTGGGTACTCTCATCACCTGTGTTTAATGGCAATTCTGGACTGGCTGGCTGCGAGGCAAGGATCAGTTGCGTGCAACTGCCCGTGACCTATAACGGAGAGGTGACCAATGGCTACCGTCTGCTCAGTGTCGGCTCCTGTGGTTCTACCGATCTCGGCAGCGCCAACCCGGATTTTGCCGTGAGTCGCACTCTGGCCGTTGAAGCCTATGATGGAGGTTTATGATGAAATGGCTATGGGCGCTGGCCCTCTTCACTGGCCCGGTCTGGGCATTTGACCCCATCGACACCAGCACCTTCTTCCCTGCCGTGGTACAGGGTCATCATGGTGACAACAACAATACCTGCCACCAGATCAGCGGCAACCAGCTGAGCCAGCTCAACAATCCCAAGATCAATGGCACCGGCGGTCTGCCGCTCAATTTCTGTTCCATCCTGCCCGATCAGAACAATACGCCCCGTTGCGATAACGGGGCTGGCGGTTACAAGGTCTGCGCCATCACCGGCAGCGATATTCGCGGCCTCCCGATGGCAACGGGGAACAACAAGTTCCCGACCATCACCTCTGTGATGCCGCTTCTTTGCCAGCAGGGCCAGCAAACCGCACTCTTCTCGGACTACGGGTCTGTCACGGTCGAGAACTGCACCGTGACTTTCCCGAGCCGCAGCACCTACCAGATCAAATCGCTGAGTGTACGCAACAACGGTGTGCTGGTGCTGGGGGATGGGGATTACTTTATCGACTCGCTGATCCTCGACAATGCCACCATCCGCCTGTCCGGCAACGGCACGACGCGCATTTTTGTCAATCAGGACGTGAAGCTGCTCAACACGGTCAGCGTCAACAGCAATGGTCAAGGGAGTCTTATCTGGGTTAATTACGGCAACATGGTGCTTGATAACGCCACCACATTTTATGGCTACCTCTACACCGATGGTCGTTTGACCATGAACAACAATGCCACCGTTTATGGGCGGGTGACGGCCCGTTATCTGAGCATGGATGCCCAGTCCAGCATCAACGACTATGCCGTTCCTCCTCCGCTGACCTGCTTTGCCGACGGTTTTGACAGCGCCCAGATCAACCCGGACAGCTGGGTGGTGGCCCAGCGCAACAACAGTACCTTGCCATCGGTGCAAAATGGCCGCCTGCGCCTCACCCAGAACGTCACCGACCAGGCCACTTCGGCCACCTTCCAGCGCCTCTTTCCGGGAGCCGGCAACCTGGTGACGGTCGAATTCGATCAGTTCGCCTACAAGACCTTCGGCACGAGCGGGGCGGACGGCATGGCTGTGGTGCTCTCGGATGCCACCCTGACGCCGCAGCCGGGGGCCTTTGGCGGCCCGCTGGGCTATGGCTACAAGACTGGGATCAGCGGCTTCGCGGGCGGCTGGCTCGGGGTGGGGATCGACGAGTACGGCAACTATGCCAACGAAGGGGGCAACTACAACTGGGGGTCCCGTCCTCAGGCCGTTTCCATCCGTGGCTCGGGTTCTGGCACCTCCGGCTACAACTATCTGGCCGGTACCGTCAGCAACCTGAGTCCGTCCGTCGACAGCGGCATCAACGGCAATCGCCCCCACCGCTACCGCATCACAGTCGACTCCCGGACGACTGGCAGCTCGCTGGCGAAAGTCGAGCGGGACACCGGCTCGGGTTATGGCACCCTGGTTGGTCCCATCAACATGGCGAGTCAGGCCGGCCAGGCGGCGGTGCCTGCCAATTTCCTGCTCTCCCTGACCGGCTCCACCGGTTCGGTGACCAACTTCCACGAGATCGACAACGTGCGGATCTGTGCCCTGCGATCCAACCCGGTCGGCGTACAGATAGACCACTTCCAACTCGAGCATTCCGGTCAGGCGCTGACGTGCAATCCGGAGACGGTCACTATCAAGGCCTGTGCCGATGCGGCTTGCAGCTCCCTTATTACGGACCCTGTTACGGCGACCCTGAGTCTGACGCCGACGTCCAGCAGCAATGGTTGGGTCGGCGGCAATACGGTGACTTTCAGTGGCGGCTCCACCACGGTCCAGCTTCGCAATAACACCGCCTCGGCGGTCACTATCGGAGTATCCGGCTCGACCCCGACCACCAAACCATTCAGTACTACCTTGTGCAAGTCAGGCAATGGCACCCCCAGCGTGGCAGCCTGTACCCTGAGTTTTGCCGACAGCGGCTTTTTCTTCGACGTGCCGGATACCTACTCCAATCAGCCGCAGACGGTGACCATCAAGGCGGTCAAGAAGAGTGACGTGACCAAACAGTGCGTACCCGGGTTTGCCAGCCAGAGCAAGAGCATCAAGTTCTGGGGCAGCTACATCTCTCCGACCAGCAACCTCAGCAACAGCAAGATAAGTGTCAACAGCAGCGTGCTTGGCACCAGTCAGGGGACTGCTGTCCCCGTGTCCCTGGCGTTTGATGCACAGGGGCAGTCGACCATGACGGTCAAGTATCCGGATGCAGGCAAGGTACAGCTGGATGCCCGTTATGATGGTACGGGCAACGAGGCGGGTCTGGTGATGCTCGGCGCGGATCAGTTCGTGGCGCGTCCTGTCGGCTTGTGTATTACACCCCCGCAAGGCGTATGTGCGGTAGGGAATGCCAGCTGCCCGGTCTTCAAGAAAGCGGGAGAGACATTCCAGGTAGATATCAAGGCGATGGCCTGGGAGTCGGCCAATGATGGGGATATCTGCGCGGGGAATCAGACAACCCCCAATTTTGTGCTCAACGGCATTGGCTTGGGCAGCACCCTGGTGGCGCCAAGCCCAGGTACCAATGCGACAGTGGGAACCACCACCTATAACCATGTTGCTGCGACCAACAGTCTCAACAGCGTCAACCAGACGGTGAGCGAGGTGGGGGTATTCAGGATGACGGCGACACCGCTCGCCAGCAACTACTTCGGATATACCATCCCTTCTGCTCAGAGCCAGCCGGTGGGTCGTTTTATCCCCGCTGATTTTGAGCTGGTCAGTGGCGACATAGTGCCTGCCTGTAGCGTCTTCTCCTACATGGGCCAGCCATTCGGGGTGACGCTGGATATCATTGCCCGCAATGTGGCGGGGGGACAGACCCGTAATTACACCGGCGACTTTGCCAAGGGAAATGCTTATATCACCACCGCCAATAGCAAGAATGGTACTTCTCTATCGAGCCGCTTGCGCAGCCTGCAACCTCTGCCCTGGCTAGATGGGCAGGCGGCGTTCAGCGGCAGCAGCGAGTTTGTTCGCCTCTCCGATACCCAGCCGGATGGCCCCTTCAAGGCACTGCTGTTTGGCCTCTATATGCAGGATAACGATGGCGAACGCACCCTGATTGCCAGCCCCGATTTCAACGATGCCGTGGTCGGCAATTGCAGCGGCAGTGGCTGCAATGCTCGTCTGATCGACAGTGTGCCCATGCAAGTCTATTTCGGTCGCCTGCTGGCAGGTACGGGAGCAGGCCTGGCCTCTGCGCCGTTAGCCGTGCCGTTGCAGATGCAATATTACGAAGCGGGCAACTGGCAGTTGAACAAGCTGGATCAATGTACTCAGCTCTCTTTGGCCAATCAGGGGTTCACTTTCCTCAATCCGAGTCACACCTTTGATGCGGCTACCCAAGACCTGAATCTGGGCGCCAGTCGCAAGATCAGGCTGGGGCTGGGGGATCCGCCCCCGGGAGTTATGTCGGCTACAGCCAAAGATGGTGAGATCCTGTTCCAGTTTGCCAAGCCGGATATCTCGGTACGCATTCCCTACAAGGTCGATTTGTCAAAACAGCCGGCTCAGCCGCTCTGGTTATCTGACCCCGTTAGCCTGCAAGGTGAGGCCATTTTTGGCTCCAGCAGAGGTAATGACAGAATTATTTATCGGCGTGAAGTGATGCAGTAGCGGAGGCGGGGCAGCGGATCTTCGGGATCTTCCCCCCTATCTTCTTGTTTATTAGCGTTTGTCGGCTTGTGCGAGTGAGTGATGACTCGCATTTTTGTCGCGACTGATTGATTGGCGACAGTTTGAGCGCTTGCCCATTGGGGTAGGCATTGGTAAAGTTAGCCGGTTTTCTGCACCTCCAAATTCTTAGGATTTCCCGTAGCCATGTTCAAAAAGCTCAGAGGCGTCTTTTCCAACGATCTGTCGATCGACTTGGGAACTGCCAACACCCTGATCTACGTAAAAGATCAAGGGATCGTCCTTAACGAACCCTCAGTTGTCGCCATTCGCCAAGAGCGCGGGAACGCCAAATCGGTCGCTGCCGTCGGTCATGCCGCCAAGCAGATGCTGGGTCGTACCCCAGGCAACATCTCCGCTATCCGTCCGATGAAAGACGGCGTCATCGCCGACTTCTACGTGACCGAGAAGATGCTGCAGCACTTTATCAAGCAGGTTCACGACAACAACTATTTCCGCCCCAGCCCCCGTGTACTGGTGTGCGTGCCGTGTGGCTCTACCCAGGTAGAACGCCGCGCCATCAAGGAATCCGCACTGGGCGCTGGCGCCCGTGAGGTTTACCTGATCGACGAACCCATGGCTGCCGCCATCGGTGCCGGCTTGCCGGTCTCCGAAGCGACCGGTTCCATGGTGGTCGATATCGGTGGCGGTACCACTGAAGTGGCCATCATCTCCCTTAACGGCGTGGTTTACTCCCAGTCTGTCCGTATCGGTGGCGACAAATTTGACGAAGCCATCATCAGCTACGTCCGTCGCAACTACGGCAGCCTGATTGGGGAAGCGACCGCCGAGCGCATCAAGCACGAAATCGGCTCCGCCTATCCGGGCGAAGAGGTGCGCGAGATCGAAGTCCGTGGTCGCAACCTGGCCGAAGGTGTGCCGCGCAGCTTTACCCTCAACTCCAACGAGATCCTGGAAGCGCTGCAAGAGCCGCTGTCCGGTATCGTCTCCGCCGTTATGGTGGCGCTGGAGCAGTCTCCGCCGGAACTGGCGTCCGACATCTCCGAGCGCGGCATGGTGCTGACCGGTGGTGGCGCACTGCTGAAGGATATCGACCGTCTGCTGATGGAAGAGACCGGCATACCAGTCGTGGTTGCCGAAGATCCCCTCACCTGTGTGGCCCGTGGCGGCGGCAAGGCGCTGGAGCTGATCGATATGCACGGTGGCGACCTGTTCCACTACGAATAAGACCCAAAGCCGGCCAGCGCGCCGGCTCTTTTTTGACGACCCATGAAACCCATTTTTGGTAGAGGCCCTTCGCTTCAGTTACGGTTGTTTCTCGCCGTCATCATCTCCATTGCTGCCATCGTAGCGGACTCCCGCTTCGGTGTGTTTACCCACGTCCGCGTCTACCTCAGTTCCCTTGTCAGCCCGTTGCAATACATAGCCAATGCACCAGGTATCATGCTCGATACCATGTCGACCCAGGTACAGACCCGGGCAGGCCTTATCGAGCAGACCAAGCAGCAGGAGCAACAGCTGTTCACCCTGCGCTCGCGCCTGCTCAAGATGGATCATCTGGAGCACGAGAACCAGCGTCTGCGTGAGCTGCTCGGTTCGCCGGTGCACAAGGAGTCCCGCAAGATGGTGGCCGAGCTGCTGTCTGTGGATTCCGACCCCTTCAGCCATCAGGTGCTGATCAACAAGGGGGCGCTGGACGGTGTCTATAACGGCCAGCCGGTGATCAACGATCAGGGGGTCATAGGTCAGGTGCTGCACGTGGGGTCCACCACCAGCCGCGTCCTGCTTGTGACCGACTCCAGTCACGGCATTCCGGTGCGGGTGCTGCGCAATGACCTGCGCGCCATTGCCTCCGGCAGCGGCGAGCTGGACAAGCTGGAGCTGCGCAACCTGCCGCGCAACACGGATGTGCAGGTTGGCGATCTGCTGGTCACCTCCGGGCTCGGCGGCCGCTTCCCGGAAGGTTATCCGGTAGCGACCGTGACCCGCTCCGACTATGTGGAGGGCAAACCCTTCGCCCAGGTCGAAGCCAAGCCGCTGGTGGCACTGGACAGATTGCGCTACCTGCTCTTGCTGTGGACCGACAAGAAACCTGATGTGCATGATGATGACGTGGCGCCAGCCGCGCCGGCAACCTCGGCAGCGGGAGCAACACGCTGATGCTAGAACCCGCCAGTGGCAGGATCTGGATCTGGATCTCGATCCTGCTGGCTCTGTGCCTGTCGATCCTGCCGCTTCCCTTTCAATTTGAACCCTTCCGTCCGGACTGGCTCGCCATGGTGCTCATCTACTGGGCGCTGGCCTTGCCGCACCGTACCAACGTCGGCTCCGCCTGGGTGGCGGGCCTGCTGCTGGATGTGCTGCTGGGCAGCACGCTCGGCGTGCGGGCCATGGCCATGGCCATCACCACCTATCTGGCGGCCTTCCAGTTTCAGAAGATCCGCAACTTCTCCCTCTGGCAACAGGCGCTGATCATCGGCTGTCTCTCGCTGGTGGGCAAGGTGACCATCTTCTGGGCCGAGCACCTGTTCAGCCGTGCCAGCCTCAATTTCGCCTACTTTTGGTCGACCCTGAGCACGATGCTAATATGGCCCTGGGTTTTTCTGGTCTTGCGCAAGGTGCGCCGTCGCTTCAATATCAAGTGAATATGAGCAAAAACAACGAACTACAACTTTACCTCAGCTCATTAAGCGAATATGAATAAGCACAGCGAACTGCAACTCTACCTCATCTCATTAAGCGAATATGAACAAGCACAACGAACTGCAACTCTATCTTGCCTCGGGCTCGCCCCGCCGCCATGAACTGCTCGCCCAGCTGGGCTACCGCTTCGAGGTACTCAGACTGGACGTGCCAGAGCGGCGTGAAGAGGGTGAAAAGGCACAGGATTATGTCTGTCGCCTCGCCCGCGACAAGGCGATGGCCGGGGTGGCCGCCGCCCCGACCATGCTGCCTGTGCTGGGTGCCGACACCATAGTGGTGCTGGGTGATCGGGTGCTCGAGAAGCCCTCCGACCTGCTCGACGCCAAAGACATGCTGGAAGCGCTCTCCGGCAAGGTGCATCAGGTGATGACGGCGGTGGCGCTGGCTACCCCGGATCGCTGCGATGTACGACTGGTCACCACCAATGTGGCGTTTCGCAAGCTGGATGAGGCCGAGATCGAAGCATACTGGCGCACGGGCGAGCCCTGTGACAAGGCCGGTGCCTATGCGATCCAGGGGATTGCCGGCAAGTTTGTCAGCCGGATTGAGGGGAGCTACAGCGCCGTTGTCGGTCTGCCCCTGCTGGAAACGGATCTGTTGATCAAGCATCATCTGGAACAGGTCCGATAATTTTTCGTCAGCTGTGCTCTGCTGCGTTCTCCCTTGCGCGCGTTGTACCGGATTGGCTTTATAGAATTCAAAACTGGAACAGGCAAGGTAACTTATGTCGGTAGAACTGCTGGTGAACGTCACCCCCTCCGAAACCCGTGTCGCCCTGGTCGAAAACGGTCTGCTGCAGGAAGTGCACGTAGAGCGTCAGGCCAAGCGTGGCATAGTGGGCAATATCTACAAAGGCAAGATCAGTCGGGTGCTGCCCGGGATGCAGGCGGCTTTCGTCGATATCGGCATGGACAAGGCGGCGTTCCTGCACGCTTCCGACATAGTGCCGCACACCGAGTGTGTGGCGGTGAAGGAGAAGGAGCAGTTCCAGGCCGGCAACATCGCCGAGCTGGTGCGCCAGGGCCAGGACATCATGGTGCAGGTGGTGAAAGATCCGCTGGGTACCAAGGGGGCCCGCCTCACCACCGACATTACCCTGCCGTCCCGCTATCTGGTGTTCATGCCAGGCAGCGCCCACGTCGGTGTCTCCCAGCGTATCGAGTCCGAAGCGGAGCGCGAGCGCCTCAAGCGTACCGTGGCCGGTTATGTGGACGATCTGGGTGGCTACATCATCCGTACCGCCGCCGAAGGGGTGGGTGAGCAGGAGCTGGAACAGGATGCCGCCTTCCTGAAACGCCTGTGGCGCAAGATCCTGGAGCGCAAGCACAAGTATCCTCCCTGCAAGATCCTCTACGAGGATCCCAGCCTGGCATTTCGGGTGGTGCGCGACTTCGTCGGTGCCGAACTGGACAAGATCCGGGTCGATTCACGCCAGAGCTTCGATCAGCTCAAGCGCTTCACCGAGGAGTACGTGCCCGAGCTGGCCGGCAAGCTGGAGTATTACCCGGGCGAGTCGCCGATTTTCGATCTCTACGATGTGGAGAACGAGATCCAGCGCGCGCTGGAACGCAAGGTAGAGCTCAAGTCCGGCGGCTACCTCATCATCGACCAGACCGAAGCCATGACCACTGTGGACATCAACACGGGCGCCTTTGTGGGTCATCGCAATCTGGAAGAGACCATCTTCAATACCAACGTCGAGGCGACGGCGGCCATCGCCCGCCACCTGCGCCTGCGCAACCTCGGCGGCATCATCATCATCGATTTCATCGACATGCAGTCGGAAGATCATCGCCGCCGTGTACTGCACAGTCTGGAACAGGCGCTGGCCAAGGATCGCGCCAAGACCAACGTCAACGGTTTCTCCCAGCTCGGTCTGGTGGAGATGACCCGCAAGCGCACCCGCGAAAGCTTGGAGCACGTGCTCTGCTCCGAATGCCCCGAGTGCAAGGGGCGCGGTCGGGTCAAGACGGTGGAGTCGGTCTGTTTCGAGATCCTGCGGGAGATCATCCGGGTCAACCGCGCCTATGATGCGGATCAGTTCACCGTTTACGCCGCACCGGCCGTGATCGACTATCTGCGCGGCGAGGAGTCCCACAGTCTCGCCGAGCTGGAGGTGTTCATCGGCAAGCAGGTCAGGGTGGTGAGTGAACCCCTCTGTGGTCAGGAACAGTTTGATGTGGTGATGATGTAATTGGTCTATCGCTGGTTGAGTCGGGGCTGGTTGGCCCTCGGGGTCTTCTTCGTGCTGCTGGCCATTCTGGTCAGTCTGGTGCGCTTTGGCGGCCCATTGCTCAATCAGCACAGACAGGCACTGCTCGATGCTCTGCTGGCCGACAATCAGCTGGAGGCCAGTGTTGAACACATAGGCCTGGACTGGACCCAGCGCGGCCCGGCGCTCGAGCTGCAACAGCTGGCGATAGCGCCGGATTCGGGTCGCTTCGCCCTGCGTCTTGGCAAGGTGTGGGCTCACCTCGACTTCTGGCGCTCCCTCAATGAACTCAGGCCCGTGTTTGGCCAGCTCATACTGAGCGATGGCGACATAGCGCTGGATCTGGCTCAGTCCGCCGATACCGATACCCGTGGCGGCGTCGATCAGCAGCAGGCGTTGCTGCGCTTCTTGCTCACCCAGCTCTCCACGTTCGATATTCACGATACCCGCCTCAGCCTGACGACGGCGCTGGGGGAGGTGCGGGCCCTCGATATCGCCCAACTGCGCTGGCAGAACCGCGGCAAACGCCATCAGGGGGTCGGCAAGGCCTATCTCATCAACGGGGTGGGCGAGAGCACCATAGATCTCATCCTGGATGTGGATACCCCCGAGGTGCGGCTCGATCGCTTGCGGGGCCAACTCTATCTCGGCGCCAGCCAGTTCGACGTCAGCCCCATGCTGGCGCGGATCCACGCCGGTGAGCCCAAGGTCGCCGGCCAGCTCGATTTCCAGCTCTGGAGTGAATTTGCCGACGGTCAGCTGGGAGAGTCCCTGCTGGCGTTTGGCGACAACTACCTGATCTGGAAGGATGAGAAGCAGGATGTCATGCACCGCCTCGGCCTGCAGGGTGGCAAGATCCAGCTGCGCCGGGATGGTGAGGAGTGGCAGCTCGCCAGCCATGACATGACCTTCAAGCTCGATGGCAAACCCTGGTTGCGCAGCCGCTTGCAGCTCGAGCGGATCGGCTCCCGCATCCAGGGTTATGTGCCTGCCATCGATCTCGATCAGGTCGCCAACCTGAGCCAGCTGGTATCGGGTCTCTATCCCGCCCTGACCGACACCCTCAAGCGCACCCAGCCCAAGGGTCAGCTGCAGGATCTCATTTTGCAGGCCGATGCCGGCTGGCGTGGGCTCTCTCTCAGCGGCCGGCTATCCCACATCAAGGTCAGCGCCTGGCAGGATGTGCCCGGCGTGCAGGATCTCAATGGTGAATTCTGGCTGACCCCGACGGGGGGTAGTGCCCGACTGGCCCTTGCCAATGACAAGGTGGATCCGGCCCGCCACTTCAAGGAGCCGATCCCGGTGGACAGCTTCTCGGCACGGCTCGACTGGTGGCAAGTCCCGCAGGGCTGGGTACTCTATGGTCAGGATGTGGCGCTGGACAACCCGGATTTGCGCCTCGACAGCCGCTTCAGGATGGATCTGTTCGAACATACCTTCCTCGCGCTGACAGGCCGCATCGACGTCAAGAATGCGGGCAACGCGGATCGCTACTATCCGTTGCAGGTGATGGACAAGAGCCTGGTGGATTACCTGAGCGGCGCCATCAAGGGTGGTCAGGCCAAGGGCGCCGACCTGCTCTGGTACGGCGAGTTCAAGGATTTCCCCTACAGCAAGGGCGAGGGCATCTTCCAGGTGGCGGTTCCGCTCGAGCAGGCGACTTTCCAGTTCTTCCCCGGTTGGCAACCCCTCACCGACCTGCAGATCGATCTGCTGTTCCAGAACGCCAGTCTCGACATGAACAGCCGTTCCACCCACCTTGGCAAGGCCAGCTCCGACTCGGTCCATGCCTGGATCCCGGATCTCTATCCCGGCGCCCATCTCTATGTGGATGCCAAGGTAGAGGGTGAGGGCAAGGCCATCAGCGACTACCTGCAGGACTCTCCGCTGGGGGATTCCGTCGGTCAGGCGCTGCGGGAGATAGAGATCCGCGGCCCGCTCAAGGGGTCGGTCAAGCTGGATATTCCCCTCGATGGTGAAAGCGAGGTCAAGGCGAGCGGCGATGCCCTGTTCAACAACAACAAGGTGCGGGTCGCCAGCCTGGATCTGCCGCTGGAGCAGGTACAGGGGCGCCTCGAATATGACAACGAGCAGACCCGGTTCAGCAACCTCAAGGCCAGCCTGTGGAACCAGCCGCTGACCCTGGATTATCAGGGCAAGCAGCTGCCGAACCGCTATCAGGTGGATCTCAAGTTCAAGGGACAGTGGGACAGCCGCCGCGAGCAGCGCAAGATTCCCGCCCTCGATATCCTCAAGGGGCGCAGCAACTGGGCCGGTACCCTGGGGCTGACCCTGCCCAATGACAAACCGTTCAGCTTCCAGCTGGCGATGGATTCCAACTTGCAGGGCATGGCGCTGGATCTGCCGCTCCCCCTGACCAAGACAGCCAACAGCCGATTGCCGCTCAAGGTGACAGTGCGCGGGCGTGATGGCAGTGCCGACATTCGCGCCGTGCTGGGGGCCGATGTGGATTTGCAGAGCCGGCTGGTTTATGGGGACGGGGTTCCTTACCTCAGCCGGGTCAGGGTGAACATAGGCCAGCCGGGGGCACGGGTGCTGCGGGACAAGCCCATGCTGCTCGCCATCAACCAGCAACAGGCCGATGTGGCTGGCTGGCTGGCCAGACTCAAACAGTGGGTGCCTGCGAGCAGTGCGCCGAGCGGCGGTGCCGTGGTTGGTCCTCCTTTCCTGCCGCCGGAGTGGTGGGTGGATGGCCAGCTGGCCCGCGCCGATATCGGCAGTGCCAATCTCAAGGCGGTGCACTTCACCGTGGGCCCGGTCAAGGACGCCACAGAGGTGATGATCGACAGCCCGGACGTCATGGGGGTGATCCGCCTGCCGGTGACTGATCGCCAGCCCATCGATGCCAAATTCGCCCGCATCCATTGGTCCGGCAAGAGTTCGGATCTGAGCCCAGAGCCTGATGCGCGGCAGGACAAAGCCATCATGGATGCCATTCCCTGGCTCACCTTCAGCTGCGTGGATTGCCGCTTCGGCGAACTGCCGCTCGGCGAGGTGAAGGGAGAGCTGCTCCCCGGGGCCAACAAGCTGAGCCTCAAGGGGCTGGATATGCGGCTGGCGGGGAGCCAGCTGACGGGCACAGTGGATTGGCTGGCTGAGCCAGGCAGGATGCAGACCCATGCCAGAGCCAAGATCACCAGTAAAAACAGTGAATTGCTTCTAAAACGGATCGGCTATACCTCACCCATTGGCGATGCGCCCGGCAAGATGGCACTGGATCTGAGCTGGAGTGATGTGCCCTACCGGCTGAGCCTGCCGACCCTGGCTGGCAGCGCCAACTATCAGCTGGAGGGGGGCACGCTGCGGGAGGTCAATGACAAGGGGGCGCGACTGCTCTCCCTGCTCAGTCTCGACTCCCTGCTGCGCAAGTTGCGGCTCGATTTTCGCGATGTGTTCGACAAGGGCTTCTACTTCGAATCCATGTCCGCCTCGGCCAAGATCAAGCAGGGGGTGATGGATAACAAGGACTTCTACATGAAGGGGGCCGCGGGCAACCTGCGTGGTGAAGGCATCGCCGATCTGGTGCGCTGGCGGCTTGACTACGAGCTGAGCTTCTCCCCCAATCTGGGCGGCACCCTGCCGGTGGTGGCGGCCTTCTCGCTGACGCCGATCACGGGTCTTTATGTGCTGGCACTCTCCAAACTGCTGGAGCCAGTGGTGGATGTGGTGACCCGCATCGATTTTAGGGTTGAGGGGCCGCTGGACAATCCCAAGCTGATCGAGGCCGGGCGAGATAGAGCCCGCATAAAGCTCAACCAGCAGCAGAAACAGGCGGTGGATACGGTAGCGCCCAAGTTGCCAGCCGCCGAAGTCACCCCCTTCCTGCTGAACCCGCAACCAGGGAGTCCCCGTCAGCCCTGATGCTGGCGCCAACCCTTGTCTCGACCTGCTTACGCTCAAGGAGAGAGCCATGATCCGACATATTCTGCTGATTGCCTTCAAAGCGGGCACCCAGGTTGACGATATTGCCGCTGTCAGGGCGGCTTTTCTCGGCATACCCGCCAGGGTTAATGGCGTGGTGGCGGTCGAGTGGGGGGAGAATGACAGCCCCGAGGGGCGCGCCGAAGGCTTTACCCACAGCGTCTTGATGACCTTTGCGGACGAGGCGGCCCGTCAGCGTTACCTGCCCCATCCGGATCACGAGGCCCTCAAGGCCATCTTCCGTCCCGTGCTGGACCGTATCATAGTGCTGGATTACACACTGCAAGCCAAAGACGCTGTCAGCCTCTGACGGCTTGCACCAAGGACAAGGAGCGCGTTATGTGGTTAGCCGCAATACAGCTGGTATCCGGCCGTCACTGGCAGGATAACCGGGAGCAGATCGCCGCCGAGCTGGCGGCGCTGCCAGCCGGGCGTCCCTTGCTGGTACTGCTGCCGGAAAACTTTGCCCTGTTTGGCGAGCGGCAGGGCTATCTCGATGGTGCTGAACGGATCGGTGAGGGCCCTATCCAGCAGCAACTGGCTGCCTGGGCCAAAGAGTACGGCATCTGGCTGGTGGCGGGTGCCATGCCCACTACTATCGCAGGTTCATACCATATCCATACCAGCTCGCTGGTGTTTGACCCGGCAGGGGAGCTCAGGGGGTATTACCACAAGATCCACCTGTTCGATGTGGACGTGGCCGACAATCAGGGGCGCTATCGGGAGTCGGAAACGTTCAGTCCTGGTCAGGACTGCGTGCTGATAGACTCCCCCTTTGGTCCCCTCGGCCTCTCTATCTGTTATGATTTGCGCTTTCCCGAACTCTATCGCCAGCTGGCCCGCGCTGGTGCCAGGGTGTTGCTGGTGCCTGCCGCCTTTACCGCCGTGACCGGCGAGGCGCACTGGGAGCCGCTGCTGAGGGCTCGCGCCATCGAAAATCAGTGCTATGTGGTGGCTGCCAACCAGGGGGGCACCCATGAAACCGGGCGCCATACCTGGGGCCACAGCATGGTGATCGACCCCTGGGGCAGGGTGCTGGCATGCCAGCCGTCGGGCCGTGCGACCGTGCTGGCTGCCATGGATCCCGAGCTGGGCGACGAATTGAAGCGAACCATGCCAGTGCTGCAGCACGCCCGCCTGTTGTCGGCGGGTCAGGTCTCTGACAACGAATGAACAAGGCACGCCCCGCGTGCTGACCCAGGCCGCTATGGCATGGGATCTTATTGTGAAATCCCGGATCGGGAGTGGAGAGAAAGATTGAGTCTATTGAGCCAGGTTAGTGCCTCCCTGTTGGCCCCGAACGACCTCGATGAAGGGCGGCTGCAGCAGCTGCTCGGCAGCCTGATGAGCCACCAGGTGGAGTTCGGCGATCTCTATTTCCAGCGCAGCTGGCACGAGTCCTGGATGCTGGAGGACGGCATCGTCAAGGATGGCAGCTACAACATCGACCAAGGGGTCGGGGTACGCGCCGTCAGTGGCGAGAAAACCGGCTTTGCCTACTCCGACGAGCTGAGCCTGCTGGCGCTGCAACAGTCGGTCACTGCTGCCCGCGGCATTGCCGCTGCCGGTGCTCAGGGCAAGGTGAAGGCCTGGGCTCGTACAGAGGCCAACCTGCTCTATCCGGCCATGGATCCCCTGCAGACCCTCGACAAGCACCAGAAGATTGCCTTGCTGGAGCAGATGGACAAGTTCGCCCGCAGTCTTGATCCCGTTATCAATCAGGTGATGGCCTCCATCAGCGGTGTCTATGAAGAGATACTGGTGGCAGCCACCGACGGTACGCTCGCTGCTGACATACGCCCCCTGGTTCGGCTGTCGGTGACCGTCATCGCCGAGAAAGGTGAGCGCCGCGAGCGTGGCAGCGCCGGTGGTGGGGGTCGTTGTGGTTATGACTATTTCCTGGAGCTGGACGGGCTGGAGAGCCGCGCTTTTGGCTATGTGCGCGAGGCCGTGCGTCAGGCGCTGGTCAACCTGGAGGCCATTGATGCTCCCGCTGGCACCATGCCGGTGGTACTCGGTGCCGGCTGGCCCGGCGTGCTGTTGCACGAGGCCGTGGGCCACGGCCTGGAGGGGGACTTCAACCGCAAGGGCTCGTCTGCATTTGCCGGCCGCATCGGCGAACAGGTGGCCTCCAAGCACTGCACCATAGTCGATGACGGCACACTGCTGGGTCGGCGAGGCTCCGTCTCCATCGATGACGAAGGGACGCCGGGCGGCTACAACGTCTTGATCGAGAACGGCATCCTCAAGGGTTACTTGCAGGACAAGCAGAACGCCCGCCTGATGGGGGTTCCGCTCACAGGTAACGGCCGTCGCGAATCCTACGCTGCCATGCCGATGCCGCGCATGACCAACACCTATATGCTGGCGGGTCAGTACGATCCGGCGGAGATCATCGCCTCGGTGAAGAAGGGTATCTATGCTCCCAACTTCGGCGGTGGTCAGGTAGATATCACTTCCGGCAAGTTTGTCTTCTCCGCCTCCGAGGCCTACCTCATCGAGGATGGCAAGATCACCACTCCCATCAAGGGCGCGACCCTGATAGGCAATGGTCCGGAAGCCATGAGTCTGGTTTCCATGGTGGGCAGTGATCTGGCACTGGATCGTGGTGTCGGCGTCTGCGGCAAAGAGGGACAGAGCGTGCCGGTCGGTGTCGGCCAGCCCACACTCAAGCTGGATCAACTCACAGTGGGCGGCACCCAGTAAGGGGTTTAACCCACTACGTTGTCAATGACCCCGGCCATGTGCCGGGGTCATTGTTTTGGGTAGTGCAAGCCAGACAACAAAAAGCCCCGGCGACTGGCCGGGGCTGCTGGATACGGGTGACAGTGTCAGTTGACCGATATGGCTCTGGCATCGATGTAGAAGCGGGCATTGCCTTGTTGGTCGACCCTGATTTGGGCCACCAGACGATCGCTTTTTTTGTACTCCCATCGGGTTTTTATCCGGGCCAGGGCTGGGCTGGCTACACCAACTACATTCAGATATTCATGAAACAGGCTGTAGCTTCCAATTTCGGTCAGCATCTTTTCCATCATTTGCACATCTCCTGAAGTAAGTGGGCGCCTGCCTGCAAACCTAACAACTGATCTCTGAACTGAATCTGTATAAAAAACACACTAACTCATTTGTGTGTCAATAACATGATCAGGCGCAAGATCAGTGGCGATTTGTGAGGTTTTTTGACACCGTTTTCAGTCAGGGGTGGCGCGGCTCCTGTCGTTGATCAGGGGTGTCTGGCAGGGATGGCAAGGAAGGCGTGGTGTGTATCGAGTGTGCGCCGTGGAAGACAGGATCCTGTGCCACTTCCTTGATGCCGTTGATACAGAATTGCATGCCCATGCACACCAGCAGAAAACCCATGATCCGGGTCATGGCATCGATGCCGGTGGCGCCGAGGATCTTGCAGACCGGATCCGCCAGCTTCAATACGCCCCAGCTGATCAGACTCATCAGGGCAAACGCTGTGACCATGGCGCCGTAGATGGTGAGGCGGTTGTACTCGTCGGGCAGCTCGGCAATCTGGGCGGCCCCGCTGATCACCAGCGCCATGGTACCCGGCCCGCACATGCTGGGCATGGTCAGTGGCACGAAGGCGATGCTCTGGTTGATATCGACCCCGTTGGTTTGACTGGGGGCTGGGAACAGCATGCGAAAGCCGATAAAGCCGATGATGAGACCCCCTGCCAGCCGCAAGCCCGGAATGGATATCCCGAACAGATCCAGAATGGAGGAGCCGATAAAGAAGGTGATGCAGAGGGTGAAAAACAGATAGATAGCCGCCAGGTTGACCTGGCGGCGCACATGCTCCCGCGACATGCCATTGCTCAGCCCCAATAGCAGGGTGGCCGTGGTTGGCGGGTTGACCATGGGCAGCAGCGCCAGCAAGGCGAGAAATACGACTTGAAAGAACATCTTGAGCCTCGGATAACGGAATTGGGTGACAGTCTGGAGCCAGGTATTCGCCTGGCCCTAAGGGGGGAGGCTATCCTATGTCGGCCAAACTGAACACAAGGACAATAAAAAAGCCCCGAAGATGTCCGGGGCTTTTTCGTTGGTCAGGCGGCTTGTGGCGCCGTCTGCCGCTGGTTGCGCTGTTGCAGCCACAGCAGCACACCGATGGCAAAGCCCAGTGCCGACAGGCTCACCACATAGTGGGAGGGCGCCAGCACGTCGTTCTTCATCCACAGGGTCACCAGCATGGGGGTGAGGCCGCCGAAGATGGCGTAGGCCACGTTGTAGGAGAACGACAATCCCGAGAAGCGCACTACCGCCGGGAAGGCGTTGACCATGACGTAGGGCACGGCCCCGACAATTCCGACCGCGAAGCCCGCCAGCATGTAGAGCGGTACCAGCTGGTCCGTGCCCGCGACCAGACCGTGATAGAAGGCGTAGCTGGAACCTGCCAGCAGCAATGAGCCCAGCATGAAGGTGGGGCCGCTGCCGAGGGCATCGATCAGCCTGCCATAGACGATGCAGCCCAGGGTCAGGGCCAGGATGGCCAAGGAGTTGGCGGTCAGAGCATCGGCCGGGCTGATGCCATGTACCTTCTGCAGATAGGTGGGGGTCATCAGTATCACCACCACGATACCGGCGGAGAGCAGCCAGGTCAGCAGCATGGAGATCACCACGCTGCCCTTGTGGCTGCGCAGCACCGTCTTGAGCGGTAGCTCCTCCGCCAGCGCCTTGTTGGCCTGCATCTCGGCGAAGACAGGGGTTTCATGCAGCCAGCGGCGCAGATACATGGCGACTATGCCAAAGATGCCCCCCAGCAGGAAGGGAACCCGCCAGCCCCACTCACTTACCTCGGCCGGGGTCAGGTTCTTGTTGACCGCGGTGGCGATGAGGGAGCCGAGCAGTATGCCGGCAGTCAGTCCGGCGGTGAGGGTGCCACAGGCGAGCCCGACCCGGCGGGCGGGCACATGCTCCGCCACGAACACCCAGGCGCCCGGTACTTCACCACCGATGGCGGCTCCTTGCAGGATGCGCAAACCCAGCAGGGCCAGCGGTGCACCTATGCCCAGTACCGCATAGGTGGGCAAGAGGCCGATCATCAGGGTGGGCAGCGCCATCAGCAGTATGCTCAGGGTAAACATCCGCTTGCGGCCGATGAGATCGCCAAAATGGGCCATGATGATGCCGCCAAGGGGGCGAGCCAGATAGCCTGCGGCGAAGATGCCGAAGGTCTGGAACTGGCGCAGCCACTCGGGAATATCGGCCGGGAAGAACAGCTCGCCGATCACCACGGCGAAGAAGACGAAGATGATAAAGTCGTAGAATTCGAGGGCTCCGCCGAGGGCTGCCAGGCTCAGTGTCTTGTAATCCTGTCGGTTGAGGGGGCGGCTGTGGTCGTAAGCTTGCGTGACTGTCGTCATATCCTTATGTTTCCCATCGTTTTTTTAGTTATTGTTCCCCATCTTTTCAGGGGAGACGCTCATTACCGAGGGTATGCTTTTGCATCCCGCTATGTAAATCGCACAATTCGCAATACAGTCTTGCAGCTTTTTGGTGCAGCAAGACCGGCAATATCATGACGAAGACACAATGGGAGAAATCATGACGAAGACAAAGGTGCTGCTCTCCTGGAGCAGTGGCAAGGACAGCGCCTGGGCACTGCACAAATTGCAGCAGGATCCGGCCATCGAGGTAGTGGGGCTGTTTACCACACTCAATCAGGTCTTCGAGCGGGTGGCCATGCACGGAGTGCGCAAGCAGTTGCTGATGCAGCAGGCCGAGTGTGTGGGATTGCCGCTGACCACCCTCGATCTGCCCTGGCCCTGCACCAATGAGGATTACGCCCGCATCATGACCGATTTCATCGCGAGCGTGGTGGCGCAGGGGATCCGCCACATGGCGTTTGGCGACCTCTTCCTTGAGGATGTGCGCGCCTATCGGGAGAAACAGCTGGTGGGAACGGGCATAGAACCCTTGTTCCCGCTGTGGGGCAGCAAGACGGACGAGCTGGCTCGGCAGATGATGGCGGCGGGGCTGAGGGCCAGGATCAGCTCTCTGGACCCGAAAAAGCTGGATGCCAGCCTGGGTGGTCACGATTTCGATCCTGCCCTGCTGGCGGCCTTGCCGCAGGGGGTGGATCCGTGCGGCGAGAACGGCGAGTTTCACACCCTGGCCTATGATGGTCCCATGTTTCTGCGCCCGTTGGCGATGTACGTGGGAGAGACGGTGGAGCGGGACGGCTTCATCTTCACTGACTTGTTGCCTGCTGACTCCGCCGCCTAGTCGAGGTTGGTCTCCTTGTCATCGTTGTAGCGCAGTGCAATTTCGTGAAACAGCAGGTGGATGCGGGCGAAGGCATCCGTGATGTCGGGATCGAAATGACTGCTGCGCCCCGCCAATATGATGGGGACCACCTCCGTATGGGACATGGCCGCCTTGTAACACCGCTTGCTGATGAGGGCATCGTACACATCTGCCAGTGCCATCAGTCGGGCCGACAGGGGGATTTCATCCCCCATCAGACCGTAGGGGTAGCCGGTGCCATCCCATTTCTCGTGGTGGTAGCAGGCGATCTCCTTGGCCAGTCGCAGAAATTCGACCTCCACTCCCAGCGCTTCCTCAGCGTGGACTATGGCCTCCTTGCCCAGGATGGAGTGGTGCTTCATCTGGGTGAACTCATCCGCATCCAGCTTGCCGGGTTTGAGCAGGATCCGGTCCGGTACGCCGACCTTGCCGATATCGTGCAGGGGGGCAGACTTGAACAGCAGATCTATGGTCTTGGGGGTCAGCTCTGCACGAAAGCGAGGGTGATCGCACAGGGTTTCCGCCAATAGCTTCACATAGTGCTGGGTGCGCAGTATGTGGTTGCCGGTCTCGTTGTCCCGGGTCTCGGCCAGAGAGGCGAGGGAGTGGATGGTGATGTTCTGGATCAGCTCGTTTTCACGGGTGCGCCGTTCCACCTCCTGTTCCAGATAGGCGTTTTGGTCATGGAGCAGATCCCGTGCAGCTTTCAGCTCAAGATGGTTTCTGACGCGGGCCAGTACGATGGCGGGAGAGATAGGCTTGTGGATATAGTCCACGGCGCCGAGTGCCAGTCCGTGCGCTTCTGCGCTCTCCTCTACCTTGGCGGTCAGGAAAATCACCGGAATATGCCGCGCCTGCGGCATCTCCTGCAGTGCCTGCATCACCTGATAGCCATCCATCTGGGGCATCACCACATCGAGCAGGATCAGATCCACCCGGGTGCCTGATGACAGTATCTCCAGCGCCCGCTGGCCACTGATGGCCACCTTGACCCGATAGTGCGGGCCCAGCAGGGCGCTGAGCAGGGAGAGGTTTTCAGGGGTGTCATCGACCACCAGCAGTGTGGGTTTGGTGTCGGGATCCAGCAAGTTGAGCATAGTGGTGCCTCACTCTTGGTTGAACAGATCGGGCCTGAGGGCCCGGACTTGTTGCAGGTGTGCCAGTGCATCCGTAAAACGGAAGCGGGTCATGGCGTCTGCCATCGTCGATGCTGTTTCTCCCAGCTGTCCAGTCAGCTGTTTCTGATGTTGCTGGAACAGGGTCAGTGCTTCTGCATCATCTTCCACCAGCAGTTGGGTCAGCTGCGCCAGCAGGGGCGCTATGTCTGTTGGCTCTTGCTCCGGCAGGTCGGGGGAGGGCTGGGTGGGCAGCAGGGCCAGCACGCCATCGCTCAGTTGCTGTTGCATCTGCAGCCCTTGTTCGGCCAGCGGTAGCAGGCTGGTGGTGTCGTCTCCGCGGGAGAGCGCACTCTCCAGCCTGGCCGAGATATCTCGCAGTGGATCGGCGCCCAGAGTGGCGGCAATCCCTTTGAGGGTATGGGCTTGCCGATGGGCTTCCTCCCGGTCGTCTGTCTGCAGGGCGGTGATCAGGCTCTGCATGGGTTGGGTTCCCTGTTGGGCGAACCGTTGCAGCAGGTCCTGATACCACTCCCAGTTGTGCATCAGCCGTTGCAGGGCCGCCTCGGCATTGAGCCCGAGGGCCCTTAACTGCGGCAGTAAAGGCATGTCCTGTGGTGAGGGGGAAGTTTTGAGTGTTGCATCGGTTTCACGACTGAAGGCGGGCACCCAGCGCTGCAGGGCGGCATAGAGCTTGTCGGGGTCGATGGGCTTGGCGATGTGGTCATCCATGCCCGCTGCCAGGCAGCGCTCTCTGTCACCGGCCATGACATTGGCCGTCATGGCAAGGATCGGGATCTGGTGCCCATCGCCCTCTTGCTGGCGCAGTTGACGGGTGGCGGCCAGTCCATCCATCACCGGCATCTGCATGTCCATCAGGATCAGGTCGTATGGTTGTTGCTCTGCCATTTTCAGGGCTATGGCGCCATTGCCGGCGATGCTGACGTCGGCTCCCACTGCTCGCAGCAACTCCATCGCCACCTGCTGGTTCAGCTCGTTGTCTTCTGCCAGCAGTATGCGGAGTCCGTCGAAGCGATAGTTGTGGCTGGGCTGGGGGGTCTTCAAGGTGATCGCCGTGGTTTGATGGCCAAACAGCCCTATGATGGTATCGAACAGTACTGAGGCACACACCGGCTTGACCAGTACCCGGTCAAAGCCGGCTGCCTGTGCTTCACGAAAGACCTCTTCCCGCCCATAACCCGTCACCATGACCCGATAGAGCCGCTTGCCAAGGCCGCGGGCAATGAGGCGGCGCCCCGTCTCTATGCCATCCAGCCCCGGCATGTGCCAATCCAGCAGCACCACCTCATAGGCGTTACCTTCCTGTTCGGCGCTGGCGATCATCTGCAAGGCCTGCTGACCCGATTCGGCGGTGTCCACCACGAAGCTCATGCTGCGCAGCAGGGCAGCCAGTATGGTGCGGGCGCTGGCACTGTCGTCGGCCACCAGCATGCGGCGACCACGCAGGTCCAGACTCGGCAGATAGCGTGATCTGTATCTGCCACGGCCGAGTCGGGCGGTAAACCAGAAGGTGCTTCCCTTGCCCGGTTCGCTCTGCACGCCGACCTCACCCCCCATCAATGCCGCCAGTTCGCGGGAGATGGCGAGCCCGAGGCCGGTGCCGCCGTATTTGCGGGTGGTGGAGCTGTCCGCCTGCTGGAAAGACTGGAACAGCCGCTGCTGCTGCTCCTGGCTCATGCCGATCCCCGTGTCCTGCACCGAACAGTGCAACAGCACTTCCTTCGGCAGTTTTTCCAAGCAAGTGACCTTGACCAGTATCTCCCCCTGCTCGGTGAATTTGACCGCATTGTTGGCATAGTTGATCAGGATCTGGCCGAGCCGGAGGGGATCGCCATAGAGCAGGGTGTCGAGCTGGTGGTCGACCTCGAACAGCAGCTCTATGCCCTTGGCTTCGGCCTTCTCGCCCACCAGAGTCGCCAGATTTTCCAGCACATGGTCGAGATCGAACTCGATCTGCTCCAGATCCAGCTTGCCCGCCTCTATCTTGGAGAAGTCGAGGATATCGTTGATGATGCCGAGCAGGTGCTGGGCCGAGCGCTGGATCTTGCCCACATAGTCGGCTTGCTGCGGATCGAGCCGGGTTTGTAGGGCGAGGTGGGCCATGCCCAGGATGGCGTTCATGGGGGTGCGGATCTCGTGGCTCATGTTGGCGAGAAAATCGCTCTTGGCCCGGGTCGCGCTTTCTGCCAGCTCATAGGCCTGCTCCAGCTCCTGATTCTTGGTCTGCATCACGGCGAACAGCTCATCCCGGGTCGGTTCGGCGAACTGCTGCTGCATCTGCAACAGCAGAGCGTCATCGGGCCAGTGCGGCAGGTGGCACACCAGGGCGATGTCAGTGTCAGAGTGAGGAACCAGCCGGATGTTGCCATGGGCTGCGCCGGACGGACTGTGCTGCAGTGGCTCGTCCGCCGAGAGGGAGACCCACAGCTCCTGCGTATGGCTCTCCAGCCACAGCTGGAGTTGCAGCGAGTCGGTGGTCGCCGTCAGCTGGCGCACCAGCTCCGAGGTGGTACCCGCCAGCGGCGCCACGAAGGTGGGATTCTTGTCGATGCAGGTGAGCACCTGGATCACCTTGCGTCTGGCGGTGAGGGCTGCCGCCGGGCCAGAGAGCCTGATATCACCGATCCGCTGCCGCATCTAGCGCTCCTTCTCCGGTTGTACCCGCAACACGATACAACTCGCATCGTCCGTGCTGCGGCCGCTGTGGTCTATGACTTGACGGGCCAGGATGGCGGGATCCGCCCCCAGATCCAGTGCGCTGTCACGCAGGTTGAGCGACTCGCTGATGCCATCCGAATAGAGCATCAGCACATCCCCCGGCTCCATGGGCTGGCGTTGCAGCAAGGGGGTGGGGAAGCGCTCCCCCAGCACTCCATCGCGGGAGATGCCGCGCCAGAGGTCATGGCCGCGCAGACAGATGCGGGTGTTGCCGATACCGGCGTAGCTCAGTTCCCCCCGTTCACTGTTGACCAGGGCTATGCCAGCTGCCGCTCCCCGGGTACCGATGCAGTGTTGGTGCAACAGCTGCAGCAGAGGTGCCGGCTCCTGCTCAGGGGTGTTTTGCAGCGCCTCTTCCAGTGTCAGTGCCAGCTTGTTGGCCGAGGTGCCGTGGCCGCTGACATCGATCAGCACCAGCAAGGCGCCGTCGGGGGTGGGCCGGATAAAGACCAGATCGCCGGAGACCTTTTCCGGATAGCAGGGCCTGTTTTCGCTGGCCCATGCCAGTTTCAAACCAGGCTGACCCCATGACTGGGTTGGCATTGTGAGGCGTATCGTCGAGGGTGCCGAGCCCAGCCACTTTCGAGCCTGCACCAGGGTGCCCCCTTCCGGCGGTGTGCTGATGGTGAGCTCTGACATCATGCGTCGCACGCCGGGTAGCCCCAGCCCCAGGGTGCCCGAGGTGCTGTAGTGATCCTGCAGGGCCTGATGCACATCCGGTATGCCGGGCCCTTTGTCACGGGCGATGATGTCGATGCAGGCTCGTCCCTTGGGGTGATGGAGGGTCAGGGTGATTTCCCCCTGCCCGGCGTATTTCAGGATATTGCTGCCAAGCTCGGAAACCACGGTGGAGAGCATGGCACGATCCACGTCAGACAGGCTGGCGATAAAGGGAAGCCGACGCACCGCCATCACAGTCAGGTGCAGATCGATATCGTGGCGCAGCGGATAGTTGGCCTCCTGAGTCGCATGCTCTTGCATCATGGCGGTTTACTCCTCGCCCTTGAGATGGCGGACGTGGGCGAAGGCGTCGTCCATGTCGATGAAGCAGCGCAGCGGCCCGGGCTGCGCTTCGGCCAGCGCCAGAAACGCGGCGATCCCGGCATTGAGCCCCACTAGCAGGCAGATGGCGCCTAACAGGCGGCATACCTCGGCCAGCTTGCGTACCTGTCTGAATTCATGGTGATCCAGCAGCATGACGCCGGAGAAGTCGAGCAACACTGCATGGTGACGCCCGTGTACCAGTCGCTGGGAGAGGGCCTGCATCAGCATCTGCATGCCATCGTCACCGAGATCGGGACGCATGCTGACCACTATGCAGTCGGCCACATCGGCGATGCCAAGATCGTTGTTGAGCTGCATGGTCATGGCCGCATCCTAGAGGGTGGAACCGACCCGTTTGAGCGCTATTTCGAAGGCATCTCTCAGGGTTGCCGTGGTGCGGACGTCACCGACCGACACCCCCAGCTCCACCATGGTGCGGGCAATGGCGGGAGAGACTCCCGAGATGATGGCCTCACAGCCCATGAACTGGGTCGCCTTGGTGATCTTGATCAGCTGGTTGGCGACGCCGGTATCCACGGTGGCGACACCGGCAATATCCAGCACGAAGACCCGGGCCCGGGTTTCGGCGATCTTGGTGAGCGACTTGTTCATCACGTCGGCGGTGCGCATTGAGTCGATGATCCCCACCAATGGCAGCAGCAGGATCCCGTCCCAGATAGGGGTGACAGGGGTCGACATCTCTTGCAGCGACTTGTGCAGCTCCTCGCGCACTCTGGCGGCCTCTTCCGCTTCCACCATGGCACGCTTGAGCTGACGGTGCTGCTCCACCTGCGCCGTGATGTCGGTGGCAAATTTGACGATTTTGCTGGGCTTGCCGTTCAGATCCAGCACCGGGTTGTAGGATCCCTGGATCCAGACCTCCTGTCCCTGCTTGCCGAGCCGGCAGAATTCGCCTGCGAGAAACTCGCCCCGTCGCAGCGTTTCCCAGAAGGTGCGGTAATCCGCCGACTGGGCGTAGTCCGGGTCAACCAGCAGCCTGTGGTGCTGGCCCTTCAGCTCATCCAGCTGGTAGCCCACTATGTCGAGAAAGCGTGGATTGGCATCCAGTATGGTGCCATCCAGCGAGAATTCTACCTTGCCCATGACCCGGCTCAGGGCATTGAGCTGGCCCTCGAAGCTGGCAGTGAGCTGCTTCTGCCCGGTCAGATCCATGGCGTATATGATGATGCGGGTCAGCTGCCCCTCGGCATCCAGAACCGGGCTGCAGGCACCCCGGATCCAGATATCCCGCCCCTGTTTATCCAGCAGGTGGAACTCGCTTTCCTGTGACGTGCCGCTGCGCAGCGTCTCCCAGAAAGTGTCATAAGTGGCAGATTGAGCCTCATCCGGGGAGAGCAGCATGCCGTGGTGCTTGCCCTTTAGCTCATCCAGCGGGTAGCCCATGATGGTGAGAAAATGAGGGTTGGCATCCAGGATCTGCCCCTCTGGCGAGAGTTCGAGCCGGGCCAGCACCAGATCGATGGCGTCCATCCCGGCCTGATGAGGGGAAGGGGCCGAACCGGTGGTCTTGGAAGAGGAAGTGTGCGCGTCCATGGCATCTCCAGTGAGAGGGAGTCGTTGATTTTGATGTCAATAAAGGGTGCTAAGCAGTTATAGCCCACTCCGGCTCTTCCGGCTGGAATAAAGGGTCAAAAGAGGCTTGTCATCTTCCGGTTGCTGGATGTTTATTCCGAGGGGACAAAACAGGGCGGGAGCTATCCACCGAGCCCTGTTTTGTGGCGAGTTTCACGGTTTGTATCGGCAGTATGGGGCAGGATTGGCACCCAGTTTCATTCACGTCATGAGTTGTGCCATGCCCGCTTTTTCCCGTCTTACCCTGATAGCATCCCTGTTTGCCGCCACCTTCAGCCTGCCCGCCCTGGCCGATCAGATCGTGACCAGCCCGGCCGGTGTCACGACTGTGACCCTGGCCCAGCAGGCTCCAGTTCACTGGGTCTCGGTAGAGCAGATTGCCAAGAGTCTGGATGGTCTACCCCCGATGGCGGTAGGTTTTGATATCGACGATACCCTGCTCTTCTCCAGCCCGGGTTTCTATCGCGGCAAGCAGGAGTTCTCGCCCAACGACGAGAGCTATCTGAAGAACCCTGCCTTCTGGGAGAAAATGAACAACGGCTGGGATGCGTTCAGCATGCCGAAAGAGGTGGGCAAGGCGCTGATCGCCATGCACCTCAAACGCGGCGATCACATCTATTTCGTCACTGGCCGTTCGGCCACCAAAACGGAAACCGTGAGCCAGACCCTGCAGCAGACCATGGGGATCCCGGCCGATCGACTCAATCCAGTGATCTTCGCCGGCGATCAGCCGGGCCAGAACACCAAGGTGCAGTGGCTCAAGGACAAGCAGATGAAGGTCTTCTACGGTGATGCGGACGGGGATATCAAGGCGGCGCAGGAGGTCGGCATTCGCGGCATTCGGCTGCTGCGGGCGGCAAACTCCAGTTATCGCCCACTGCCGCTGGCTGGCGCCCTAGGGGAAGAGGTGATCGTCAACTCCCAGTTCTGAGCGGCGTAAAACCGCTAGAAAAAAGCCGGATCCTGTCAGGATCCGGCTTTTTAGTGAGTCTGTGGCGCGGGTGTTGGCATCGTGGCATGGGTTGCCGACAAGTTCCCCTTGTTCGCGTACGGCGGTTTATTCCGCCCAGGGCATCTCGGGCAGGGAATCCAGAAACTGGGCGTAGCGCTCTAGGTTGAAGGGGCCCTGTTCAGCCTCCATCGCCATCAGCTCGGCACCGAGGGCGCAGGCGATATATTGCAGCGCCTCGTCCCGTGGGGTGCCCTTCATCACCAATCGCATCAGGGTCGCCTTGACCTGCAACGGATGACCGTCGATCAGCTGGTTGTCGACCATCTCCAGCAGGGTTTGCTCGTCAAAGAACTCGGTGGATTCGCTCATGGTGTACTTCCTCGTCATGCCATATAAAGATGCCAGTATAACGAAGCTGGCATTAACACTTTGAAATATTGCGATAAAAACATTTCTGTGGCGCCAGTTTTTGTTACTCATACTTATCCGTGGGTTTGCTGTCAGCAAACGAAAACCATCATAAAATTGCATGGACGGATATCAATATGCCCACCATAGACTCTCTGTTATCCCATCCCCAAAACCTACCCAATGTACCCGAAGTCATGCGCGATCTGGTGCAGACCTTCAATGAGAAGGAGCCGGATATCCTGTTGATCGCCAAGAAGATCAACAAGGATCCCGTCATCTCTGCCAAGCTGCTGCGGCTGGCCAACTCCGCCAAGTTTGGCGGCAATCGTCAGGTTGCCACCGTCAACGAAGCCGTGGTGCGGCTCGGAGTCGATGTGGTACGCAACATGGTGCTGGCCTGCGGCCTGACTGGATCTGTTCATTCGGTGCCCGGCATCGATCTCAGGCACTTCTGGGGCAACGTGTTCGATGTGGCAGAGCTGGCCAGGTTGCTGGCCAAGCTAAAGGGCATGAAAGGGGAGGAGGTGTTCACCTGTGCCCTGCTGTTCGACATGGGGCGCCTCATCATGCATGTGGGTCTGCCGGAAAACATGGTTAACCATATTCAGGATCTTGAACCCAGCAAGGGGCGCGCCAAGGCAGAGGAGCTGGTGGTTGGTTTCAACTATGCCCAGACCGGGGCCGAGATGGCCAGGCGCTGGCAATTTCCCCTCAGTATCTGCCATGCGGTGGAGTACCACTACAACCCCATGCTGGCCAAGGAGTTTTCTGTCGAAGCTGGCCTGATCCATCTGGCCATCGCCCTGGCGGCCCAATCGGATGTGGGGGAGGTGGCGCCGCCCGAGTGGCCAACTCAGGTAGCAGACCGACTCGGTCTGCCATGGTCTGACTGCGCCACCGTGCTGGTGGCGATGCGGGAACACGGCAATGGCTATGCGGGTTTGCTGGCGGCCTGAGCCCGTTCATATTGTCACCGGGCCGCAATGCGGCCCTTTTTCATGGGGTTTGCCTTGCCAACCCTGCGGTGCAGAGGCAGTCTTGAAGGCCTGTATTTTCTGAAAGAGCCCTTGTCATGATCCTCTCCGAGCGCCTGCTGCTGCGCGAACTGACCATCGCCGATGCTCCCTTTATCCTTGAGCTGCTCAACGACAGCGATTTCCACCGTTACATTGGCGATCGCGGTGTGCGTACCCTGGCGGATGCCGAACACTACATCCAGCAAGGGCCCGCGGTCAGTTATGCTCGCCATGGCCACGGCCTCTATCTGGTGGCGCGCAGAGGCGATGAAGCCAAGATCGGCATCTGTGGTTTGATCAGGCGAGACACCCTGCCCTGTGAAGACATTGGCTATGCCTTCCTGCCTGCCTATCGTGGTCAGGGTTATGGCATAGAAGCGGCAAAGGTGGCGCTGCAGGACGGCCGGGAAAGGTTGGGGATTGTGCGTGTCATCGCCATAGTCACACCGGGCAACGAACGATCACTGACACTGCTGGCCAAGCTGGGGCTGGTACAAAGCCGGCTGGTCAAGTTGAGCGAGGATGCCGACGCGTGTCTGCTGCTGGAGGCTGCCGGAGCTGAAACGAACCTGGCCTGAGGTATGAAACGGGGATGCAGCTTTCAGTCAGTGATGGAAGGCGATGCTGACGGTGCTGGTTCAGGAGAATAGATAGTAGTTGAAGCAAAGAGGCCGCCGTGAGTTGCGGCCTGTCTGCATCGGGCGCTGCCGGAGGGCAGGCAGGATCAGTTGAGGTCTTCGATGGAGAACTCGCCAGCGATACCATCACAGGAGATGGCGAAACCGCCGCTGAAGCGGGTGCTGAACTGGATCAGGAACGCATCGGAATCCTGCTCTTGCACAGGCAGGTTGATGGGTTTGCTACGACGCAGGGGTTTGTGTGTATGTATGGCTTTCATCATTGTATTTCTCTATATAAATTAAGTGTTTGCTCCTTGTGTTGGCAAATGTCAGGTTAATGGACGCGGTTGACTTTGTGGTCAACAAGCGCGCAGGAATACCCAGCCCTGTCAGGGGCGTCTGCACTATCAAGGAATATGCTGATGCATAAATCAAATTGGGTGGGCAGAGCGAGTCTGCGCCGTGAGAGCCGGGCAACGCAGGCAGACAGCCTGACGGTTCTCGAGGCGAGTAAATCAGAGGGAGGTTATGCGGATACTGACAGGATTCATCGTGAGTGAAGCATTGCAGGGTAAACATAAACAGGGCTGATTAACTAGCCGGCGCGCATTCTCTCCTCGATATGAATAAAAAGCAAACAATTATTTGGTGATTTTGTGCCAGATCCGTTTTTGTTGTGTTATCCGAGATAAAAAGGGCTCCCGTCGGGAGCCCTTTTTCAGCAGGTCAATCACCGTCAGACGGTGACTCAGTAGTCGCCGCTGGCCTTCTTGGCGGCGGTGATCATGGGTGTAATGGTCATGCCCTGCACCACGATGGAGAACATCACCACAGAGTAGGTCATCACCAGTATGACCTGACGCAGATCGACGTTGTGCTCGGGTATCATCATGACACCGGAAGGCAGTGCCAGCGCCATGGCCATGGCCAGACCGCCACGCAAGCCGCCCCAGGTAAGGATGCGGATGGTGAAGCGGTTGTAGGTGCGAAAACGGCGGAAGGCCATGAAGGGGACAGAGACGCTGATGAAGCGCGCCGCCAGGCAGAGCGGTACCGCGATAACCAGCAGGATCCAGTCACGCCAGGCGAGATCCAGCAGCACCAGTGCCAGACCGATCAGCAGGAACAAGAGCGCGTTGAGGAACTGGTCCATCAACTCCCAGAAGTGATCCAGATAGTGGCTGCTCTGCTCGGAGAAGCCGGAGTGACGGGTCCAGTTGCCGATCATGATGCCGGTGACTACCATGGCCAGGGCACCGGAGACACCCATCATGTTGGCGAGGGCAAAGCCGGCAGTCGGAATGCAAAGGGTCAGCAGCAGTTCCAGGGAGCCATCGTCGGTGGCACTGATCATCACGTGGGCGATGAGGCCCAGCACGGCGCCGAACAAGATGCCACCGAGGGCCTCGTGCAGGAACAGACCGGCGACGCTGCCGAAGGTCGGCTCAACGCCGCCAAACGCCACGGCAAATATGGTGGCGAATATCACCAGACCGGTACCGTCGTTGAACAGGGATTCCCCTTCGATCTGAATGGCGATCTGGGGGGGCGCCTGCATCTTCTTGACGATGGCCAGCACGGCAATGGGGTCGGTGGGGGTGATCAGGGCCCCGAACAGCAGGCAATAGACCAGCGGTACTTCCCAGCCCAGCAGCTTGGCGATGAACCAGAAGCCGTAACCGATCAGGAAGGTGGAGAGCAGGGTGGAGAAGATTGCCAGTATGGTGATTTCCCACTTCTGGCTGCGCAAGGCCTTGAGGTTGATGCCAATGCCGCCAGCGAACAGCAGGAAGCCCAGGATCCCCTTCAGCAGGAAATTCTGGAAGTCGATGCTCTTCATGGTTTCGATGGCCAGGGGCTCAAGGTTGAACCAACCCAGTTTGCCAAACAGCACCATCAGGGCGGAGATCAGCATGGATCCGGCAGTGATGGCGATGGTGGTCTGGATCTTCACGACATACTGGTTGGCAAAGGCGATCAGGATCGCCAACGCTGCCAAAAAGCAGAGTGTGTAGTAGACGCTCATGGTTATTTTTCTCGTTAGTAAACAGCAAGCACGTATCCTTCGCTGAGGACCGGCATAGGGTACTCTGGGGTCACATGTTACTCATTACCTATTTATGAGTATCCGGTGGTTATTGTGGACTCCACTGCGGACAGATAGACGGCTAGATTTCCATTTGATTTGTTTGCTGCTAGGATGACCTTCACGCAGTTGCATGGATGTAAGAGGAGCGAGCGGTGTTGAACGAAAAGCCGAGCATAAAGTCGGACCCAACAAAGAAACTGGAATCCTGTCTCAAGGAACGGATCCTGATCATCGACGGGGCCATGGGCACCATGATCCAGGGCTACAAGCTGGGCGAGGCGGATTATCGCGGTGAGCGGTTTGCCGACTGGCATACCGACATCAAGGGCAACAACGACCTGCTGGTGCTGACCAGGCCCGGGATCATTCGCGAGATCCACGATCAGTATTGCGCTGCCGGGGCCGACATCCTCGAAACCAACACCTTCAACGCCACTCGCATCGCCATGGCCGATTACGAGATGGAAGATCTTTCGGCCGAGATCAACCGCGAGGCGGCCCGGCTGGCCCGTGCCGTGGCAGACGAATGGACGGCCAGGAACCCCGCCAGACCGCGCTTTGTCGCCGGTGTGCTGGGTCCCACCAACCGCACCTGCTCCATCTCGCCGGACGTGAACGATCCCGGCAAGCGCAACGTCACCTATGACCAGCTGGTGGCTGCGTATACGGAGTCGACCCATGCCCTGATCGAGGGTGGCGCCGACCTCATTCTGATCGAGACCATCTTCGATACCCTCAACGCCAAGGCGGCTGCCTTCGCGGTGGAAGGGGTGTTTGAGGCGCTGGGTTACAGCCTGCCGGTGATGATCTCCGGCACCATCACGGATGCCTCGGGGCGTACTCTCTCCGGTCAGACCACCGAAGCCTTCTATCACTCCCTGCGCCATGTCAAACCCATCTCGTTCGGTCTCAACTGTGCGCTGGGGCCAGACGAGTTGCGTCAGTACGTGGAGGAGTTGTCGCGCATCAGTGAGACCTTTGTGAGCGCCCACCCCAATGCCGGTCTGCCCAATGCGTTCGGCGAGTACGATCTCGATGCGGGGGAGATGGCTGACCATATCCGCGAGTGGGCCCAAAGCGGTTTTCTCAACATGGTGGGCGGCTGCTGCGGCACTACCCCGACCCATATTCGCGCCATGGCTGATGCCGTGGCCGGCATCAAGCCGCGCACCTTGCCCACGTTGCCGGTCGCCTGCCGACTGTCGGGCCTCGAGCCCCTCATCATCACGGCAGACTCCATGTTTGTGAACGTGGGTGAGCGTACCAACGTCACCGGTTCCGCCAAGTTCAAGCGTCTCATCAAGGAGGGGCTCTACGACGAAGCCCTCGATGTGGCCAAGCAGCAGGTGGAGAGCGGCGCCCAGATCATCGACATCAACATGGACGAGGGGATGCTGGATGCCGAAGCGGCCATGGTGCGCTTCCTGAACCTCATCGCCGGTGAGCCTGATATCGCCCGGGTGCCTGTGATGATCGACTCCTCCAAGTGGGAGGTGCTGGAAGCCGGCCTCAAGTGCGTGCAGGGCAAGCCGGTGGTCAACTCCATCTCCATGAAAGAGGGGGAGGAGAAATTCATCCAGCAGGCCAAACTGCTGCGCCGCTATGGCGCCGCCGTCATCGTCATGGCGTTCGATGAGGTGGGCCAGGCTGACACTCGCACCCGCAAGTTCGAGATCTGTCAGCGCGCCTACCGGATCCTGGTGGATCAGGTGGGTTTCCCGCCGGAAGACATCATCTTCGATCCCAATATCTTCGCGGTGGCGACCGGCATCGACGAGCACAACAACTATGCGGTGGACTTCATCGAGGCGGTGAAGGACATCAAGACCCATCTGCCCCACGCCATGATTTCAGGCGGCGTTTCCAACGTCTCTTTCTCGTTTCGCGGCAATGAACCGGTGCGCGAAGCCATCCACGCTGTCTTCCTCTACCACGCCATCCAGAACGGCATGGACATGGGCATAGTCAACGCCGGTCAGCTCGCCATCTATGAAGACATACCGGCAGAGCTGAAGGCGAAGGTCGAGGCCGTGGTGCTCAACTTGAGTGACAGTGCCACCGAGGATCTGCTGGCCATCGCCGAGAAGTATCGCGGTGCCGGAGCCCAGGCGGAGGATCCGCGGGATCAGGAGTGGCGCAGCTGGCCGGTGGGCAAGCGGCTGGAACACGCTCTGGTCAAGGGGATCACAGACTTTATCGAGGAGGATACTGAAGAGGCGCGGGCCGGCGCCGAGAAGCCGCTGCACGTGATCGAAGGGCCCCTGATGGACGGCATGAACGTGGTCGGCGATCTGTTTGGCGCGGGCAAGATGTTCCTGCCTCAGGTGGTCAAATCCGCCCGGGTGATGAAGCGGGCTGTGGCCTATCTGCAACCCTACATCGAAGCCGAGAAACAGGGCGGCTACAGCAACGGCAAGATAGTGCTCGCCACCGTCAAGGGTGACGTGCACGACATCGGCAAGAACATCGTCGGCGTTGTGTTGCAGTGCAACAACTACGAGATAGTGGATCTCGGCGTAATGGTCTCCTGCGAGACCATTCTCAAGACTGCCCGTGAAGTGGGAGCCGATATCATAGGGCTGTCTGGCCTGATCACACCGTCTCTCGACGAGATGGTACACGTGGCCAAAGAGATGGAGCGTCAGGGCTTCAAGCTGCCGCTCTTGATCGGCGGTGCTACCACCTCCAAGGCCCACACAGCGGTCAAGATAGAGCAGAACTACAGCGAACCTGTGGTCTATGTGTCGAACGCATCGCGCGCCGTCGGGGTGGCCCAGAGCCTGCTCAACCCTGAACTCAAGCCTGCGTTTGTCGCCCGCATCGACAAGGAGTACGAGGTCGCCCGGGATCAGCATGCCCGCAAGCAGCCGAGATCCAAGCCGGTCAGCCTGGCCCATGCCCGCGCCAACCGGCAGCAACTGGACTGGGTGAACTATCAACCGCCGGCCCCCCGTGAGCCGGGTGTGCAGACGTTTGAGAACGTGCCCGTCTCGGTGCTGCGCCCCTACATCGACTGGACGCCGTTTTTCCTCAGCTGGGAGTTGGCGGGCAAGTATCCGCGCATTCTCGAAGACGAGATCATAGGTGAGGAGGCGACCAAGCTGTTTGCCGATGCCAACGCCATGCTGGACAAACTGGAGCAGGACGAGAGCGTGCGCTGCGCCGGTATCATAGGTCTGTTTCCGGCCAACACGATCGGCGACAGCATAGAGGTCTATACCGACGAGTCACGCAGCGAGGTGCGCAAGGTGCTGCACCATCTGCGTCAGCAGAGCGAGAAGCAGGGCTTCCCCAACTACTGTCTGGCGGACTATGTGGCACCGAAAGAGAGCGGCAAGCCGGACTGGATCGGTGCCTTCGCGGTGACGGGCGGTATCGGGGAAGAGGCCATCGCCACTGCCTACAAGGCGGATCATGACGACTACAACGCCATCTTGATTCAGGCGGTGTGCGACCGTCTCGCAGAGGCCTTCGCCGAGTATCTGCACGAACAGGTACGCAAGGTGCACTGGGGCTATGCAGCCGACGAGGCCCTCAGCAATGAGGATCTGATCCGCGAGAACTACCGCGGCATACGCCCGGCGCCCGGTTACCCCGCCTGTCCCGAGCACACTGAAAAAGGGAGCATCTGGGAGCTGCTGGGCGTGGAGCAGGCCATCGGCATGAAGCTGACGGAATCCTACGCCATGTGGCCGGGCGCGGCCGTGTCGGGCTGGTACTTCTCCCACCCCGACAGCAAATACTTCGCGGTGGCGCAGATCCAGCAGGATCAGGTGGAAGATTACGCCGCCCGCAAGGGGATGACCCTGGCGGAAGCAGAACGCTGGCTGGGGCCGAACCTGAACTGAATCCCGATCTCCCGAGTGACATTGGTTGATCTTTGACGAGAAACGGCGGCATCCTTGGGCTGGTGGACAGACCAGCTTAGGGCCGCCGTTTGACATATCGGTGACAACGGGATTGCAGTGTGCAGTTCTGCATGGTTTGTCTTGTTGTCAGGAGAAACAATTGGCGTTGTCTTGGCGCTGTGGCACCTTATACTCTCCCGCCCCATCCTGCCCAGGCACTGCCTTCTAGCGGAATTGTCATGAAGATCGCCATTTTATCCCGTGAGCCCAGAAACTATTCCACCCGCCGTCTGGTCGAGGTGGCGCAGGCCCGCGGTCATCAGGTAGAGGTGCTAGACACCCTGCGCTGCTATATGAATATCGCCTCCCACAGCCCCTCCATTCATTATGAAGGACGAGAGCTGGAGAGTTACGACGCCGTGATCCCGCGCATCGGCGCCAGCATCACCTTTTACGGCACCGCCGTGCTGCGCCAGTTCGAGATGATGAACACCATGGCTCTCAACAGCTCTGTGGCCATCTCCCGTTCCCGCGACAAGCTGCGGGCCATGCAGTTGTTGTCGCGCCACGGCATAGGTCTGCCCATCACCGGCTATGCCCACAGCACCCACGATGTGCCGGATCTCATCACCATGGTGGGAGGGGCACCTCTGGTAGTGAAGCTGCTGGAAGGCACCCAGGGAATTGGCGTTGTGTTGTGCGAGACCCACAAGGCGGCCGAGAGCGTGATCGAGGCCTTTATCCAGACCAATAACAACATATTGGTGCAGGAGTACATCCGTGAGGCCAACGGCGCCGACATTCGCTGCCTAGTGGTCAATGGCAAGGTAGTCGCAGCCATGCGCCGTCAGGCCCAGCCGGGGGAGTTTCGCTCCAACCTGCACCGTGGCGGCACTGCCGAGGCGATCAAGATAAGCCCCGAAGAGCGGGCCACCGCGGTGCAGGCGGCCAAGATCATGGGGCTGGATGTGGCCGGTGTGGATATTCTGCGCTCTGCCCGCGGTCCTCTGGTGCTGGAGGTGAACTCCTCCCCCGGTCTGCAAGGAGTGGAAGCCGCCTCCGGCAAGGATGTGGCTGGCAAGATCATCGAGTTCCTGGAGCTCAAGGCGAGCCGCAAGAACAAGCCCGCCGAATAAGCCGCTGACGGCTTGCATAGCGGTATAAACACAAGGCGCCTTCGGGCGCCTTGTGTTGTTTGCGAGTCGGTTATTTCCGCATTTCCAGCCTGGCGCTGAAGATGCCTGCCTCCAGCCGGGTGTCTATCTGCCAGCCGAGCTTCTCGCAGATGCGCTGTATGATGGTGAGGCCGCAGCCGTAGCCGAGGATCTGATCCGGCGCGGCCGCAGTCGGGTTGCTGATGGTAAGCACGGGCCCGCACAGCTCGATCTCGATATGCCCCTCGGCATAGCTCAAGGCATTTTTCAGCAGGTTGCCGAGGGCAATGGCGAGCAAGGAGAGGGGGGCATTGACCTCGCTTGCCTCGTCCAGGGTGAGCCTGATATCGAGCGTCTCTCGCTGCAACAGCGGGGCGAGGCGTACCAGCTCCTGCCGGATCAGTGGTTCTACCCGTTGCAACGAACGCTCCACCGCCTCCTTGCGACCCAGCAGCAGGAAGGTCTCTGTGAGCAGTGCCATTTCGTCTGCAGCGGCGCGAATGCGGGTGGTGGCACGGGCGGCGGGGGCAGGCAAGTCCGTTACCTTGCCGAGCAGCGCTGCCGACCCCTGGATCACCATGTTGGGGGTGCGCAGCTCATGGCTGGCAAAACGGCTGAACTCCTGCTCGCGGGCGAACACGGCGGCCACCTCGTGCTTGCCGGTCAGCAGTGCCAGCTCGATCTCCCGCAACTCCTGCCAGGGGGCATCGGGCACGAAATCTGCCTGATCCGGGGTGAGGTGGGCGACCCTTTGCTGTAACCGCTGCAGTGGCCCCGTGATGTGACGCACCAACCAGATGCCGAAACCGATGCACGCTATCAGCAGGGTCAAGCCTATGAGCCGGGTAGCCAGATGCAGCTGGTCTTCGTAAGGATCCAGATAGTCGTCGGCGTCGTCGTTGAACACCAGATAGAGCAGCCCCTGGCCGGAGGGATGGGGCCGCACCAGGAAGTGCTTGTCCTCCTCGCCAAGCTGGTGCTCGAAGAAGCCCGGGCTCTGATAGGGCTTGAGCCAGGCTGGCAGTCGGCCCGCTTCGGTCCAGTAACTGGAGAACTGGCGCGGACTGGGGGCGGGGGCCGCCATGCCGAGCTGCAGCCAGTCATCGTTGTAGCGGGTGACCTCGGCTTCCAGCCAGTGACGCAGGCTCAACTCTTCCATCTTGTCTTCGGCCACCACCATCAACAGGCTGATGATGATCAGCAGCAGCATGCCCGCCCCGCTCAGGGTCAGGATCAGGCGATGGCGCAAACTGGGCAGGCTGACCTGGGTATCCGGCTGTGCCTGGTCAAGGCCTCCGGGTTTGGTCATGGGGTCACCCGTCTCTGGTCTGTCATGGCCTCCGGGTGTGGTCATGATATCACCAGTCGATAGCCCTGACCGTGGAGGGTTTCCAGCATGGGGGTAGGGAAGGGTTTGTCGAGGGCGTTGCGCAGGGCATAGATGTGGCTGCGCAGGGCGTCGGAGTCAGGCTCCTCGTCCCCCCAGACTGTCTCCAGCACTTCTTGCCGGCTCACCAGATGGGGGGCGCGGCGCACCAGCAGGGTGAGGATCTGGAACGGAATCTTGCCGAGCTTGAGCTCGACCCCGGCGCGGGTGGCGCGGCCACTGGCGGGATCCAGCGTCAGCTCGCCCACGCTGAGGGCCCCCATGTCGCTGCGGGGGCCACGCAGGGCCAGCGCCTGCAGCCGCACTTCCAGCTCCTCCATGGCGAACGGCTTGACCAGATAGTCATCGCCACCGGCCCGAAAGCCCGCCAGTTTGTCATCCAGACTGTCGCGGGCGGTGAGAAACAGCACAGGGGTTGCTATGCCATCGGCCCGCAGTCGCTCAACCGTGGAGAGGCCATCCAGACGCGGCATCATGACATCCATAATGATGACGTCGAAGCGCTGCTGCGCAAGCAGTTGCAGGGCTGCCTGACCGTGATAGGCGCAGTCCAGCCTGTGCCCGGCCAGCTCCAGGTAATCCATGATGGTTTCCGCTACCTGGGGATTGTCTTCCACCACCAGTATTTTCATGTTTTGATCTCCTGGTTTTGACCGATATTTCACGGTCATCTCACACTGGACGAGGCATCCTGTGTGGCAGTGTAACCCCGAGGATCCCTGATGAAGAAGTCTCTGTGCGCTCTGCTGCTGTTTATATTGTTGCCACTTGGCACTGCGCAGTCGGCCGAGTTCAAGTTGACCGGCCGCACCACCTGGCAACTGGGCCAACTGATGGTCAACGGCATCCCCTTCGTGCTCGACGAAGGGACCCGCTTCAAGGATGGGCTGAGCGAGGACGATCTCGGTGGCCGCTGGGTCGATCTGGAAGGGGTGGTTGAGGAAGGGGTGAGGGTGATCCGCGAGGTGGAGGCGCTGGACGAAGAGGACGAGATGGAGCTGGAGGGACCGGTGGCGCAAGGACGGATCTGGGGCTATGTCACCTCGGATAACAGCCTGGCTCCCTTCGAAGGGCGCTGGCTGGAGCTGGAGTGCAAGTTCGACGGCATGCGGTTGAGCCGTTGCCGCCAGGATGATTGAGCAGCAGGCGCATCTGGCGACCGGAAAAATTGCCCGCCCAGGCCCATAGTTAAACCTCATCAGGGTTTGACCATGGGCCTTCTGTTATGACACGCACCTCCCTCCTGCTGCTTGCTCTGCCGTTCTGCACCCTTGCCGTCGATGGCGAGCTCTGGCAGGTGGAGCTGGAACACAACGATGGCATTCGGCTGCAATTTCAAGGGGCCGAGCTGGAGCTTGGCAGCGCCGCACTGGTCGGTGTGCGTCAGTTTTCCGACCTCAAACCCGGCATGAAGCTCGCCATCCTGAGTCGCAACGGCGTCGCCGAACATATTCGCCTTCATGAACACGCGCCTGAGTCAGAACCGGCTGCCCAGTGGCGCCGGGCGGAGGGCACCTTGCTCGCCGTGACGGGTCATGCGCTGCAATTGCAGGGGCTGGGCACAATGACATTTGATGCCGGTACCCGCTGGCTCAACGGCAGCCCCGCCGATCTGCAACCGGGGCGTACCCTGGTGCTGACCCGTGACGAGACGGGCCGCGTGACCGAGATACTGATCCCGAATCCGGAGGATGAGCCGAAATAATGCCGAGGCCTTGCTCATTTAATTGGGAAATATTTAAATTGCTAAATTAGAGTTCTCTTTTTTAAGATATTCTTAAATATGATTAAGTGACGAATAAAATAATAGAGCGCATGCTCTGATATTGTATTGCTCAATATAAAACAATGCTGAATATATCTGTCGATTAATTCTGTTTATATATTGAAGTGTGGGCTTGATCGCATAATGAGATTGATGCGACTGATACTGTCATACTCACATGCTGCCCGTTGATATATAAATTGGGTGAATGCATGTCAGTGTTTAATATATTGGGGTTGCTATGAAAAAACTAAAAATAACTGGCTTGTCATTAATCATATCCGGCCTGCTGATGGCACAGGCGCAAGCGGCAGAGCCCGTCTATCCAGACCAGCTTCGCCTTTTTTCATTGGGGCAAGAGGTCTGTGGCGACAAGTATCGCCCCGTCAATCGAGAAGAGGCGCAGAGCGTCAAAAGCAATATTGTCGGCATGATGGGGCAGTGGCAAATAAGCGGACTCGCCAACGGCTGGGTCATTATGGGGCCGGGGTATAATGGTGAAATAAAACCAGGTTCAGCGTCCAGCACTTGGTGCTATCCGACCAATCCTGCTACCGGAGAAATACCGACTCTGTCTGCCCTGGATATTCCAGATGGTGATGAAGTAGATGTGCAATGGCGGCTGGTACATGACAGTGCGAATTTCATCAAACCAACCAGTTATCTGGCCCATTATCTCGGCTATGCCTGGGTAGGGGGAAATCACAGTCAATATGTCGGCGAAGACATGGATGTGACCCGTGATGGCGATGGCTGGGTGATCCGTGGCAACAATGACGGTGGCTGCGATGGTTATCGCTGTGGTGACAAGACCTCCATCAAGGTGAGCAATTTTGCCTACAACCTGGATCCTGACAGTTTCAAGCATGGCGATGTGACCCAGTCCGACCGCCAACTGGTCAAGACGGTGGTGGGGTGGGCTATCAACGACAGCGACACGCCTCAATCCGGTTATGACGTCACCCTGCGCTACGACACCGCCACCAACTGGTCAAAGACCAACACCTATGGCCTGAGCGAGAAGGTGACCACCAAGAACAAGTTCAAGTGGCCGCTGGTGGGGGAAACCGAGCTCTCCATCGAGATTGCTGCCAACCAGTCCTGGGCCTCCCAGAACGGGGGCTCGACCACCACCTCTTTGTCCCAGTCCGTGCGCCCGACAGTGCCGGCCCACTCCAAGATCCCGGTGAAGATAGAGCTCTACAAAGCCGACATCTCCTACCCCTACGAGTTCAAGGCCGATGTCAGCTATGACCTGACCCTGAGCGGTTTCCTGCGCTGGGGTGGCAATGCCTGGTATACCCATCCGGACAACCGCCCTAACTGGAACCACACCTTCGTCATAGGGCCATACAAGGACAAGGCCAGCAGTATCCGCTACCAGTGGGACAAGCGTTATATCCCGGGTGAAGTGAAGTGGTGGGATTGGAACTGGACCATACAGCAGAACGGTCTGCCTACCATGCAGAATAACCTGGCCAGGGTGCTGCGCCCGGTGCGGGCCGGGATCACAGGTGATTTCAGTGCCGAGAGCCAGTTTGCCGGCAACATCGAAATCGGCGCTCCCGTGCCGGTCGCTGCCGCCAGCCACTCGAGCCGTGCTCGCAACCTGGGTGCCGGTCAGGGTCTGAGACTGGAGATCCCGCTCGATGCACAAGAGCTCTCCGGGCTTGGCTTCAACAATGTCAGCCTCAGCGTGACCCCTGCTGCCAACCAATAATGGCAGTGTGTTGCAGTAAGAGAACCGGGCCCATGGCCCGGTTGTTGTTTGCACTGGTCGGTCTTGTTGAAGGCTTGTGCTTTCCATTTCCCCACTTATACTGGCGCCATCTTGTCGGAGTGCCAACCGTCGAACGACGCAAGGCTGAGACCGTTAATTCGGGATCCGTGGAACCTGATCAGGCTAGCACCTGCGAAGGGAAACAAGGGTAACCAGTGGGTTGCCGCGCCGGGGAGGAACAAGCTTCCCCGCTCGCCGAGAGGAGTGATCCGACCGGCAAGCCAGTGCGCACAAGAGGGAGCCTGCCATCCTGTTCTGTCGCCTTGTCCATCAGGGGGAGTACAGAAGATGCGCAGGAGGAAGCCAAGGCTTCAGTTTTGCTCCCTCTTGAATGCAAACCTCACCCACAGGTTCATCACTTCTCCTCGAACTCCAGACAAGCAAACACCCATAACTTCAATCAGTTAATGTGAGTTTTGCTATGTCTACCTCAAAAACTTCCGTGCCGGAAAATGCCAAGTCAGTCCCCGTCGGCCGCCGCGAGCAGCGTGCCAGTGCCCAGCGTTTTATCGACAATCTCAAGGGGATGGCCCATCCCAACTCCAGCCGCATCTTTATCGAAGGTTCTCGCCCCGATATCCGGGTTGGGCTGCGTGAAATTGCCCTGGCTGACACCCTGGTGGGGGGCAGCAAGGATAACCCGCAGTTCGAAGCCAACGAGCCTGTCCCTGTCTACGACACCTCGGGTGCCTACGGTGATGAGCATGCGGTTATCGATGTGCGTCTCGGTCTGCCGCGCCTGCGGGAAAGCTGGGTACGGGAGCGCGGTGACACCGAAGAGCTTGATGATCTCAGCTCCGCCTTCACCCAGGAGCGCCTCGCCGATGAGGGGCTGGATCACCTGCGTTTCGATAACTTGCCCAAGCCCCGTCGCGCCAAGCCTGGCTGCCGGGTAACCCAGCTGCACTATGCCCGTCAGGGGCTGGTCACCCCCGAGATGGAATTTATCGCCATCCGCGAGAACATGGGCCGCGAGCGGGTGCGCTCCGAGCTGCTGCTGCGCCAGCACCCGGGTCAGGGTTTCGGTGCCCGCCTGCCCGAGAACATCACCCCCGAGTTCGTGCGCGATGAGGTGGCCGCCGGCCGCGCCATCATTCCCAACAACATCAACCACCCGGAAACCGAGCCCATGATCATAGGCCGCAACTTCCTGGTGAAGATCAACGCCAACATAGGCAACTCGGCGGTCAGCTCCAGCATTGAAGAGGAGGTGGAGAAACTGGTCTGGTCCACCCGCTGGGGCGCCGACACCGTCATGGATCTCTCCACCGGTCGCAACATCCACGAGACCCGCGAGTGGATCCTGCGCAACAGCCCTGTGCCCATCGGCACAGTGCCCATCTATCAGGCGCTGGAAAAAACCAACGGCATCGCCGAAGACCTCACCTGGGAGCTGTTTCGCGACACCCTGCTCGAACAGGCCGAGCAGGGGGTGGATTACTTCACCATCCATGCCGGCGTGCTGCTGCGCTACGTGCCCATGACCGCCAAGCGCCTCACCGGTATCGTCTCCCGTGGCGGCAGCATCATGGCCAAGTGGTGCCTGTCGCACCACAAGGAGAACTTCCTCTACCAGCATTTTCGCGAGATCTGCGAGCTGTGCGCCGCCTATGACGTGGCCCTGTCGCTTGGGGATGGTCTGCGTCCCGGCTCTGTCTATGACGCCAACGACGAGGCCCAGTTCGCCGAGCTGCGCACCCTGGGCGAGCTCACCAAGATCGCCTGGGAGTACGACGTCCAGGTGATGATAGAGGGGCCGGGCCATGTGCCCATGCACATGATAGAGCGCAACATGACGGAGCAGTTGGAGCATTGTCACGAGGCGCCTTTCTATACCCTGGGCCCGCTCACCACCGACATAGCCCCCGGTTATGATCACTTCACCTCCGGCATAGGGGCCGCCATGATCGGCTGGTATGGCTGCGCCATGCTCTGCTACGTCACCCCCAAGGAGCACCTGGGGCTGCCGAACAAGGAGGATGTGAAGCAGGGTCTCATCACCTACAAGATCGCCGCCCACGCCGCTGACTTGGCCAAGGGTCACCCCGGTGCCCAGATCCGCGACAACGCCATGTCCAAGGCGCGCTTTGAATTTCGTTGGGAGGATCAGTTCAATCTGGCGCTGGATCCCGAGACCGCCCGCGCCTACCACGACGAGACCCTGCCCCAGGAGTCCGGCAAGGTGGCGCACTTCTGCTCCATGTGTGGCCCCAAGTTCTGCTCCATGAAGATCACCCAGGACGTGCGCGACTACGCGGCCAGTCTGGAGGCGGTCGAGGTGAAACTGGTGGGCATGGATGGCCAGCAGGAGCGGGTAGTGGCCGAGGTCGAGAGCGGCATGGCGCAGATGGCAGAAACCTTCAAAGAGAAAGGTAGCGAGCTCTACCATCAGGCGGCGGCCCTCAAACCGGCGCGGGAGGAGGCATGAACAGCCGACCCATCGTCTGGACCATAGCCGGTTCCGACTCGGGGGGCGGTGCCGGCATTCAGGCCGATCTGCATACCTTGCACGATCTCGGTGTGCACGGTTGCTCTGTCATCACCGCCATCACTGCCCAGAACTCGGTGGCGGTGAAGATGGTCGATCCCGTGCTGATGCAGACTTTCACCGCCCAGATCGACGCTCTCGGCGTCGACTTGCCCCCGGCGGCAATCAAGATAGGCCTGCTGCCGACCCGGCTCCATGTGGAGGTGCTGGCCCGGCGGCTCGATACTCTGACGGCCCCCTTCGTGGTCTACGACCCGGTGGCCATCGCCAGCACTGGCACCCCCATGGCCGAAGCCAACATGCTGGCGGCGGTGCGCGAACATCTGCTGCCGCGCCTCTCCCTCATCACCCCGAACGGCCCCGAACTGGAGGCGCTGACTGGCATTCCCGCCAGCAGCCCTGAGCTGGTGCGGGCGGGGGCGGCGCGACTGCGCGAACTGGGCGCCCGCGCCGTGCTGGTCAAGGGCGGGCATCTGGGCTGGAGCGACGAGCTCTGCCTCGATTACTACCAGGACGAGCAGCGCGAGTTCTGGCTGGGAGCACCGCGTATCGACACCCGCCACGGCCATGGCACCGGCTGCTGTTATGCCAGCGCCATCGCCGCCGTGGTGGCGCAGGATCACCCGGTCGATGACGCCATCACGCTCGCTCGTGCCTATTTGCAACAGGGGCTAGCGGGGGCGCAAGGGGTGGGTGCCGGCCCTGGCCCCATCGCCCATCTCGGCTGGCCAGCGGATCTTGCCCACTTCCCCCGCGCCGTGCTGGCAGGGTCAAGCCTGGATCGCCGCTTTGGTCTCTATCCTGCCAGCGAGGCCCGCCTGCCCGGGGGCCCCTTTGCCGCGACCGAACAGCATCTGGGCCTCTATCCTGTGGTGGATTCGGTCAAGTGGCTCAAGCGTCTGCTGGGGGCCGGGGTCAAGACCCTGCAACTGCGCATCAAGAACCTGCCCGCTGCCCAGGTGGCACCGGTCATTGCCGAGGCGGTAGCGCTGGGTCGCCGCTTTGGTGCGCGGCTCTTTATCAACGACTACTGGCAGCAGGCCATAGCCGCCGGTGCCTATGGCGTGCATCTGGGGCAGGAGGACATGGAGACGGCGGATCTCGCCGCCATCCAGGCCGCCGGCCTGCGCCTCGGTCTCTCCACTCACGGCTACTTCGAGCTGATACGGGCCCGGGAGCTGGCCCCTTCCTACATGGCGCTGGGTCATATCTTCCCAACCAACACCAAGCAGATGCCGTCCCGCCCTCAGGGGCTGGTGCGACTGCAACGCTACCAGACACTCATGTGCGACTGGCCGACGGTCGCCATCGGCGGCATCGGCGAGGATCGCGTGGCTGCGATCAAAGCGTGCGGGGTCGGCAGCATTGCCCTGGTGTCAGCCATCACGGCCAGTGACGATTGGCAGGGGGCCACAGCCCGATTGCTGGCGGCAGTGGGGGCGGGGGATGAGCCTTGCTCTGCGCTTATCCATCAGGCCATCACGCAGCAGGAGGCCGATCATGCTCTCTGATGCGGAATACCTGCGCTACGGCAGGCAACTGATGCTGAGCGAAATCGGCGAGGCGGGGCAGGCGAGGCTGAAAGAGGCATCCGTGCTGATCGTCGGCCTCGGTGGGCTCGGCTCACCGCTGGCGCTCTATCTGGTCGGAGCCGGGGTGGGTACCTTGTGGCTCGCCGACGGCGACGTGGTGGATTCCAGCAACCTGCCGCGTCAGATCCTGTTCGATTCCGAGGCGGTCAATCACTCCAAGGCCGAGCTGGCCCGGGAGCGGCTGGCGGCCCACAACCCCCATGTGGAGCTGATCGCCATCAATCAGCGGCTCGATGAGCAGAGCCTGCCGGCCTTCGTGGCCGAGGTGGATCTGGTTGTCGACTGCTGCGACAACCTGGCCAGCCGCCACGCCATCAACGCCGCCTGCGTGGCCCAGCACAAGCCCTGGATCTCGGCCGCCGCCGTCGGCTGGCAGGGTCAGCTGATGGTGCGAACCGCCCCCGAGCACGCCTGCTACGCCTGCCTCTATCCGCTGGATACCCGCATCACGGAGAGCTGCCAGAGCAGCGGCGTTGCAGGCCCATTGGTGGGGGTGATGGGCGCCTTGCAGGCGCTGGAAGCCTTGCGTCTGCTGCTGGGCAAACCCAGCCCGGTGGCGGGCACCCTGCGCCGTTTCGATGCCCTGACCCACGAGTGGCAGACCTTGGGGTTGTCCCCTGATCCCGCCTGTTCCGTGTGCGGCGCCGCTACCTTTGCCAATCCCATGGAGGATGCGCAATGAAGATCAGATTGAACGACAGCGAGCTGGTGCTGACGACCAGCCCGGAGAGCCAGATCTGCGTGGCCGAGCTGCTGGCGGCTCGCGAGGTTGCCCCGCAGGGGGTGGCGGTGGCCCTCAATGGCGCCGTGCTACCTCGCAGCCGCTGGCCAGACACCCGGCTCAATGACGGGGATGAACTCCACCTTTTCACTGCCATCGCCGGAGGCTGAGATGCTGACCATAGCCGACCATGAATTTTCGTCCCGCCTCTTTACCGGTACCGGCAAGTTTGCCCGCCCGGATCTGATGGCGGCCGCCATCGAAGCAAGCGGCTCCCGGCTGGTGACCATGGCCATCAAGCGCCTCGAACCCGGCAAGCGCCACGACGATATCCTCACCCCGCTGCTCAAGCTCGGGGTCAAGCTGCTGCCCAACACCTCGGGCGCCAAGACGGCCGCTGAGGCGGTGTTTGCCGCCCATCTGGCCCGGGAGGCGCTCGGCACAAACTGGCTGAAACTCGAGATCCACCCCGATCCCAAGTACCTGCTGCCCGATCCCATAGAGACCCTCAAGGCGGCCGAACAGCTGGTGAAAGAGGGTTTCGTGGTGCTGCCCTACTGCGGGGCCGATCCCGTGCTCTGCAAGCGGCTGGAAGAGGTGGGCTGCGCCGCCGTCATGCCGCTCGGCGCCCCCATCGGCTCCAATCAGGGGCTGGTGACCCGGGATTTCCTCGCCATCATCATCGAACAGGCGCGGGTGCCCGTAGTGGTGGATGCGGGGATAGGTGCGCCGAGCCACGCCGCCGCCGCCTTTGAGCTGGGGGCCGACGCCGTGCTGGTCAACACCGCCATCGCCGTGAGCCGGGATCCGGTCGCCATGGGCCGCGCCTTCGCGCTCGCCTGCGAGGCAGGTCGCAGCGCCTATCTGGCGGGCCTCGGCGCGCGCGGGCTGCAAGCCAGCGCCTCCAGCCCGCTCACCGATTTTCTGGAGGCGCTATGACTCAGGGTATTGGGCAAGATGTGGCGTCTGGATGCGCCCCGCTCCGATTGGGAGAGAGGTTGGGGGGGAGGGTATCAGAGGTGAGGGACGCGGAGGCACACCCCTCCTTTATCAGCCGCTGGCGCGAGCTGGAGTGGGATGATATCGGCATGCAGATCCGCGCCAAGACGACCCGGGATGTCGAGCTGGCCCTCGGCAAGCCCCGTCGCAATCTGCAGGATTTTATGGCGCTGATCTCGCCAGCCGCCGAGGCGTTTTTGCCGCAGATGGCGGCTGAGGCCGAGCGCCTCACCCGCCAGCGTTTCGGCAATACGGTGGGTTTCTATGTGCCCCTCTATCTGTCGAACCTCTGTGCCAACGACTGCTCCTACTGCGGCTTCTCCATGAGCAACCGCCTCAAGCGCAAGACGCTGGATGCAGAGGAAATTGAGCGCGAGTGTCTGGCCATCAAGGCGCGCGGTTTCGACAGCGTGCTGCTGGTGACCGGTGAGCACGAGAGCAAAGTGGGCATGGCCTATTTTCGTGAGCATCTGCCGCAGATCCGCCGCCATTTCAGCGCGTTGGCGATGGAGGTGCAGCCACTGTCACAAGTCGATTACGCCGAGCTCAAAACCCTGGGACTGGATGCCGTCATGGTCTATCAGGAGACCTACCACGCCCCCAGTTACGCCCGCCATCATCTGCGCGGCAACAAGCAGGATATTGCGTGGCGGCTTGCCACCCCGGAGCGGCTCGGTCGCGCCGGCATCGACAAGATAGGGCTGGGGGCGCTTATTGGCCTCTCTTCGGATTGGCGCGCCGACAGCTATTTCGTTGCCGAGCACTTGAGCTGGCTCGAGCGCCACCACTGGCAGAGCCGCTATTCGCTCTCCTTCCCGCGCCTGCGCCCCTGCACCGGCGGCCTGCAGCCCGAGGTGGTGATGTCGGACAGGCAGCTGGTGCAACTTATCTGCGCCTGGCGCCTCTTCTCGCCAACCCTGGAGTTGTCGCTCTCCACCCGGGAATCCCCTGCGTTTCGCAACGGCGCCCTGCGCCTTGGCATCACCCAGATGTCGGCGGAGTCGCGCACCCAGCCGGGCGGCTATGCAGAAGGGGATAAAGAGGAGTTGGAGCAGTTCGCCATCCATGACGCTCGCCCGCTGGGTGAGGTCGCGGCCGCCGTGCGGCAGGCAGGGTTACAGCCGGTGTTCAAGGACTGGGAGGCGTTTTTGGGCCGATAGGGGCGGCCACGCCCCCTTTGCCGGTGGCATCCGGGCGTCCAGCCAGACGCTGTGCCTGTGGCAAGCAGGCACGGCTGCGCCGTGCAATCGTAGGGTCGATTAGCCGTCAGGCGTAATCGTCCGTTCCGAGGTATGGTGTTGGCGGCAGGGGCCGTTGTGTGGTGGCACGGCTTTGCCGTGCAGGACGCGAGGCCGCTGGCCTCGAAGGGGTTTCGCCCGCCCTTCGGGCTTGGGCGAGTGACTTTTCTTTGCGTGGCCAAAGAAAAGTCACCAAAAGAAAGGCCAGCCCCGCTTATTCGCCCGACTTCGTCGGGTGCCTTCGGCTCACCCGCTTGTCCGACGGCACGCGCCGACGGGCCATCCATGGCCCGGCCCCGCTCGCTCGACATCCTGTCTCGCGGCCTGGACAAGCGGGTTAGCCTCAGCGAATAAGAGGGGGTTAATAACAACACCCATTTCATCAGGGAGCCTAAAGCAGTAATAGCCCCAGCTTTAGGTAACTTTGAACGCAATGACATTTGCATTGAGTTTCAATGGCGACAGGATATATAAAAGATATAACGACTGGACTGAAGTTGATTTTTTGTACAAAAAGAGTAGCTTTGTTATGTGTTTCTATGAATGGACTCATAACATGAACTTAATTGATTTTGGTCAGTTGATTAAAATTTATCGTGAACACAGGGATATCTCACAAGAAAAACTTTCTGAAGTGATTGGTGGTGATATTAATCGCTCTGTTATAGCGCATCTGGAACAAGGGGTTAGATTACCTAAGCCTGAACAGATCAAATCAATATGTTCAGCGCTGGATATACCAAAACCTATGTGGTGTCATTTTGCAGATGTTACATCACAAAGTAGGTTGGATTTTGAGGGTGTTTTGAAAGAGCTTGTTGGGGAGACTCTAGAAGTTGGTAACCATGATGCGCAGGCAATAACAGCTCTGGATGAGCTGATAAAGTCTTTGTTTAGCAATATTCCAAGTCACCATCAAAAGCACGATATATTTAATAGTGTCTTGGTGTTTTATAACAAAGGTCCTATTTCTCTCTCATTTTTTGAAAAATACTTCAAGCGTTCTGCTTTTAGTGATATGGATTCATTCCAAAGAGCTGTAGAAGCATATCAAATAGATGCAATAAGAATCTACCCTACCTTTGAGGATGCCTTTATCTCTATGTCATCCTCGGATGATATTTCCTATATTCTCGCTCAAATTTCAAAAAAAGATACAACTTCCTATGGTGATAGAACTGAATGGGGTTGCATCAATAATATAGATGATAAGCTTCTTCCTGATTTAGGTTATATATCTGCCAAGCAAGTTAGGCAGGAGGTCACAGAAAGAAAATGGCTTATTGAGCAACTTGAGATGCTATCGGAAAAGGGTGAAAGATATCTCAAGGGATTGACTGTAAAAAAGAAAAATAAAATAGATGCCTATCTGAGGAAATTTGATTCTGTTTTTTTGCATGGTATTAACTCGTCACTGTTTGTATTTGATAAGGACGAGCTCGCTAGAGAAGCAGCTAGGTTAGCTCCTTTACAAGAGGATGGGCGTTTAATTCAGATGGAGAAAACTCAGAAGATTGCATTACAAAATTTGTCTAATTATCTTGCCGCAGACTATATGGACGTATATATAGCAACATCAATGCGCTCGGAGGCTGATTACATATCAGTTAACAACTTTGTAAAGTCTCTTTTTGATACTCCTAGCATTAGAGAGCTCAAACTGAGATATTTTAACCCGACGCAGTCTTGGATAGATGACCGGGTTGCCAAGGGGTTGGTGGAGGCGTTGATGTTGAAGCGTGCTTCCATGACTATATATATGGCACAAAAGTCGGATACGTTTGGGAAAGATTCTGAAGCATCCGTAGCCCTTGGGCAGGGAAAACCAGTAATAGTTTATGTACCTAAACTGGTTATTGAGGGTAGAGATCAAATTGATGTTGAAGAATACTTCAAAAGTTCTCGAGGGAAGCTTGCCGATATTTATAATTCTTTGCCTGATGAGGACAGTGGGGAAGAGGATGAAATAAATGACACAATCGATGATGAGGCCATTATATCAACAATATTGAATAGTAAAATTAGCTCAGCAGATGATGTCTCTATTTGCGATGCGGTTCGTAGTATATGGGCAGACTTCGACCTTTATAATGAAGTCCATAGAGTGCCTGATGATTTAAAAGAAAAGTATCGAGAGTGGTTAGATACTGTGATTAAGAATGTGCATGTTAATACGATTGATGTGAGCATTAGAGAGCATTTGGTAAGGGTGTTAATTGCAACATCAATTAACTTTGAAAAAAGAGCAAAGATTTTTAGAGAAGTTCATCCATTAGCATTGCAAGTTATACTATCCTCTGGTGTTTTAAATGGAATTCTAGTCACGAGGACTGTCGCTCAGTGTGCAAAAATTGTGGAATGTATAGTAAAAAATGAGTTTTCCCTAGTGATGAATCGCGACGAAGATAATTATCGCGTCATAGAACATAACACTGGTTCAACAATAAGGGTTATATCAAGGCATGCCCTGCTGCGGAATGCATTTCAATCATATTATAAGGGTTCTTAATTCCAATGGAGAGCAGGTGTGATAGCCTGCTCTTTATTTTAATGCTAAGTTCTTCTTACAATGAACCTATGGCTGCTTATACATATATCTCAGGCTTCGGAATATTTATTTTCGCGCTATAAATTTTTTATAAAGACTGTTTTTAAACATATTTGTTCTTTCGGGTAATAAAAATCTATTTTTATTTTAGTGTGCCTTTGTAAGTATATTATTCATCAATTTCATGGCTTGGTTTTGCCAAGCTGGCTGAGGTAATCCGTCAGCGAGAAGGGCTGAGCAAATTCCTTCATGCCTACCAATCTGTCCAGCTCTGCCTGACCAATCTGCTGCAACTGGGTTTGCTGGGCCGGAGTTAGTGTAGTGGCCCTCGCCTTGAGCAAGGTGTCGAGAAAACTACGGTCTCCCTCTACGGCTTGATGGAATGCCTTGAGCGCCAGCGCATTGACCTCTGCTGCAGTGCAGCGTTCCATGCTTTTCTCATGCAGATAGATAAGCAGGGTCGCCTGTTGCTCCCTCTCCAACGACCAGAAGGGGTCGCTTTTCGCGGGCAGTGCGGAGCTGTGTTGTGACTTGATCGCTTCACAACGCTCAAACGCCGGATCCAGATCGTGCAGTGACAGTGCAAGGGCGTTTGAGCTGATCGTAAGTAGCGGGAAGAGCAAAGCAAGACCGTTGAGGCCGCTACGCAGTGCCTCGACCTCATCCTCTTGCGGTGTTTGGGGTGGGGTTAATTGCATCTGACTTCCTGCTTGATGGTGTTTATCGGGCTGCAGCTTCCAGCGCGGCTATCTCCCCGCCGCTTATCAACGGCAGATTCTGGCTGATCTGCTCCACCGGCCAGTCCCACCAGGCGAGGGTGTTGAGGCGGGCTATGGTGTCGTCGTCAAAGCGGTAGCGGATCACCCGGGCTGGGTTGCCGCCGACCACGGCATAGGCGGGCACGTCGCCGGTGACGACGGAGCGGGCGGCGATAATGGCGCCGTTGCCGACATTCACGCCCGGCATGATCAACGCGTCATAGCCTATCCAGACATCGTTGCCAATCACCGTATCTCCCTTGTAAGGCAGCGTGCCCGGTGCGGGGGCTGCGCTCTCCCAGCCGTTGCCGAAGATAAAGAAGGGATAGGTGGAGAAGCCGGAGCTCTGGTGGTTGGCGCCGTTCATGATGAACTTGACCCCGCGGGCGATTGCGCAGAACTTGCCGATGATCAGTTTGTCGCCGATGAAGGGGAAGTGATAGAGGACGTTGCGCTCAAAGCCTGCCGAGTCTTCCGGGTCGTCGTAATAGCTGTAGTCGCCCACCTCGATATTGGGCCCCTTGATGGTGTTCTTGATAAAGCACACCTGGGGGAAGCCCTTCATGGGGTAGGGATTGGCGGGATCGGGTCCGTACAAGATGCTCTCCTTTCGAATCTGTCAGCACACTACCGTAAAGGAAGTTGATGATGGCATGCCACCTTTTTGTGGTGGTGCACTCGCCAGCCTTTGTCGCCCCGTCGTCATGTGCGCATCGACCCGGGGCGGGTTTGTCTCTAGCATGGAGCTGATGCGGGGCCTGGGCTCCGTCACGGGCTTTTGACGAAGTCCGTTCCACGGACTGATGGCGGAGAGAAGAGATGATGAATATGCGTTCCTTGTTGATGGTGGGGGCCCTGCTCCTGGGCGGTTGCAGTATCAATCCCTATGGCGGTACTCCGGCGCCTGTCACCGAGCCGGATCAGCCTGTGATCCAGCCAGAGAAACCTGTGACCAAGCCGGATGCCGGGGCGCCGCTACCCAAGCCGGTGGCCCCGACCGGGCTGGCGCTTTCCATGGCGGATGCCTTCGTGCAGGCCCCCGAGGTGCGGGAGCTGGCGCAGAGTGGCAATGCCGTGCTGCTGCTTACCCCGCCCCGAGACGGCACCAATGACGAGCTCGATACCAGCACAATGGCGGCGGCCATGAGCAAGCGGATCCAGTCCAAAAGCGGTTTTCGCTTCGTCGATCCTGGTCAGGTGGCCGCCATCACGGGGCAGCTCGAGTATCAGCAGGGGAGAATGAATCCGGCATCCTTGGTGCGGCTTGGCCGCCAGACCGGGGCCGGTTACATGCTCTATGGGGATCTGGTGTCCGAGGGGAGTCGCTATCGGCTCACCATGAGCCTGATGGAGCTGCGCAGTGGCGAGCTGCTCTGGAACGGCAGCCGCTCCGCCAGCCACTAAACATGACAAAGAGGCTTGATTGCCGTCGCATTCAACCCTCTTGTTTCCATGACCCTGGCTGCGCCTGTTACTGCCCCGTCTTCTTCAGAAAATAGGTGATATGCCCAGGCGGCATATCCGGTAGTTCGCCAAAGACGGTATAGCCCTGCTTCTGGTAGAAGGGCAGGGCCTGGAAGCTGGTGGTTTCCAGATGAAAGTGGGTGATGCCCTTGTCGCTGGCATATTGCTCCATGGTGGCGAGCAGGCGGGCGCCCCAGCCATCCTTGCGGATGCCTTCGTCGATCCAGAGCCAGTCCACGTGCAGCCAGCCCCACTTGATATCGGCGACTATGCCGCCGAGCACCTTGCCTTGTTCATCCTTGATAAAGCTGGCGATCCGCTCGCGCAGGTGTGTGCCAGCCTGGGCTGTGTTGTAGCCAGACAGGCCGATCCGCAGGGCATCGAGCTCCTCATCCTGCGGCGGTAGGGGCGGGGTCAGTCGCATATTGGCTCCAGGTCCATGAAAAGAGCCTCAATAAATAAGGGTTTGGACTCAATATGGTCAAGCCTTCCGGCCACAGAACCGGAAATTATCTATTCCCGGTGACCTGTTTCGACGATCAGATAAAAGCTTTACGACCGGGGGACTCGTCAAATCTCTGGAAAATAGCAGGCGGCGATATCGACGGGCTGATCCGGGCAGCCGGGCAGATAGAAGTGCCAGCCGGCGTCGGAGAAAGCGCGCAGCTCACTTTCGACAAATTTCAGGGCCAGGCTCAGGGCCTGCAAGGCGTCTATGCCATGGATAAATGTCTTGTCGCCAAGCCCGGCCAGCTTCACTTTGCAGCGATAGTCGCCACTGGTGGATTTGGGGTCGGGTTGCGGGGCGCCGATGGCAATTTTCAGGGTCACTTGTTCGCCCTCCAGGCTCACGGCATCGAATTTGGCGGTGACTATGGTTCTCTTCATCTGGATATTCCTTCTCCGGTTGACGGCCGTCCTCGCTTGCTGGCGCTGAGCTGGCGTCCCTGGGCGGCTGATGGGGTGACAATAGACTCAAGATGGTCAGCCTAAAGGAACTGCCCCAGCGAAACAATCACTTGCCTGTGCGCAGTGTGAGCGGGATCGGCTTCTCCGGGGACAGTGCTCGGCACCGCATCACAATCCGCAGGCCCTGCTTGCCGGGGTGAAGGATATTCAGAACGCAGTCTTGTTATTGCTCAAGTCAATTAATTCAGAAGGCGGCATAATTATTTTCACAAAACCATTATCTATATTTTTGATATTACCAGATGGATTGTTGGTCATGTTTATATGATCGACTGATTAATGTATGGTTTGCCGTGATGTTATGATTCTGGAATCAAGCGGTTGTATTCTGGTCGAAATGACACATTCTGTTTTCATTTCAAACAAAGTTATTCAAACAGTCATGAATTATTAACCTTGACCTTGATTGCGTTTTCAACGATGGTAGCGTGGCATATCCGTTTCATATTGGCTGTCCTGTTGACCGCTGACGGGTTTGTGTTTTCTAAAAAATGAGTACGATGTGCGCAGACATATCACCTGCCTATTACACGGGCCAATAAAATAATGTGACAGACAAATAAGGTGTATATCGCAATGAGTATAGCTATTGCTGAAAAGAATAATTCAGTCTCAAAGTTGAAATGGGAGAGAAGTGATTCGGTATGGACCATGGGCTTATATGCCACAGCCGTCGGTGCTGGAACCCTTTTTCTCCCCATTACCGTTGGCAGTAATGCTCCGATCATACTGCTGTTTATTTTATTGATGGCATTTCCGCTCTCTTATTATTCCCACCGCGCCTTGAGTCGCTTCGTGTTATCCAGTTCCCATCGGGAAGGGGATATTACCCATGTGGTGGAGGAACATTTTGGCCCCAGGGCGGGCAAGCTGCTGATGCTGGTCTATCTGATGGCCTTCTACCCCATCATTCTGGTCTACAGCATCTCCATCACCAATGCCATCGAGAGCTTCATGGTGCATCAGATGGGCGGCGCAATGGTCAGCCGTGGCTGGCTGGTGCTGGCTGTGATGCTGGGTCTGCATCTGATCCTGCTGACCGGCAAACAGGTGGTGGTGTCGGCCATCAGCGTGCTGGCGCTGCCCATGGTCGCCTTCCTGCTCGGCATCTCCATTTATCTGCTGCCCCAGTGGAGCCTCTCCTATTTCACCGAGAGTCAGGCGGTGGAGTGGCGCGATCCCGCCTTCTGGAAATCCCTCTGGCTGATAGTGCCAGTGATGGTTTTCTCGTTCAGCCATGCCCCCATCATCTCCTCCTTTACCGCCGCCCAGAAGAAGCGCTGCCATGTGAGTGCCGACGTGCGCAGCAAGCGCATCATCAAGTGCAGCAGCCTGCTGATCTGCGGCAGCGTGCTGTTTTTTGTCATCAGCTGTGTGATGAGCCTGAGTCAGGCGGAAATGGCGCTGGCCCGTACCGACAATATTTCCGTGCTGTCGGCGCTGGCGAACAAATTTTCCAATCCGCTTATCGCCTATGTGGGTCCGCTCATTGCCATTCTGGCCATGTCCAAATCCTTCCTCGGCACTTCAATGGGGGTGAACGAGGGGACTGTGAGCATGGTGAGCGGCGCCTGTCGGGGGCTTGGGCTCTCCCTCGGGGAGGTCACCATAGCCAGGGTCTCATCCGTCATCCTGTTCGTGGTGACCGGCGTCATCACCTATCTGAACCCCAATGTGCTGAATATCATAGAGAAGGTGAGCGGCCCCCTGATAGCGGTGATCCTGTTCCTGCTGCCCGCCTACGCCATCTATCGTCTGCCGGTGCTCAAGGGGTATCGCGGTGCGAGCACACTGTTCGTGATGGTGGTGGGTCTGCTCGCCATCTCTGCGCTGATCTATGACCTGATCTGACGGCCTGCATGCCGCGTGAAACAAAAGGGGCGACCACCTGGTCGCCCCTTTTTCGTCTGCGTGACGGGTCAGCCCAGCAGGGTCGAGACGCTCTGCCCCGCCATCAACAGACCTATGGCCAGGGCGCTGAACCAGACCAGCGTCGCGCTGACCAGCAGGTAGCCGCTGGCGACGAACAGGCCGTCTCGCTGCAGCATGCCGATGGCCAGCAGCAGAATGGCCCAGGCGGGCATGGCGTTGGTGAAGGGGATGGCCCCCAGCGGCAGCATCAGCAACAGGGCGGCCAGCATGAGCAAGAGACCGTTGCAGCGGTTGACGGCACTGCTGCCGGTCAGCAGCAGGAGGCGCGGGCGAATGAAGCGATCGATGCGGGCCAGCAAGTCAGCGCCCTTGTGCAGGGTCGGCTTTAGCTGATCGGCGGCGAAGCGGCGTTCCATCAGGATGGCGGGCAGCCAGGGCACCCGGTTGAGGGTGATGCCGATACCGATAAACAGGATCAGCAGGCCAAACGGGGTGCTGACGCCAGGGATGGAAACCGGCAGCAGGAAGGGCACAGTGAGCAGCACGCAAAACAGCAGCATGCCCTGTTCACCCACCAGGGCCAGCATCTGACGCAGGCTGATATGGCTCTCCTCTATGGCGTGGGCGGTTGCCCGCAGTGTGTCGGAGAGCTTGTGTTGTGGGTCCTTGAGTTGCGCGGCAACCATTCCCGAGTTTCCTTCTGATGAGTGGAGTCGGGTCACCATGACCCGGTTGCGCGCCAGCATACGTGGCAGAGGTTAATCCCCGATGAATAACGGTGGCAGCGATGAGTGGCCTGGTGGCGGGATATGGTCGCGGCAGCTGAGTGTGATCCTCCCGGCGAAAATGGGTTGATACAGGCCTGGTTTAGGATGGGGGTCAGGGGGCTCTGATATGCTTGGTGGGCACTGGTGCACAAGCAGAGGAACTGTGATGAAACGAGCAGGGATCATGATGATGGGGCTTTTGCTGCCGCTGGGGCAGGCCTGGAGCGCCGACGGCGAGGCCGGGCTTGGCTGGCAGGTGACGCCGTTTTTTGGCTACAGCTCGTCCATCGACTTCGAGGCGAACGATGACCCCCAACCCGTGCCTGTCTCCACCAAGCTGGAGTCATTGCAGGGGGATAGATCCGGCAGCTGGGGCCTGTTCATCAGCAAGGAGGTGGATGACCCCGGCATGATAGAGCTGCTCTACAGCCACCAATCCACCCGCCTCTCCCCGGATCAGTCGGAGCGGCTGACGGTGGATACCCTGCACTTCGCCGGAGCCCTCACCCTGTCGGACAACCTGATGGCCCCCTACATAGGCGCCGGCATAGGGGCGACGCGCTTCGCCGCCTACGACAGCGAGCTGGCCCCTTCCATGTCGCTGGCACTCGGGGTGCAGCCGCGTCTGACCGAGCATCTGACGCTGCGGGCCGAGGTACGCGGCTACGGCACCCTGGTCAACGACAACAGCCAGTTCCTCTGCAACCCGGATGACTGCGTGTTCAAGGTGCGCGGCGAGCTGGTGACCCAGTGGCAGGCCAATATCGGCCTGACCCTGAGGTTTTGATGCCTGCCAGCGCTGTGGAGTGCAGTGTCAGACAATGCCGCGGGTGATCCGGCTAAGGGGCTCGTTGACGTCGAACAGCTTGTACTGCACAGCGCTGGCGCCCATGGCGAGCACCCGCTGCTCGTGCATTGTCGCGTAGGCGAGGGCGCTGGCCTCATCCTCGAACAGATAGATGCCGCCCGCCTCGCCGGTGCGCGGGTTCTCGGTCCAGATCTTGGAGATGAAGCCGGGCTCCCGGCTGATGGACTCGGCCAGCGGCATGGCGGCGGCTGTCAGTGCCGGCCCCATCTGCTCGGCGGGGAAATTGAAATGGATTTGCAGCAAACTGGGCATGATGCACCTCTCGTGCGAATGGAGTGACAGAGTCCGCATCATAGGAAGCCGGCATCTTGTCCGCAAGAAGGCACCTTTTCGTGGCATAGTTACCGCAAAGTAACCACTCGCGAGCCATCACGTGTCCCCACTCCCTTGCCCCGCCTACCGGGTGCTGCGGCTGCTGACCGGTAAATGGAAACCGGCCATCCTGTTTCATCTGCGCAGCCAGACCCTGCGTTTTGGCGACCTGCGCCGCTGCCTGCCCGAGGTGAGCCAGAAGGTGCTCACCGCCCAGCTCAAGGAGCTGGAGAGCGACGGCGTCATCACCCGCACCCTCCATCCCGATGTGCCGCCCCGGGTGGAGTATGCTCTGAGCCCGCTTGGCGTCGCCCTGCTGCCCCTGCTACAGCAGATGCACGACTTCGCGCTGAGCCATGTCGACCTGCTGGTGCGGGCCGGGGATGGCCCGGCGAGCGAGCCACACTCAGCTGTCATTGAACGGGGTTAGTCTGGCGCCGACCAGACCATCACCCACTCGGCGCAGCCGGTGTGGGTATCCTGCTTTTCACCCTCGATCTGAAAGCCCTGAGATAGATAGAAGTCGCAAGCGGCCAGGTTCTGCCGGTACACCTGCAGTCGCAGGGCCGGCCGCTGCCGTTTGGCGTGGGCCAGCAGGGCCTTGCCATAGCCGCGTCCCTGCTGCGCCGGGGTAACGAAGATGGCGGCCAGGGTCTCTTCATACAGGGAATAAAACCCCAGCGCAGCACCATCTTGCCAGAGCACATGAGAGTCGGCGGCGGGCAGGTAGGTCTCCCGCATCGGCGCCAGGTTGGCGTGCCAGTAAGCCGGGTCGATGAAGTGGTGGGCCTGCAAAGAGGCTTCCAGCCAGATGGCGAGGACGGCCTCGGTGTCGGCCGGGGTAAAGGGGCGGATCTGCATGGGTGTCTCGTCTGGGTTCGTCACAAGAGGGGGCATGGTAACAGCGCCAGCCTGGCCGTCACCCGGCGGTTGGCCAAAGTGGCGCCCCCATAACAAAAAAGGCGACCCGCGGGTCGCCTGTTGCCGCTTAACCGGCGTAGGGGAGGGAGGAGTGGTGCAGCACTATGCGCACCTTGCCGTCGTCCCCCTTCTTGAAGCCCCAGGTCTTGTCGACCGTAGTCTCCTTGTTGTCCCTGTCTATCAGGTGAACCTTGCCCATGGTGAGGGCCATGTCGCCGTTGATATAGACGGCGGCGTTGTCGTAGTTGTAACTTTTCCAGTTCTTGAGGGCGAAGCCGGTGTCGGCGGGATAGGCCTGATTGTTGCCGACGAAGTAGGCCAGCGCCCCTTCCTGGTTGAGGCGGAAGGTCTGTTCGCCCCCGGCCAGGGTGGGCTTGAACAGGACAGGGCCATTGTTGTAGCCGTAGGCACTGTCGAGCACGGCAGTGGCCGTCGTTTTGGCCTTCGCTATGCCACCGCTGCGGTAGTCGTCGCTGATCTGGATCAGGGCCTTGCCCCAGGCATCCTGCGCGGCCTTGATCTCGGCTTCGGTGATGTTGTTGTTGGCGATCTCGGCGGCGCTGAGGGAGCCGCTGGCGGCGAGCAGAACGAGGACAAGGCCGGATTTCTTGGTGAACAGCGTTTTGGTGAACAACTTCATGCGGTCATGACTCCAGGTTGGGTTTCGCGTTAAGGAGACCGGAGTTTATCTGTCGGCGATGAATAAAAATTGAACCACCCGTTCAGTCGCGAGTAGGGAGGGATCGGCATAGCTCCCGCCTCCTCTCCTCTCAGTCTCACATGTCCCTCCTCAACGGGCGCGCAGCAAGCTGCGGCTGGCCGGGGTTGCCGCCAGCAGCCGGTAGGCGAGCAGGGAGAGGGTGATCAAGGCCGGTACCTTCAGCAGTTCCCACCAGAGCAACTTCCCCTGCGGGCCAAAGATCATCAGCCACACCACCAGCATCATGTGCAGGCAGTAGAGACCCAGTACCCTGGGTGCCTGGCGTTCCAGCCAGCTGCCACTGCCCCAGCCAGGGTTGGCCAGCAGCAGGCCGAACAGGCCCAGGCCCCAGGGGAGCGAGCCGAGCAGGAAGTCGTGGCGATTGAGGGGCACGTCTGCGAAGTACAGCAAGCCCCAGGCTTCCAGTGCATAGATCCCCATACCCACGCTCAACAGCAGGGCGCTGCGCCGGGTGTCCGGCCGCCAGTGACGGGCCCGCAGCTCGGCGCCCAGCGCCACGAAAATCAAGGAGAAGAAGGGACCGTTGCGGGTCAACAGTGCCCACTCGCCCTCCAGCAGCGGCTGGCCATAGGAGCCGCCGAGCAGGGCCAGCAGGTAGAGCAGGACACCGAGCACCAATGCCAGCCGTGGCAGCCCAATCCTGTGACACAGTGCCTGCAGCAAGACGGCCAGCATCAGGGCGGGCAGGAACCAGAGGTGGATCATGCCACCCACCCACCAGGCATTGAGGGGATCCCCCAGCTGCATCTGCCACTGGCTCGCCATGGCCGGCAGGTAGCCTTGCTCAATCGCCGCCAGCGGGTTGAAGGGCATCAGCAGATAAATGAGGCTCCACACCAGCCAGAGTCCCAGCAGAGGACGGCAGTAACGCAGTGCTGCCGTCATGGGGTTGCCTGCGGCGAGGGCAGGTTGCAGAAAGTAGCCGGCGCAGAGAAAGAAGAGCGGTACCGCGAAACGGCACAGCTGGTTGATGATGCCCCCCAGCCAGAAATAGAGGGTGCCGTCCCACAGGGCGGGATCGAACGGATTGCTGAAGGGGGAGAGGTGAATGGTCATCACGGCCATGATGGCCACTACTCGCCCGCACTCTATGCTGGAGATGCGCATTATGCCTGTTGCCGTCTGGAGTCGAGGCCGCACCCTAACAGTCGCGAGCGGCCCCTATCCAGTCACGGCGCCGACAAGTGTGACCCCCATCGGCAGCCGGTTACCCTTTGTTACTTCGGCGGCGAGCGGGGTTACCGCCCGTGAGAGCCGGATCCCCCTTTGGTGTCGGTAAATGGGCTAGAGCAGAGCGACCAGCACAGTGGCGACGGCGCCTGTCAGCAGCAGGGCTATGCCTCTGCCGGCCGGGCCGTGCAGCTTGTTCCACATCAGCAAACTGGTGAGCGCCAGCAGCAACATGGCCAGCGCCGCCAGATCGCCGAACAGCTGCCAGGAGAGGCCGGTACCCATGCCGCGATGCAGCCGGTTCAGGCTGGCGGCAAAGTTGGCCTGCTGCAATTCGGTGCGCACCAGCAAGGTGCCCGCCACATAGCTGGCGGCGACACTCTGGCTGAGGGTGACGCCGCGCATCTCCCAGCGGGCCGGCAGTGTGAGAGGGCCAGCCGGGGTGGGCAGGGTCTGGGCCGGGGTGATCATGGCGCGGCCTTCCTCGAAACTGTCCGGATAGTGCCGTTGCAACAGGGTTTTCAGCTCGTCCGGGCTGGCCAGCGGCGCGCTCAGCCCTATCTCCTCGCTCGACTTGTCGGTATGGGGGCCGGGAATGGGGAGCACGGCCCTGTGTTGCAGCCACAGGCCGGTCAGTCCGTAGAGCAGCATCAGGGTGAGGGTGGCAAAGCCGGCCCAGGCATGGATGCGGCGCACCCATTTGTTGTTGTGAAGAGGGAGTTTTTTGCGTTTCATATTTTGCGCTTCATAAAAATCTGGCCAGCAATCGCTGGCCAGGGGTCATCTGTGATGAAAGGAAGATCAGAAACGGTAGGCTGCGCTCAGATTCAGCTGGCGGGGCGTGCCCGGCAGGATCTGGGAGGCACTGGTGGCGCTGACGAAGTAGTCGTGGTCGGTCAGGTTCTCGGCGCTCAGCTGGGCTTCCCATTGCTGCCAGCGGTAGCCTGCGCGGGCATCGAAGCGGGCATAGCCGGGCAAGGTGGTGGTGTTGGCGTTGTCGGCGAAGCGATCGCCTACCGCAGTCACGCCGGTTTCGCCGAACCAGCCCTGCTGGCCGCTCTCATAGCCGGCAAACAGCTGGCCGTTCTGGCGGGAGACGTTCATCGGCCGCTTGCCCTGCAGATCCGCATCCGCCTTCACCTGCTCGGCATCCTGGATGGCGATGCCGCCGCGCAGGTAAAGCTCGTCGGTCAGCTGGGCGCGGGCACTCAGCTCTATGCCATCTGTGCGTTGCAGGCCGGTGAGGGTCACCTTGGTGGGATCCAGCGGGTCCTTGCTGCGCTTGTTGTACATCTCCAACCGGTAGAGAGAGAGGGTGGTCGCCAGGCGGCCATCCAGCCAGTCGCTCTTCACGCCACCCTCATACAGCCGGGTGTTCTGGGGATCCAGACTGTTGTTCTTGTCCCCCGGTGTAATGCCGATAAGCTCCCCGCCAACCGGCGTGAAGGTCTTGCTGTAGGAGGTGTAGAAGGCGTGATCCTCGAGGGGATTCCACACCAGCCCCAGCCGTGGGCTCAGGCTGGTGACCGAAAGGGTCTCTTCCTTGTTGAGGTCGTTGCGGCGGCTGGTGACGGTGAAGTCGTCGCGGCGCAAGCCGCCTACCAGATGCCAGTCACCCAGGCTGAGTTGATCCTGCAGATAGAGGCCGTAACCGCGCACCTTGTGGTTGGCGTCGCTGGATAACTTCATGGCGCCATCATAGGTGGGCAGTGAGCCCGGATCGTAAAGATTGCCGGCCGGGATGGGGCTGGCGTTCTGGTAGAGCTTGGGGGTGCGCTCCTGCCAGTTCCGCTCCAACCCGATCAGCAGGCGATGTTCGACGGGGCCGGTCTGCAGCTGGCCTTCGGCCTCTGTGTTGCTGATCAGGCTGTTGGCCTTGAGATCCTGCTGCCAGCGGGCACGGGTGACCTGATCCCCTTTGACGCTAGTGACATAGGTGTTGTCGAACTGGCTGTCGAGGGTGCTGTAGCCCAGCTGCTGGCGCAGTTGCCACTGATCGTTGATGTCCCAGGAGAGGCGGGAGCGAGTGGATTGCGCCACGTCGTCGATAAAGTCGCGGCGAGTATCGCTGTAGACATATTCCTTCGGCACGTCGGCCGGACGGCCATTGACGCCGGGAATGCCGCGATCCGGGGTGCGGTCGTGGGCATTGCGCTCGTACTGTACCAGCCAGTTCAGCTTGTCGCTGATCTCCCAGTTGGCGGAGGGGGCCAGCAGGGTGCGCTTGCTGGTCACGTCGTTGCGAAAACTGTCCTTGTCTTCCTGTGCCAGGTTGAGGCGCAGCTGCACCCGTTCACCCGCCTCGGCATTGAGGTCGGCGGCCACGCGCCTGGTATCGAAACTGCCCACCAGGGCGGTGACGCTGGACTCCTGGCCCTTCTGCGGTTTCTTGCTGACCCGGTTGATGATGCCACCCGTGCTGCCACGGCCGTACAGCACCGCCGCCGGGCCCTTGAGCACCTCGACCCTCTCTATGTTGCCGAGATCCCGGGTGTACTGCATGTCATCGCGAAAGCCGTCCAGATAGAAGTCATTGCTGGCACTGAAGCCACGGATATTGACGCTATCGAAGCGGGTGTCACCGCTGGCGTTGACCCCGGGAATACCGGTCAGGGCCTCGCTCAGGGTGGGTTGGCCGAAGGCGGTCAGTTCGCTGGCCTTGACGCTGTCGATGGCCTGGGGAACAAGCTTGGCCGGGGTGTTGGTGCGGGTCGCGGTGGCGACCTCTTCATGCTGGCTGCGTTTGCCGACGACCGTCATGGTCTCGTCTTCGGCGCGGGCGCCGGCACTCAGGGCCAGCAGAGCCACGCCCAGCAGGGCGCGTGGGTGATTCGGTGTGTACATGTTGCGTGTTGACTCTTGAGGAAGCGACCTGATGGTCTGAACTTATTGATTTATTTATAATTATTGGTTTCTCTCATTTGAGAGGATGCTAATGATATTGATTTTCATTAGCTCTGCAACATAAAGATGTGATGCAAATATGCAGGGGGATCGGATGGAGCGCACATGACGTCAGGCCCGTGTGGCTGGACGAGTGACTGGGGGTTGAGGGTATGGGTAGAAAAGTCCGGTGCTATGGCGCCAGTTGCTTGCCCAGCACCAGTCGCGGAGCCGGATCCGTCTGCAGTGGTATCTCTTGCAGCGGCGTGCCCTGCAAGTGGCGGTGGATGATGCTGGCCGTCATCCGTCCCAGGGTGTCATAGCTGCTGATGGTGCTGACGGTACAGTCGTGTTGGACAAACTGCTCGGCGCTGCAGATGGTGGGGATGCCCGCCTCGTTGAGGGCGGCCAGCAGCTCGGGGGCGATGGAGAGCAGATAGCTGTCGGCGGCAAGGAAGACGATGCTCTGTTTCGCATCCTGCTGCAGGCGCTTGAGCTCGTTTGTGAGCCGCCGTTTGTCCGGTGCTATGCGCCAGGTCGTGAGGTCCCACTGGTAGCGCTTGGCTTCACGCAGCAGCAGTTCAGCGGTCAGCAAGGTGTTCTGCTCGCGGGGGTTGAAGGGCAGCAGCAGCCCCTTGCTGTTGGGCAGATGTTTGCGGGCGTTGGCGAGCTGGAGTGCCATGGGCACCAGGTTGCTGGAGCCGGCCACCATGGGGTTGTCGCTTCGCTCTTCTGACAGGATCCCGGCCCCGACAGGGTCAGAGACTATATTGAAAATCAGTGGCTTGCGCTCACCGATCAGACTCTTGACCATGGTGGTGGCCGTGGTACCGAAGCTGTAGATATAGTCGTATTGGGCGAGGGAGGGCAGCAGTTGCTGGCGCAGCAGTGTCGCCAGGGCAGAGCGATCCTGATTGGCGTTGAAGGTGATGAAGCTGGGGTTGTATCCCAGCCGGATCAGTTCGGCACGAAAGCCCCGCTCGGCATCGGTTTCACCGCGCCACAGCACCATGGCGATGGTCAGCGCCTGAACGGGAAGGGTGAGCAACAGGCAGCAGCAGACAAGCAGGCGTAACAGCATGGTGATCTCCTCTTCATGGTTCTGTTGAGCCTAGGTCATGGCTGGATGCCGGGTTGACAGGGGGCCACAAAAAAACGCGCCGGCATAAGCCAGCGCGTTGTTTTTCTTGCTGAAAACCCGACTTAGAAGTCGTAACGGGCCGCCAGCTGGAAGTCATCCTTGTTGGCGGTTGCCTTACCGGCAACGCTGTCCAGGTTGTTGATGCGGTACTCGCCGATGACGCGCAAGTTCTTGTTGAACTTGTACTGGGCGCCCAGGGTGTAGTAATCCAGATTGTCTTTCTTGGTACCCGCCTTGTCCTGTTCCTGCTTGTTCCACAGTGCCATCAGGCCGAAACCGTTCTCGAAGTTGTAACCGAGCGCGGCTTCCCAACCTGTGTGGTCGGTGCCGGTGGCCAGGAAGTCAGTGCCGTCGGCATAGCTCAGGGCGGCATAGACTGCCTTGTTGTCGTATTTGGCGGAGATGAGCCACAGCTTGGCATCTTCTTCACCGCTCTTGTCACGGATCCCCACGTTGTAGGCGGTACCCAGTGCCAGGTCGAACGGGAAGGTGTAAGCCACGGCGGCACCGTAGGCGGCATCGCTGTCCTTGCTGGTGGTCTCTTCGGTATCACCGCCATCGAACTTGTAGCTGGTGTCTATCTGGAAGCCATTGAACAGGCCGGAGTATTTCAGCACTGAACCGGCACGGTTGGTGGCGAAGGTGTCGGTCTTGGCGCCGAGGGCTTCGTTGCCATAGCCATCGGAGAGGGAGACGTCAGTCCAGTCGGCCAGGAAGCCGGGGGCTCCCTTCTGGCGACCGAAGGTGATGTTGCCCCAGTCAGCGCCCACACCGGCGAACGCCAGGCGGGTCCGCAGGTTGTCTGAGTTGTCGCTGATGGTTTTTTCGCTGTCATTGATGTACATCTGCACTTCGTACTGGGCCAGCGCCTTCAGTTGGCTGTTGATCTGGCTATCCACCTTGGCGCCGAAGCGGACAAACTGGTTTGCACCCTGCTTGGCACTGTAGTCATGAGTGCCATTCGGGTTGGCAGTGTCGACCCCTTCCTTCTTGTCACCGAAGAAATGGCCAGCGTAGATACGTCCATACAAATCCACCATCGTGGTGTCGTTTTTGTACACTTCAACGGCCTGAGCCTGGAAGGCCGCGGTGAGAGCCAGTGCCACTACAGTCAGCTTTTTCATCTTGATCCCTTGTTGCAAGCTTTTGTTTTAAAAGACGGGGCCATGCTAGGCAGGGGGAATGACGGCGGGGTGACAATCCCGTTAAGTGTCGATGGCGGTTTGATGTCAGTTTGGTGACGGTCCGGGATTTGTGTGACCATCCGCCACTTTTGCGCGCAAAGGTTTGCCCTTGTGATAGAATGCCGCCCGTTTTCGAGCTCCAAAGGTTGGATATGCGATGAGACGTGAACTGGCAATCGAGTTTTCCCGAGTGACGGAAGCGGCTGCACTGGCTGGCTACAAGTGGCTCGGACGTGGTGACAAGAATATCGCCGATGGGGCGGCCGTAGCGGCCATGCGCCATATCCTCAATCAGATCCAGATCGATGGTGAGATTGTGATCGGTGAAGGTGAAATCGACGAAGCCCCCATGCTCTACATAGGCGAGAAGGTGGGGACCGGGCTGGGTGATGCCGTGGATATCGCGGTCGATCCTATCGAGGGTACCCGCATGACCGCCATGGGCCAGGCCAACGCCTTGGCCGTGCTGGCGGTCGGCGACAAGGGTTCCTTCCTCAAGGCGCCCGACATGTACATGGAAAAACTGATCGTGGGTCCCAAGGCCAAGGGGGCCATCGACCTGGATCAGGCCCTCGAGCTGAACCTCAAGGCCGTGGCCAAGGCGCTGGGCAAGCCGCTCTCCCGCCTGACCGTGATCACCCTGGCCAAGCCGCGTCACGACAAGGCTATCAAGGAGATGCAGGGACTGGGCGTGCGGGTGTTTGCCATCCCTGATGGCGACGTGGCAGCCTCCATCCTCACCTGTCTGCCGGACAGCGAAGTCGACATGCTGTATGGCATCGGCGGCGCGCCGGAAGGGGTGATCTCGGCGGCGGTGATCCGTGCGCTGGATGGTGACATGCAGGCTCGCCTGATGCCCCGTCATCAGGTCAAGGGCGACAGCCCGGAAGTGCGTGCGCTGGGCGAGCAGGAAATTGCTCGCTGCGTGGAGCTCGGCATCGATGTGACCAAGGTGCTCAAGCTGGAAGATCTGGCCAAGAATGACAACGTCATCTTCTCGGCGACCGGCATCACCAAGGGTGATCTGCTGGACGGCATCACCAGCGATGGCGTCATGGCGACCACAGAGACCCTGTTGATCCGTGGCAAGTCGCGGACGATTCGTCGCATCAAGTCGATCCACTTCCTGGAGCGCAAAGACAGCGTGGTGCGCGACATCATTCTGTGATGCGCTGACGCTGCTGTTGAAAAAGCCCGACGGCTGTTGCCGTCGGGCTTTTTGTTGTCTGGGAGGTCGCTATTTCAGGGAGCGCCGGGATAAGGCTAAGGGGAATCACGGCTCTTTGCTAGACTGGTTCGCCACGCAGAGGAAAGCGTTACATGGAATGTCGTCAAGGTTGTGGTGCCTGCTGCATCGCCCCCAGTATCAGCAGTGCCATCCCGGGTATGCCCGCCGGCAAGCCGGCCGGTGTGCCCTGCGTACAGCTCGACATGCAGCTGGGGTGCAAGATCTTCGACCAGCCTGATCGGCCGGCGGTCTGCGGGGGTTTTCGACCCATGCAGGATGTGTGCGGCTTTCATCGGGAAGAGGCCATCTGGCTCATCGGTGAGCTGGAGCGGCAGACGGCATAAACCGGCCGCGGCGTAAAATCAGAGCAGAACAGAAAAAAGAGAGGCCGCAATCGCGGCCTCTCTTTTTGGGTGGTATCCGTCAGCGGCAGCAGGGTCAGACGTCGGCCAGCGCCAGGGCCTGACGATAATACTCGTTGGCCTTGTTGGTTAGCCGGCGCTTGTCCATTACCTGGCCAAGGGCGTGGTAGATGGCGGCGCTCGGTGTCTTTGCCACTTCCTGTTCCAGCAGGCGCTGGGCTTGGTCCAGCTGACCCGCCAGCAGATAGATCTGGGCTAGGGCCGCCTCGACACCCGGTTGATCCTGTATCTTCTGCAACAGGGTCAGCACCGGCTGGTAGCTCTCCAGCTTGAGTTTGGGCAGGCGAGCCAGCAACTGGGGGGAGACCTGCTTGCGCAGCGCGTCCAGCCAGAGTTCGGCGGCTTCGCTGTCGGCGCCGAGCTCACGCAGGCGATCGCCGTAGGCGGCCAGCAGATCCGGATCCTGGCGCAGCTTGCGGGGCAGATCCTGCCAGACAGGGCGCAGGGTTTCGAGGGCGTCACTGGCAGCCTTGAGCCGACCGGTCCAGGCCCGATGCAGCAAATCTTCTTCCTGTTTGGGGGTCAGCTTGCCCACCTTGTGCAGCACGGGGATCAGGTCGATGAGGGCCGCCCAGTCCTCGCGCGCCAGATGTACCTGACGCAGCTGATCCAGCACCATGGGATGGCGCGGGTTGAGGGCGTAGACGGATTCCAGCATGGCCAGCGCAGTGTCGTATTGGCCCTGCTCAATTTGCAGCTGGGTCTGGGTCAGGGTCAGTGCCAGCTCGGCCTTGGGGTTCTCCTCCTGCGCCTTTTGCAGATATTGATCCCGGCGGACGTCGTCGCCACGGGCCTGGGCTGCCTTGGCGGCACTCAGATAGTTGAGCAGCGGGGTATCGCTGTTGCTGGCGCCCTTGAGCATCAGCTTCTCGGCCTGGCTGTAGTGACCTTCGGCCATGGCCAGTGTCGCTGCCACCGTCTGCTGGTTGGCCTTGCGGCGCCGGCGCGAACCGTACCAGCCCAGTGTCTTGCGGCGCAGACCGAATACCCTGCCCAGCAGCCATTCGATGACAAGCAGGGCGCCGTAGAACAGCACGGCCAGGATCACGGCACTGGTGACAGAGGACTCTACCGTGTAGTTACCCAGGGCGATCAGCACATACCCCTTGTTGCCGGATGCTTCAGGGCCAAACATCAGCCCGGCTATCATCACGGCCACCAGAACAATCAGACGAATCATGGTGCCCTCCTCAGTTGCTGGCCAGAATGCGTTGCAGGCGCTCGGTCAGCACCTCTTCCAGCATGGCTTGGGTCTTGAAGCGATCCGGATAGGTGAACTGGATCTGCTCGCTCTTGAGCTTGTCCAGCTCGGACTGCATGTAGTGAGTGGCGCTGTTGTCGGTATCGAAATACTGGGTCAGCCAGCGCTGTGCCTTCTCCAGGCTGTCGTCATACAGTGCCTGCTGCTCGCGGTAGACGGCGAGCTGGGCTTGCAGCAGCTTGGTCTTGAGGTTTTCGCGCAGGAAGATCTCCTGCTGCGGGGAGAGCAGGGCTTCCACGGCGCCATCGCGGCGACGTATGGTGATGAAGTTCTCGGTGAACTTGACCCAGTTCTTCTTCAGGTTGCTTTCCCACTCGTCCGGATTGGTGCTGACGGCTTGATCCGGCTCGGTCTTGGCTTCCGGCATGCTGACGGTGGAGAGGGGCAACAGCTCTATCTGGTCAGAGAGGGCGGCCAGTTTCAGAGTCAATCCTTCACGGTCGATGCGCGGCATCCCCTTGAGCTGGGCTATGTCTTCCGCCAGCGCCTTGCGAATGGGCATCAGGCTGGGATCGTTGAGCGCCTTGATCCGCTCGTCGGCATTGCCAAGCAAGGTAATGGCGGAGATGAGGTCATGTTCCAGCCACAACTTGCGGCCCGCCATGCGTACCAGGTATTCGGATTCGGCCAGCATCCAGTCGTTGGGACGCTTGTCGTTGAGATCCAGCACCCGATTCTGCAGACCCTTGAGCTCTTCTTGCAGTTGCTGCTGGGTTTTGCCCAGCGCACTCAGTTGCTCGCTATCCTTGCTGTTGCTCTGATCCAGCTTGTTCATGGCCTCGGCCAGTTGCTGCTTGAGCTGATCCAGTTCCCCCTGCTGGGCCACGGCGCTCTGGTGGCCATGCAGGTAGAGACCGCCAGTCAGGCCGAGGGCCAGCAGTATGGCAACGCCACCCAGCAGAACGCCGGAGCGGCTCTTGCCGCCATTGACCACGGCGGTCGGCTGGGGCTTGACCTGGGATTCTTGTTGTTCAGTCATTCCATCTTCCTCAGTTCCAGAGCGGCCGTCAGGGCCTGGTTGGATGCACCCTGGGCAATCGTGATATGGGTAAAGCCCGCCATCTTGGCCATGTCGGCCACGCGGGGGCTGGGCACCACCAAGAGGCGGTCATAAAGCCAGGGCTGCTGCTGGCCTGGCACCAGCTCCAGCAGCCGTTGCAACAGTTCACCACTGGTAATGAGCAGGCTGTCGAGCCCGGCTGCCTGCCAATGGCGAGTCAATGTGTCCCCGTCGAGTTCGGGGTAGTGGCGCTCATAGGCCGCACAATAGTGCACCAGAGCACCGCGTGAGGCCAGCGTCCGGGCGATAAGATCCCGGCCCCCGTTGCCTCTGAGTATCAATACCCGCTTGCCTCTCACCTGTTGCAGGGCGGGCAGGGCCAGCAGCCCTTCGCTACGGGGATCGTCAGGGCAGCTCGCCTCTATACCGACTTCGGCGAAGGCATCCGCGCTGGCCTGGCCGACCGCAAAGTAGTCAATACTTGGCCAGGTCTGACCAGTTTGCAACAGAAAATGATGAGTGAAATGAACTGCATGCACGCTGACTGCAATGACGATGTCAGCCTGGGGCAGCAGTTCGGGCAGGCGGGGGAGTTCGCTGCCCGCTGCCGTTTCAAGCAGTGGACAGCAGAGCGGTGCGTGGCCGTGCTGGCGCAGCAGTTGCACCAGCTCGGCGGACTGAGCGGCCGGGCGCACCACCAGGGGTATCATGCCCGGTAGACCTCGGCCAGGATAACGTCGGCACCAGCCGCCAGCAGACGCTGGGCCAGGGTGTGGCCGAGGGACTCACCGTCTGCCAGCGGACCGCGGATCTCGTCGTGGATCACCTGACTGCCATCCGGGCTGCCCACCAGACCGCGCAACCAGACCTCATCCCCCTGTACCAGAGCGTAGGCGCCAATAGGGACCTGACAGCCCCCTTGCAGGGCGCGGTTCATGGCTCGCTCGGTCAGCACCCGTATCCGGGTCTCGGCGTGCTCCAGCGGTGCCAGCAGGGTGTGTAGCTCGTGATCGTCGAGGCGGCATTCGATGCCGACCGCACCCTGACCGTTGGCAGGCAGGCTCTGCTCCGGCTCGATGAAGGCGGTGATGCGATGTGCCATCTCCAGACGCTTCAGGCCGGCGGCGGCGAGAATGATGGCGTCATATTCACCGGCATCCAGCTTGGCGAGACGGGTATTGACGTTGCCACGCAGGTCGCGGATCACCAGATCCGGGCGGGAGGCCCGCAGCTGACACTGACGGCGCAGGCTGGAGGTGCCGACCACGGCACCCTGCGGCAGTGCTTCTATCTGGCTGAAATGGTTGGAAACGAAGGCATCGCGCGGATCTTCGCGCTCACAGATGGTGTGCAAGCCCAGCCCTTCCGGGAACTCCACCGGCACATCCTTCATGGAGTGGACGGCGATGTCGGCTCGGCCCTCCAGCATGGCGGTTTCCAGCTCCTTGACGAACAACCCCTTGCCACCCACTTTGGCGAGAGGGGTATCCAGGATCTTGTCACCCTGAGTGCTCATGGGCACCAGCTCGACCTGCAACTCGGGGTACAGGGCTTCCAGCCGGTCTTTGACGAAGTTGGCCTGCCACAGGGCCAATGGGCTCTTGCGAGTGGCAATTTTCAGGGTTCGGGCTGCCATATCAATCAGTTGTTTCATCTTTAGAAGGAAAACGATCTTACCACCCTTTGCAGGGGCTTTCATGGCGCAGCCAGCAAAAGCGGGGCCAAGCTCAAAAAGGGCTGCTGAAAATGATTTTCATTAAGGTGAATTAATTTATTAACTACATGAAATTATTAATTTTTATTGCTTTCCATTGATACTGTTTAGTGGCTTGTCAGAAATAATCCGGTGATTCAGTGCGGGCTTGTTTACCACCGCTGTTTGCATTGTTAACATGATCACACTTTTTTGACGTCTCCCCGTTTTGGTGCGTCATTTCTTACCTTGGTATAGGCAGGGCATTGCTGGTAAAACTCGATACGCTGGTGGCGCGCTACGACGAACTCAATCGTCTCAAGACGCAACGGGCGTTAGGTCTCATGAGTCGCTATGGGCAGCAGGTCTTCCAACTGCTGCCTGTCATGCTGCACTTCAATCATCCCCTGTTGCCCGGTTATGTGGCAGGTGATGTGCCCCACGGCATCTGGAGTTTTACCGCCAACGAGGCCCAGCAGGCCTTCATCCAGGATCTGTGCCAGAACGCCAACTGCCAGAACGGCCTTACTACCCATGACAAGTCGATCCAGGGGCTCTACTCCATGGGCAGCACTTCGTCCATTGGTCAGTGCTGCCACTCGGATCTCGACATCTGGGTCTGCCACGTGGCCGGTTTGTCGCAGGCGCGGCTCGAGTTGCTGGATCTCAAGTGTCAGCAACTTTCCAAGTGGGCCGAGCAGCGGGGGGTGGATCTCAACTTCTTCCTGATCCCCGAAGACAAGTTCCGCCAGTGCAACGACGCCCAGATGCAGGGAGAGAGCTGTGGCAGCGCCCAGCACCTGCTGCTGCTCGACGAGTTCTATCGCAGCGCCATGCTGATCGCGGGCAAGCGCCTGCTCTGGTATCTGGTGCCTGCCGAGTATGACGATCACTACGACGAGTATGTGGACAGCCTGTTTGCGGATGGCAAGCTGAGTCAGGATGACTGGCTCGATCTGGGTGGGTTCAACCGGATTCCGGCCGAGGAGTACTTCGGTTCCGCCTTGTGGCAGCTCTATAAGGGCATCGACTCCCCTTACAAAGCCGTGCTCAAGTCGGTGCTGATGGAGGCTTACTCTCACGAGTATCCCAACACCCGTCTGCTGTCGGTCACCAGTCGCGACTGGTTCCAGCACAACGATGGCATGCACTACCGGCTCGACAACTATTGTCTGATGCTGGACAAGGTGACCAACTACCTCAAGTCCATTGGTGACATGCAGCGCCTCGATCTGGTGCGCCGCTGCTTCTATCTGAAAGTGTGTGACGGCCTCAGCCATCCGAAGGAGGAGCACTCCCCGGCCTGGCGCCGCGAACAGATGACCCAGCTGGTCTCCTACTGGGGCTGGAGCCCGGAGCGGCTCCACCATCTGGATCACCGCCAGGAGTGGAAGGTCGAAGACGTCAAGGTGGCCCACGCCGAGTTGCTGGAAGCCCTGATGCAGAGCTATCGCAACCTGATCCAGTTTGCCCGGCGCAACAACATCAGCGAGTCCATCAACCCGGAAGACATAGGCATACTGTCACGCAAGCTCTACGCCGCGTTCGAGAGCCTGCCGGGCAAGGTGCAGCGCATCAATCTGACCATAGCGCCAGATCTGAGCGAGCCGGATCTCAGCCTGGTGCAGGTGCCCCATGGTCGCCTCAACCGTGCCGGCTGGTATCTCTACAAGCATTCATTGGATCCGGTGGACATCATTGGCCGGGCGCCGCTCGAATATAACGGCTATATCAGCAAGCTGGTCTCCTGGGCATACTTCAACGGCCTGCTGACGCCCCAGTCCCGGGTGCACCTGTTCAATCAGGGCTCGGATCTGCACATCGACAATCTGCACCAGTTCTGCCGCGACCTGTCCGGTACCTTTCCGGTCAAGTATCCCCGCGCTACCAACCTGGCCCTCAGCCGTCCGTGCGAGATCCGTCAGCTCTCCATTTTCCTCAACCTGGAGACGGATCCGACCAGCCACTGGATGGGTCAGGTGATCGAGTTCGACGCCAATGCTGCCGATGTGTTCTCGTTCGGTCGCAATCAGGAGTGTCTGGTGGGCTCGGTGGATCTGGTCTATCGCAACTCCTGGAGCGAGATCCGTACCCTGCACTTCCAGGGCGACGAAGCCGTGGTGGATGCTCTCACCACCATTCTCGGCAAGATGCATCAGGATGCGGCGGCTCCCGAGATGATCGAAGTGTTCTGTTACAGCCAGCACTTCCGCTCTCTGATTCGGACCCGCTTCCAGCAACTGGTGGCCGAGTGCATCGAGTTGCGTCTCGCCCGCGACAAGCTGCAACTGGTCAAGACGCTGGCGCTGGGCCGCGAGAAGTACGGCATCTTCTTCGAACGGCGCGGCGTGTCGGTCAAGAAGCTGGAAAACGCCATCGACTTCTACCGCCATATCTCCCACAACAAGCTGGATCACCTGCCGCTGCGGCTCGACAAGACCCACAGCCAGCATCTGCCCGACATAGTCGATGCCTACGCCAGTGAAGGGCTGGTGCAGTTCTTCTTCGATACCCGGGATGCGGGCACCAACATCTATATTCTGGATGAGGCGAACCGGGTGGAGATCTACCAGCATTTTGCCGGCAACAAGGATGAGCTGGTGCAGGGGGTGAACCGTTTCTATGCCTCCAGTCACGAGCGTTTCAGCGATGCGGGCCAGTTCAGCAACTTCAACTTGCCCCAGTACTACGAGATAGTGCAGATCAACGGCGAGCTGGAGGTGATCCCCTACCGCAGTCAGGGGCAGATGCGTGACAACGCCAGTCCGGCCCGCGAGCTGGGGTCTGCCACTGGCTAGCTCATGTGGCCCGGCGAAGGGTCGCAAGAGAGGCAAACGAACAGCCTCGAACAAATCGAATAGAAAGCGGCCTGCAGAAGCAGGCCGTTGTTTTATCCGTCGTGAACCCGTTTAGGCACTGAGGCGTGCCAGCAGCCAGCTGCGGATGTCGTCAAGCTGGGGGCGGCAGATCTCGTGGCGCATCGGATATTCGTGCCACTCTAGGGTGAGCCCCGCCGCTTCCAGCCGGTTCTTGGCATCCCAGCCCATGGAGAGATTCACCACGTCGTCATAGATGCCGTGCATGTAGCAGATGGGCAGGCTGCGGGCGGCCTCGCTCATCTCTTCGACCAGTTGCTCGGGCGCCGCCAGATAGGTGGACATGCAGAGCAGGCCAGCCAGCCGAACCGGATGGCGCAGAGCAGTGAAGGAGGCGATCACTCCGCCCTGGGAGAAACCGGCCAGCAGGATGCGCTCTGGGGCAAACCCTTCGGCCACCAGCTGGTCCAGCAGGGCAGCGATGCGAGCGGCGGATTCACGCACATGGGACTCAACGGCGCGGTCTGCCGGATCGTCGAAGCTCTTGATGTCGTACCAGCCGCGCATCTTGTAGCCCATGTTGATGGTGATGGGCCGCTCGGGCGCATCGGGCAGCAGATGACGAACCGGCAGGTCGGCAGGCAAGTCCAGTGCGTCCACCAGCGGGGCCAGCCCGGCCCCGGAATCCCCCAGCCCGTGCAGCCAGATCACGGCGTGGCGGGCGTCCTGTGGATGAATGTCAATCATGGGAATACCACTGACTCACCTGCCTGGGTGGTGCAGGCTTTGGTCAGCAGCGCCTTGAGCTCATGGCCGAAGCGGTTGTCGATCCAGGTTTCCCCTTGCAGCTCGAAGTGGAAACCGTTCTCGCGGGTGGCGACCCAGATCTGGTGCAGGGGCTCCTGCTTGTTGATGATGACCTTGGTCTTGTTCTCGAACGACAGGGTCAAGACCCCACCGGCACGTTCACAGTCAATATCCGGATATCCTGCGTCGACAATGTCTTCCACATATTGGAAAAAGGCGTCGGTCAGGGCGTGATACTCGTGATCCTTCATCGGTTTATCCTGTTGCTTTTAACAATGTGAGTGCGATTATAGAGGGCCAAAAATTTTTTCGCAGCGAACCATTATGATTACCCAGCTTACCAAGTGTCTGCTCGCCACTCTTCTGTCTCTTGGTTTGGCCGCGTGTGGCCTGACGGGACCGCTTTACATGCCGCCTCCCGAGCAGCCCCAGACCGAGAGTACACCGCAAGCACAGACGCCTGCGACCGTCGAAGCTGCCCCAGAGGCCGCGCCGCAATAATTTAGGAAGGAACCGCCCCCTTGGATCACTTTAACTACGATGCCGACGGCCAGCTTCAGGCCGAGCAAACCTCGCTGCAACACCTTGCCGAGCAATACGGCACCCCGCTGTACGTATACTCCCGTGCGACCCTGGAACGCCACTGGCATGCCTTCGATCAGGCAGCGGGCGATATTCCTCATCTGATCTGCTATGCGGTCAAGGCCAACTCCAATCTGGCCCTGCTCAACCTGCTGGCCCGCCTGGGCTCGGGTTTTGACATCGTCTCCGGCGGCGAGTTGTCGCGGGTGCTGGCGGCGGGCGGTGATCCGGCCAAGGTGGTTTTCTCCGGCGTGGCCAAGAGCGAAGCCGAGATGCGGCTGGCGCTGGATAAAGAGATCCTCTGTTTCAACCTGGAGTCGGAAGCCGAACTGGAGCGTCTGAACCGGGTGGCGGGCAGCATGGGCAAGAAGGCCCGGGTCTCGGTGCGGGTCAATCCGGATATCGATGCCGGCACTCACCCTTACATCTCTACCGGCCTCAAGCAGAACAAATTCGGCATCCCCATCGAGCAGGCGCCTGCCATCTATCGCAAGGCGGCGGCCATGGCCAACATAGAGATCAAGGGGGTGGATTGCCACATCGGTTCCCAGCTGACCGAACTCAACCCCTTCATGGAGGCGGCCGACAAGCTGCTGCGCCTGATCGACACCCTGGCGGCGGAAGGTATTCATATCCATCACCTGGACGTGGGCGGCGGCCTCGGGGTCAACTATGGTGCCGAGCAGCCACCTCATCCCACCGAGTATGCCGAGGCGCTCAAGCAGAAGCTGGCGGGCCGGGATCTGACCCTGCTGTTCGAACCGGGCCGTGCCATCGTTGCCAACGCCGGTGTGCTGCTGACCCGGGTGGAGTACCTGAAGCCGGGTGAAACCCGCAACTTCGCCCTGATCGATGCCGGCATGAACGACCTGTTGCGTCCCTCTCTCTACGGCGCCTGGATGAACATCATAGAGGTGGACAGCCGCACGGCCCATGAGAAGGCGCTGTATGACGTGGTCGGCCCCGTGTGCGAGACGGGTGACTTCCTCGGCAAGGAGCGCACCCTGGCTATCGCCGAGGGCTCCCTGCTGGCGGTACGCTCCGCTGGTGCCTATGGCTTTACCATGTCATCCAACTACAACACTCGTCCGCGTGCGGCCGAGGTGCTGGTGGATGGCACCCAATCCTTCCTCATCAGAGAGCGCGAGCAGTTGGCCGATCTCTGGCGTGGTGAGCATCTACTGCCCTGAACACAGGAAGGCACCACGGCGACTGGATTTTCCAGACGCGTCTCTGTGTGCGTTGAACGCGCGAGCAGTTGACCGATTGCCGGTGTTGCGAGCATTGACGGCCCTGATAGCAGGGGAACGCACGATTGAGCGGATCGCTGGTGCGCCGAGCATTTACTGCCTAAAGGGTACAGGAACGCACTATGTTGATAGATTTTTCCAAGATGCATGGGCTGGGTAACGACTTCATGGTGGTGGATGGTGTCACCCAGAAGGTGTTTTTCAGCAATGACGTCATCAAGAAGCTGGCGGATCGCCACTTCGGGATCGGTTTTGACCAGCTGTTGCTGGTGGAGCCGCCCTATGACCCTGAACTCGACTTCCACTATCGCATCTTCAATGCCGATGGCAGCGAGGTGGAGCAGTGCGGCAATGGTGCCCGCTGTTTCGCCCGTTTCGTGCGCCTCAAGGGGCTAATCAACCGGAATCGCATCGCGGTCAGCACGGCCCGTGGCCGCATTAGCCTGCAGCTGGAAGGGGAGAATCAGGTCACGGTCAACATGGGGGTTCCCCAGTTTGAGCCGGGCAAGATCCCGTTTCGGGCTCAGAAGGCGGAAAAAACCTATCTGTTGCGGGCACAAGAGCATACTGTGATGTGTGGTGTGGTCTCGATGGGCAACCCCCACTGCGTCATTGAAGTTCCGTCGGTGGCTGATGCGCCGGTGGAGACTCTGGGTGCCATCATGGAGCGGCACGAGCGTTTCCCCGAACGGGTCAACGTCGGCTTCATGGAGATGGTCAACGCCACCGAGATCCGTTTGCGGGTATTCGAGCGCGGTGTAGGTGAGACCCTGGCCTGCGGTACCGGTGCCTGTGCGGCGGCGGTGATTGGCATCAGTCAGGGCAAGCTCAAGGAGCGGGTCACCGTCAGTCTGCCGGGTGGCAAGCTGACCATAGCCTGGAAGGGGCCGGGTCAGCCGGTCTATATGACGGGCCCGGCCGAGCATGTATTCGACGGCCAGATAGAGTTATAGGCATGACGAGGGCGCAAGCCCTCTCTGCTGCGCGATAATGTCAGGGCCCAGTGCCCTTTTTCTGTAATGGACCAACCAATTTATGAGCGAACTCAAACGGCAGGAGCCACTGGTGGATGAAGCCACAGTGCTGGAGTACCTGGCCCGTTATCCCGAGTTTTTCCAGCGCCACGCGGCCATGCTGGACCGGATCCGCATTCCCCATGAACGCAAAGGCTCGGTCTCTCTGGTTGAACGCCAGATGGACAGGCAGCGGGAGCGCATCGAGCAGCTGGAGCAGGAGATCACTGAGTTGATGGGGATTGCCAGCGAGAACGAGCGGATCTTCCGGGTCTATGCCGACCTCTACGGCGAGCTCTATGGTTGCCAGTCTCTGTTCGAGGTGAGCGCCGTGATGGGCAAGGCGTTCGTGCAGCGGCTGCGGCTGACCGGCCTGCGGCTCTGGCTCAGTCCGAAGAAATTCCAGTTGAGCGGCCCCGAGCTGCGCTTCATGGCGGACGGCAAGCAACTCGAGCAACTGCTGGGTCAACGGCTGCCGGGGCAGGATTACTATTTTGGCCGCCTCAACCAGAGTGAGAAGCAGGCCTTGTTTGGCCACGATGTGCTGGTCAACTCCGTGGCCCTGATGCGGCTCGGCGATCTCGGCGTGCTGGCCTTTGCCAGTTCCGATCCCAGCCACTTCAGCCCCCATAACGACACCCTGCTGCTGGGTCAGCTGGGTCGCTTGTTGCAGTTGCGTCTGCCTGAACTGACCCATGGCTAGGGAACCGGCCAAAGCGTCTGCCCCTGCCACCGAGCCTCTGCCAGCCTCTCTGGCCGATGAGCTGGCGGCCTTTATCGAATACCTGAGGGTCGAGCGTCAGCTCAGCCCTCACACTCGCAGCAACTATGAATCCCATCTGCAGGCCATGGCCGCCGAGCTGGTCAGGCTGGGTGTAAGCGACTGGGCCCGGCTCGAGGCGAGCCAGGTGCGCAGTCTGGTGACCCGGATGCACAAGGCCGGGCTCGCTCCCCGCTCCCTTTCTACCAAGATCTCCGCCTTGCGCAGTTTCTGCGACTGGCAGGTGCGCCAGGGACGGCTCACCGCCAACCCGGCCCGCGGCATAGTGACCCCCAAGCAGGGGCGACCGCTGCCGAAAAATCTGGATGTGGACGAGATGTACCAGTTGCTCAACATCACAGACGAGCAGGATCCCCTGGCGGTACGGGATCGGGCCATCATGGAGCTGATGTACTCTTCCGGCCTGCGGCTGGCCGAGCTGGTGGGGCTCAATCTGGGTGACATCAAGCTCGATGACCGTCAGCTCAAGGTGACCGGCAAGGGCTCGCGGGAGCGGGTGCTGCCCATGGGAAGAATGGCGGTGGAGTGGCTGCACAAGTGGCTCAAGGTACGCCCTCTGCTGGCGGGGGACGAGGCCGACGCCTTGTTCGTCTCCAAGCGCAAACAGCGGCTGTCGGCCCGTTCCGTACAGGAGCGGCTCGATGGCTGGGGCAACAAGCAGGCGCTCAATGCCCACGTCCATCCCCACAAGCTGCGCCACAGCTTCGCCACTCACATGCTGGAGTCCTCCGGCGATCTACGTGCCGTGCAGGAGTTGCTAGGTCATGCGGATCTCTCCACTACCCAGATCTATACCCATCTCGACTTTCAGCATCTGGCCAAGGTCTATGACAATGCCCACCCCAGGGCCAAGCGGGATCCTGCCACGCCGGAAGATGAGTGACCTTTACCTCTGTGAAGGAGTGTCTGGGGTTATCTGAGCATCCAAACCGCCAGGGTAGCCAGATATACCGGAAGATGAACAAGGGGGCCTGATTACCCCGCCGTGAAGGAGCATGAATGCATTTTTATCGCCGTTGGCAGCCGGTTGCTGCCATCTCGTTCGACCTCGATGACACCCTCTACGACAACGGCCCGGCCATTGAACGGGCCGAGCAGTGGATGCTTGAGCATCTGCGCAGCGAATACCTGGCGACCGCCATGCTGGACAAGCCGCGCTGGCTGGATCTCAAACGCATCATGCTGATCGCCCATCCCGAGCTGCGCCAGGATGTCAGTCTGGCGCGCCAGCGGACCATTCATGAGGCCATGTTGCAGGGAGGCATGGCGGCAGCCATCGCCAGTCGCGAGGCGGAGCAGGTGTTCGCCGGCTTTCTCGTCGAACGCTCAAAGATTGAGGTGAGTAACGCGACCCATGAGTTGCTGGCACGACTCGCCGAGCGCTATCCGCTGGTGGTGATCACCAATGGCAATCTGGACCTGGCCCAGGCCGGGCTGAATGATTACTTCACCCTGGTCTGCAAGGCGGGGGCGGGTGCCAGGATGAAACCGGCGCCGGACATGTTTGTCCAGGCGCAGGCTGCCCTCAAGCTGGCACCAGACCGGATACTGCACGTGGGGGATCATCCAGTGACGGACGTGCTGGGCGCCCGCCTGCACGGCTTTCGCGCCGCCTGGCTCAATGACCGCCAGCGATCCTGGCGGCAGTTGCCATTGTTGCCGGATGTGGAACTGAACGGACTGGGAGAGCTGGCAGACCTGCTGCTCTGATCGTGTTCGCCGGCAGCTGTTCGCGGCCCTTATTGACGACAAATCAGTCCGTGCAGCTGGTCACTATCGGTCTGGTTGACGCGGCAGTAGTTGATGCCCGGGGGGAGCGCCTGCTGCAAGGTGATGGCTGTGCCCCCATAGTGGCAGACCAGATAAAATGGTCGCGGATTGCGGCTGTCCAGACTCCAGTAGTGAGTCTCGTCATTGTCACCATTGTCCGGTTTGAGCTGGGCAAGCTCGCCCGGATCACCATCGAACAGGGCTAGGTTATCCAGCCTGTGGCTCAGGGTCTGGCCCGCTTCTCCCTGGTTGTTTCGGGCCACGGCTTGCCAGCCCCGAGGCTGGCTCAGCAGCTGCTGGCGGGTGTCTATGGCTGGCGGGCAGTCAAATTGCAAACTGGCGCTCAAAGCCAGTGCGGTCAGTAACATTGTGTGGGGTCTCCCGGCATTATGTGGTGCCCCATGCTACGTCATCCTCCACTGAACAGCTTCATCAGTTTATTGAGCAGATCACGCTGTTGCGGCGGTTGCTTCATGGACTCCGCCTCCCTTGCCAACAGTGTCTGCTGCTCCTGCTCGCGACTGCTTAGCACCCGATAGAGCGGCTCGACCAGGGACTCCCTGTGCATCACCAGCTCCTGGAACATGGCCTGATTGATGCGGTAGGTTTCAACGGTGCCGAGTGCCCGCACCGTGAAGGGACTGGGGTCGCCGGTGAGCAGGCTCAGCTCGCCGAAGAAGTCGCCGGTATTGAGGGTGCCGAGCGGCAATTCACGCCCCTCCACCTTGACCAGCATTTCAGCTTCCCCTTTGACCAGCACAAACAGCCAGCTGGAAACCTCCCCCTGCTCCAGCATGATGTCGCCACTGACGAAGGGGGCGAATTTGACCTGATCGGCGAGCTGGATCAGCTCATCCTCCTGCAACATGGCAAACAGCGGCAACTTGCGCAGGGTGGCGGTGCGCTCGACGGTGTGGCGCTTGTGGCGGGCATCCTGATGCTGTTTCTCCTTGGCCATGAAGACATTGAAAATAGGGGGGGTGAGACGCCGGTCGTTACGGCGCAGGGCGGCATCGATCAGGCTGCGCACCATGGAATCGGTCGGGTCGTCCCGCGCCAGGTCGGTCAGCCAGTAGCGAACGGCATAACGGGCAATTCCCCCTTCCACATTCATCAACAGACAGTCGGGTTGAGGATATTTGGCCACACAGGGCAGGTTGGTTTCCCGCAAGGACTTCTCGATCAGGGCGATGATCTGGGTCGGCAATGTATCCAGGGTCAGATCGAACCAGACCCAGCGCCGCCATTGGAGGGGGGCATTTTGTCGCCGTCCCAGCACGGTGAAACGCTGCTTGAGCAAGTGGCTGTTGGGGATCACCACGGTTTCCCAGTTGCGGGTTTCCATGGTGGTGGCGCGCCAGTTGATCTCCACCACCCGGCCCTGGATGGCTTCCACCTGCAACCAGTCACCGATGGCGATGGAGTTGTCCAGCTGGATGGAGACTCCGGCCAGCAGGTTGCCCAGTGTGTCCTGCATGGAGAAGGCGATGATGGCGGTGATGACGGCCGAGGTGGTGACTATCTCGCCAAGGGCCATGCCGGAAGCGTATAGCCTGAACAGGCACCAGCTGATGTAGCCGATGGTGATGACGATGTCCGCTATGATGCGCGGTATGCGGATCTGGCACAGGGGCAGCAGAAACTGGAACAGCAGTATGCCCCAGACCTTCACCAGTACCAGACCGGCCAGCAGACTGGATATTTCCACCAGCCAGCGGTGGGGTAGCGGCAGGCGGAACCAGCCTCCCTCGAACTGGATCAGCAGGATCACGACCATGCTCATCATGACGAAGCCGAGCTCGGAAACCAGCTCGCGCCGCCGCCCCGGGCTGCGCAAAAAATGGGTGATAAGCAAGAACAGGGTCAGCAGGGTCCAGAACGGGTGCTCGCCAATCCACTGCAAGGTAGGTAGGGCAACGAAATTATCGCTAAACATAACAGCCCCTTATCGTTGGATATTTCCAGCATAGCTGGTTAGACAAGGGTAAAGGGTGCGCTGGCGACACGATTTATTTATGCTGTTGGCAGTCTCGACAGGAGAGTGTGACTTGGTGCAATTAACAAAGAAAATCATCTGCTTGGTGGCATTGCTGCCACTGGCAGGATGCGACCTGCTGGCAGACAAATACCGGGTCGAGTTCAGGGATGGATCCTGGCGCGAGATTGCCATTACCCCTTTCTCCGACGAGGCCCGCTGGCGTGAGGGTTGTGCCACCGGCGAGGTGCTGACCGACATGACGTTGCCACTGAAACGGGGCAAGGTGGTGAATGGCCGTGAGCAGCTGCTCATCGGCGGCGAGTTGTTCGAGCTTGACGATGACAACCTTTACCGCAGCAACGGCATGGTGTTTGGCCACACGCCGGACCATATCCAGCGCGGGCTCAAGGGCATGGATGTGTGCCGTACATTGCGCCCCGAGCGTGGTGGCTTGCCCAAGCTCAAGGCGCGGGGGTTTGGCGACTAGACAACACAGGTTCAGGTGTGTGAGGTGCGAGTCCTGCGCTGACGGCAGGCGTCACCAAAAGCCTGGAAGATCTTGACGGAGTGGGGATTCTCGGTCGCTTTCCACTCCGGGTGCCACTGTACCGCCAGCAGGAAGGGGGAGAGTGTGGGGGCATGAATGGCCTCTACCAGCCCGTCTTCGGCATGGGCCAGCGGCTCAAGCCCCTTTGCCAGCGTCTTGATCCCCTGTCCATGCAGCGAGTTGACGGGGATAGCAGGTTGCCCCATCAGATCGGCAAACCAGCTGCCGGACACCAGTTCAATCTGGTGACTCTCCCCGTACTGTTCATCGACCGGATCGTCCGAATCTTCCCTGTGATCGTCATAGCCGGGCTCGTTGTAGACCTTCTGGTGTATGTCGCCCCCGAGGGCCACGTTGATCTCCTGCATGCCGCGACAGATCCCGAGAATTGGCAGACCGCGATCGAGGGCGGCACGTACCAGCGGAATGTCGAACAGATCCCTGTCTCTGTCCTGCTGCTTCTCCGGGGTAAGGTTCTCCTGGCCATAGAGGGCAGGATCTATGTTGGATCCGGCGCCGCTCAGATAGACGCCATCGGCCAGATCCAGATACTGCGCCAGGTCTTCCGTTCCGCAGCAGGTCGGTACCAGCAGGGGGACGCAGCCACTGATTTCCACCAGGGGCGTGATGTATTTGTGGGTCATTACCTGGTAGGCGTGACCGTTGCGGGGCTGGGCCCCCATTGTCATCAGTACGACGGGCTTACATGGGGTGTGGGGGATGCGAGTCATGATTCACCTTGGCTATCCTTTGCAATCCTGCGCCTTGGGAAGGCCCTTGCTGCCAGCGAGAGGGCAAGGGCATGCCTCAAGGCATGGTCGTGGGATCAGGGTCGTGCCGCAGTACCAGAATCGTCGGTCAGCCTGGGCAATGACGGCCTGGATCCTGATCTCAGTCTGCCAAGGCCGTTCAATATGTCAAACGAAATGATACTGAAATGTTAATCGTCATGAGCAGCACACAGGCTTGAGTCCCTTTTATAGGGGCTTTGATGCTATGCAGTGGGTATGAAGGGGATAGCTGTGGTGGATATATTAAACATTTGACCAGATTGGCCGGATAGCAGAAGGGGCCCTGGTGGAGGCCCCTTGTTTGGCTCAGGCGTTCAGGATGAACCGCTCGATCACCTGGGCGACGCCATCCTCGTCGTTGCGGCCCGTGATGTGTTGGGCCAGCGCCTTGATTTCATCTGTGGCGTTGCCCATGGCCACGCCCAGTCCGGCGTATTCAATCATGTGATGGTCGTTGCCTGCATCCCCCACGGCGATGACCTGGGAGGCGTCAAGGCCCAGATGTTCGGCCAGGGCGGCGACCCCTGTGCCCTTGTTGCTCTGCTTGTTCATGAATTCGAGGAAGAAGGGGGCGCTCTGCACCACTGTGTAGCGCTCGTACAGTTCGGCTGGCAGGCGCTCGATGGCGCGGGAGAGCTGGGGCGGCTCGTCGATCATCATCACCTTCATGATCTGTTCGTCGGCCGCCAGAGTGGCAAAATCGATCAGATTGATGGGCATGCCGATGAGGCGGGATTCGTGCTCTGTATAGGTGCTGACTTTGGGACTGATGAGGCCCTGGCTGACCGAGAAGCCGTGTACGTTCACCTCCAGCTCGTCGGCCAGTCTGGCGATGGCACTGGCGTCGCTTCCGGTGAGCAGCTGGCTGCGAATGATGCGCTGGTCGGCAACCTGCTGTACCAGAGCGCCGTTGTAACAGATGACGTAGTCATCCTGACCCGTGAGGCCGAGCTCTACAAGATAGCGGCTCATCCCTTCCAGCGGGCGGCCCGAGGCAAGTACCACCGTCACTCCCTTGGCGCGGGCGGCGGCAATGGCGGCGTGGGTGCGGGGTGAAATCTGGCCCTGAGGGTTCAGCAGGGTGCCATCCATATCCAATGCGATCAGCTTGTACATCTTTCACTACCTGAAGTCTGGCTGGCCCGCCCAATGGGGCCAATGGGAGGCCGAGTGTAGCGAAAATCGCCGCCTGGATCACGGATGACGGGATGGATCCCGAGTATTGGGCGCCCGCTCGCAAGGTGGAAGGGCGATGAGGAGAGGGCCGGTAGTCTCCGGCCCGGGTCATTTGTGTGGTTCGTACGGGATCAGCTGTACCTGATCCTCGCGAATGGCAAAGTGGATGGGGCCATGTTCGATATCGACCCGGCAGTGATAGTGTGCCATCTCCACCTCGACCCCGGGGAAGACCCGTTGGGCGGCGATGATGTCCATCTCCGCCATCAGCTTTTGCAGCTCCTCCTGGGCTGCCTCCAGCTGCTCATCCAGCAGCTTGCTCTCCTCGAGATGCTTGGTACGGATCAGCTTTATCTTCTGCAGGGTCTCGGGGTTGCGTTTGTCGGTGGGCAACTGCAGCAACTTGAGCAGCAGATCCTGCAGCTTGTCCAATTGATCCCGGCACTCCTGCTTGCGTTGGCGCAGGGCCAGTTCCTGCTCCTTGTGGGTGAAGTAGCCGCCAAGGATTTGCAGCTTGGTGTGGTTGGCCGCAGAGGCTCCCAGGATGGGAGCCATGATGAGACGATTGGCGATGCTGATGCCACCAATCAGGTGGCCCTTGCGCATGCCGCTGTCGCCCACTTTGAGGTCTTGCCCGCTGCGGCTGTAGCAGTGGTTGAGCTGACTCTGGATCTGGATGTCACCCCCAGCCTCCAGCTTGGCGTATTGGGCATAGCTGGCGTGGATTTCACCCTGGGCATTGAGATGACACAGGTATTCACCCTGCTCGTTGCGCCGACCAATGATGCCGTGGCGAACCGTTATGCTGCCGCCGGCTTCGATCTCGCCCCCTTCGATAAAACCACCGATGACGATGTCGCCACTGACCTTGACCTTCATGCCGGGCTGGACGTCGGCATTGACGATGAGCCCCCCTTCAAAGGTGATATGGCCGTGGCGGGCATCCACCTGTTTGACACTCAATACCTCATCCACCTTCATGCCCGTTTTTTCCTGGCAGGGAAGGCCGGCCCGGCTGGCAATCAGCAGGTTGGGGTCATCAGGGGAGAGATAAGTGCCATCGCCAGCGCTCATGGGGCTGTCTTTGCCATTCTTGGCGGGCAGATCCTGGCCCGTGACGGTAAACCCGGGCTCCCCCTGAGTCGCGGGGTGGCGCCGCATCAACTGGGCGCCGGCTTTGACCGTGACTATGGTACCGAGATCCCGCATGTCGACCCGGCCATCATCCCGTTCCTGGGGCTTGAGGATCCGCTCGGCGGGTGTCTCCACCAGTCGCTCCAGACGGGAGTCCTTGCCATTGACCACCGCCTTGCCCAGTGCTACCGGCAACTTGAGTACTGTGCCCGGCGCAGCTTCCTTGGCGGCCAGAATGGCGGCCGTAATAAGGGAGGTCTGTACCCCCTGGCTGACCTCGCTGGTCTGGATTGCCTGCTCCAGCTGTTCTGTGGTGAGAAACTTGCCGCCCCAGTCTGCGGTGATCTGGGCAATGGCGCTCATCCGGTCCTTCTCGATGACCAGCGTGACGCGGGCATCGTGGCGCTGGGCAATGGGGACTGGGTTGCCGGGCAGAGAGGTAGCCGGGTTGCTCAACAGGGTATTGAGCAAGCTGATGGCCTGCTTGATCCCCTCCGTCAGCGGCTGGTAGCGGCGACAGTTGGAGGCCAGCAACAGCGCCTGAATATCGTTCTCTGAAACGGGCTTGGTCAACCCGGGCACGATGCGCAGACAGGCGTATTCCATATCGGCTGATAACAGTAACCACTCTTTGCTTAACACCCGGCTCCCTTACTCTCGCCATGATCTCCAGTGAGATCGCTACTTGCTTCTATTTAATCGGCTTTTAATTAAAAACGCGAGCCATCAACATGATGTCGGTCTGCAGTATTCGGGTATTTCTCTTTTTGGGTCAACGCGCTAAGCACAAATGGGTGAGCTGGGACGAGGAAATCAGGGATGACAGCGGGTATGCTGACCACTCAATGAACCGGCTTGTCAGTGAGAGACGTGCCGGCCCTACGCCCCGGAATGCCTTGTATCGGGACGAGATTGCAGGTCACGAGAGGAGTGTCGATCTTGCGTCATTGTCTGTTGCCTTTAGGTCTGTTTAGCCTGCTGACTGCCTGTCAGCCACAGGTTTCTACCACGGCGCTCGGTACGCTGGAGCGGGATCGGGTGCTGCTGACCGCCACCGCCAGCGAGATTATCCGGGCCTTGCCGGTGGCCCAGGGGAGCATGGTGGAGGAGGGGACCCTGCTGGCAAGGCTGGACGATCGCCGCCAGCAGGCGGTGCTGGCCCGTGCCCGTGCCGGGGAGGCGCAAGCTCGTGCTGCCCTCGCCCGCATGACCAATGGCGAGCGACCGGAGGACATTGCCGCCGCCCGTGCCAATCTCGACAAGGCCGAGGCCAATGTCAGGGAGAGCGAGCGCAACTTCGTGCGCATCGACCGACTGGTGCGTCAGAAGCTGGTCAGCCCGGCGGATCTCGACAAGGCCCGCGCCCTGCGCGACGGCGCGCTGGCCGAGCAGGATGGGGCTCGCCAGCAGCTCGACAAGTTGGCCCGTGGCGTGCGCAGCGAAGACATTGACGAGGCCGATGCTGCCTTGCAGGCAGCCAGTGCCGAGGTAGCGCTGGCCGAACGGGAGCTTGCTGATCTCTCCATCGTCGCCACTCGCAGTGGCCGGCTCGACAGCCTGCCCTATCATATCGGCGAAAGGGTGTCGGTCGGTGCCGTGCTGGTCGCCATTCAGGCGGATCAGGCTCCCTACGCCCGGGTCTATGTGCCGGAGCCCTCCCTCGCCAGTTACCGCATCGGCCAGCCGGTGCGGGTGGTGGTGGATGGGGTGACCGAGCCGCTCACTGGCCGGTTGCGATGGATCTCGAAAGAACCGGCTTTCACTCCCTACTACGCCCTCAACGAACAGGACAGGGCCCGACTCGTCTATCTGGCCGAGATAGACCTGCCCGACGGGGCGCAGGATCTGCCGAGCGGCTTGCCGCTGCAGGCCGATCCAGGCGATGAGAGGCGCGCTCATGAGTGAGCTGGCGATCCGTGCCAAGGGTGTCAGCCGGCGCTTTGGCGATTTTCTGGCGGTGAACGGGCTGGATCTCTGCGTGCCCAGAGGGCAGATCCACGGTTTTCTCGGCCCCAACGGCTGCGGCAAATCCACCACACTGCGCATGCTGACCGGCCTGCTCACTCCCTCGGCGGGAGAGGTGGAGGTGTTGGGTCTGAGCATTCCGAAACAAGCCGAAGCGCTCAGGCGCCGGATCGGCTACATGACCCAGAAGTTCTCCCTCTATGACGAGCTGACGACCTGGGAAAATCTGGAGTTTATGGGGCGTATTCACGGCATGGCTGGCCAGTCGTTGACGGCGCGCCTGCACGCGTTGCTGGAGACCTATGAACTGACGTCGCTGACGCGGCAGCGGGCCGGTGCCATGAGTGGCGGCCAGAAGCAGCGGCTGGCGTTGGCGGCGGCGGTGATCCACCATCCGGACCTGCTGCTGCTCGACGAACCCACCTCGGCGGTGGATCCGCAGAACCGGCGCGATTTCTGGGAGAAACTGTTCGATCTCAGCGAAGGGGGCACCACCATACTGGTGACCACCCACTACATGGACGAGGCGGAGCGCTGCCATGCGCTAGCCATCATGGAAGCGGGGCAGGTACGGGCCCAGGGATCGCCACAGGCGCTGATGGATGCCATGAGCACCCGGGTGGTGGAAGTGCAGACCAGCGACTTGCGGTTGCTCAAGCAGCAGTTGCTGCAGTTGGCACAGGTGCGATCCGCCGCCCAGCTGGGCCAGCGGTTGCGGGTGCTGGTGGACAAGGAGTTGGCTGAACCGGTTGCCTGGTTGCAGCAGGCCTGTCCGGCCTTGAGCGGGGCAGCCATGGCGCTGGTCAGACCCAGCCTGGAGGATGTGTTCGTCAGCTGCACCGGTCAGGAGCCGAGGGCATGAACAGTCTGCGACGGCTCTGGGCCATTACCCAGAAAGAGCTCAGGCAGCTGGCGCGGGATAGATTGACGTTTGGCATGGTGGTTATGATACCCCTGATCCAGCTGCTGCTGTTCGGCTACGCCATCAACACGGATGTGCGCCACATACCGGTGGGGCTGGTGGAGATGAGCCAGAGCGTGCCGGGACGGCTGCTGGTGGAGGCGGTAAAGGCGAGCCAGGTGGTGCGCATAGAACGGCATTACGTGGGGGTACAGGAGGCGGAGGCCGCCCTGACCCGGGGCGAGGTGCGGGCCGTGCTGGTGCTGCCCCCTGACTTGAGCCGCCGCCTCAGCGCCGGTGAGACGGCGGGCCAGTGGTTGGTGGATGGCTCGGATACCATGATAGCCGGGGCCCTGCTCGGTCTTCGCAACATGCCGCTCTCGGATCTGAAACCGGGTCTTGAATCTGCCCCACCCACTTTCGAGACAGTGCTCTACTTCAATCCGGCTAGGCGATCTGCGGTCAACATAGTGCCCGGCCTGCTCGGGGTGATCCTCACCATGACCATGATCATGTTCACCTCAGCGGCCATAGTGCGCGAACGGGAGCGCGGCAATCTGGAACTGCTCATCACTACCCCGGTCAGCTCCATGGAGCTGATGCTTGGCAAGATACTGCCCTATATCGGGGTGGGGCTGGTCCAGGTGGCTATCATACTCGGGCTCGGCCACTTCATCTTTGACGTACCGATCAACGGGGCACTCAGTCAGGTGCTGCTGGCGACCCTGTTGTTTATTGCCGCCAGCCTGACTCTGGGGCTGCTCATCTCCACTCTGGCACAGACCCAGTTGCAGGCGATGCAGATGACGGTGTTCATACTGCTGCCATCCATATTGCTGTCGGGCTTCATGTTTCCCTACGAGGGGATGCCGGTGGCGGCCCAGTGGATTGCAGAGGTGCTGCCTGCCACCCACTTCATGAGGCTGATCAGGGGCATAGTGCTGCGGGGCGGGGAGCTGTCGGAGTTGCTGCCGGATGTGCTCTGGCTGGCGGGGTTCACCCTGCTGGTGCTGACCCTGGCCGCCCACAGGTTCAAGAAGAGTCTGGATTGAAGCGTACGCCGATGCCAGATTGCGCGGTTAGCGGCGTTTGATGCCTAGCTGCTGCGCTGCGTCGTTCTGGGCAGGGTGAGATAGTCGCCAAGCACGGGCAAGCCTTGCAGGTGGCGGCGCAGCATGTCGAGGGCAGCGAAGGCGAGGATTTTGCGTCGGCTCTCGGGGTCCGGATGGTTGACCCTCACCGTCTGGCCGGTCTGCTGACCATGGGCGCAGAGCAGCAGCGGCACGCCGTCAGCCCCCTCTTGTCCTATGGTCAGATGCAAGCCCGCTGCGGTGCCGGGCAGCAATGCCAGATCGCTGGCAAGATGGGGGCTGTAGTGAGCCTCCAGCCGGGGGTGATCGTGGCAGAGAGCAAGCAGGGCACCCCGGCTCTCCCCCTCCAGCAGCGTCAGCGGTTTGTCTCCCAGCAGGGTCAGGATCTGCTGCGCGGGTTCGTCATTCCCGCGTCCCACCAGCCAGGGCTGGATGGCTGCGAGCAGCCGTGCCTCGGCGGCCTCCATGTCTGCCCTGGTCGCACCGTGGCCGATGAGTTTCAGCTCAATCAACGGCATGGCGGAGCGATAACCCAGCTCTATACCTGCCGGCCAGGGCGTCGCATCCAGCATGTCCGAGAGGGCCGATTCCGAGATGCCGAAGCTGTAGAAACGGCGCAGCTCAGTGTCTGTCTGCTCCCCAGCCAGCTGTTTGAGGCGCGGCAAAATCTGCTCGCGCACCATCTGCTTGAACTCGAACGGTACGCCCGGGGTGAAGAAGAGCTGACACCGGCCATGGCCGTTCATCTGACTGACCACGAAACCGCAGGCGGTGCCGACCGGATTGTCCAGGATCTCGCACCCCTGTGGCAGCCAGGCCTGCTTGGCGTTGCTTTGCGCCATGGGGCGTCCCCGACTGGCGTAGCGTGCCTCTATGGTGGCCAGCCACTCAGGGAACAGAGTTAGCGGTTGTCCGAACGCTTCGGCCGCCGCTTGCGCAGTGAGGTCATCGGCGGTGGGGCCCAGACCGCCGCATACCAGCACAACGTCGGCGCGGCTGGCGCTCTCCTGCAGCACGGTTTTCAGGTCGGCGAGGTTGTCCCCCACTGTGGCACGGCGGCGCACCTGCCAGCCCTGATCCAGCAGCAGGGCACTGAGCCAGGCGGCATTGGTATCCACCACCAGCCCAGTCACTATCTCGTCTCCGGTGCTGATGATCTCGATACGCATGGGTGCTCCTTGGGCTGGGGAAGTGAACCGGGACGGCCATGATCCATGGCCGGGGCAATCAGGGTTTGGCGTGCTCGAAGTAGTAGCTGATCCGGGTACGCGGATTGAGGTATTCGAACACGGCCGGCGGCAGTCGTTTGGGGTGGATCACCTTGGCAATGGACAGCTCGGCCTGCTGCAGGTCTATTATCGCTGCCTCCTGGCGGGGGATGCGGGGATCGTACACCAGCACAGAGGGGTAGAGCAGGCGGGAGGCATTGACCGACATCACCAGTCCCACCTGACCGTTGGAGAGCTGCACCACGCTGCCTGGCGGGTATATGCCCATCAGCCGGATCAGCATGCTGAGGTATTCAGGGTTGAACTGGGCCTTGCGCTGCTTGTAGAGGCCGCTCAGGGCCGAGTAGGGCACCTTGGCTTGCAGGTGGCAGAGGTTGTCGTACTCGTTGATCAGCGACACCATCTGAGTGAGCGGGTCCAGCTGTCCCTTCTTGAGCCCCTCGGGCCCGCTGCCATCCAGATATTCATGGTGATGCAGCACTATCCCCTTCGCCTCGGCGGGGAAATCCTTGGCCAGATTGAGCAGATCCAGGCCGTAGCGTGAATGCTGGGCCATCAGGTTCTGCTCCGGCTTGGTGAGTGGTTCTGTCTTGCGCAGTATCTGGCTCGGGATCTTCAGCTTGCCGATGTCGTGGAACAGGGCACCCATGCCGACCTGACGGATCTGGTCGGCCGACATGTTGCACTCCTTGGCCAGCAGCATGCTGAGCACGCTGACGTTGAGGGAGTGGAAGTAGAGGTTGTTGCCATCTTCGCTGTCGGAGACCAGGTGCAGCACCATCTCATCCACCGCCAGCAGTTGCTCCGTCATGGCGTTGATCAGCTCCTGGGCCTCGCCGATGGCGTTGAGGGGACGGGACTGGATCTTGCTCATGACGCTGCGTACCTGCGCCAGGGATTGCTGGAACTGCTTCTCGCACTGCTGCAAATCACGACGATACTGTTGCAACTGCTCGATGCGCTGCTCTTTATCCCGCTGCATCTCGGCCTGGCGCAGCGAGGTGTCCGGCGCCTCTGCAGGCTGTGCCTGGATCTGGCTCAGTGGCTTGGGCGGCGCATCACTTTTGTCCGGAATGATGGTGACCATCTTGAGCCCGAGCCGACGGATCAACTCTATCTCTTCTTCATTCTTGAGCTTGAAGCTGGAAAACAGGAAGGGGTGTTCGCGCCAACCCAGTGGCAGAGAGACGAAATTGCCGACTTGCAGTCGGTCTACGGAAATTTTGATACCTGTCATTGTCTTGGCTGCGAGAGACACACTGAGCCGTATGCTAGTCAAAGGTGGGGGTGAATACAAAAGGTATCTGATGACAGGCTGGGTGGCTTTGTTATAGGCTTCTGGATGTCCAGACATATTTACCGATGCAGTACAGGGAGTAAGCATGCCGATCAAGATCCCGGATCAGTTACCTGCCGCCGAAGTGCTGGGGCAGGAGAACATCTTCGTGATGACGGAATCCAGGGCCGTCACCCAGAACATCCGCCCATTGCGGGTGTTGATCCTCAACCTGATGCCCAAGAAGATTGAAACCGAGATCCAGCTGATGCGGATGCTCTCCAACTCGCCGCTGCAGGTCGATGTGGATCTGCTGCGGATCGACGATCGGGAGTCGAAGAACACGCCTCAGGCCCATCTCGAGAACTTCTATCACGATTTCGAGCAGGTTCGCGGCAACAACTATGACGGCATGATCATCACGGGGGCACCGCTCGGGCTGGTGGAGTTCGAGGAGGTGGTCTATTGGCCGCGCATCGTCGAGATCATAGAGTGGTCCCATCAACACGTGACCTCGACCCTGTTCCTCTGCTGGGCCGTACAGGCGGCGCTCAAGGCCCTGTATGGCATGGAGAAGCAGACGCATGGCGAGAAGCTCTCCGGTGTCTATCGCCACCATCGCCTCGATGAGAACGAACCGCTGCTGCGCGGTTTCGACGACGAGTTCGTCGCGCCTCACTCTCGCTATGCGGCCTTCGACGGGGATCTCATCCGTGCCCACACTGACCTGCAGATCTTTGCCGAGTCCGAGGAGGCGGGGGTCTACCTGGCGGCCACCAAGGATTGTCGTCAGGTATTTGTCACCGGCCACCCTGAATACGATGTGCTGACCCTGGATGGAGAGTATCAGCGGGATCTGGCGGCCGGGCTCGACCCCGTCATTCCGGTCAACTACTACCCGAACAATGATCCAGCCCAGCCGCCGCGCGCCAGCTGGCGCAGCCATGGCCACCTGTTGTTTTCCAACTGGCTCAACTACTACGTCTACCAGCTCACCAGCTATCGGGTGGAAGATATCGGCAAGGTGTTTACCTACCAGCAACCCAAGTAGGGCCAGCGGTCAGGGTCAGTCGGCCTGATCCAGCCGCGTGGCCAGGGCATCCAGCCATTGGCGATGCGCCGGCAGGGTGAAGGCCTTGGGCCTGTGGGCCTTGATGGCGGCCATGGCCTCCTGTTGTGGCTGGCCGAGGGAGATCAGCAGGGCGGCCGCTACCAGACCGGTGCGGCCGCTGCCCCCCTGACAGTGGATGACCAGATGCTTGCCATCGTGCAGCAGTGCGGTCAGTTGTGGCAACGCCAGCTGCCAGGCGTGTTCGAAGGCGGTATCGGGGGCCTGATCGTCTTCGATGGGCAGGTGGAACCAGCGCATGCCTTCCTGCTCGACCTGACGACCGAGGTGCGCCAGATCCAGCTCTGCCAGCTCGGTGGCGGTCATGAGCGTTACTACCCCGTGGGCACCGGCAAACCTCAGCTGATCCAGTGCCAGTGGCAGCGGTACCTGCTGGGTGCCGGGGCAGGGGGTCAGCAGCAACTGGCCATCGACGCGGGGCACTTCCTGGCTCCAGAAGGGATGAGACGAGTACATAAAGGTCCTTATGAGGCCTGCAAGGGGGAGGGGGCCTGACATGGCCCGGATCCTGAGTGCGCCAAAGCATAGGGGGTGCTGTCTCTATGTCAATCTGCGTTGTGTTCGGCCCGGTTTACGGGCAGAGTCTAAAAAATTGATCGGTTCAAGGAGTTAAGATGAGAAACCTGGATCAACTGGATTTGGATATCCTGGCCCATCTGTTTCGCGATGCGGGCATGACCAACAAGGATCTGGCTGCCCTGGTCGGGGTGGCTCCGTCCACCTGCCTGGAGCGGGTGCGCAAGCTGCAGCAGGACGGGGTGCTCAAGGGGGCACATTGCGAAGTGGATCATCAGGCGCTGGGTGGCCATATCCAGGCCATGGTTTCGCTGCAACTGGCGCGCCACAGTCGCCAGATCATCGATGCCTTCCGCGATGCTATACTGGCGCTGCCCGAGGTGATCAGCCTGTTTCACATGGGTGGCAAGGATGACTTTCTGGTGCACCTCTGCGTCGCCGATACCGAGCACCTGCGCAACTTCGTGTTCGATCACTTCACTTCACGGGAAGAGGTGGTGCACCTCGAAACCTCGCTGGTGTTCGAGCACAGATTCAGCCGTTCCCTGCCCTGTTTCCTCAATATCTGATGGCGTGTCTCGCCCAACATAAAACCCGCCAACTGGCGGGTTTTATGTTGTTGCGTTGGCGGGGTCAGTTCAGTACGGTCCGGGTATCCGGCGCCGTCTGGTAGAGCCCTTTCTGGTAGGCCAGACTCCCCCACAGCGCCAGCCCTAGGGCGGCATCCTTCATGGCATCCGGTTGCGGTGCAGGTGTGAGGGTTTCGCTGGCATCCTCATAGATGAAGCCTTGCGCCGGGCGCTCCGGTTGCAGGATCACCACATCCTTGCCCCGCATCAGGGCAAAGTTCTTGTCGTACTGCATGATGGCGCGCCCCGGCCAGTCGGCTGGCATGCGGGTCAGATCCTTGCCCAGCATGGGATAGTCGGCGCTTATCCCCATCAGGGAGAGCAGCGTCGGTGCCATGTCGATCTGGCTGACGATGCGCGGGTCCTGCTTCGGGGCTATGCCGTCACCGACGATGACGCCGGGAATGTGGAAGCGGGGGATTGGGACCAGACTGTCACCACCAACTCGACTGTCGTGGTCGGCGATGACCAGAAACAGGGTGTCTTTCCAGTAGTCGGACTGCTTCGCCTTCTTGAAGAACTCGCCGATGGCGTAGTCCGCGTACTTGGCGGCGTTGTTGCGGGTCTGCTTGGGTTGTTCGTAGAGATCGATGCGATCGTCAGGGAATTCAAAGGGATCGTGGTTGCTGGAGCTGAACACCAGGCTGAAGAAGGGCTTGCCCTCCTTGTGCAGTGCCTTGAAGGTCTCGTCTGCCTTGGTCATCAGGTCCTCGTCGGAGGCGCCCCATGACCCCTCGAATACCGGGTTCTTGAAGTCTTTCTGCTCGACTATGGTGGTGAAGCCGTTGCCGAGGAAGAAGCTGCGCATGTTGTCGAAATGGCTCTCGCCACCATAGATGAAGCTGGTGTCGTAGCCGCGCTGCTTGAGCAGATCCGCGATGGTAAAGAAGTTGGTTTGGCTCTTGCCTAGCTTGACCACGGCCTGGGCCGGGGTCGGCGTGAAACCGGTCAGCACAGCTTCTATGCCGCGCACCGAACGGGTACCAGTGGCGTAGAGCTGCTCGAATGCCCAACCCTGTTGCGAGAGCGCATCCAGATTGGGGGTGAGCGGCAGGCCGCCGAGGGAGCCGACGAACTGGGCTCCCAGGCTCTCTTGCAACAGGATCACCAGATTCTTGGGTTTGCCGCTATAGCTGGCTTCGTTGAAGGTCTGGCTGGGCAGGGCCGTCGAGCTGAAGTCATGGAGCTCGCGGCCGCTCTCCTGGCGAATGAGGTCGAGGATCTGTTGCCGAGGCAACTGGCCATAGAATTGGCTGGCATCCTCTTCGCCCCCCATCTGCTTGATGGCGAAAAACACCGAGTAGGCGGAGTTGACGGTGAGGGCATTGATCAGAGGGTCGCTGGCAAAGGCGACCATGGCCGGATTCAGAGGGCGATGACCCAGACTGGAGCGGGCGCCGAGGAAGCCGATAGCGAGAATGAGCAGGGCGAAGGCCGGGCGCAGATACCAGCGGGGGAAGCTCAGTCCGCGCAGCAGACGACCGCTCAGCCACCAACCTCCTCCCAGAGTCAGCAGGCTGAACAGCACTGCGATCAGCAGTTCACCCTTGCGGCCGGCCCATAGCATGGAGAGCACTTCTTTCGGATAGATGAGGTACTCCACATAGAGGCGGTTGGGCCGCACGCCGTACTCGGTCACGAAAGAGGGAGTGGAGATCTCGAGGAAGAGCATCAGCCAGAGTCCCAGCGTCAGCCAGACCCTGATGAGCTGCAACCAGGCCCGGCCAATGGCGTGGGGCCCGGCCAGCAGCATGGTCAGCATGGCGGGGACACCCCATATCCAGCAGAGGGTCGCGATATCGACCCGCAGCCCTTGCAGCAGCATCTCTGGCCAACCTGCGACGGCATCGACCCGTTCCAGTTGCCACACGCCGAGGCCGACTCGGCTGGCGGAGAGAGAGACAAGCGCGATAAATGAAAAAACGGCGATGGGCCAAAACGGTCCCAGCCATTGTTTGATAGTGGTCATTGTTGTTCCTACAAGCCTGTTTGCACCCGTCCTCGGGCACATTGTTTTTATATTGCAGGGTTATGACCTTGTGCTTGGGGAAAGGTTGCATCAGGTGCCGGTAAAAGAGATGTTCTGGCACGATTTATGCCTTTTATGTGACAAGACGCAGGGATTGAAGACAGCATAAATGGCTGGAAAAAGTGTGATCCGTCCTGCAAAGCGGCGCTGGGGGCTTGTTTATAATGGCGCCGAATTTTCTCAATCGGAGCCGAAGGGATGCCGGTCTTTATCGATGTGGAATATTTGCAGGGATGGCGGCTGTTTGTGGTGCTCTCCGACGGTACCACAGGAGCGCTGGATCTGGCCCCCTGGCGCGCACAGCCCCTGTTTGCGGCGCTGGATTCGGAGCGGCGCTGTGCCAGGGTCTTCATCAACCGCCGTCATCAGCTGGAATGGCCCGCTGGCTGCACCCTCTCGGCCCACGAGGTGTATCACCTGATCAAACCCATCAATGAGCGGGAAGCCTTCAACTAACCCTCTTTTTTGTGAGCCATCCCCAGATTCCTGTAACTGGAATGTTTGTCCGTTTGCCTTCTCTACCCAATTTGGGTAAAACCTGCGCAACATTTTGCCAACCCTCTCTTGCCGTCGCCTGACAAGGCTTGCCACATCTTGGTCGCAGGCCTTTTTTGCGGCCAGACGGCAAACCTTTCCCCGGCAGAAAGGTTTGTTGGTAGAGATTAAAAAAACAAGATAAACAGATAGATAAGGAAAGTTCATGGCTCATTTTATGCGGACCCCTCTCGCCTTGCTGGTGGGCGGCCTCGCCTGCCACGGCGCAGCCGGTCAGGAGCAGGTGCAACGACTGGAGCCCATGGTGGTGGTTGCCAGCCGCCCGACCAGCACTCTGGAAGTGACGCTGGATCCCAAGAAGCCGGGCTCCCCCATGCCTGCCGCCGATGGCGCCGGTTATCTGAAGAACGTCACCGGCATGAGCATGGTGCGCAAAGGGGGGCTGGGGGGCGATCCCGTGCTGCGGGGGATGGGCATGTCCCGCCTCAACGTGCAGATGGATGGTGGCATGCTGGCCGGTGGCTGTGGCGGTCGCATGGACCCGCCCACCGCCTATGTATTTCCCCAATCTTTCGACCGGATACGGGTGTTGAAGGGGCCGCAATCCCTGGAGCAGGGTGCCACCCTGGCGGGAACCGTGCTGTTCGAGCGAGACAGACCCGAGTTCAGTGCTCCCGGTGTCAAGGCCGAAGCCTCGGCGCTGTATGGCAGTTCCGGTCGTGACGACCAGATGCTGGATGCCACCGTCGGCGCCCCCGAGGGCTATCTGCGCGGCCAGTTCACTCACTCCGACAGCGATGACTACCGCGATGGTCACGGCGACAAGGTGCGCTCCTTCTATCGCCGGGAAAACGGCACGGCCCAGCTGGGCTGGACGCCGGGCGACAACACCCTGCTCGAGCTGACCGCCGAGCGCAGCAACGCCCGCGCCGCCTACGCGGATCGCATGATGGATGGCCCCATGTTCGACCGGGAGTCTTTCGGTCTCAAGTTCAAGCAGGAGGCGATCAGCCAACAGTGGCGCCGCAGTGAGCTGACGCTGTGGGACAACGACATAGACCACATCATGGACAACTTCAGCCTGCGGCCAAACAGCGGCATCAAGATGCTTTCCAACCCGGATCGTCGCAATACCGGCGGCCGCTGGGCCAACGATATCGCCCTGCCGGCCGACTGGTTGCTGACCGCCGGACTCGATGCCAACCGGGATCAGCACAGGGCCCGCAGCGGGGTGGATTACGCCAGCCAGCCTCGCCAGCGTACTTTGCGTTTCGAACAGCAGGGGGGCTTCGCCGAGCTGGGTCGCCAGCAGGGGGCCCACAGCTACAAGGGGGGTTATCGTCAGGATCGGGTGGAGACCACCAAATATGGCGCCGGCGATCAGACCCTCTATAGCGACAAGCTGGTGCTCGACAGCGGCTTTGGCCGCTACGAATACCAGTGGTCACCAGCTTGGTCGAGCTATCTGGCCTGGGGCCAGGCCGAGCGGGCACCGGATTACTGGGAACGCAGCAAGGACAGCGTCCCCTTCACCCTCAACCCCGAGCGGAGCCGCCAGTGGGATGCCGGGCTGGCCCTGCGCAGCCGCGATCTGGATCTGACCCTCTCCCTGTTCAGTGCCGACATCAAGGACTACCTGCTCTATCACAGCAAGTCGAACCAGGTGCGCAACATAGAGGCCCAGACCCGGGGCGGCGAGCTGGAAGGGCGCTGGCAGTTTGCCGAACAGTGGCGCCTCGATGGTGGTCTGGCAGTGGTCTACGGCGAAAACCAGAGCGACAGCAAGCCGCTGGCCCAGATGCCGCCACTCGATGGCAAGCTGGCCCTGGGCTGGCAGCCTGATGAGGACTGGAGCTTTACGCTGCTGGGGCGCGCCGTCGCGGCGCAGAAGAGGGTAGATGTGGGATCTGGCACAGTGGCCGGTCAGGATCAGGGGGAGACACCTGGTTTCTTCACCATGAACCTGAGCGGTGCCTGGCAGGTGAGCGAAGGGTGGCAGTTGTCCGCCGGTATCGACAACCTGTTCGATACCTTCTACTACGAGCACCTCTCCAAGTCGGTACACGCCAGCCAGGCGGGGCTGGGGTATGAGCAGATTGGCCGTATTCCCGAGCCGGGCCGCGCCTTCTGGCTGTCAGTCAACTATCGCTTCGCCTCTGCCGGCGTGCTTTGAACCGGGTACGTGCCAACTGCCAGCCAGGGGGCTCTAACCGACTGAAGCGGGTAACGTTTTCAGTCACAGACCCGCAGTGGTGAGCTGGGTATCATGGCCTAAAGGGTGGCGCGCTCTGCGCCAGCAACACCACAGCGGGAAGATAACAATGAAACAAGGACGTTTGCGCTATGGCGGCCTGCTCGGGGCCGCCTTGTTCCTGACGGCGTGCGGCAGCGGGGGCGGTGGCTCCAGCAGCGAGGCTCAGCCCCCCGTGGTCAATCCACCGGTGACCTCGGCCAGCCGCGCCTGTTACGGCAATGACCAGGCCGCCTGCAACCTGAGAACCTATCAGGTGATGGTGGAGTCTTTCGTCGATGGCGACAGCGCCGCCAACTATGGCGTCGGTTATGGCCCCTCCGGGCACAACGGCGATCTGCAAGGGATCATCGACAGCCTGGATCACATCAAGAGCCTCAACGTCAACGCCATCTGGCTCACCCCTGTATTTGACTCCTGCGCGGGTCAGGGGGGGGATGACAAACTGGATGCTACCGGCTACTTCGCCTGTGATTTTTTCACCGTGGATCCCAACTTTGGCAGCAATGCCCAGCTCAAACAGCTGGTGGATGCGGCGCACCAGCGCGGCCTTTACGTCTTTCTCGATGGCGTGTTCGGTCACGTCAACAAGGTGGGAGTGAGCAAGCCGTCGCCAGCGGGGCGTCAGCCTGCGCTCAAGAGCGGGGGGGCCGGTTATCCCGGTCAGCTGGTGGATTACAGCCAACCCGAGAGCCTCGCCTACTTCAAGGAGGTGGCGCGTTACTGGGTCGAACAGTATGGCATCGACGGCTGGCGACTGGATCAGGCCTATCAGCTGGGGCTGGACGAATGGCGTGCCATTCGCGGCGAGGTCGAACAGGCCAGTGCGGCACGCAAGGCGGCGGGCCAGCAGTGGGGCACCCTGGGCTACATGGTGGGTGAGGTATGGAAGAGTGCTGACGAGATCCGGGCCCAGGCTTATGGCCCGAGCGACAAGCCGGCGCTCTCCTCGGCATTCGACTTCCCGCTGCGCTACGGCATAGTACAGGCGCTGGCGGTGGAGGAGTCCGGCAAGGGCGGGCAGGGGGCCAGCGTGCTGGATGCCAGCTGGAACAAGGTGGAGAGCTATCCGGGCCACGCCATGCCCAATCTGATGCTGGGCAACCACGATTTGGTACGCTTCGGTGACCTGCTGGAGCGGGGAAATTTCAATCCGGCGGACTACTGGCAGCGCCACAAGGCGGCCTTCAGCTTCCTCGCGGCCCGCTCAGGCCCCATCACCCTCTATTACGGCGAGGAGTTTGGCGACGAGGTACCGGGCTTTGCCAAGCAGGTGAGCGGCGACTGCGCGGCGCAGGGACTCTGTGACGATCACGTGGCCCGCAGCGATGGCAAGGTGCCCGGTGTCACCGGTTTCGTGCCGAGCAGCGATCAGGCCGAACTCAAGCAGTGGCTCAGCCAGTTGCTGGCGATGCGCGCCATGCATCCCGCCCTCTATCAGGGGGAGCGAGTCAAGCTGGTGGCCGATGGCAGCGTTTATGGCGACATCAAACAGACGGCGGCAGAGCAGATTGTCTACCTGCTCAACGTCTCCACCACGCCTCAAAGCTATGCCCTGCCGGTCGGCAAACTGCGCAGTGGCAGTGCCCTGGTGGATCTGCAAAGCGGCGAGAGTCTGGCGCTGGGTGGCAGCAGCGTGACGGTGGACTTGCCACCGCTGAGCGGCCGCTTCCTGCTGTTGCAATAAGGCTGGCGAGTAACAACAAGGGCTCCAGTTTGGAGCCCTTGTTCATTGTGGTGGGTTACTTCTCGATACCGCTGCCAAGCTCGTCCTGATGGGTATTGGTGGCAGGCGCATGGCTATTGCCGTGGCGCCAGCTCTCCAGCCGGTTGTGCACCCCGCGGCGCAGACTCTTGAAGCTGGTCTCGAGATAATCCACCCCCACCAGAATGGCCAGGGTGACGCCGGTGAGCAGCACGGCCTGGTGCAGCATCTCCATGCCGATGAGGGCGCCGAGTGCCGCCAGCATCCAGACGGTCGCAGCCGAGGTGACGCCCAGTACCTGACCATCCCGGGTCATCATGACGCCGGCGCCGAGAAAGCCGATCCCCGTGATGAGTTGACCCAGCACCCGTGCCTGATCGGCTCCCTGGGGGCTGACGGCGGCACCGATGGCGAGAAAGCAGTAAGTGCCGAGAATGATGAGCGAGGAGGTGCGGATCCCGACCGGCTTGCCGCGCAGTTGCCGCTCCAGCCCCACCAGGGTGCCGCATACCAGGCAGGCCAGGATGTTCTCCCAGCCAAGGGGCGCTATGTCCCACCAATCCGCTGTCATCATAATCACCTCTGCTGTCGATGCTTGTTATCCTGCCGCGCTTTGCCCCCGGTTTTCCAGCCGTTGCCGGAAGGCCCTGGCCAGGCGCTCGTAGAGGTCCTTTGCCTCTCTGTCCTCAATATCGCCACGTATCCAGGGATTGTCGATGATTTCCAGCAGCACGCAGTCGCGCCCCTGCTGGCGCAGGTCGACCCCGAACAGGCTGTTGCCAAGCTGATGCACGGCGCGGCGGGCCGTTTGCAGCACTCGCTCCGGTACCTCGGTGAGCGGCAGTGCCTCTATCCGGCTCATGTCGAGGGGGTGTTTGCGGCGGCGGATGCGGTTGCCGGGTTCCGGGCGGTAGCGGCGACAGGCGAACAACGGCGAGCCGTCGAGAAAGCCGATGCGCCAGTCAAATTCGGCAGGGATCCGGCTTTGCACCAGCAGCAGGGCGGAGCGACCCAGTCCCTCGTCCAACAGGCGGGCGAGCTGCTGTTCATCGCTGGCCATGGCGAGATCCCGCCCCTGGGCACCGTCGGGCACTTTTACCATCAACGGCAGGCCGAGCCGCTGCACCAGCTCGTCCACCTGGTGGCGACCACGGCGTGTGACCACCATGGTGGGCGGCATGGGCACGCCGCTGCGCACCATCAGCTCGTAGAGATAGAGCTTGTTGCTGCAGGCGAGGATGGCGCGGGAGCTGTCGATCACCGGCATCTTGAGCTGCTCGGCGCGGCGGGCAAATTCGAAGGTGTAGTGGCCGACGGCGGTTTCTGCCCGCAGCCAGAGGGTGTCGAACTCCGGCAGCCGCTCTATGGCGGAGGGGGCAAGTATCTCGGCCTGGATCCCCTGTGCAGCGGCCGCCTTGATGAAGCGGTCGAGGGCCAGGGCATCGCTGCTGGCGCGGCCATCATCGGGATCCACCAGGATGGCGAGCTGGTAGAGCGGCGCCGCATGCTCCCCATCCCCGGCGCCAACCAGCGCCTGGGCATGGTGCAGCATCAGTGCCTTCTCGCTCTGGCTCAGATCCAGCGGAGACAGACTTTGTTGCTGGCGCACCGACCAGCCGTGCCGACCGCGTTTGAGGGTCAGCTCCTGCAGCGGCAACTGGCTCAGGCCGTAGTAGTAGCGGGCCAGCCCCGCCAGCTCGCTCTGTTCGCTCTGACCGAAGATGGCGCGCACCCGAATGCGATCCTCGCTCTGCTGGGCCAGCCAGCCCTGCACCTTGCGCCACAGCTTGGCCGGCGGCTGCTGGGGTTGCAACACGCTGATGGCTTGCAATCCCGGCAGACAGTGATGGCCCCTGGCCTGCGCCAGCAGGGAGCAGTAGTAGCCCGCGCTCAGGTGCTCCAGATCGCGGCAGAGGTTGATGATGCGGGGTCTGCCGCCCGTGGTAGGCACGCCGTGTTGCAGGTAGGTGCGGGCGGTCAGCAGATAATCGGCATGGCAAGGCCAGTCGCCCAGCTCTTCGACGATGACATAGGTACTCATAGTTCTTCGGCTCCACAGATCAGACTGCCTTGAATGGCAGTATCCCCAGTGGGCTTCGATGCACCGACAAGCACGACAATGGCGCGAGGGGAAACAAGAGGTTACAGTGCCTAATATTCTGCTTTGGTAACTTGTGATACAAGTCGCATTTCTGGTGCTGAAGATAAATAACCGAACAAGGACTCCCTGTGTTGACCGTGCGCGCGGCCCGAACCGATGATTTGGGCGCCATCGTTAAGCTGGAACGCTACTGCTTTCCCCCCGAAGTCGCCTTTGGCCGCAGCCGCTGGCACTATCTGCTCACCCACGCCAAGGGGCGCACCCTGCTGCTGCTGGATGAGACGTCGCAGCTGATGGGATATCTCAGCCTGCTGGAGCACAGAGGGTGGGATCGGCTGGTGATCCAGACCCTCGCCATCCGCTGGACCATTCGTCGTCAGGGCTGGGCCCGCCGTCTGCTGGAGCAGGTGATCCGGGAGGGGCGCGAAGCTGGCTGGGGGGCTGTGCGCCTCGAGGTGGGCGATGCCAATGAAGAGGCGCTTGCCCTCTATCAGGCGCTGGGATTCAAGGCTCAGCAGAGGTTGCCGGATTACTATGGCCGAGACCAGCATGCTCACCGGCTGGTGTTGTCACTCATTGGTGACGAGGAGCGTCAGCTGCGCGGTCTGGCCCGCAAGCACCGCATAGGCGGTAAAGCAGCCTTGCAACACGGCAAGGCGGGCTGCTCAGGATGAGTTGTGAAGACTGCCTTGCCACCGCCATCAAGGCCAAGCTGGGGCGCTGCCCTGTCTGCGCCATCCAGACGTTTGTCATCGGCCTGATCGGCTGGCTGGTGTGGTGGTGGTGTGGTGCCGACACCTCGGTCAATGCCCTCACCGGCCTGCTGTTCGCGCTGGGAGGCTCAGGCCTGTTCCTGCTCCATCTGGTGGTATTTGTCTGGCGCAAGGTGACCGCGCGTGAATTGAGCGATGAATGAATCAGATTGGATTCAAACACATAAATAACAATATCTGTGTAGATATGGAGGTTCAGATGATTGCAATGGTAACGGGTGCTTCGTCCGGCTTTGGGGAGGCCATCAGCCGTCAGCTGGTGAACGCGGGTTACAGGGTGATAGGCACAGGCCGACGTGCTGAACGTCTGGCTGCCTTGGGCGATGAGCTGGGTGACAGCTTCCTGCCGCTGGTATTCGACGTGCAGGACAAGACGGCGACTCAAGCCGCCATCGCTGGCCTGCCGGCTGCCTGGCAAGAAGTGGATCTGCTGGTCAACAACGCCGGTCTGGCGCTGGGGCTGGAACCCGCCCACAAGGCGGATCTGGAAGATTGGGAGCAGATGATAGCCACCAATATCAGCGGTTTGACCCTGCTCACCCGATTGCTGCTGCCGGGCATGGTGGCGCGCAATCGCGGCCACGTGGTCAACATAGGCTCCATCGCAGGCACCTACCCCTATCCGGGCGGCAACGTCTACGGCGCCACCAAGGCATTCGTGAAACAGTTCAGCTTGAACCTGCGCGCCGACCTGGCGGGCACCGCTATCCGCGTCACCAACGTGGAGCCGGGTCTGTGTGGCGGCACCGAGTTCTCCAACGTGCGCTTCCACGGTGACGACGTCAAAGCCGCTACCGTCTATCAGGGGGTGCAGGCTATTCAGCCGGAAGACATCGCCAATACAGTGCTCTGGGTCAGCCAGCAGCCTGCCCACGTCAACATCAACAGCATAGAGATAATGCCGGTGGCCCAGACTTTTGGTCCGCTCCATATCAGCCGTGGCTGAGTTCCCTGCTTGATGAAATGAAAGAGGCACCCCGGGGTGCCTCTTCTGTTTTCCGAGTCGGTCAGAGGCTCATGATCTTCTTGAACTCCTCCTCCGAGTACTTCTTCTCCGTGCTCTTGGTGAGATCCGTCATCAGCTTGTAGCGCAACTCTTTGGCCATCTGGTAGGTCTGCTCCAGCTGGCCGTAGGAGTAGTCGGCGGCCAGCCCGAGCGCGGTGGCCTTATCGTTGGCGTAGGTCTGCTTGAGGGTCTTGTCGAGCACCGCCACTTCCTTGTAGAGCTTGGCGCTCTCCTTGCTCCAGACGCCCCGCAGCAGCGGCAGATATTTGTCCGGATTGGTGTTGGCCAGCGCTGTCAGGCTGCGGAACTGCCAGTAGGCGGAGTCATCGGAGTAGCTGTCGCTGCCGATGCGATAGGGCAGAGGGTAGGATTCCAGCGGGCTGTAGAGCGGCACCATCACAGATTCGGCCAACACGCCGTAGCTCTGCCAGATGAGCCCCTGCAGCTCCTTGGGCATCTTCTTGCGCAGCTGGATCACGTGGGATTCGAGCTGACGATCGATGCGGATCGGTCGCTCCGCCTTGCCAGCGAGCTGCGTGCCCTCATAGGTGGCGCTCAGCACCTTGGCCACGTCCGGCACGGCGATAGGGGCGTCAGGCTTCATGAACAGCGGATATTGCGCCTGCCGGGTGGCTTGCTGGTGGGAGGCGGTCAGCATTTGTTGGCCGAGCCACTCCCGATCCACGTTGTAGGGGTCGGCAATGACCCCGAATGCCTTGGCGAAGTTGAAGTCCTTGGGGTCGGCGTTATCCAGCAGCTTGTGCTCGCGCACGAACTCCAGCAGCTTGGGCGAGTGCAGCACATCGGCGCTGTCTAGATTGACGCCGTGGATGCGCAGGCCGTTGGCCACCATGGCGTAGCTGTCGTCCGGCACCCGCACCGCGATCCAGTGGTGGCCGGAGCCTATCTCCATCAGCCAGGCCTCGTTCACATCCGCCAGATAGAGGCTGTTGCCCTCACCGGCGCCATATTGCTCCACATAGCGGCCAAGCAGCTCGACCCCCTCTTTGGCCGTTTTGGCCTGCGGCAGGATCAGGGTCGGGATGATGGCCTCGATGACCCCCTTCTCGATCAGCGGATCCGCCTTCTGGGCCTTGTCGTTGACCTCGGCACTGGTGGTGGCCGAGAGGGCGACGTTGAACTCGTTGATGCCGCGCTCTTCATAATATTTGCCTGCCGGGTCGCTGGTGGTGGCGTCCCAGTCACGAATGGCGGAGTAGGCGAGGAAGGCCTTGGGCATGGGCACTTCCAGCCCGTTGCCCAGCTTCCAGCTCTTGCCCTCGTTCTGCTGGGCGGGCCGGAAGGCCAGGTACTTGTTCCAGTTGTTGACGCCAAAATCCTCGTTTCTGGCGATCATCACGCTGCCATCCGCGCTGGCGCCCTTGCCGACGACAAGGCCGGTGCAGGCGTCGGCGCTGGTGCCAAGCAGGGTGAGCAGGGTGGCGGAGAGGAGACTCAAGGTGTGTTTTTTCATGGGATTGCCCGAAGCGTAACTGTGAGTGAAAGTCAGGCGGTGGGATGGGATGCGCGCTGCCGCAGGCCGATGGCGGCATGGAAGTATGCCGGTGGATTGGTCTGCCGATCATTGATGTCGCAAACATTTCATCCATAACACTGCTTGCTGGTTCTATCGTGCGCCAAAATTGTAGGCTTCTGCAGTTGTTTGTTTTGTGATCTACGCGCTAATCCTTGGCTTTCTCTGGCAGAGGCGTTCGAGTGTAGAGAGATGTGCCGCAATATCATGACGGGGTGGCGCAGGAGTCATGATTCTGACGCCCGGCTTGCTACGAGCAATGGGCGTGGCGCCAGCCTGAGTGCGGGATTTGGCCCCATCTGGAAAGTTGGCCTGTAACTTGCTGGTTTAATTGACAATGGTGGGGCCTGGCGCCCCATGTTATCGAATCAGCCAAAGCGTCATGCCGGATCGGCATACAGATTGGAGTCCCCATGGATATCAAACCCTACAGCCAGCAATTTGCCCAGAGTGCGTCCAACTCCCGCGCCCTCGCCACCCTCAGCGGTGCCGACAGTGGTCAGGGTGGCGGCTGGGAGGAGTTGGTCAACCTCTCCTCCCAGCGACTGACCAGCAAGGCGCAGCAGGCGCTCACCTATGAGCATCTGGCCAAGAACAGCAAGCTGCCGCCCGCGCTGGACATGAACTCGGACAAGGGTGGCATGATGCAGCAGCTGGTGGACAAGGCGCTTGGGTTTGATCGCAAGAAGTTCAACGAGATAGAGGAGAAGCTCAAGGCGATCGCCGACAACAGGCAGCTGACCCCCGAAGAGCGCGAGCAGCAGAGCAAGGCCTTGAACGAGCAGAAGGAGACCATGCTGCAAGATGCCATGGATCGCCTCACCGGCAAGAAGAGCGAGCCAAAGGAAGAGACCAAGACTACCTGAGTGATTGCCTGCACGACTCGAACGGCAATCCATGGTCATCGGGGGCAAGGTGTTGCCTCGGGTAATGACGCTGCCTTTCCCATGTGGAAAGGATGATGACATCACAATGAGAAAGGGAGGGGTGATGTCCCTCCCTTTTTGACGGGCTCTTGGGGCTGCTGCCTTCCCGGCCCCATTTCTGCTCCGGCGCTATGTCTTCTCAGGCGCTATTTCTTCTCGGGTACTATTTTTTCTCGGGCACAATGCCGATACCCACCGCCTGGGTCTGGACAGCCTTGATCTGATCCCCTTTGGCGATCAGGGCAAATTGCGCCGGGTTATGCACCTTGACCACCAGGGTGTGATCCACCCCTTTGACCGTGACCGTCTGCTGCGCCTTGTCGACGTCGATGACGTCCCCATACAGTGTGACCTTGACCCCCACCCCGGCCCCCGGCTTCTGGCCAGCGGCGGCCTTGTCCGCATCTACCTCGACGACGCGCTGTCTGATGCCAGCCGTGCCCTTGAGCAGTTCCAGATCCAGCATCTGCAGGTATTTCAGTACCACCGTATCGCCAACCTTGAGGTTTTGCAGGTTGGTGACCTGTTCACCGGCGACTATGTCGAACGCTTCACCGGCGTCATTTTTCAGGCTGACCTTGCGGCTCGCCATGTCGATGGCAGTCACCGTCGCCTGGGCAGTCACGGCTTCAACCAGACTGGCCTTGCCCGGGGCGGTCGCGACTTCGGTGACCACCTCGGCGGCTTGCACCAGGCAGGTCGAGAGGGAGAGCAGACCGGCAATCCATGCATGCTTCAATTTCATGTTTCAGACCTTATGACGGGAAATGAGGATGAAAGGAGGTGGGCATGCAGGCCCGGATGGCACATGGCACCGCCTTCCTGACAGACCATAGCAGAGCCGCGCCTGACCAACCTGCTGGACTCGAACGCAATGCGTGTTTTGATAGCCGGCTCCCGTTTTTTGACCTGCCGGAGCCACGGGCGCACAATCCCCTTGCATGCATTCAACCGAGGGCTTTGCCGTGTACAACTTCCAATATGCCAATCCCACCCGGGTCTGTTTTGGTGACGGCCAGATAGCCACGCTGCCCGACCTGATCCCGGCAGGCAGTCGCCTGCTGGTGCTCTACGGCGGTGGCAGCATCAAGAAAAACGGCGTCTATGACCAGTTGACCCAGGCGTTGGCGGGGAGGGATTGGCAGGCGTTTTCAGGCATAGGGGCCAACCCCCAGTACGATCAGCTGATGGAGGCGGTGGCGCTGGTCAAGCGCGAGCGCATCGACTTCCTGCTGGCGGTCGGCGGCGGATCCGTGGTGGACGGCACCAAGTTCGTGGCCGCGGCGGCCTGCTTCGAGGGGGGGGATCCCTGGGAGATACTGCTGCACAAGGCGCCCGTCAAGGCGGCCTTGCCGCTGGGCTGCGTGCTGACCCTGCCCGCCACCGGCTCGGAGAGCAATCCCGCCGCTGTGGTGAGCCGGGGGGAGGCCAAGCTCTCCTTCATGAATCCGCTGGTGCAACCTGTGTTTGCCGTGCTCGATCCCACCACCACCTACAGCCTGCCCACCCGCCAGATCGGCAATGGGGTGGTGGATGCCTTCGTCCACATCATTGAGCAGTACCTCACCTTCCCTGTGGGGGGCGAGGTACAGGACCGGCTGGCGGAAGGCTTGCTGCAGGTGCTGGTGGATAACGGCCCCAAAGCCCTGGTGGATCCCACCCATTATCAGGTGCGCGCCAACCTGATGTGGGCCGCCAGCCTGGCGCTCAATGGTCTCATCGGCCGCGGCGTGCCGCAGGACTGGTCCACCCACGCCATCGGCCACCAGCTCACCGCGCTGCACGGGCTGGATCATGCCCAGAGCCTGGCGGTGGTACTGCCCTCCCTGCTGCGTGAGCAGGCGGCCCAGAAGCAGGAGAAGCTGGCCCAGTTCGCCGAACGGGTCTGGCATTCGAGCCGGGAGGACAAGGCGCTGCGCATCGAGGAGGCGATCATCCGCACCGAGCAGTTCTTCCAGCAGATGGGGGTGGGCACCCGTCTCGCCGACTACGGTCTGAGCGAGAGCTGCATCCCAGGTATCTGCTCCAACCTCAAGCGTTTCGGCCTGACCGCGCTCGGGGAGCAGCAGGACATAGATCCGGACAAGGTAGCCAGGATCCTTTCACATGCCCTTTAAGTCTGGGGTGCCAGCTTCGGGCGAAGGAGAGAGCCGGGCAATATAGTAGCGAGGGTCCTTTCCCAGGCGCTCTGAGCATTTGGCTGACGAGCTGAAAAGAAAACGCCCCGATTGTCGGGGCGTTTTGCATTCAGGGGTGAGGCGCTGAGGGCAGAGGATCAGGCGCCCAGATCCAGCTCACGCTCCAGTGTCGCGGCCTTCTGGCGGGCCGGATGGGTATTGAGACGTTCCCAGTAGGTTTGCAGGTGCGGGAAGTGTGCCAGCTGGCCGCCCTGGGCCAGCAGATCCACCAGGAAGGAGTTCATGATGTCGGCGCCGGAGAGACGGTCCCCCACCAGATAGTGGCGGCTTGCCAGCACCTGGTTCAGATAACCCAGCACCTTGGCGCACTCCGCTTTGGCGTAGTCCGGCAGGAAGCGCATCGGGCTGCCATCCTTGCGCACGAACATGTCGAGCAGCAGCGGCAGTATGCCGGAGCTCTCGGCAAAGTGGATCCACTGCAGGTATTCGGGGTAGTCGGGGCTATCCTGAGCTGGCGCCAGCCGCTCGGGGGCGTGGCGGGCAATCAGGTACTCTGTGATGGCGCCGGATTCCGCCAGCACGCGTCCTTCCAGCTCGATGACAGGCGACTTGCCGAGGGGGTGGATAGCTTTCAGCTCGGGCGGCGCCAGAAAGGTAGTGGCATCGCGCTGGTAGGCCTTGATCTGGTAGGGCAAGCCCAGCTCTTCGAGCAGCCAGATGATGCGTTGGGAGCGGGATTTGTTCAGGTGGTGCAGGATTATCATTGGAACCTCGATTCGGTGGCAGGAGTCGGTATACGCGTCGGCGAGGTGACTGGTTCACCGGCATGGAGAAATCAAGAGAGCGGGCAGTGCCCGCTCTCTCGTTGGCTGACTCAGGCCTCCAGCGCCTGATCCAGATCCGCCAATATGTCCTCGATCGCTTCTATCCCCACAGACAAGCGGATCATCTCCGGCTTGACCCCAGCCCTGACCTGTTCCTCCTCGCTCAGCTGGCGATGGGTGGTGGAGGCGGGGTGGCAAGCCAGCGACTTGGCGTCGCCGATATTGACCAGCCGCTTGAAGATCTTGAGCGCATCGTAGAAGCGCACCCCGGCCTCATAGCCCTCCTTCAAGCCAAACGAGAGGATGGCCGACGGCCGGCCCCCCATGTATTTCTCCGCCAGCAGGTAGTGGGGATGTCCCGGCAGACCGGCGTAGCTGACCCAGGCTACCTTGGGATGATGCTTGAGGTGGTGGGCGACCTGAAGGGCGTTGTCCACGTGGCGCTCCATGCGCAGGCTCAGGGTTTCAAGCCCCTGCAGCAGCAGGAAGGCGTTCATGGGTGCCAGCGCCGCGCCGGTATTGCGCAAGGGCACTGTGCGTACCCGACCGATAAAGGCAGCCGGGCCAAAAGCCTCGGTATAGACCACACCGTGGTAGGAGGGCTCGGGCTGGGTGAGCTGGGGGAAGCGTTCGGCGTGATCCGCCCAGGGGAACTTGCCCGAGTCGACCACCACGCCACCCAGCGAGTTGCCGTGGCCGCCGACATATTTGGTCAGGCTGTGCACCACGATATCGGCGCCGTGTTCTATGGGTTTGCACAGCACAGGGGTGGCGACAGTGTTGTCGACGATGAGCGGCACGCCACGGGCGTGGGCCACCTTGGCGAAGGCTGCCAGATCGACGATGTTGCCCGCCGGGTTGCCTATGCTCTCGCAATAGACTGCCTTGGTCTTGTCGTCGATGAGGGCGGCGATGGCTTCGGCGCTGTCATCTTTGGCGAAGCGCACCTCGACCCCGAAGCTCGGCAGCATATGGGCGAACAGTGTGTAGGTGCCGCCATAGAGCTGGGGCGTGGAGACTATGTTGTCACCGGCGGCGGTCAGCGCCTGGATGGCGTAGGTGATGGCGGCGGAACCCGCCGAGACCACCAGCCCGGCGATGCCCCCTTCCAGCGCGGCCATCCGCTGTTCCAGCACATCGTTGGTGGGATTCATGATGCGGGTATAGATGTTGCCCGGCACCGCCAGATTGAACAGGTCCGCCCCGTGCTGGGCGCTGTCGAACTCGTAGGCTACCGTCTGGTAGATGGGCACGGCGACCGCCTTGGTAGTGGGATCGCTGGAAAAGCCGTGGTGCAGGGCCAGGGTCGCATCTTTCATCACACACTCCTTGTTGTATGTTGCTTGTCGCAGTGACAGCTGGGCAGTTATAGATGGATAGACGTCCAATCTATCAGGCTCAGCGGCGATGTAAACCACCCAATCCGGTAAAGCAATGGCATCCGCTGGCGATGGGCCTCGCCTTTGAGCAACCGGGGCTGCACTCAGAGGCGGCGACGATACTCCTTGTCATCGATCTGGTGCATGTCCCACTGCATCAGGCGGTTGAGCTGGCTCATGGGATCCTCGATCAGGGTCAGCGGGCGAGGCAGGATCCGCTTGAAGTAGCGACGCAGGGTTTGCTGGATCCGGTTCGGTTTGGGGGCGCTTTGCTGGTTCATGATGATGCTCCTGTGCTGTGGCTCTCATGTTCATCAGCAGTATTGAGCTAAAATGAGGAAGTAAAAACTGATGACTTATAGCAACAGGATTTCCTCTTTTATGCCGACCAGTCGCCTCTATCAGCAGTTTCAACGACTCGCCCAGCAGCTTGGCTGCGATGAGCGGGAGGCAAGTCTCGCCGAAGTGGCGGACCTGCTCTGCTGCACCCCGCGCAACGCCCGCCTGCTGCTGCGGCGGATGCAGGATCAGGGCTGGCTCAGCTGGTCAGCCGAGGCGGGCAGGGGACGGCGCTCCCGGCTCACCCTGCTCGACAGCCAGGAGAGTCTGACCCGGCGCCGGCTGCGGGATCTGTTGAGTCAGGGCCAGCTTGCCCAGGCGGTGCGGCTGGCGGAAGGTCGGCTGGATCTGCTCACCCCGCTGCTGATCGAGCAGCTCGGCCAGGCCACCCGGGAGGGGCGCCAGATCCTGCGGGTGCCCTACTATCGGCCGCTGCCCCAGCTGCTGCCCACGGATCCGCTGCGTCGCTCCGAAATTCACCTGAGCCGGCAGATCTTCAACGGTCTCACCCGACGAAATGAGGAAAATGGGGAAATCGAAGGAGATCTGGCCCACCACTGGGAGTGTCTGGGGCCCTGCCACTGGCGCTTCTATCTGAGGCCGGTGGTGCGCTTTCACCACGGTCGCGAGCTGGTGGTAGAAGATGTGATGGAGAGTCTGCTGGCACTGCGGGATCGTCCCCTGTTCGCCCATCTGGTTCGGCTGGAGAGCCCCTGGCCACGCACTCTGGATATGTATCTCGACAGCCCGGATCCTCTGCTTCCCCATCTGCTGGCCGAACCGGTGGCGACCATATTGCCGCGGGAGCTCAAGGGGGAGGCGGGCTTTGCCCTGCAGCCGGTGGGCACGGGCCCCTACAAGGTGACCGCCAACGATCCCCTCCACCTTTGTCTGGAGGCGTTTGACGACTACTTCGGTCTGCGTGCCCTGCTCGACGAGATCGACATCTGGATGCTGCCGGAGCTGGCGGAGCGGCTGGAGACCCACCTGCAGCTGGGACGTGACAGCCCTGAACTGGGCAGCATGCGCGGTGAATCCGAGCTTGAATCCGGCTGCTACTTCCTGCTGCAGGACGACAGATCCGTATCCTTGCAGGATCCCGCCCTGCGTCACTGGCTGGCCCAGCTGCTCAACCCCATCGCCCTGATGGCACGAGTCGCCCCCGAGTTGCAGCGGGGCTGGACCAGTGCGCTGGGTCTGTTACCCCACTGGCGCGAGGCCCTGCCTGCGTCATTGCCAACGCCGGAGCAACTGCCGGCGCGGCTGGTGCTGGCCTGTTTCAATCAGCATCTTGAGTTCAACGAGTGTGCCGGTGCCATGGCCAGCCTGCTGGCAGAACAGGGGATCCGGCTGGAGGTTCGCACTCTGGATTACGGCCGCTGGGTGAGCGGGATGGATGAGGATGTGGATCTCTGGCTCGGCACCCTCAATCTGGAGCACGAGCATGCCTTCGCCCCCTACGCCTGGCTGCTGGGCACCCCGCTGTTGCACAAGGTGTGGGCCAGCCAGCATGCTTTGTGGCAGGGCCTGACCCGGTGGCGTGCCAGCGGTGAGGAGCCGGGCCCGCGCGCCCTGCTGGCCCGGGTGCAGCAACAGGGCTGGTTCGTGCCCCTGTTCCACCACTGGCTGGAGCTGGAGAGCCGGGTCGGTGTGCACGGGGTGCGCATGACGGCCCTCGGCTGGTTTGATTTTCGCAGTGCCTGGCTTCGCCCCGAGTAAGGACGATGCTTATGTGGCGGGTTGAACCTGTCTCGCCTCACCTTGTACCTGCAAGGTGCTCTTCCGGCAGATCGCCATCCTGTTTTAATTGCCGTTTTTACTATGGGTCGGCGGGTCGCAGTTCATTGGACATTCAATTCCAAAGTGCCATGCTGGTTCAGGTTATGGAAAGCAGAGCAAATGAGGAAAAAGATGAGCAACAATTCAGAACGTTCCCAAGGAAAATGCCCGGTCATGCACGGTGGTACCACCTCCGGCGAGCAAGCCAACATGGCGTGGTGGCCGAAGAGCCTCAACCTCGACATTCTCCATCAGCACGACACCAAGACCAATCCGCTGGGGCCCGGTTTCAATTACCGGGAAGAGCTCAAGAAGCTCGACATGGCCGCCCTCAAGCAGGATGTGACCGCCCTGATGACCGACAGCCAGGATTGGTGGCCGGCAGACTGGGGCCACTACGGCGGCCTGATGATCCGCATGGCCTGGCACTCGGCCGGTACCTACCGTATCGCCGATGGCCGTGGTGGTGGCAGTACCGGCAATCAGCGTTTTGCTCCGCTCAACTCCTGGCCTGACAACGCCAACCTGGACAAGGCCCGGCGTCTGCTGTGGCCCATCAAGAAAAAGTACGGCAACAAGATCAGCTGGGCCGATCTGATCATTCTGGCCGGCACCGTGGCTTATGAGTCCATGGGGCTCAAGACGTTCGGCTTCGCCTTCGGCCGCGAGGATATCTGGCACCCCGAGAAAGACATCTATTGGGGCGCGGAGAAGGAGTGGCTGGCACCGAGCAGCAAGCCCGGTGGCCGTTACTCTGGCGAGCGGGATCTGGACAACCCGCTGGCAGCAGTGATGATGGGGCTCATCTACGTCAACCCGGAAGGGGTCGACGGCAATCCTGATCCTCTGAAAACCGCCAAGGACATGCGGGTCACCTTTGCCCGCATGGCGATGGATGACGAAGAGACGGTCGCCCTGACGGCCGGGGGGCACACGGTAGGCAAATGTCACGGCAATGGGGATGCCAGGCTGCTCGGGCCCGAGCCGGAAGGTGCCGCTGTCGAGGATCAGGGGCAGGGCTGGCTCAACAAGACCCAGCGCGGCATTGGTCGCAATGCGGTGACCAGCGGCATTGAAGGGGCCTGGACCACCCACCCCACCCGTTGGGATAACGGTTACTTCTATCTGCTGTTCAACTACGAGTGGGAACTGAAAAAGAGCCCGGCCGGTGCCTGGCAGTGGGAGCCCGTCAATATACGGGAAGAGGACAAGCCGGTGGATGTGGAAGATCCTGCCATTCGCCGCAACCCCATCATGACAGACGCCGACATGGCGCTGAAGTTCGATCCCGAGTACCGCAAGATCGCCGAGCGTTTCCGCGCTGATCCGGCGGCCTTCTCCGATGCCTTTGCCCGCGCCTGGTTCAAGCTGACCCACAGGGATCTGGGGCCGAAAAGCCGCTATGTGGGGCCTTATGTGCCGGCTGAAGATCTGATCTGGCAGGATCCTGTGCCTGCCGGGCGTACCGATTATGACGTGGCTGCGGTGAAGGCCAGCATTGCCGCAAGTGGCCTTTCCATCAGCGACATGGTCAGTACCGCCTGGGACAGCGCCCGTACTTTCCGGGGCTCGGATTTGCGTGGCGGTGCCAACGGTGCCCGTATCCGGCTGGCCCCGCAGAAGGAGTGGGAAGGCAATGAACCAGCCAGACTGGCGCGGGTACTCAAGGTGCTGGAGCCCATCGCCGCCGCCAGCCAGATCAGCGTGGCGGATGTGATAGTGCTGGCGGGTAACCTGGGTGTTGAGCTGGCGGCCAGGGCCGCCGGGGTCGAGGTGACAGTTCCCTTCAGTCCGGGTCGCGGTGATGCCAGTCAGGCCCAGACCGATGTGGCGTCGTTCGACGTGCTTGAGCCGCTGGCCGACGGTTACCGCAACTGGTTGAAGAAGGACTATGCGGTCACGGCGGAGGAGCTGATGCTGGATCGTACCCAGCTGATGGGGCTGACGGCCCATGAGATGACGGTACTGGTGGGTGGCATGCGGGTGCTCGGCACCAACCATGGCGGCACCCGGCATGGTGTCTTTACCGAGAGGGAAGGGGCCTTGACCAACGACTACTTCGTCAACCTCACCGACATGGCCAACACCTGGCACCCGTCGGGAGATCGTCTGTATGAAGTGCGCGATCGCAAGAGCGGCAAGGTGAAATGGACGGCGACCCGGATCGATCTGGTGTTCGGCTCCAACTCGGTACTGCGTGCCTACGCCGAGGTCTATGCCCAGGATGACAACAAGGAGAAGTTCGTCTGCGATTTCATCAGTGCCTGGAACAAGGTGATGAATGCGGACCGCTTTGATCTGATGAGTTAAGGCTGACCCGACGGCCCCGCACACCCGGGTGTGCGGGGTATTTTTTTGTCCTGAGCCAAGGCTTGCCAGGGGTTGCGACAGAGATTGGCCAGTACCGGGGAGCAGTGCAGCCCCTGTCCTTTTGGACTGGATATCAGGTAACATCTTGATTCATTGATGATGGCTAGCTGCCAAGCCCCTGCTGACAAGGAGTCGCCCATGCTGGAAATGCAGATCCAACCCCGTTTTCAAGAGACAGATGCCCTCGGCCACATCAACAATACGGTGCCGGCTGTCTGGTTCGAGGCGGCGCGGGATCCCCTGTTTCGCATCTTCTCTCCCGAGCTGGATGTGCATAACTGGCACCTGATCATCGCGGGCTATACGGTACAGTTCAAACGCGAGCTATTTTATGGTCAGCAGGTATCGATCAACACAGGGGTGCGCCGCATCGGCTCCAGCTCCTTCACGCTCTGGCAGGAAGCCTGGCAGGGCGGTGAGCTGGCCGTCACCGGCGAAACGACCCTGATCCATTTTGACTATCAGACCCGCCAATCCCTTCCCTTGAGTGACAAGCACAGGGAAGCGCTGCGGGCCTGGCTGATAGAGAGTTAACCTTGGCCTGTTGGCCTACCACAGGAAAACCATGCACAGGAACATAATGCGCAACACAGTGACTGCTCTGACACTGGGACTCTGTTCCCTACCTTCTCTGGCCGCTTCTCTTGCGGAGCAGTTCACCCTGATCGACCGGGGGGCCGAGAGCGCCCTCGATACCCGTCTGTTCAGTCATGACGGTGTGGAGATCAAGGCCTGGATCGATGGCACCCCCGTCATCATAGCCGTGCCCATCATGAACGAGCAGGGCAAGCTGCAAGGGGAGAGCCGTTACTACTTCAAGGGGGGCAAGCTGTTCGGAGTCAGAGAACCTGCCGCCCAGTTTGCCTTCGATGAGCAAGGCAAGCTGACCCACTGGCTTGACAACAAGGGACAGCCCGCCGAGTTCGTCAGCAAAATAAGCATGCAACAGCGTGAAGCCTGGCTCACCAAGCGATCTGCCGACCTGGCCAGGCTGTTTGCCATCAGCCCTGCGGAGCAGAAAGCCAGCAGTGGCAGCGTCAAGCTGAAAGGTGCCGAACTCACCCACTGGCTCTGCAACGGCAAGCTGATGGATCTGGCCAGGGGCGACAAGGTGACCTTCGAGCAGAAGACGCTCAAGGTGAGTGAATCGGGCATCGAAGGAGAGGTCTCCCTGCGCCAGGACAAGGGCTGGCAGGATCTGAACCTCAAGTGCGATGTGCAAGGCACCCAGGTGACCCGTCTCACCTGGCAGCCACTGCCTGGTGCCAACAAGCCGCAATAAGTAGGGTTGCAGCATGAAACAAGGGGGCCGTCAGGGGCCCCTTGTCGTTGTGGTCTTGGCAGCTACTGCCGAGGGCCAACAAGCGACAATGAGTGCGGTTGCAGCATGAAGCAAGAGGGCCATCGCGGCCCCCTTGTTGTTTATGGCTGTTCTTCGAGCCGCAGTCGGGTCAGTGCCTCGACCCGCCGCCACTGCTCGGCGGGAAACCAGCGCGCCAGTATCTCCTGTTGCTGCTCGGCCCGATCAAGGGCGGGCAGGGGGGTAAGCTCGGCCAGATAGCCTGCCAGCTGCTGCTCGAACCCTTGCTGACTCTGTTCCAGCTGATGTAGTCGATCCACGGCCTCTGGTCCTAGCTGCTCCAGCAGCACGGCTTCCCGCTCGGCGGGGGGTAATTGCGCCAGCGTCTGCAACTCGCCGAGCAGGCGGCTGTTGACCTCTGCTTCTCTGAACCATTGGGGCTGCTCCGTCAGCCAGAGTTCGAGTTCACCGGCCAGCATCTTCTTGTCTGCATCGCTCGCCTGGGCCAGCGCCTTGCGGCGCAGGGTCCACTGCTCCATCAGTCTGTCTTCGGCAAACAGCTGATCCTGCTCGGCCGGGGTGAAGCTCTGCTGGCGCAGTTGCTCACGCTGGTCAAACAGCTGCTGCAGGCTGGCGAGGTCCGGATCCGTCGGCACCGTCAGGCGGCCCTCCGCCGCCAGAAAAACCTGGTAGCGGGCCAGCAGTGAGGTTTCTGCGTCAACCTCGCCCTGTTCTAGGCGTTGGGCCAGCTGATGACGCAAGGCTCCCTGTTCGGGGGCGGCATTCAGACTCGGCGGCGGGTCGGGCCATAACAGGGCGGCCCCCAGCAAGAAGGCTCCGCCCAGAGGCAGGGTGAGAAGGAGGGATCGCTTCATAGCCCCAGACCCTGCAAGCGGTTGGCGTGCTGGCGGTAGAGGGTGACAGGATCGGTATCAAACAGGTGATGGATGCCAAACGACTGATTGACCTCGTCCAGATGGTTCATCCGGTAGCCGGTGCCGATCACCTTGCCGAGGTGGCTGCTGCATACCCCGACCAGGCCGTCATTGGGCTCGCTGAAAAAAGTGCTGGTGAGGGCCAGCGCAGGATCCACCGGATCCAGGACATTGGTCATGCTGCCGCGCCCGCTCCAGGAGAAGTAGTAGACGCCGTTGGCGGCGCGCAGCAGCCCTTCGCCACAATACTGGCTGGGTAGCCCCTCGGGGTAGCGCTGGTTGAAGCGCTGGGCTCCCGCACTGGTGAGCGCATCGAGGGAGGCGAGAGGATCCTGTGGCAGCTGGCTGCCACCGGAGAGCAGCGAGATGACACCAGAGAGTGCCGAGGCGGCCGCGACCGCCAGTTTCTCGGCTATCGAGCCAGGGGCTACGTTGGCACGCACCAGGTCCGCTATCTCGGAGCCATAGTTGACGCCCCCCACGCTGGTGGCGGAGGCGACCAGTTCCGGGGCGACAGAAGCGACATAACGTATGGTCGGGCTGCCGTGGGAGTGACCTATGAGGTTGACCTTGTCAGCACCCGTGATGGCGAGCACCTGCTGCACCTGCTTGAGCAACTGTTCACCGCGCAGTTCCGAGCTGTGGGTAGCCGAGACCTGCGCTACATAGACGCGGGCACCGTCCCGGGTCAGGGCCTGGGGGATACCGTAGAAGTAATCGACCCCGAGCAGCTTGTCGAAGCCGAACAATCCATGCACCAGCACCATGGGGTAACGGGTCTGGGTATAACCTGCCGCCTGACCCAGCATGGGCAGGGCGCACAGCAGCACCAATAGCCATCTTTTCATCGTCATCATCCTTGTGAAATAGGCTGTCCATCCGACAGCCACCGGCTTCATGCCAGTACCCGCCAGCATGGCCAACCCGGCCAGTTGCATCTGTGCAAGTGATCACTAAACAGACAGATTCAAAAAAGCCCTACCCATATGGGCAGGAGGGGAGAGGGCGTCAGACCGGCGAAGATCAAGTATCCCTTGTATTCGGTCACCACATAAGTTAAATAATAATTATTATCATTTGAGTGGCTGGGATCATGACAGGAACCTGGGTGAAGGGATGGGTCGGGACAACCGACTCGGACAGCAGCATGGTGCATTGGAAGCAGCAGACCCTGAGTGGCAATCGCTATTTCGATGTCGGCGAGTACGCCAAGGCACTCTCCTATTATCAGCAGGCGCTGTGGCTGGCTCGCCAGCAGTTCTCTTTCTGGCACGATGCAGACGAGGCAGTGGCTGCCCTGGTGGTGGCTCATCACAATCTGGCGGATCTGTTGATCGCCATGACGCTGCCGGACCGCGCAGCCGATCTGCTGTGCCATATCCACGATTGCCTGCTTGCTACCAGCCAGTCCCCCGCCTGTCCGAGCCCACTGCGGGCCGCGGCTCTGCGCCATACCCGCAGCACCCATACCGAGCTGATCGCCTTCGTGCGCAAGCACGGCACTCAGGATGCCATTCAGCGTTGTCTCGGTCAGTGCCTGTGCCACGCCGAGCCAGCCCATCAACTGCATTAATCACAATAAAAAGAGGTGATCATGAGCCATACCCTGCCAGACCTTTCTTACGCCTACGATGCGCTGGAACCCCACATAGACGCGCTGACCATGGAGATCCACCACAGTCGTCACCACCAGACCTACATCACCAACCTCAACGTCGCACTGGAAGCGTTCCCCGAGCTGGCCGCCCTGCCGGTGGATGAGCTGCTTGCCCGCTTCGACAGCCTGCCGGTCAAAGTGCAGGGGGCGGTGCGCAATCATGGGGGGGGCCATGCCAACCACAGCCTGTTCTGGCGGGTGATGAGCCCGCAAGGCGGCGGTGAGCCGACTGGCGAGCTGGCGGAGGCGATCCAGCGGGATCTGGGAGGGCTGGATGCTTTCAAGCAGGCTTTCACCCAGGCGGCGTTGAGCCGCTTCGGCAGCGGCTGGGCCTGGCTGGTGGTCGACAAGGAGGGTAAATTGCAGGTGGAGAGCAGTGCCAATCAGGACAGTCCCCTGATGCAGGGCCATGCGCCCATATTGGGGCTGGACGTGTGGGAGCACGCCTATTACCTCAAGTACCAGAACAAGCGTCCCGACTATATAGCCGCGTTTTACAAGGTGATCGATTGGGACGAGGTGGAGCGTCGTTACCGGCAGGCGCTGGCCTGATCTGCTAGCGTCTTGTTCCATTCACAAAAAGAGACCCGCTATCCGGCGGGTCTCTTTTTGTCTGGTCAGGGCGTTGGATTGGCGCCTGCTGAACTGGTTGCAGGCGACGAACTGGCCGATGTGGTTGCAGCCGACGAACTGGTCGCTGTGGCAGCACTGGTTGCAGGCGATGTACCAGTCGTTGCTGCTGCGCTCGTGGTCGATGCGGCACTGGTCGCCGCGGCCGAGCTGGCGGCATTGACGGCGGGAGCTGTCTTGTCGCGCGGCTGCTTGTCCTGCGTCACAGGGGGAATAGGCAGGCAGGGCTGGCTCATACCCAGGGTACTCAATGTCAGACAGGGAACCGGGCCGCCGATGACGATGGGCTCACCGAGGAATTTGGGTCCCTTGTCCAAAACATAGAGGTCGAGCAGCCCCATCAGCCGGGCAAACACCTCGCGCACCCGGGTCTTGATACCCTGATAGGCGCTGGGATCCTTGGCGTTGAAGCCGACGGCCTCGATGCCGAAGTGGCGGGCGATAAAGATGGCTCGCTCGTTGTGAAAGGCCTGCGACACCACTGTGAAATGGGCCTGACCAAACACCTCCTTGGCGCGCACTATGGAGTCCAGGGTACGAAAGCCGGCGTAGTCGCTGTAGATCACCTTGGCCGGAATGCCGGCCTGGATCAGGGCACGCCGCATCTGGCGTGGCTCGTTGTACTGGACGGTCGCGTTGTCACCGGAGACCAGTATGTAGTCCACCTTGCCATTGTTGTAGAGCTCGGCGGCGGCTTTGATCCTGTACTTGAAGTAGTGATTCGAACTGCCGCCAATCAGGTACTTGGAGGTGCCGAGCACCAGTGCGACCCTGTTGTAGGGTACCGCATCGACGTCGTCATAGGTGTAGTGGCGGGTGTCCGAGACGGTCCACTCGCTGTAGCCCAGCAGCATGGCGGCAGCTACCAGCAACAGGCAAAAGCAGGCGAGGAGGATCTTGGCAAACTTCTTCATGCGCGGTGCAGTTCGGGTCTGAAGTAGGAGGTGACAGAGGGTCATTCTATTACAAGTTGCCGCTGCGCGTCAGGCTTGATAACTGCCTATGGCGTCACTCGGGCAGAGGCTGTCGCATCTGGCTGTCTTCTAACCGCTTGATACCTCACCCATATAAAGTATTCATATAAAAACAGAGGGCAGCCGTGGCTGCCCTCTGTCGCTAACGCCTCACCCTCAGTGGGAGGAGTCGTTGGCCTTGCACTCGTCAGACTCCTTGTTGGCCTCCCACCATGGCAGCAGATCGCGGCTCAGCCAGCTCTGGTAGGCCTCGCTGTCGCTTGCTATCAGCTGATCCAGCTCGGCTTCGAAGGCGCTCATCGCCTGCTGCTGGTCCGGGTTGCGCAGGGCCTGTGCCATGGCAAGCCAGCTGGCACCACGGCCGGTCTCGTTCAGGAAGCGATGCACCGTATAGGACCAGGAGTAGACCATCTCGCCACCCTTGTCGTAATCCAGGTGCAGTATGTCGGCCAGGCTAGGTCGTTCGGCCGCCGGGCGACCCGCTACATTGTCCATGCCACGGGCGAAGCACTGACCGTGGGCGATGAACTCCGCCAGCCCTTCCGACCACCAGGTGGTGCGATTGAGCGGGTAGTGACCGAAGCTGCCGTACTGGTTGAAGCGGCCATCCAGATAGTGCACATACTCGTGGCGCAGGTTCCACACCTGGAAGGCGGGGCGCTTCCACTCAGCCTCATAGGCGAAGAAGCGGGCCTGGTTGCCGGGGCGAGCCGGATCTCCTTCGATGTAGATGCCGCCGTTGTCGGTAGAGACACCACCAAACAGGGCGCCGCCGTAGCGTTTCCAGTCGGCGGAGGAGTTGAAGATCACCAGCTCCAGTGCCTCGTTGTTGTCATCCGCCACCGGCTGCCAGCCTGTTTCCATTTGCTGATGGAACTGCTGCTCCTCGGCGCCCAGCTCGCGGCAGATGCCGTCGGCCTGATCCTGGCTCAGCTCCTGGGCCCGCAGGCGCAGGGTCGGCGAGCAGGTGTGCTCGAACGGCAGCACATCCTCCAGCCGTATCGGGGTGCAGAGACCGGCAAACTCGCCGCTGATGCAGGCTTCGCTGGTGCGATCCGTGTAGGTCAGATAGTAGGTGGAGAGGGTCAGCGACATGTCTTCCAGCAGATCCTGGCTCTGCTGGCCACCCGGGATCAGGCTGTGATGACGGATGAGATCGATGACTGAGCCATCCAGCAGGGTGCGATAGTTTTCGCTCTCGTCGGGACGGGTATAACGGGTGACCCGATAGAGGCGGGTGTAGGCATCCAGCACGTTGTTGAGCAGGAACAGATCCTTGCCATCCCGTCCTTGCCACAGCGACAGCTCGCTCATGCCGAGGGCGTGCAGCTGTTTGCGCAGCTCACCATCCTGCTGGCGGAAATCGGCGGCGAAGGCATCGCTGTAGTCACTGGCGAAGTCGAGGAAGTTGAGCAGATCGAACAGACCCGTTGCCCAGGCATGCTGACCATTGATCTCGCTGGCGTGGCGGGTGCTGTAAGCCAGCATCTGGTTGAACTGGCCGAGCAGGGTACCGAACCGGCTCTGCACCGCCGGGCTCTTGAACTGGCCATGCAGGGCGATACTCCAGGCACCCATGACGGCTCCCACCTCATCGCTGGCCTGCTCCGGATAGAGCAGCGGATGGGCACCGAGCGCAGTCAGGGCTTCAGCCAGCGCCTCGGCGGCGGCCGGGCCATCTTCCTTGTGCTTGCCGTAGTTGTGATAGTTGTGGGCGCGCACATATTCGAGCAGCAGCTTCATGGCCGGATGGGCGGGCTGATTGGCCGCCAGCAGACTCTGCATGCCCCGTGACACGGCCAGCAGCTTGGTGTCATCGTGGCCATAGTTTTCCTGCCAGACGGGAGCGGGCTGGCCGCTGGCGTCCTGCACTATCCTGGCGGCGTCAGCATCCAGCAGATCCGTGCCCGGTTGCTCCGGCTCGGAGCAGGCGCGGCCATCGGCGCGACGGCAGTCGAGCTGCTCCTCCTTGCTGGCCAGCACTATGGGGCGATTGAGCACCCGGCTCTCTTGCCACTCGTCGGTTTCCGGCAGTGTCTGCCATTCGCTGCCACCGACCGGGTATTGATAGCCGGTGTCTTTCAGTACTACCTGCACCTCGCTGCCGGCGGGCAGGGTCTGGCGGCAAACCCGATAGCTGATGGTCTTGTCCCCTTCCTGGCGGGTCTGGGGTTCATCGCACTCCTGCTGGGTTTTGGTTTCATCCAGCTGCCAGCTGTACTTGCGCCATACGTGGATCTCGCTCACCTGGCTGGCAGCCTGACTGCCTGGCACGGGTTGCAGGCGGAAGAAGATCTGCTCGAGGCGGCCATCCCGCTCGTTGGGGGTCTCTTCCAGCACGCTGAGTTGCTGCCAGTTTTGCGGCTGATATTGCCAAACCTGCTCGGCGCAGCGGCCCTGGGCGTTGAGCTCGCAGCGATCCAGCTCCTGCTCGCTGTGACCCAGTATGATGCGCTCGACCAGCGGCATACGATCCTGGCGCGGTGCGGTCGGGGTGCCGATCAATGGCTCCCAGCGGCCCTGCTCCATGCCGTAACCATAGTCATAGCTGCTGGCCGGGATGGCCTTGCCTGCCGGCACCACCTGCTCGCAGCTGAGGTAACGGATCTGCCAGCCCTGCTCAATCCTGAGCTGCGGCTCGCCGCAGACTTGCTCCGCCAGAGCACTGAGGTCGCTATCGTTCCAGTCGAAGCGGCGATAGACGCGCAGTTGCTGATAGGGGGCATCGTCATTGCGGGCGCTGAGCTCGTAGGTGACTTCGGTGACGCGATCGCTCAGCTGGCGGCTCGATTCACCGTTCAGCCGGTATGCTTGCCAGTCGGTGGGGGAGTAATTGGCCAGCGCCGAGGTGGCGAGCAGGCCCGGTGCTGCCAGAAGCAGCAACCTTGTACCCAGATTGTTCATTTTTATCCCTTTGGATGAGAGTCTGCGTGGTTATCGCGGGCAATGTACTAAGTTCCAAAAGGGTATCAACTCACCAATCAGGCCATATAAATCATTTATTTAGCATCTATCAAAACACATTGAGTCTCATTGGGGGCTGCAGTGATAGCAAGGACTCATCTGCCATCTGGGGGGGATCTAAGCCTCCACGCTGTGAATGTGATCCAGCTCTCGTTTGAGGTTTGCTGTGCCGTGGGCAGGTGTGCCTCATGTCCGAATGGTATGGAGGCTCTGTGCTGGCGATCGCCAGGCGTTTATGTGGTCATGATGCTGTGACCCAGGAAAGGGTGGATAGGGAAGGGGAACAGGTCGAGAGGACGCGGAGCAGAGGGGCAACCGAGACTGACAAGAGGGACGCGACACAAAGGCAACAGAGGTTGCTTTGCCAGTGGCCAAGACAGGCTGCCGACAAACCAATCGGTATGCCGGCCCTGATCCTCAAGCAATCCTGAGCCAGGCTCAGGAGGAAACTAGAGGTAACTGACGGTCACTATGGCCATGCTATTGCTGCCTTCTGACAGCTTGTAATTCAGGGTGCCATTGATGGCGTTGAGGCTGCCAGTTTGTCGCAGGCTGGCCAAATCCAGGGTTTGGCGCTGTGCGCCGGAATAGCAGGTCACGCTGTTGTCAGAAAAGTCACAGGGTGATTCATAAATGGTACCAGTCAGGGTCACTGTGCCATCGTAAGCCGACGCGGTAGCGGGCAACAGTGCAGCACCAAGCAGCAAGGCGGTGGCGGCTGAGGAGGCGCAACGGATAATGCTTTTGCGGACAGAACCGGTGGAGGGGATGCAAGTGTTCATTTTATGTCCTTTTCGTCACATGTCGTTGTACGAAAAGGGCAACGCAATCAAAGAGAATGGCATTCAGATCATGACATCACTCTTCTCAGTTGGCAGCTCCGCTGTCTTAGGTATCTACACCCTTAGACCGGTGGCTTTGCGTCCCGACCTTTCGATCGGTTTGCCCTTTACTCTATGTCCGGATGATAACACCCCACTTTGAGAAATCAATCGCTATAAAAAAAGATGGGATATAAGTCACACCTCACAAGTGTCGATTAGTATTGGTGGGGAAATATGCCGGTCCCATATTGATGATATTTTATTTCCTTCCAATTAAATTTATTATTATGAATGCCTGTGAAGAGTGAGCCAACAACTGCGGATGTTTTAAAGCCAATGTTATTTGACATGGAAACTTTGAATGTTATCCCTGCCGTGAGAGCAAGGTGTGACCTCTTGTGCATCACAGGCAGCTTCAGATAATCCTGATTGCCTGATTGCCTGATTGCCTGATTGCCTGATTGCCTGATTGCCTGATTGCCTGATTGCCTGATTGCCTGATTGCCTGATTGCCTGAACGTGATCAGAAACATGGCCAGGAGAGTATATTTATCGTGCTCAATGTTGGTTTTTTGTTAATTTGGTTTGTGGTGTGATTAGGTTATTGGTTAATTTAATATCGCCAATGTTCAATACAGTGCTGATAATGGTGTTTTGTTATTTCAATGTGTTCCGTTGCGATTGTAAGTGTATGATTTTAAAGTGTTTAAAAAAAGATTTATAAAAATCAAAATGTATTTGATGTGCATCAAATACGTCGTTAATTTGTTTCCCAAGCAAAGGTTGAAAGCAGTATTTCTACACGGCTTACATGGATATGTATTCGTGCAGATATAAAAGGTAGCGGGAACTGCCTTTGATACGGTCTTCTGCCTTGGCTTGATAAAATTGGACATACACAGAGCAACTGATTGTCTGGCTCATATCTTCACCGGCTTAATGAAGAAAAAGTCATGCAAGAGTAGCTGTGTGGCATATCGTCTCATTATTTAACACTGTGACTCCAGCATGGTTTAGGTAATGAGATAAAACACACGTTAATGTAGGTATAAAGAATGAACGCTAATAAAATTTTGGTTGCTATGGGTGTTGGTTCCATGCTGCTGTGCGGCTCTGCTGTTGCTGCCGGCGGTGCTGGTTCAGGTAAAGTCACCTTTAACGGTGAAATTATCAATGCCCCTTGCTCCGTTGCTCCCGAGTCTGTTGACCAGGTTGTTGAAATGGGCCAGATCAGCACCAAAGAGCTGGTCAAAGGTGGTGAGTCCAACTCCAAGCCGTTCAGCATCAAACTGCTGAACTGTGAAATCACTCCTGATGAAGATGCTGTAAAAGTCACCTTCAGTGGCATCAAAGATAGTATTGATCCGAGCCTGCTGATTATCGGTGGTGGTCAAGCTAAAGGTGCTGGTATCAAGATGACTGCTCCGGGTGGTGCTGCCATTGTATTGGGCGAGCCTACCACTGCCTTCAACTTGGTGAACGGTGATAACGAACTGCCCTTCAGCGCCGTGCTGAAAGGCTATGCCGACCAGACTGCCAACCCGCTGACTGCCGGTGCCTTCACTGCAGTGACCAACTTTACTCTCTCCTACGAGTAATAGTCTGCCTTAACGTGTGATACGGGTTGTGGTGGTGCAAACCACCACAACTTCACACATGGTTTCCCCCACATCGTGCCTTGACCATGAAAACTCCAATGATTGTGCCAGTCGTGTTGCAGGTTGTGATGATGGCAATGCCTGCGTATGCAAATGAAGTAACGGATGGGTTGGCCGAGTCAGGCTGCACTTTGGATGAACAAAGAAAAACTCCCCAGCAACAAGCCAACCATAGAGTACTGAAAGTCAGTGGTTGTCAGATAGAAGGGCGAGTGGATACCTCACTGCCTTTTATATCCATGTCTGTTCATGGTGTCGTGAATGATGAACTGGGTATTGTCAGTGATGGGAAATATCACAAGGTATCTGGGGAATATTTTATTGTCTCCGATATTGTCAATCGTGATATGGAACTTGATTTGAGGGTGAATAATGGAGTGTTGTTCTATCCGAGCAATACAGCCCTATTTGAACTCAATTATATGTAAGCAACCCGATTGCTTAGTGTAGATACCTCATTATGTGAGACCGTTATGTTACCCCTAGAGTGAATATATGAGCGTTTCAACATCAAACTCTGTTAGAACACATTATCTAAAAATGGCTTTTATGCTATGCGTGCCTTGCCTGTTGGCTGTGGCAGATAACGCGTTGGCAGAAACGGAGTTTAATATTGATGCGCTTGATCTGGACGAGCGAACCAAGATAGACCTTTCCCAGTTTGCAGATGAAGGTTATATCCTGCCGGGTGATTACTATCTTGAGATTGAGGTCAACAAGAACAAGCTGCCACTCCAGAAAATCCCTTTTTATGAAGTGGAAGACGGCAAGGGAAAGGGCGGTGTTGCCTGCTTGCCTCAGGATCTTGTCCCCAGGATGGCGCTGACGGATGAAGCCATCGCCAAGATTGACAGCTGGCATCAGGGTCAGTGTGCCAACCTCCTGGCGCTGGATGGGGTCATCATCTCCAATGATATTGGTAACGGCTTGCTGAGGATTGCCGTCCCCCAGGCCTGGCTGAAATACAGTGACCCCAACTGGATTCCGCCCGAGCAGTGGGACGTCGGCGTCACTGGTCTGATGCTGGATTACAACCTCAATGCCCAGGTCAATGAAGGGCGCGACTACTCCAACAGCAACCTCAGCAGTTACGGTACCCTGGGGGCGAACTACGGTCCCTGGCGCCTGCGTGGCGATTACCAGGCCAGCGCTTATTGGGGGGATGACGAGCGGTCGTCAGCCGAGCTTAACCGTCTCTACGCATACCGGCCTCTGTCGACCATGGCCGCCAAGCTGACCGTGGGCGAACAACAGCTCAACTCCCAATTGATCGATGGTTTTCGTTATACAGGTGTCAATCTGGCCAATGATGAGCGCATGTTGCCGCCCAGCTTGCAAGGCTATGCCCCCGAGGTGAGCGGCATCGCCAAGACCAACGCCAAAGTCACCATCTCCCAGTCTGGCCGCATCATTTATGAGACCAACGTGCCTGCCGGCCCATTTCGTATTCAGGGATTGGACAGTTCTGTGCGTGGTCGCCTCGATGTGCGGGTGGAGGAGCAGGATGGCAGCGTCAGCTCTTTTCAGGTGGATACGGCAACCGTGCCTTATCTGACCCGGCCAGGGTATGTTCGCTACAACATCTCGGTCGGCGCCCCATCAGAACTGGGTGACTCTGCTCACGATATCCATGGTCCTGGTTTTGTGACGGGGGACTTCTCATGGGGGGTGGCGAACTCCTGGTCTCTTTATGGTGGTAGTCTGGTTGCTGGCGAATATAACTCCATGGGCCTGGGGATTGGTCGCGACCTGTATGCATTCGGTGCTATTTCTGCTGACTTGACCCAATCCATTGCGAAATTACCAGGTTTATCTACCAAGATTGGCCAGTCATTTCGGTTGAACTATGCCAAGCAGTTCGATGAATACAACAGCGCCATCACCTTTGCGGGTTATCGTTTCTCGCAACATAACTTCATGACAATGTCGCAGTTCCTGAGTAACAAGGATCGACTGGAAAATAATAACGTTGCATCGAGTGATGATTACAATACCTGGGGTGATAAAGAGCTATATACCATTACTGCCAACAAGACATTCTGGGCTGATGATGCCGCCAAGGCATTGACCATGTATATGGATTACACCCATAGAACCTATTGGAATCACGACGCGGAAGATCGTTACGGCCTGTCCATCAACAAGAATGTGAATATTGGCAGTTTCAAGGATGTCTCTCTCTATTTGTCTGCTTACAAGACCAAGACAGAGAATTATGAGGATGACAAGAGTGTCATGCTGACGGTCAGTATGCCGATCGGGGACAGGAAGAGTGCGGGATACAGCGTGCAGTCTTCCAACGGCAAGGTCACCCACCTGGCAACCTATCAGGATTACAGCCGGCCGGATGATACCTATCAGCTGGGGGCCGGGGTGCAGAGCAATGGTCATGCGGTCGCGCGAGGTTATTACAACCACAACAGTGACATCGGCGCCGTCAGCCTCAATGCCTACAGCGTACAGAGCGAATACACCTCGGTCGGTGCCAGCATGCGGGGCGGTTTGACGGCGACCGAACATGGCGCCGCCTTGCATCAGGCGACCCGACGTGGAGGAACCCGCATGATGGTAGATACCGGCAAGGTCGCCGATGTCTCTTTCAATAATGGACGTGCGGTAACGAACCGGTTTGGCGTGGCCGTGATCAGCGACATGACCGATTATCGCAAGAGCGATACCCGTATCGACGTGGACCAGCTGAGCGATGACATAGATGCCATGAATGCCATCAAGCAGGGAACCCTGACGGAAGGTGCGATTGGGTATAATGCCTTTGAAATTGCCCAGGGCTTCAAGTTGCTGGCCAGCGTCAGGCTGCCCAATGGTTCCTATCCGCCCTTCGGTGCAACCGTCGTCAATGACGCCGGACGGGTACTCTCCGTCGTGGATGAGGATGGTCTGGTCTATCTGGCGGGGGTAAAACCGGATGAATCGTTTGAACTTTCCTGGGGTGGTGCCCGTCAGTGCAAGATAGCGGCACCGCACGACGTAACCGATCTGTCGATGAAGACGCTCACTTGTAAGTAATGGGAACCCGATGAAAAAGCTGCTCTCTTTTACCTGTCTGGCCGTACTGGGTATGACGTCACTGAACGTCAGTGCCGCGATTGTGCTGGATCGTACTCGCGCCGTTTATCCTGGTGGCGCCAAATCCATCAGTCTCAACATCAAAAACGAAAATCAGAAGCTGCCTTATCTGGCGCAGGCCTGGATTGAAGATGCCCAGGGGCAGAAGATCGCTTCGCCTTTCGTGGTGCTGCCGCCAGTACAGCGGGTGGATGCCAATCAGAAGTCGATTGTCAGGATCGCCTCCGTGCCTGCGATCGAGACGTTGCCAAAAGATCGCGAATCTATCTATTACTTCAACCTGCGCGAGATCCCGCCTAAGAGCGAGAAGAGCAACGTCATGCAGATTGCCGTGCAATCCAAGATCAAGCTCTTCTACCGCCCCGAGGCTATCCTCCCTGAGCGTGGTGCCGTCTGGCAGGATCAAGTGACGATCACCAAGCAGGGCACAACCCTGAAGGTCAATAACCCGACCCCTTACTACGTCACCTATGTCGGCCTGGCTCATCCCAAGGGCAAAGAGAAAACATCCATTAAAGGCTTCTCTGCCTTTATGGTGGCCCCCAAATCCGAGCTGGATGCCAAGATCCCCGAGACGTTGGGCAGTGAATTCATTATCAGCTATGTAAACGATTACGGCGGATATATGGATATCAAGTACCAGTGTGTCGGCAATGCCTGTAAAGCCATGAAGAGCGAGTAAGGTTATGTTACGTTCCGTTTTTTGCTCCGGTTTTTTGCTGTTTGCTGGCACAGCGCTGGCAAATGGTTATGTCATTCCTGATGGGGATCATGAATACAGGGTTGATCTCGGTAAAGAGGATATTGAAAACAAGCCTGGCTACAAGACAAGAGCTTTTGAGTGGAATTTGGGAGGACAGTATGCAGGAACTGTTACTTGTCCCGATAGAAGCATTCCTAGCTCACCGGTGTATTACAAGGCGGTCATGAGCAATGGTCTACCTCAGGTGGGTGATGGATTTGTAAAACTGAATGACTTTCTGGATATGAAGGTTGAAATATGGATAGCTGGCTGGAAAAAGAAGTATGTAGCGGCTCCTTTCCCAAATGAAAGTAATGATTACCCAAATCACTCTTGCACCCAAGGTCGAGAGACTCGGATAACTAATTTTGAGAGTGGCAGCAAAGGGCGAGTTACTTTCCGAGTCCGAAAGCAAATTATCAATGGCGTTCAGATTTCAGATCGGCAGGTAGTGGAAATGTTCGGTAGACTGGGTGCTACCTCTTCTGATTTCAACAACATAGCCATGTCTAGAATTGTCATTAATTCGACAATTCTTTATGTGCCAGAGAAGTGTGTAATCAATGGCGGTCAGACGATAGAAGTGGAGTTTGGGGATTTACCTGGTACTGGGCTGGATGGAAGTAATTATGAAAAAACGCTCCCTTTGACCTTCCGTTGTGAAGGGGGAGCTTTCGAAGGTGATGCCTTGAAGATCAACCTTGGTATTTCTGGAAAGCCAACATCTTTTAGTCAGGACTATTTGCGGACTACCAAGGATGGCTATCAAGGTGGACAGGTCATTAATAACTTGGGGATCAAGTTCAAGCAACTGGATGGCTCCGTATTAAGGCTTAATGAATTTTACCCAGTCACCATGCAAGGTAATATTGGCGATTGGGGATTCATTGCTGCCCCTATATCACCGGTTGGTGCAGATATAGCCGCGGGTGATTTTTACGCCACAGCAACTATCGTTGCCGAATTCCAGTGAGGGAAAGTCACATGTTCAGGACGTTCTGGATAGGGTTGTTGCTTTGCCCGTCACTGGCAGTGATGGCTGCACCACGAGCGGGTGAAGACCTGGAGTTATTGGGCAATACACTTCATCTTCATGGCCGAATTATTGACCAGCCATGCCTGGTATCACCCGAGTCAGCCGATCAGTCGGTCGACATGGGGGTGGTTGACGTCAGGGAACTCTATTCAGCAGGTGCCGGGGCCCAAGTGCCTTTTGTTATCCGCCTGACCAACTGCAAGCCAGGTATTTTCCGCATGGCCAAGGTGACCTTCAGCGGTTCGGCAGATCAGCAGATGAGCGGTGCTCTGGCTTTTTCCGCTGGTTCTGCCAAGGGGGCGGGTATCAGGTTGTATGACGCCACTCAATCCCCGCTGGATTTGGGTACTCCTTCCCGCGGCTATGTGCTGGGCAATTCAACAGAAAATGAGCTGAATTTTTTCGCTCGGGTTGAAGGCCACCCGGATGCCATCGCCGCAAGGAATATCAAACCTGGCGATTATACCGCCGTGGCCAATTTCATTGTCGCCTATGAATAACTCAAGGGTCATTGCGCTGGATGACCTTCAAGTTTTCTCTGCTGGGCCAGGAGAGAACGCCCCCCATATAGCTGGATAAATATATTCCACCCGGCAGTTGGATGAACAGCGCCTTCTGTTTTGGTGGCGTCAAGGCTGCGACCAGAGTGGCGACCATGCTATTATTGATGAGTGCTTTCTGGTCAATGAAGTTGACAATAGTATTCTTTATTTCGACCGCAATATCATCATCATCACGCTCTACATCCCCGACGGAATCCAGGTTGAACAGTGTCTGTCCCTTATGATCGGTTGCAATCACGGTCGCTACCACAATCTCTCTGTTCATGGTGACAATCATCTTGCTTTTTCTGGTTATTTCTACCCAGTTCTCTGGCGCTAGGCAGCTGCTATGGTATCTGACAACGGTATGCGGATTATTATAATAATTGTGCGAAACATTCTCTCCCTGCAGCGCCATCGTTGCCACGACACATTGCACCTCTTCCATGACAGGGTGGCCCGCTCTCAACAGGAAAATATTTTCTGACAGAAGTTTGTTTTTATTGTCAATGGAAAAGTAGCTGATAGCTTCCTTTCCGATGAGAATGGAAACATGTTCATCTTCATAATGAGGGATGCGCTGAGCAAGCGGAGTCAGAGTCGCAATGTTCAATTTCAACGCATGCTCTGTCTCACTGGTCATATAGAGAGAAACATGGCTGAGATTGATCGTTCTCAGGGTATTGGCATTGGCATAATGGTAAATGAATATCACCAATGAGGTAATAGATACCATGATCAATGCAAACAGCATGATGCGTTTTGGACTGAAATAGCGGTCATATCGTCTACGGCTATATTGTCGTCTTGGTTGTGGCATGCTTGCAGGTGTTGGCACTATGTTATCAGTAGCTATCGTTTCCTCTTCTTCTCCGCTGATCTCAACCGGTGCACAGAAGATATAACCGACTCTCGGTATAGTATCGATTGCATCCAGTAAACCAATGGATTCCAGTTTTCTGCGCAGAGAGAGGATCTGACGGTTAAGGTTGGTATCGGTATTGTCCTGATTTGGCCACAAGGTCTCCTGCAGCTTGCCTCTGGCAATGACACTGCCTGCCTCATCACACAGCATTTCGAGTAGCTCTGCTTCCTTGTTGCTGAGCTTGATGTCTCTTTCTCCCTTTGAGAGCTTGAATATTGCAGCGGAGAAAATAATATCCTCTGCAATTTTATAATTTTTGTTACTCATGTGTGACTCGTCTTACCGCCAAGGAGTGCATTTTACCATCATGTGGCAGTTGTTCAAATAATGAAAAAACTACAATATCTTTAATTATCAATTATTTAGGTTTCCATTGAGGTGCTTGGCAGCGGGTATGGTACTACAGGTTATTAATTTGGTTCAAAAAACACTCAAAAAGATGGCCATTTATGTAATCGTTCTCACTTAGTTTGCAGCCTGAGTATGTTTTTGGCCTCGTTCAGGAGTTTTGTTGAATACGGTGCGGATCGGATGGATCTGTTGTGCCAGATCTTGTCGTATGGCGGTTTATTGCTTGAAGATTGACTGCTGATACAGCTTTCGCTGTGGTTTGAGAGCCCCGCCCATGTCCGGCCAGGGTTGCCAGAGGTCCGGCACCATAAAGCCGGGTAATGTCTGCCTGATCCAGGCGGCCAGCTCCGGATAGGGCACAGGTTCGCCATGCCAGTCGATGAAGGCGGCGGGTCTTTGCCCCCACTCCTCACTCGGTATGGGCACCACCAGTGCCTGGGCCACGGCAGGGTGATCCGCTAGCCGCTGCTCTATGGTCTCGGGCTGGATATTCTCGCCGCCCGAGATAAACAGATTGTCGATCCGCCCTTCCACCACCAGCTCTCCGTCGGCGGTGACATGCCCCTTGTCGCGGGTGCGAAACCAGCCAGCCTCGTCGAGCGGTCGCTCCAGTACGCCCTCCTTGAAATAACCGGCAAACAAAGTGTCACCGCGTACGCAAATTTCCCCTTGTTGAATGCAGACTTCCCGCCCCGGCAGCGGTTTGCCAACCAGGCCCGCAGTGGTCGCCTGGCCGGTACAGACCTGGCTGCCCATCTCGGAGAGGCCGTAACTCACCTTGGGGGTGAAGCCCATGGCCGCAAGGCGAGCAACCAGGGGCTGCGGGATGGCGGCGCCACCGAGCAACAGCTCGCGCAAGCGGGTGCGAGCGGGGTCAAAACCCTCAGCCATCAGCCGCCAGAGCTGGGTCGGTACCAGCGACAGGTGAGTGATGGGCTGGCATTCGAGGCGCGCCTTGAGGGGCTGACTGCGATCGTCCAGCACCAGGCTGGCGCCTGCCAGAAAGACCCGGAACAGGATGGCGTAGCCGCCGACGTGAAATAGCGGCAGGGAGAGCAGCCAGCCGCACTCTTCATCCAGCGGGATCAGGGAGGCTGAGCCCCGCGCCGAGGCCAGGTGGTTGGCAAGGCGATGAACCACGGCTTTCGGTGTGCCGCTGGAGCCCGAGGTGAGGATCATGTTGTTCAACTGGGCAGGCGCAAGTGGCCAGGGCTGCTCGGTAGCCGCCACTTCTGTGCTGAAATCCAGCCGCAGTGGGCACCCACTTCCCACCGGAATTTCGTCGGCCGACCAGAAGGCGGCCACGTCCAGCTGCTGTGCCAGTGCGGCCTGTCTGGTCAGTGGAAAGGCGGGGTTGAGCGGGCAGAAAATGATGCCGCTGCGCACGCAGGCCCAGGCCAGCAAGACGTCTGGCAGAGCGCCGCGCACCACGGCAGCCAGCCGGTCGCCGCTTTTCAAGCCGGCCCCTTCCAGTTGCAGGCACAGGCTGTTGAGCCTTGCATCCAGCTGCTGATAGTTGAGGGGGGTTGCTGTGTGGATGGCGATCCGGTGGGGCGCGGCTTGTGCCCAGTGGCGCACCGGGCATGGTTCTAAATGGGAGTGATGGTCAGATGTCGGCAGCATGCAGGCCCCTTCAGTCACGGTGAAACAGGGGCTCCAGCAGACTCAGGTCAGGGGTGCCCTGGGTATCCAGCAGGTCGCTTGCCAGCCAGCGTTTGGTGTCCAGCCCCGGTGCCTGATCCGGCGCCCATTCACCCGCGAGACGGGCGAGCTGGCCGAGGCCGAGGCCGGACTCGAAACAGGAGGAGACGATCACTTTCAGGCGCAGCTCGCGGGCGCGGGCCACCAGGGCTTCACTGTTGGCCAGAGAACCGAGCAGCATGGGCTTGAGCACCAGGGCTCTCAGTTGCGGGATAGGTTCCCAGGGTTTGCCTTGTGCCAACAGCTCGTCGATGGCGACCGGCATGCCGGTGCGGTTCGCCACGAAGGCGATGTCGTCAAAGTCGGCGCAAGGGTCTTCCAGATATTCGATTCGGTTCGGATCCAGGTGACCGCAGAAGGCCCAGGCCTCCTCACGGGTCCAGCCCTGGTTGGCGTCCAGCACCAGCTTGAGAGTGGGGATGCGATCGCACAGCAGGCGGATCAGCGCCAGCTCGTCGCGCATGGGGTAACGGGCCACTTTCAGCTTGGCCTTGCTGGGGGTCTGGTGCAGCCAGTCCTTCCAGTGTTTGAGCAGCTCCTGGGGGGAGCCTTGAATAAGGGGATAGGGTGCGGGCAGGGTGGCGGCCTGTTCAGGCCAGATCCGGCGCGCGCAATCGAACCCAAATTGCACCGAAGGCAGCAGGGGCGAGATGGGCTGTCCCTGAGCCAGTTGCTCCAGACAAGCGAGCGCTTCGGCTTGCGCTTCGGCCAGGGTCTCTTTGGAGAAACCGGGCAGGGGGGCTATCTCCCCCCAGCCCTTGTCAACGCGAACCAGCAGGCCCTCTCGCGCCACCTCCACCTTGCCGTGAAAGGTCAGGGGCTGGGTAAAAGGCAGTTGGTAGCGATAGAGAGCGAGTTTCATCAGGGATTCCGCTTGTATTTGGAGAAGTCGGGACGACGTTTTTCGTTGAACGCGTTACGCCCTTCCTGACCCTCTTCGGTCATGTAGAACAGCATGGTGGCATTCCCCGCCAGCTCCTGCAAGCCGGCCTGGCCATCGCAGTCGGCGTTGAGGGCCGCTTTCAGGCAGCGCAGCGCCATCGGGCTGTTTTGCAGCATCTCGCGGCACCAGCGCACGGTTTCGCGCTCCAGCTCGGCCAAAGGCACGACTGTGTTGACCAGCCCCATGTCGAGCGCTTGGCCAGCATCGTACATGCGACAGAGGAACCAGATCTCGCGGGCCTTCTTCTGGCCGACGATGCGGGCCATATAGGAGGCGCCCCAGCCGCCGTCGAAGGAGCCGACTTTCGGACCTGTCTGGCCGAACTGGGCGTTGTCGGCGGCAATGGTGAGATCGCACATCATGTGCAGCACGTGGCCGCCGCCGACCGCGTAACCAGCCACCATGGCGACCACGGGTTTCGGGCAGGTGCGGATGTCACGCTGGAAGTCGAGCACGTTGAGGTGGTGAGTGCCTTCGTCGTCCTGGTATCCACCGTAGTCGCCACGGATCTTCTGATCGCCACCGGCGCAGAACGCCTTCTCGCCGAAGCCGGTGAGTATGATGGTGCCGATATGATCGTCATAGCGGGCATCGGCCAGCGCCTGCAGCATCTCTTTGACGGTGCGGGGACGGAAGGCGTTGCGGACCTGGGGACGATTGATGGTGATCTTGGCAATGCCATCGCCGGACTTGTGATAGAGGATATCCTCGTAACCGGCGGAGCAATCGCGCCACTCGACAGGTGCGTACAGTTCCGCTTCCGTCATTGCCTCAATCATGGTTTTTTCCTTCTGATCTGGTAGAGCAGAGTTGAACAATAGAGTTGAGCAATATCGTCATGCTGGACGAGGGTATACAGTCCCGCTTCCGTCATTGCGTCAATCATGTGCACTCTCTTTTTCTTGTTGGTGATAAGCCCGCGACGCCGGCTCGGGTAAAGGGTGTCATGCCGTTTTATGGCGTACTCGCAATCCAGTCGCGCAGGCACGAGGCAAAGCGCTCGGGCTGGCTGGCGTGCAGATTGTGGCTGCCATCCAGGGTCAAGTGATTGATATTGCAGCCCTGCTTTACCAACTGGCAAGCCAGTTGATGGAATTTGTGATCCCGGCTGCCGGAGATCCAGGTCACCGGCAACCGGGTACTGACGAGCCAGGGCGCGAGATCCGGCTGCTGGCCCAGCGACGTGGCGCGCAGCATGGTCGCGACGGCTAGGCCCTGATTGCCAAGGCGTCCGGCTATCTGGCGGGCGCGAGCGGCCTCGTCGAGATCGGCAAAGACCCCCTGCTGATACCAGTCGGCCAGCACTTCTGTCAGCGGTTCGCGCTCGAAGCGCCGGGCCCAGCACTCGTCGTGTTCGATGCGAGCGGCCCGCTCGGCCAGTGGCAGACCGGTATGGCAATTTTCCAGCAGCAGGGCCTGCAATCCGGCAGGGGATTGGCTGGCATGATAGAGGGCGAGCCGCCCGCCCAGCGAATAGCCGGCCAGTCGGTACTGCTCGATGCCGAGTGCCTTTAGCGCATCACAGAGCCACTGATGAGCCTGCTCGAAGCCGGTCACACTCACCCCTTGATGGCTGCCGTGGCCCGGCAGATCCAGCGCGTGGCAATCTATTCCAGGCAAGGCTTCGATCACTGGCTGCCAGTCGCGGCCATCGCCGAGCAGACCGTGCAGCAGTACCAGAGGCAGTTCCTGGCCGTTCGGGTTAGAGGCCACGAATAGCCGCCCCCAGTGCCTTGAGATCCTCGGCGACTTCGCTGCTCGGTACCTTGATTTCAATCAGGGTTACTTTCTTTTCCAACGCCGGTTTTTTCAGGGCTGCGGTGTAGGCCTGCTCGAATTCAGCCAGCGTGGTTGGCGCCCGATAATGGAGGCCGAACATGGCGGCGGCGTGCTCGAAGTGCAGGCCGTGGGGCAGGCAGTAGTAGGTCTCCAGCAGCTGATCGCCGGTGGGCACCGGCAACATGCGAAAGATGCTGCCGCCGTCGTTGTTGAGCAGGATCACCACCAGCGGCCGGCTCGATTTGCCGAGCAGGGCCAGACTGTTGAGATCGTGCAGGGCGCTGAGATCGCCAATCAACAGGGTCGTTGGCTGCTCGCTCGACTGGGCAAAACCATAGGCGGTAGCGATGAGGCCATCGATGCCTGAGGCGCCGCGGTTGGTCATCACCCGGCTCGGCCCCTTGCCCGCTTCGCCGAGCATGTCCATCAGCCGGGCCGGCATGCTGTTGCCGACAAACAACTGGCCTTGAATCAGGTTGCCCAGCCGATGACAGACGCCGAGCTCTGAGAAGCGATCGCAGGCGCTGCGGATCTGGCGGGTGGCGCTCTGCTGGCGCTCCGCCAGCCGGTGCCAGGGCAGGTGGCGAGTGCTCACTTTGTGGGTTGCGGCGAAGGCGGCGGGCTCGCACACCAGACGGCGGCGCAGCCGGTAATCGGGATCGAGTCGCGCCGGCTGCGGGTCCACCAGCCAGTAATCCTGCCAGGGGTGCTGCTTGATGAACTTGCCGAGCCGCTTGGAGATGAGGCGGGCACCGAATTGCAGCAGCACTTCGGCGCGGGCCAGCTCGGCCACGAAGCAGCTGTTTTGCAGGGCGAGATCCATGTGGATTAGGTTGCGGGCATCGAAGCGGATCTGGCTCTGCAGGTCCGCCAGCAGCGGCCAGCCGAGGCGCTCGGCCAGCTCGGCCACCACCTGCGCCTGGGCGGGATCCTGAATGCGTCCCGCAACTATGATGCCGCGTTTGCCCTGCAAGGCCGCCCAATCGGGCTGGCGGGGACAGATCTGCTCATTCTGCTGCCAGGGGCTCCAGGGCTCGCTTGAATGCAGCCAGTCGCCGAGAGGGTCCAGATAGCCGGAAAAATCCAGGTACTCATCGCCGGGATAGAGGGGCTCGGGGTACATGCAGTTGAAATGGACAGGTCCGGGAGTCAGCGCCTGCTGGGCCAGCGCCTGATCCACCGAGCTCAGCACGAAGGCCGCGGGTATGGTCGGGGTGGGGCTCGGCAGGTTCTGTTGATAGACGGGGTAGCGACCGAAGATCCCCTGCTGATCGATCGCCTGGTTGGCGCCGTTGTCGATAAGCTCGGGCGGCCGATCGGCCGAGAGGATAATCAGCGGCACGCCTGTGAGTTGCGCCTCTGCCACGGCGGGCCAAAGGTTGGCGACCGCTGTGCCCGAGGTCATGATCACCGCCACCGGTCGACCGCTGCCCTTGGCCAGCCCCAGCGCCATAAACCCCAAGCCCCGCTCGTCAAAATGCAGATGGCGGCGAAAGCCGACATGGGCGGCCGCGGCCATGGTGAGCGGCGCGGAACGTGAGCCCGAGGCCAGCGCTATGTCTCGCACGCCGAGGCGATAGAGCTCTTCCAGCAAGAGGGAAGACCAGACGTGATTGAAGGTGGCATGTTGACTGGCAAACATGAGGCTCTCGCTGAATGAGGGGTCGATGAGAAAACGCTATCCCAGCAGGGAGAGCACATTGGCGATCTTGTTGTCGAGTTCGGCCCACTCGGCGGCGGGTTCTGATCCCGCCACTATGCCAGCCCCGGCATAGAGTGTGATTGTCTGCGCCGTGACGCGGGCGCTGCGGATGGCGACGGAGAACTCCGAGGTCTCCCGGCTCAGCATGCCGCAGGCACCGGCATACCAGCCACGATCATGGGGCTCGAACTCGCGGATGAAGGCCAGAGCGGCTTCGCGCGGGGCGCCGCCCACGGCGGGGGTGGGGTGCAGGGCGTCCAGCAGTTGCCAGTCACACACACCAGGCTTGAGTTCGGCCTCTATGTCGCACTTGAGGTGTTGCAACAGCCGCAGTTTCAGAATGCGCGGCTCGGTCAGGCTGGCGCCCGTGGTGAGCGGGGCCAGTCGACTGAGGATGTCGGCATGCACCAGCCTGTTCTCCAGCCGGTTCTTGCTGTCGGCCAGCAGCTCGGCGGCCAGGGCCGCATCGGTCGCTTCGTCGCCGGAGCGGCGTATGGTGCCTGCCAGTGCCTCGGTGAAGAGATGATCCTGTTCCCGGCGGTAGAGCCGCTCGGGGGAGCAGGCGATGAAGCTCTGCTCGGGGGAAAACTGAAAGCCGAAGTGGAAGCAGTCCTGGGCGTGCTGTGCCCACTGTGCCAGCAGGGCCCAGGGGGAGACGGCATTGCCGGCATCATGTGTGGCATCAGCCCTTGCGTCATTCAGGGTAAGACGGCTCTCCCGCGACAGCACTACCTTGGGGGTGTGCGCCTGAAAATCGGGGGCTGTGACCCGTTCCACCAGTTGCTGCCAGTGCGGCTGGGCAGGGCAATCCTGGCGTTGCCAGTCGCGCCGCAGCAAGGGGGAAAGCGGTGCTTCCGGCAGCAGGGCATCAAGCGCTCTTTCGGCGGCCAGCATTTCGGCATCGAACTCGGCCGCCCCTTGCTGCTCCGGTAGCCAGAGATTGAGGCAAAGGCTGACACACTCGCCCCGGCGCACCAGCTCGATGCGGGGCAGCACGAAGCGGCAGGGGCCGAATCCCTGCCAACCGGGCTGAGCGGGATCGAACGCCAGTCCACCGTAGTAGCGCGGGCTGTCGTCGTAGGGCTGGTTGGCGTGCTCGCAGACCTGTTGTATGTCTTGCGGACGGGTCAGTTCCCGAATGCAACCCAGCGCCACATACTCGGGCTTGTCGTGCCCTCTGGCATGCCAATAGATGCGGGGATAGAGAGTCTGCGCCGCGAGCCAGCCCAGAAAGGAGCCGACCTCGATCGCCACGCGCAGCCGGACGAAGCCGCTGGCGTTGCTGTGACGCAGGGCGTCCAGTTGTTGCTTGATATGGGTCTGAGCCAACATGGATTTCGTCTATGAGCCGATAGTGACGGTCAATCCTGCAGAAGGATGCCGTTGGTTTATGCCAAAGGAGCGATTATTCCTATATATTATCTGCCCATTCGTCCATGTAAATCGCCCGGGGAGCTTACCTCCCGAGGCGCCAAGTATACCGAAATCCAGTTCGATAACCCTTAACACGATCAATATCTGATTGTTTGGCCATCACAATATGACAAATACCTTCTCTATCTGGTTGCTGGCGGCGCGTTTGCGAACCTTGCCGCTCGCGTGCTCCTCCATTTTGCTGGGCTCGGGGCTGGCGGCCAGTCGTGGGGCCTTTGATGGCACCATAATGGCGCTCTCCCTGCTGACCGCCATACTGCTGCAGATCCTCTCCAATCTGGCCAACGATTACGGGGATGCGGTATCCGGTGCGGACAATGGCGAGCGGATTGGCCCCCAGCGTGCCGTGGTCTCGGGTCTCATCACCCAAAAGCAGATGTGCGTGGCCATGGGGCTGACCGCCCTGGCTGCCGTGGTTAGCGGCCTCTCTCTGCTGGGTTGCGCCTTTGGCGATCAGTGGCTGCAGATCCTCACTTTCGTGGTGCTGGGTGGCGCAGCCATAGTCGCGGCCATCACCTACACGGTGGGCAAGACCCCTTACGGCTATCGTGGGTTCGGGGATATCTCGGTGTTCCTCTTCTTCGGTCTGCTGGGGGTACTCGGCTCCTACTATCTGTTTACCAAGACACTGGCGTGGGATCTGTTGCTGCCGGCCACTGCCTGCGGCCTGCTGGCGACTGCCGTTCTCAACATCAACAATGTGCGGGATATAGAGACGGATGCGGTCAGCGGCAAGATCACCCTGGCGGTGCGGCTGGGTCGCAACCGTGCCATCGCCTACCACTGGCTGTTGCTGGGGGCGGCGCTGGTCAGCACCATCGCCTTCCTGCTGACCCAGCCCGCCAGTTTCTGGCCCTGGATCTTCCTGCCTGCCATGAAGCCCCTCACCGATGCTGCGCGCACCCTGCGTGAAAGCTACGATGGCGAGGTGCTGACCGGTGCCCTCAAGAAGACCGCCATCAGCGCCTTCCTGTTCAGCCTGCTGCTCTCCATCGGGTTGGCGATCTCCTGATGGGATGCTTGCTTGTTTTTTTATGTGAAAAGGGCTCCCGATGCGGGAGCCCTTTTTGTGTGCTGACGCGACTCGTTGGCACGTCACCAGTCAGACAGGAGAACGGCTTATGCGCGAGTCACTCAAACAGAAAATCATCCAGGTTTGCCGCCAGAAAATAGCGCAGAAGGGGGAGACGGTCGGGCTCTCTTTTTATGCTTTTTTCGCCAACAGAAATGACGACCCCGACTTGCTGATGGAGGTGGCGACCTGGTGGATCCAGACTCACAGACTCGATCATTTCGAGAAGGCCAGAAAGATCCTCCAGCTGGTCGAGGGGAGCAAGTAGGACAGGGATGAAACAAGCAGGGCTCCAAGAAGGAGCCCTGCTTGCATATGGATTTGTCACCCCGTCGTTCGGGTAAGTGACACTCAGCTGGCTTGGGCCAATCTGGGGGCCCGGCGGGAGAAGAAGAGGCTGTCCAGCAGCCAGATGACCAGCATGGAGGCGCCCACCAGCGGGAAGGCGATACCGAGCAGGATCAGCAGGGCGATGGCACCGCGCATGGGGGGTAATTTGGCAGGCAGCGGCGGGGCGGCGAGACGACCCTGCGGGCGGCGGCTCCACCAGATCCAGAGGCCGCTTACCGAGCTCAGCAGCACCATCAGGCAGATGACCAGCATGGCGAGCTGATGGGGCCAGCCATAGAGTTTGCCCATGTGCAACATGACGCCGGTTTCCACCGTCTTGGCGACCGGGCCGTAATCCTGCCAGCGCACGTCGGCCAGTACCTTGCCGCTGTACTGATCGATATGCAAGGTGGCATCGTTGCGCGGATCGTCGGCGAACAGGGCTATGGTGTAGGCGCCGCTCTCACCGACCGGTGGTGTGATGCTGTAACCCGGGCTGACCTGGCGTGCCTGTGCGATCTCCACCACCTGTTGCAGCGGAATGCGGTGGCTGGCCATGACAATGTCATCCTGCTCGCCGCCCTGGTGCATGGTGCTGTGATCATGACGCTTGGCTGCTGGCTGTGAACTCGGCATCGGCATCGTCTCCACCGCCCAGGGCACTGTTTGTTCATGGGAATGGTTGAGGTTGCGGACGAGAGGGGCGGATTTGGGGACTTCGTTCCACATGGCGGCGGGGAAGCGATTCCAGAGGTCGGCGAATTGAGCTCCCCAGAATCCGGTCCAGGTCATGCCGCTCAACAGCAGCAACAGCAGGAAGCCCGCGCCCCAGAAGCCGACCACGGCGTGCAGATCTCGCCACCAGAGGCGTCCTCGCTGGTTCAGCCGTGGCCACAGGATACCGCCGACCCCCGGGCCCTTGCGTGGCCACCAGAGATAGAGGCCGCTGACAAGCAGCACTATGCCCCAGCCGGCGGCCAGCTCGATCAGCCGATCCCCTGTGGTGCCGAGCAGCAGATCGGCATGCAGGGCGCGAGCCACCGCCTGCAAGTTCCACTTGTTATCCATAGTGCCGAGCAGGGTGCCGCTGACAGGATCCATAAACAAGGTGAGTTCATTGCCTTGTTGCGTGACGATAAACTGAGCGCTGGTATCCGGCGCGGCCGGTGGCAGGTATTTGCTCAGGTTGGCGTCCGGCATGGTGGCCCGTGCCTTGGCCCACAGGGCATCGGCGCCAAGGGGCTTGCCCGACAGTTGATCGGCGCTCAGGATGTGGGCGGCGGGGGGCACCTTCATCAGCTCGGGATAGAGCAAATTGTCGAGCTGGGGTTTGAACAGATAAACGATCCCTGTCAGTGAGAGCAGGATCAGGAAGGGGGCGACGAAGAGGCCGGCGTAGAAGTGCCAGCGCCAGATCCGCTGGTAATGGCTCGAGGCCCTGTTTTTCATCTCTGATCCTTGCGCTAATGACCAACGTTTCTGTTGGTGGAATGTTTGTGGCGGCGCGGATGATAACAGCAACGTTTTGTTAACTGCAACAGAACATGATGGGCTCGTTCTGGGAGTGATACAGAGCGTCAGCGTCAGGCCAGGGGAGTCAAAAGGTGGCGCAGTCGGCGTCAGGGCGCTGGATGTAGCATGGACTTTTTGTAGATAAATCCTTACCTTGTTGCAACATCCGGCTGTGCTGGCACAGTGAAAATCCATGGAAGGAGGCGGACGTGACGTTACAAGCACACGGTCATTTCAAGATGCAGCGGCAGGGACAGGTGCTGATCTGTCAGCCGAGCGGTCCCTTCAATCTGATGGGGGCCATGGCCTATGAGTCAGCCTTCAGCCAGCAACTCGCCCAGTTGCGTGATGCGCCCTGGGGAATCGTCGAGGTAGCAACCGAATTTGAGGCAGCAGGGCCCGAGGTTCTAGCCCGTTTTCGTCGCCAGTTCGGCTGGTGTGCCGCCAACGGCTGCGCCTTTCTGGCTGTGGTGCTGGCGGGGAGCTTCAAGCAATACCTGGCGGATCAGATATTCCACGACCTGCCATTTCAGGAGGTTCGCTACTTCGGGCAGACCGACGAGGCGCTTCACTGGCTTAAGCAGCAGCTGGCCGCGAAACAGGCCTAGGTCAGTACCTTCGTATCGTGACTAGCTCAGGTTGATAAACCATTTATCCCGCTCGTCGACGCAGTCGGGCTCGCCCATCTCGAATTCGCGGCAGATAAGCGGGCGAACTTCGTAGATACGGCACATCATGGTATTGCGATCGAGCGCCGCACACCAACCATCTTCCAGCCGGTGCATCACGGGCACCTGTCCTTCTATCTCGTCCACGTAGCGATCCGGTACGCCGGTATCGGTAAACAGCATGACTTCGAGGCGGCAGCAGCAGGCTTCGCAGTTCTGGCAGCTGACTTCGGCTTGGGGTTCTCTGTTCATCTGTGTTGTCCATGCCATGGGAATGGCACATGTGCGATAAAAAACAGGCACCTGCAAAGGCGCCCGAGTCGTGGTCAAGATTGAGCCCGGCAGATGAGCTGCCAGGCTGCGTCGTTAACCCAGTTTGCGGGCGCGGTAGGTACGGCCCTTGATCTTGCCTTCCTGCAACCGCTTGAGGGCGGCGCTCCCTACGCTGCGCTTTACCGCCACGTAGGAGTACTGTTCGGAGATCTGGATCTTGCCTACATCGGCACCGGCAATGCCACCTTCACCGGTCAGGGCGCCCAGAATGTCACCGGCGCGTACCTTGGTCTTGCGGCCTGCATCGATGGAGAGGGTCACCATCTGCGGCGCAATCGGCTTGATCTCGCGACCAATCTCGGCCAGATCGCCCTGCGGCATGGGGGCCTGCTGGTACTCCTCGATGAGGTTGACGCGCTGGGCCTCGTTCGGCTGGTAGAGGCTCAGGGCCAGACCCTGCTGGCCGGCACGACCGGTACGACCGATGCGGTGCACGTGCACTTCCGGATCATAGGTCAGCTCGTAGTTGATGACGGCGCCCAGCTCCTTGATGTCGAGCCCGCGGGCGGCCACGTCGGTGGCCACCAGAATGGTGGCGCTGCCGTTGGCAAAGCGCACCAGCACCTGATCCCGTTCCCGCTGTTCCAGATCGCCGTTCAGTGCCAGCGCCGAGAAGCCCTTGGCGGCCAGATGATCGGCCACGTCGTTGCAGGCCCGCTTGGTGTTGCAGAACACCACGCAGGAGGCCGGTTGATAGTGGCTCAGCAGCCAGGTGAGGGCGTCGAGGCGCTGACCGGCCGGGACTTCATATAGCTTCTGTTCGATGGCACTCCCCTCGTGCAGGGACTCCACGCTGACCTCGACCGGATTGCGCTGCACACCGCGGCTCATCTGGGCGATCCCCTCCGGATAGGTGGCGGAGAAGAGCAGGGTCTGACGCTGCTCGGGTGCATAGCTGATGACCCGGTTGATCTCTTCGCCAAAACCCATGTCCAGCATGCGATCCGCTTCATCCAGCACCAGCGTCTTGAGGCCGGAGAGTTCGAGAGTGCCCTGCTCCAGGTGTTTGAGAATGCGACCCGGGGTGCCGACGGCGATGTGGGCACCAAAGCTCAGGGTGGCAGACTGGGGGGCAGTCTGGGTACCGCCGCACAGGGTGACCAGCTTGACGTTGGGCAGGGCGCGGGCCAGACGACGTATCTCCTGGGCTACCTGATCCGCCAGCTCGCGGGTCGGACAAAGCACCAGCGCCTGCACTTCGAGGCGGTTGACGTTGAGCTTGGCGAGCAGGCCGAGGGCGAAGGCCGCTGTCTTGCCGCTGCCGGTTTTTGCCTTGGCGATCAGGTCTTTGCCGTCGAGCACCAGGGGCAGGCTCTGGGCCTGGATCGGGGTCATCTGCAGATAACCCAGGCTGGTGAGGTTCTCTTGCAGGGCGGGGGAGAGATTGAGGCTGCTAAATTCGGTGTTGTTCACAAAAGGACTCTATTTCGGAGAATACGGGGTGCGCACAGCGCTAAGGGCGCGCATTGTACCAGAATGCGGCACCGGATGTGGCGGATTTTTGAACGCATGAGCAAAGGCTGGCAGCAAGGAGTGTGAAGGGAAAAAAGGAGCTTCTCCTGCTTAGTGTGGCAAAACAGAATGCCAGGCATGGTCAAAGTGTATGTAGATGGTTTCTGACTAATTAATCGAAGGCAAGGTAAACGTTTGTCGCCTTGTTTTGATTCAGTATTTATATCTTCAATTTATCCTGATGACATGAATTAGATGTTGGTGAATTTAAATAGATGTGATGATGATGTGAATGTCAGCTTTTAAAGTTGAGTGATTTATATTTAAGTGATTGTTTTATAGCTATTTAATTTTTTTATTGTCGTATTTAATTACCTGCTGATACGTTTAATTAATTTAAAAACGTTTGTATTATCCAACATGCATATTTTTACCGCAGATTGTGATGGCTATCTGATTTTTAAATATGCATATGTCTATGATGGCGCCCATCAAATATAACAATTCACTCAGGTGCTACAGGTATGGAATACGTTCACTTTATACTCGGACTCGTCATGGTCCTTGCTCTCGCTTTGCTGGCCAACCGCCACAACTGGAAACAGATCAAATTGCGTTATATTGGCCAACTGCTGGTGGTCGAACTGGCGCTGGCCTGGTTCATGCTGAACTCCGAAGTGGGCCTGGCCGTGGTGGGTGGCTTTGCCGCCGGCTTCACCAAGCTGATGGAGTTTGCCAAACAGGGGACCGATTTTGTATTCGGTGGTCTGGTCAACGAAGGGGCCTTCTCCTTCTTCCTGATGGTACTGATGCCCATCGTCTTCATCTCTGTACTGATCGGCATTCTGCAGTACATCCGTCTGCTGCCCATCGTCATCCGTGGCATAGGTACAGTGCTGGCCAAGGTGAACGGCATGGGCAAGCTGGAATCCTTCAACGCCATCAGCTCCATGATCGTCGGCCAGTCCGAGAACTTCATCGCGCTCAAGAACACACTGCCGCACCTGAATGAAAAGCAGATGTACACCCTGGCGGCGACCGCCATGTCCACCGTTTCCATGTCCATCGTCGGCGCCTACATGCAGTTGATCGAGCCGCGCTACGTGGTGGCCGCGCTGGTGCTCAACATGTTCAGTACCTTCATCGTGCTGTCGCTGATCAACCCGTACGAGCCGGATAACTCGGTCACCGACCTGAAAGCCATCGCCGAAGGCGACGAGCACCACACACCGAAGAAAGAGAACTTCTTCGAGATGCTGGGCGAGTACATCATGGCCGGTTTCACCGTGGCCGTGATAGTGGGTGCCATGCTGGTCGGCTTCATCGCCCTGATCGCCCTGGTCAACTACCTGTTCGAAGTGGCGTTTGGCGTCAACTTCCAGTACGTCATGGGTTACATCTTCTACCCAATCGCCTGGATCCTGGGTATCCCCAGTGGTGAGGCCCTGCAAGCCGGCTCCATCATGGCGACCAAGCTGGTGACCAACGAATTCGTGGCCATGATGGATCTGGGCAAGATTGCTGCCGAGCTCTCCCCGCGTACCGTCGGCATCCTCTCCATCTTCATGGTGTCGTTCGCCAACTTCAGCTCCATCGGTATCATCGCCGGTGCTGTGAAGGCACTGAACGAAGAGAAGGGCAACATGGTCTCCCGCTTCGGTCTGAAGCTGGTGTACGGTTCTACTCTGGTGAGCCTGCTCTCCGCCGTGATTGCCGGTGTGATGATCTAGTCACACCTCGCCATCACCATGACAAACCCCTGCCTTGGCAGGGGTTTGTTTTTTTCGGGGGTGGGCAAATGCGTCCCCACCTTCGCAGACATGCCGTGCCTGGGCCGGTTCAGCCGAGCCAGTGGCTCCACCAGCCGGCCGCCAGCAGGGTGAGAGTGCAAAAGCCGGTTTCGATGGCGCCACCACTCTTGAGGGGCCAGCCTGGCAGCCGGTAGCGGCGCTTGATGGGCCAGAACAGCGGAATACCCGCTGGCGTGAGCCAGTCCCCCAGCAGGTGGCTGAGGTAGCCGATAATGAGCGCATCCTTGATCCCGGCGGGCAGCAGGTCGGGCGCCAGGCTCTGATCCAGTCCCCACACGGCTGCGGCGACCGCCAGCAGGCTGTGAGTGAAGCCGCGATGACCAAACAGTCGCGAGAGCGGTTTCGAGATCCAGGGCAGCCGCTGCCCCAGCACGGACTTGGGGTGGTCGAGATCCGGCAGCAGGGCGCTGGCCAGCGCCGCCGGTATGGTCTGCCACAGGCTGGCATCCGACAGGGCTGGCGTGAGCTGGAGTTTGTGGGCGAGCAGGGTGCAGGTAACGGAAAACAGCAGATGCCCTTGGGCGGTCATGGTGATTACGGCGTGGAGAAATGGCGGCGCATCTTACCAGTGTCGCGGGCCATTGTAGCAAAAAACCGGGGCCGGTGGGCCGGCCCGGTCATTAACTGCGCGGATCTTCCACTCTGGCATCGGCGGGCACCCGTTTTTTCCCTACCACCATGGCACGCAGCAGATCGCTGCGGGTGAGGAGGTCGGTCAGGATCACCACGGCGGCGTGCACGGCTATGATGGCCAGCAGGGTATTGGCGACGACCTCATGGGCCTCTTCCATCCACTCTTCCCCCCAGAATGCATCCCAGCTGGTGAGCCAGCCGGTGGCTATGGTGCCGACCAGTGACAGCAACAGCACCCAGATCATCAGGGCCCCGAGCGGGTTGTGACCCAGATAGTAGGGGTGACGACCCCGGGCCAGCTGGCGCAGGTAGTCACGGACGCGGGTAGGGGTCGGCCACCATTGGCCGAAACGGGCGTAGTAAGAGCCCACCAGACCCCACAGCAGCCGGATCAGCAGCAGGGCTGCCAACCCATAGCCGACATACCTGTGGTTCCTGCTGCCCTCTTCCAGTACGAAGAAGTTGAGCAGGCAGAGGATCACGGTCGCCCAGTGAAACCCTCTGATGAGGGGATCCCAGACCTTCACTTCAGACGAGGTTGTCATGGCAAGACTCCGTCAAAGAGGCCGGCGACGGACCGGCCCATGGTTGCGCTACTGGTCGATCTCTTCTTTCACTTTCTTCAGGTCGGTCGGGTCGAAGTAGATCTCGACCTTGCGCTTGTCTTTGTCCCAACCGTAGATCTCGTAGCAGTGGGTCTTGGTCACCTTGAACTTCTTGATGTTGTAGCCCATGGCCTTGATCTGCTGCTGGGCCTCGGCTTCGCTCAGCCATTGCGTCTTGTCGGTCTGGGTACACTGGGGGCCGGCCAGTACAGTGGCGCTAAACAGGGGGAGCAGTAACAGCAGTGGTGTCAGTTTCATTGCGGGTTCCTTGCGGGTGGGGGATGAACAGCCGCAAGGTTAGGGCGTCAGACTTAAGGAAAAATTAAGCAAAAGGGGATAGGCATGAATATCCCCGGCCGCAAGCCGGGGAGGCGGGATCAGCTCAGCTTGCCCTTGAGCAGCCACTTGTCGAGGGCGTTGGCGAAGCGCTGCTTGTCGGCCGCGTTGAAGGGAGCAGGGCCGCCTGTCTGCACCCCGGCCGAGCGCAGCTCTTCCATGAAGTTACGCATGCCGAGACGTGCCTGTATGGTCTCGCGGGTGTAGATCTCGCCACGGGGATTGAGCGCCTCGCCACCGGCATCTATGACCCAGGAAGCGAGGGGAATGTCGCCGGTGATCACCAGATCCCCCGGTATGACTTGCTGGGCAATGACATGATCTGCCACATCGAACCCCTTCTCTACCTGCTGGGTTTTGATGTAGGGGGAGGGGGGAACCCGCAGTCCCTGATTGGCCACCAGGGTGGTGACGACCTGGGCGCGGTGGGCGGCGCGGTAAAGGATCTCCTTGACCGGGAGGGGGCAGGCATCGGCATCAACCCAGATGGGCATGGCATGGTTTCCTGTGTCTGAAACGAGGGTCGCATCTTAGCACGGCTGGTGAGGAGCGGCTGCCCCGGGGCTGAGTCAGGCCGGGCTTTAGTGTAAGCTGGCCCGATGAGACTGAATGAAAAGGACGAGCAGATGGATCGGGTACCCAGTGATGTGATTTATGCCCTGACCCTGGATGGCAAGGGTGGCATGCAGCCACTGGCGGCGGGGAGCGAGATCCCGGGGAAGAGCCCTGGCTGGCTGCATCTGGATTACGGTAATCCGGAGGCGGCCCGCTGGCTGCTGCAAACCCCCTTGCTCAATGATGCTGCCAAGGAGTCCCTGCTCGGCCAGAGCAACAGGCCCAAGCTGGTGCGGATGGGAGAGACTGTGCTGCTGATCCTGCGCGGCATCAATCACAACAAGGATCACAGGCCGGAAGAGATGGTGGCGCTGCGTATCTTCATCACACCGGATCTCATCATCAGCAGCCGTCGTCGTCCGCTGCTCTCCGAGCAGGACGTGTTCAACCAGCTGACGCAGGGCGGTGGTGCCGATACCCCGGCCGACTGGCTGGTGGAGGTGTGTGATGCCCTGACCGACAGGGCGGGGGAGTTTGTGGAAGAGCTGCACGATCAGATCCTGGAGCTGGAGGAGCATGTGCTGGCCCGCGACCTGCCCGCCAACGGCCGACTGGCACGGATCCGCAAGCAACTCATCATGATCCGCCGCTACCTCTCCCCCCAGCGGGATCTGGTGGCGCGTCTGGCCAACGAGAAGATCAGCTGGCTGGACGAAGATGACCGCCGCCGCCTGCTCGACATCGCTGACCGTCTGCGCCGCTGGCTCGATGATCTCGATGCCGGCGTGGCCCGCACCGGTGTGCTGGCGGACGAGATCAACAACCTGATGGCGGAGGCGACCAACCGCCGCGCCTACCAGATGTCGGTGATGGCGCTGCTGTTCTTGCCCGCCAGTTTCCTGACCGGTCTGTTTGGCATCAACCTGGGCGGCATTCCGGGGGCCGAGAGCCCGACCGCATTCTGGGTCTTCTGCGGATCCTTGGTGGCGCTGGCCACCGGGCTGGCGGTCTGGCTCAAACATAGACGCTGGTGGTAAGGAGCAATCATGACAACCTGGCAATCTTTTGGCGTGACCCTGCTGCTGTTGTTGGGCCACACCCTGATCCGCAGCCTCATTCACAAGAGTCTGCTGGCGCTGGCCCATACCCGACAAGTGAGCGAGAACCGCGTGCTCTATGTGGAGCACGTCTTCCACTTTCTGCTCGGTTGCGCCACCCTGCTGATCCTGGCCGGGGTATGGGGGCTCGATTTTTCACGGCTGGTGGTGCTCGCCTCCTCCTTCTTCGCCGTGCTCGGGGTGGCCATGGTGGCCCAGTGGTCGATCCTCTCCAACATCACCGCCAGCATCACCATCTTCTTCGCCTTTCCCTACAAGATTGGCGACCGGATCCGCATCCTCGACAAGGATGATTCCGTCACCGGCGTCATCACCGAGATCGGTCTCTTCTATGTGCGGGTGCGGGATGACAACGGCGATCTGGTCACCTATCCCGCCAACCTGATCCTGCAAAAGCCGGTCAGGCGACTGGAGGGCAAGGTGGCAGACCCCCTGCAGCCAGAATGAAAAAAAGGCTCCTAACGGAGCCTTTTTTTGATCATGTGTCTCTATCAGCGTTCGAAGAAGCGATAGAGATGCTCGACCTGGATGGGGCAGTCTGCCACCAGATGAATGTGCTGGCGGGCCTCTTCGACCGATCCGAACGAGAGGGGGCAACCAAGGGTGTCAGTCATCTCGTACAAACGGCCATCTTGCCCTCTGAACTCCACGATCCAGCCCGGCAGTATGGCATCTTGCAGTATCTCGGCTTCCTTGAAGGCTTGCTGCTGATAGAGCAGGCGAAGCTCATTGACTGTCATGACGTCCTCCTGTGACTCATAGCGCCTCTTCAAGTCTAGTGGCTGAATCTGCCTGATTCATCTGGCCGTGTTCAGACACTCCCAGGCCCAGCGCATGCGGATGAAGGTCTCTGCATCGCCACCCCGATCCGGATGGTGTTGCAGGGCAAGCTCCCGCCAGCGTCGGCGGACTCTCTCCTGGCTGGCATCGGCGGTCAGTTCGAACAGGGCCAGCGCTTCCGCCCTGTGTCCCGCTCCGTCATAAGCACGCCAGAAGCGGTTGAGCAGAGCCTCCACCTCTTCCCGGTCGGTCTGCCAGAACACCTGCCAGTCGAGGTAGTAGTTGCGCAGAGACTGGCCGAGGGCCAACCTCTGGCGAGTATCTGTTATCCCTGCAAGGGGCTCTAGCCGTATATCCAGGGAGCTGATCACCAGCCACCACCCAGCGTCATGGAGCTCAGCCTGCAACTGGTAGAGGGCATTCATGATCAGAAAGTTGACCCGAAACAGCTGCAGCTGTTCATCCCCGGCCAGGGTGGGAATGGCTCCTTGCTGGCGCAGGGCGGCCAGCAGTTCGTGCACCTTGTAGCTGGCTGCCGCCTCTTGTAGCAGTGTCAGCAGGGGGGCGAGCAGTGGGTTGTGACAGTGCTCTGTCTCACTCATGAGCTGGCCGTCTCCTTGGGCGGTTGCAGCGCGATCAGCAACTCTCCTGACAGGGGCGTGACCGGACCTGTGACGATGCGGGGCTGGGCCCTGGCATCCAGTATGAACAGCGGTATGGCACCGGGGTTGGCTTCCTGATATTGCGCCCAGTCGAAAGTGTCGCTCAGACGAGTCGCCTTGATCTGGCCGCCCCGGCTCAGCAGGCCGCTCAAGCGGGCGTAGTTGATATCGGGCCCGAACAGGTTCTGGCGGGCGCGGAAGGTGGCACTCTCCCGGTTCGCCTTGCCGTGCTGTTCGCTGGAGCGCAGGGAGTAGACCTTCTCTTCACCGTAGAGGTGGGCGAAGTGCAGTACGCCGAGGGCGTTGTTGTGACGGTTGGGGGAGAGCGCCAGCACTGTACTGATGCTGGTGAGCGGCAGATGCAGCTCGGCATGTTCCGACTGGGGGTTGCCGAAATAGCAGGGCAGGTTGCTCATGCGTGCCTGCTTGTAAAATTCCCAAGCAGGGTCAGAAAGATAGACTGGGACTCCCTGATCCGCCAGCGCCTTGCCTATGGCCCTGGCCACAGAGTTGGCACCTATGATGAGCCAGGTGTTGGGGGCGCTCTGACGCATACCTAGCAGGCCCGCCAGCGGCGCCGAGGTGAGGCTCTGCAACACCACAGTGGAGATGATCACCGCAAACACCAGGGGCACCAGCTTGTCCGCATCGGGAATATCGGCCTGATGCAGGCTGATGGCGAAGGAGGCACTGACCGCCGCTGCCACTATGCCCCGCGGCGCTATCCAGCTCAGCAGGGCGCGGGCCTGCCAGGAGAGATCCGAGCCCCAGGTCGAGACCAGGATGCAGAGCGGGCGCGCCACGAACTGCACCACGCAGAGCAGTGCCAGCACCATGGGGCCGAGCTGCCAGAGCTGGGCCAGATCGAGGCGTGCCGCCAGCAGGATAAACAGGCTGGATATGAGGATGACGGCGAGATCTTCCTTGAACGCCAGTACCTCTTCCAGATCCAGCCCCTCCTGATTGGCGAGCCAGATGCCGAACACTGTCACCGCCAGCAGGCCGGATTCGTGACTGAGCCAGTTGGAGAGGCTGAAGGTGACCAGCACCAGCGCCAATACCCCGAACTTGTGCAGGCTGACCGGCAGCCAGTCCTTGCGGATCAGCAGTGTGGTGAGCCAGCCGGCTCCAACCCCGATCAGGGTACCGACCCCGACGGTTCTTGCCAGCGCCAGCAGGGTGTGACTGAGCAGATCGCCCTGACTGCCGAGGCGTAACGCCTCGAACACCAGCACGGCGAACAGGGCACCGATGGGATCTATGACGATCCCTTCCCAGCGCAGTATGCGATCCACCTCCCGGGTGGGGCGGATCACGTTGAGCATGGGCGCAACCACAGTGGGGCCGGTCACCACCAGCACGGCGCCGAGCAGCATGGCGACCCGCCAGTCCAGTCCCAGCAGGAAGTAACTGGCGCTGCCGATGACGGCGAAGCTGACCAGCATGCCAGTGGAGCAGAGGTTGCGCACCACCTTGCCGATCCCCTTGAGTTCCGTCAGATGCAGGGTCAGGGCACCCTCGAACAGGATGATGGCCACCGACAGAGAGACCAGCGGAAACAGCAGGTCGCCGAGCAGGGCATCGGGGTCGAGCAGGCCGCTGACCGGGCCCAGGGTCAGGCCGGTGAGCAGCAGAAACAAAATGGCGGGCACTCGCAGTGACCAGGCGAGCCACTGGGCCAGCACTGAGACCAGGGCGATCCCGGCCAAGGAAAGAGCAGTCATGCAGACCTCGATTCAGGTAATGAGCTTGGAGGAAGTGTAGCGGGGAAGATGGCCAGATTGACACCCGCAGAGGTCGGGAGCAAGTGCCGTGGGGAGCTGCGCGACAGTCGGCGTCATGGTGGGCCGGAAAGGGCGTGGCCGCAGAGGAGTGGGGGGCGCTACGTAGCCATTATCCGTCGAATTAGATGGGGCTCTCTTTGTGAAGGTCGGTGACACAGTCGGCCACCGCCAGCACCAGGGCCGAGCGCACCACCTGATCGAGCCGGTTGAGCTGCATCTGGTAGAAGGGCCAGTCCTCCTCGTTGGCAGGGGGATCCTGCGGCATCATGCTGCCCTGGTTCAGGCAATGCAGCCTGTCCAGCAGATCGCGAATGGGCTTGTCGCTGAAGCGGTAATCCTTGGGGTCGCGCACCAGAAAATCGCGGATCTTCAGGTAGGCTTCGAGATCCTGATAGCGCTCCAGAGAGATGAGGCCGAGGGCAAAGATAAGCTTGAGGCGCACCTCCAGCTGGCCGAGGGGGCCGCTCTGGTTGAGCAGGGGTTCGATGGCGTATTTGACGGCATACTCCTCCTGGCGAAAGGCTCGCCGCATCAGGGAGTCGACCGCCTCTTCCAGGATGGTCACGACTTCGAGAAAGAAGCCGCGGGGGCCATCCTGCTCGTTCAGCCGCTCCAGTACTTCATCTTCCTGGTGTGTGGTCATAGGTGCATTGGGTCCAGCTGACTGGGAGAGAGAGTGCCTCTCTCCCGGTTTTTATCATATGAGGCGAATTCCCATGCCATTCAACCGGTTGAGGCGGCGGTCTGGCGGTGAGTGCGCCCCATCAGGGTCACTTCAAGCTGTCGTAACGGGCGACGATGGCACTGACAATATCGCTGTCGGCGGCAAGGCCGGTCACCCGGGCCAAGGCCTGGGCCGGCCCAAGTTCCGCCAGCAGGGCCTGCAGCTCCATCGCCTGGGGATCATCGGCGTTGTGATAGTGCAGCGCCGCTGCGATTCCCTCTTGCAGATGGTCGCTGGGCAGGCCGTATTCCAGGGTGCCGAGCAGCGGCTTCACCAGCCGATCCCCTGCCGCCAGTTTGCGCAGCGGCTGACGGCCGACCCGGTCAATTTCGTCCACCAGATAGGGGTTGGCGAAGCGGGCCAGGATCTTCTCTATGTAGGCGGCGTGCAGACGCGGGTCGAAGCCGTAGCGTTTCACCAGCACGGCTCCGCTCTCCTCCATGGCGCGGCGCACCTTGCTGCGGATCACCGGATCCTCGATCGCCTCACGAATGGTGCGGTAGCCCCGCAACTTGCCGAGGTAAGCGGTGACGATATGACCCGTGTTGAGGGTGAACAGCTTGCGCTCGACGAAGGCCATCAGGTTGTCGGTGGGCTCCATGCCCGCCACCTGGGGCAGTTCGCCCTTGAACTGGGTCTGGTCGACGATCCACTCGCTGAAGCTCTCCACCGTCACTTCCAGCGGATCGTCGTTGGCCGCGGCAGGCGGCACTATGCGATCCACCGCCGAGTCGACGAAGCCGACGCAGGATTCGAGCGTGGCATGATACGCGACCGGCAGGTACTTGAGTACCTCCTGCTTGAGGTGGCTGGTGCCGCGCACCATGTTCTCGCAGGCGATGACGTTGAGCGGGCTCAGGTTGCCGGCATCGAAACGGGCCTGCAGCCCCTTGGCCAGGGTGCTGGCAATCTTGTCCAGAATGTTGGGGCCGACCGCCGTGGTGACCAGATCGGCGGTGATGATACGGGCGATCACCTCGTGTCCGGCGGAGCTGACCGCCGCCACGTTGCGTACCACGTCCAGCTTTTGATCCGCCCCCACCACGTGCACCTTGTACTCCTGGCGGTGGTTGAGCTGATCGATCAGGGTCTCGTTGACGTCGGCGAAGGTGACCTGATGGCTGGCGTCGGCCAGCAGTTTTCCGATGAAGCCACGACCGATATTACCGGCACCAAAATGCAATGTTTTCATGATATTAACCTCTACAACCAAAGACGATGAAGGATGATTACGCAGCCTGTTCGGCACCCAGCAGATCCAGAAACTCCTGGGGATCCGTGGTGCTGGCCAGCCGGTCGATGAGACCGGGTTCATCCAGTGCATTGGTCAGGCGGGTTATTACCTGCATGTGTTCGTCGTTGCGGGCGGCGATGCCGATCACCAGTCGTGCCACCTCGTCCGCCGCCTCGCCAAAGGCAACGCCGGCCGGATACTGGCAGATGACGATGCCGGTACGCTTCACAAACTCCTTGGCGGCTATGGTGCCGTGGGGCACGGCGATAGACTCGCCGAGGTAGGTGGAGACCAGCTGCTCGCGCTCCAGCATGGCGTTGACGTAATCCGGTGCCACGTAGCCCCGTTCCGCCAGCAGTCTACCAGCGGTCAGGATGGCGGCCTCCTTGTTGTCGGCCTTGAGCCCCAGATGCACGTCGTGACGACTCAGGGTAAACACTTCAGCCGCTTGAAGTTCGTAGTTGTCATCGTTGGCCGCGACCAGCAGTTGCGGGTTGGCCACGTCATCGTTGGCCGCCAGCGTCAGGTTCTGCACCAGCTCCTGATAGAGGCCGTTGTCGAGGAAGTTGGTGAGCGAGATATGGTGAGCGTTCGGCGCATGACGACGGGCCCGTTCGGTCAGATCCTTGTGGGTGATGACCCAATCCACCTGATCGTCGAGCTGATCGATGGCGCGGTTGGTGACGCTGATGTCGAGCCCGGCGGCCTGCACACGTTTGCGCAGCATGCCGGCACCCATGGCGCTGGATCCCATGCCCGCATCGCAGGCGACCACGATATTGCGCACCGCCATCAGCTCGCCGCCCGGCTTCTTGGCCGCCGCGGTTTCGGGCTTGCCGCCCTTCATGGCTTTCATCTTGCGGGTGGCTTCACCCAGGGCGTCGGCCTCGTCGGCTTCCGGCTGCTGGGCGCGAACGAATACGGCTGCGACCAGGAAGGAGACCAGGGTCGAGCTGATGATGGAGAGGGCAACCCCGATCAGGGAGGCTTTCGGCGTCATCAAGAGCACGGCGAAGATGGAACCCGGTGAGGCAGGGGAGACCAGACCAGCGTTGAACAGAGTCAGGGTGAAGACCCCTGTCATGCCACCGGCGATCACCGCCAGAATGAGGCGCGGGTTCATCAGCACATACGGGAAGTAGATCTCGTGGATGCCGCCGAAGAAGTGAATGATGGAGGCGCCAGCCGCGGACTGCTTGGCGGCGCCACGGCCGAATACCATGTAGGCCAGCAGCACGCCCATGCCCGGGCCCGGGTTCGCTTCGATCAGGAAGAAGATGGAGCGGCCCTGTTCGGTCGCCTGCTGGATCCCCAGCGGCGAGAAGATGCCGTGGTTGATGGCGTTGTTGAGGAACAGGATCTTGGCCGGTTCAACGAAGATGGAGGTGAGCGGCAACATGTGGTTTTCCACCAGGAAGCCGACGCCACCCGCCAGTACGCCGGAGAGCACCTTGACGAAGGGACCGATCACGAAGAAGGCGAGGATAGCCAGCAACATGCCGATGAGACCGGCGGAGAAGTTGTTGACCAGCATCTCGAAGCCGCTCTTGACGCGCCCTTCCATCACTTTGTCGAAGCGCTTGATGGCCCAGCCACCCAGCGGACCGACCATCATGGCACCCATGAACATGGGGATGTCGGTACCGACGATCACGCCCATGGTGGTGATGGCACCGACCACGCCGCCCCGTTCACCGCCCATCAGCTTGCCGCCTGTATAGCCAATCAGCAGCGGCAGCAGATAGGTGATCATGGGACCGACCAGCTTGGCCAAGGTTTCGCTTGGCAGCCAGCCGGTGGGAATGAAGAGAGCGGTAATAAAGCCCCAGGCGATGAAAGCGCCTATGTTGGGCATGACCATATTGGACAGGAAGCGTCCAAAATTCTGTATCTTGACTTTGGTATCCGGTGATAACATGTCGGGACCCCGTTTTAAGCCTGTTTGATTAAAAGTGGTAGTCGGGATGACGGGTTTTGCCGAACCCCCATCCCAGTCGTCTAAGCAACTTCAATCTACCAGCTTGTGATCAAATTAGGCTGAAAACGGGGTGTCTTGTGACGTACCTCTCAAATACCCAGCCATACCCCCTCCCTAAGTAGTGACCCTGATCACATTCAAGCTCTGTAGTTTGGCTACATTTCGATCTTTCTTGCCGCCACCACCCATTTAGTGTGATTTGAGTCACCTTTTGTGGTTTGCGCAAACCCGCTGTCAATGTGATGGCTGTCACGAATATTTAATTTGTATTCAAACGGGTCAGTGTGTGAGATGCAAAATCCGAGAGGGATAACGATGGATAGATAGTATTTGCTCATTAATCGCCAATGAATCAGTAGGTTTGTAACCCACTTTCAGTTTTTCATGATTGGCATTCAACCGCACAAGCGGCGCATTACCCCCTCCAGTGGTCCTCTGGCGAAGCGCAGGCTCCACAGATTGGCGAACAACAGAGCCGTCAGGGCAAAGACGGTGGCAGCCAGTACCACTTCGGGCAGATCTTGCCCCTTCAGCCAGCCCAGCCCCTCCAGCACGCCCATGCCGAGCATGATATGGGCGATATAGAGTGTCAGCGTCTGCCGTCCGACCGGCAGCCAGACTCGCCACCAGCGAGCTGTGGGCAGGGCGCGGCCGAGCCAGAGGCAGAGCGCGATCAGGGTGCTGGCCGCCCCCATGCCAAACAGCAGGTAGAGCGGGGCAGGAGGAATGGGCCCGGTCGCGAGCAGGGGGGCCAGTTCGGGCTGGGGGATTAGTGTCAGCAGCCAGAGCGACAGCCTTTTGGCCAGCACCATGGCCCCCACACCGCCGGCCAGCAGCCATCTCTGAACGCTCGCGTTCGCGAGGGCCTGACGACTCAGCCAGAGGCCGTAGAGCAGAAAGCCCAGCCAGGGCACCACAGGGTGCCAGCCATTGAACAGCAGATTGCGGACGAAGCCGTTCAGGGCCCAGAACTCGGGGTAGCTGAAGCTGTGCCACTGCCAGCCCTGATCGTAATTGAAGTGAAACAGCAGGATGACGAAGCCCGCTGCCAGCAGGGGGATCAGGGAGAGCAGCCAGAGGGAGGGTAACCGCAGGCAGCAAGCCCCCAGCAGGAAGTAAACGGCGTAGTAATGGATGATGTCGGCTGGAAACACCAAATAGTTGAGCAGTCCCAGGATCAGCAGAAACAGGGCCCGCTTGGCGGTTTGCTGCATGGCAGTCGGCCAGCTCAGCTTGCGGGTCGAGAGACCGAGACCTATGCCGGCCAGCACCACGAAGCTGGCGGCAGAACGACCCTCCAGCGCATCCAGCATGGCTTTGAGCCAGTCAGGTCCGCCTGTCAGCACACCCATGGCGATGCGAAAGTTCACCAGCACCATGCCGAGCAGGGCCATGGCGCGGGCCAGATCCAGCCCCTCCAGTCTATTGGATGACGATGTCATGAGCGGTTTGCCTCGCAGGAGAAGAATCCATGGCTCAGTTGGCCGGCCCCAGCAGCAGGTCCAGCAGCTGTGGCAGTCGTTGCGCCGCTGAGGGCTGATCCGAATGGAGAGCAAGTGCATCGCGCAGTGCCTGCCCTTCCAGCCCGTCCAGCAGCAGTTGGGCGGTGAGATCGGGGTCCAGTCTTGCCTCCAGACATCCTTCTTGCTGTCCCCGCCGTACCGTATTGGCAAGGACATCGCACAGCTGGCGCTGGTTGCTGGCGAAGGTGGCGGCCATCTCGGGGTGGCGGGTCAGCTCGGCCAGGATTTCGGTGCCGAGCAGCAGATTCTCCGGCGTCTGCGACCAGGCGAGATAGCCGGCGGCGAAGCGGGCCAGTGCCGCGCGGGCGGAGCCCTGATCCAGCTCATCCAGCAGGGGCTGCAACTCGGCGGCTTCCAGCGAGGCGATCAGCGCGATCAGCTCCTCTTTGCGGGCGAAGTGGTTATAGAGGTTGCCCAGACTCACCCCTGCGGCGGCGGCTATGTCACGCATCCCTGTCTGGTGGAAGCCCCGCTCGATGAAGCAGCCGAGGGCTGCCTGGATGATCAGCTCCCGCCGTTGCTCCAGGCGGTTGTGATTGATGGACATGGTCGGCTTCCTCTCTACTAGTCGACATTATTTGAGCGAACGTTCGTTCATTTGTGGTGTTCACCTTATCTCCGGTGTGAAAAAGAAGCAAGCCACAGTTAGCCAAGAGGAGGCATCGCCTTGGTCGGCATACTCCGGGGCAAGCCATGCGTCCGCCGAGTGGTCAGTGAGGACCCGGTCCCAAAGCCGGTCAGCGCCAAGACAGGTAGAAGGTCATTGCACTCCTAGCCATCTCCTCGTCGGGCCACCCGCTCCTCAGAGCGTTCGTTTGTTGGCTCAAGGGGGCTGAGGGTGAGGGCATCGTCTTCCTGCTGGCCATAAACAAGGGGTATAAAAAAGCCCGCAGGGTTGCGGGCTTTTGCATCGAGCTGTAGAGGCTTGGCTTATTCCGCCTTGGGGGCGGCCTCGGCTGGTGTCTCAGTGCTTTCGGCTACCGTATTCTCGGTTACGGCACTGTCGGCCACCGGGGCTTCTGGTGCTGGGCCTGGTACCAGCTCCACTGCCGGTTTGGCGATGAGGGAGCGAGTATCTTCCACCGCTTCACTCAGCTTGACCTCGATAACCTGACCCAGTTCATAGACCACTTCGGTCTTGTCCAGGTAGACGCGGCCATTGTCCCAGTTGCACTCCAGCCGATCCTTGCTGTCCAGGATGTGACGGGCGGGCATGAAGACAACTGCGCCGTTTTCGCGCAGGCGTAGCTTGAGACCGGCGCGCATCACGTCGATGATCTCGGCGTTGAACACCTGATCGGTGCCGGCGGCAGCCTTGAGGTAACGGACATAGAGCCAGTCGCCGATGTCGCGTTCCACCATGCGGTGCAGACGACGACAGGCGGTCAGGTGCTCGGTGAGCTCAGTACTTGGGCGCTCACCCGGTGTCTTGCCGGCGATGACGGCCTTGAGCAGACGATGGTTGACCATGTCGCCGTATTTGCGGATCGGGGAGGTCCAGGTCGCGTAGGCATCCAGCCCCAGGCCGTAGTGGGCACCCGGTTCGGAGGACATCAGCGCATAGCTCTGGAAGCGGCGGATCTTGCCATCCAGCCAGCGGGTGTCCAGGTTGTCTATCCAGCGGCGCAGGGCGCAGAAGCCGGTCAGGCTGGCGATCTCGTCGCGCTCGAATGGGGCCTCGGCACTTTTCAGCAGGTCGATGGCGCCGTCGAGGGACTCTTCATCGAACCCTGTGTGGACGTTGAAGATGCCGTAGCCGACGCTCTTGCCCAGCACGCGGCCGGCGCAGATGTTGGCCGCGATCATCGACTCTTCGATCATGCGGTTGGCGATGCGGCGCGGCTCCACGTGAATGGCCAGCACGGCGCCGTTCTCCCCCAGCGCGAAGTCGTAGTCGGGTCTGTCCGGGAACACCAGGGCATGCTCGGTACGCCACTTGATCCGCGCCTCCGTCATGGCCTTCATCAGCGGCAGCTGAGCCATCACGCCGGCGTCGATCTCAAGGGGTTTACCCTGTTCGGCCCAGTCGGAGACCTCGTCATAGTTGAGACGGGCATGGGAGATGATGCGGGCGGCGAAGAATTCGGTCTCCTCCAGCAGCAGGCCATCTTCGGCGATCAGCAGGCGGGCGCAGAGCGTGTTGCGCTCCTCGCCCTCTTTCAGGGAGCAGAGCTCGTCCGAGAGGGTGCGCGGTATCATGGGCACGTTGCGACCCGGCATGTAGACGGTGAAGGCGCGCTGGGCGGCTTCCTTGTCCAGCTCACTGCCTTCGGCCACATAGGCGGTCGGGTCGGCGATGGCGACCAGCAACTCCCAGCCGTTGTCCAGTTTGCGGATGGCCAGGGCGTCATCCATGTCCTTGGTCTTGGCGCCGTCAATGGTGAAGAAGGGGGTCGCGGTCAGGTCGGTACGTGGCAGCTCCTCTTCCTCGATCACCTTCCACTCCGGCAGATCAGCCGGTTCTATCTGGGCCAGGTTATGGCGAGCCAGTACTACCCACCAGGGCACATTGTGGTCTTCCTGATCGGCGATCTTTTCGATGATCTCGGCAGAGAAGTTGCCATCACTCAGGGCGTGGCGCTTGAGGGTCGCAACCACCCAGTCCCCTTCCTTGAAGGACTTCTCATCCAGACCCTTCTTGGCGCGGGCCTTGATGGCATCCTTGATCAGCGGATGGTCCGGCACCACGTTGAGGCGGTCACGGAACATTTTGACGCGACCGACGAAACGGGTCACTGCCTGCTCCAGCAGGGCATCCGGTTCGGCCACTTCCTTCTCTTTTTCGGTACGGATCAGGGCGCTCACCCGGTCACCGTGCATCACCTTTTTCATGTAGGGGGGCGGCACGAAATAGCTGGTCTTCTCATCGACTTCCAGAAAGCCGAAGCCCCGGTCCGAGGCGCGGATAACACCCTCTTTCTTGGGGATGTTTTCGCGGATTTGTTGCTTGAGCTGGGCCAGCAGCGGATTGTCTTGGAACATAAGTGAGGAACCTGAGTGGAGACCTGATGAAGAAACGCCCAGCACTATACGATTTTACCCCCTCAAAGCCAAGGTGAATGGCCCCGTCAACCGGGTTGCAGTGCGCGGCGCCCCTCGCTGATCAGACGCTGGGAGATCTGTTTGTGCAACCCGCGCTCCAGTACCCAGCGGTGCCAGTAGAGGCGCTCGATGAGGTGATGTGACGGGCTGAGATCGAGCAGTCTCCCCTGTGCCAGCTGCTGGCGGATCTGCAGTTCCGGGATGAGGCAGTAGGCGAGTCCCTGCTCGGCCATGGCGACGAAGGCTTCTGACGAGCGCACCGTGTGGCAGGGATAGCCGCCGGGTTCCAGCCCGAAGTGGCGTGCCATGAAGCTCACATGCATGTCGTCGCGCTGATCGAAGGCCACCGCCGGTGCCTTTGCCAGCGCTGCCGGGGTGAGCCCGGCGGGAAAGTGACGGGCGACGAAGGCGGGGCTGGCGGTGAGCAGGTAGCGCATCTCGCCGAGCTCGTCCACGCAGCAGCCCGCCAGTGGCTGGCCGTGCAGGCTGACGGCACCGAAGGCCTGACCCTCGCGCACCCGATCCAGGGTGCGGCATTCGTCATCCACCAGCAGGTTCAGCTCTATGGGGTGCTGCTCCAGCAGAGGTGCGAGGGCTGGCAGGAACCAGGTTGCCAGGCTGTCGGCGTTGACCGCTATGCTGACCCGGATCGGGGCCTGCGGTTCGTCGGGCGCGATCTCGCCGGCCAGCTCCAGTTCCAGCTGGCGCACCTGGCGGTAGTGGGCCAGCAGCTTTTGGCCAAGGGGGGTCGCCTGTAGTGGCTGGCTGCGAATGAGCAGCGGCTCGGCAAACTGCTGTTCCAGCTGCTTGATGCGCTGTGAGATGGCGGACTGGGTGATGTGCAGGCGCTGGGCGGCGCGCTCGAAGTTCTGCTCCTGCATTACGGCATCCAGCGCCAGCAGCAGCTTGTAGTCCAACGCCTTCATCAGCATTCCTTATCAGAGAGGGTATTGAGAAGAGATGCTACTGGAGTGACGGCAGGACGACAACGAAACTCTGACCGGATCGCCGAGAGGCACGGCTGGCGTGGTGTGCGGGGTGAAAGCGGGTTTGTCACTGCGAGATGTGACAGTGGTGGTCAAAAGGTATTCAGGGGATACTCTTTTGCGTCCGTTTTTGCATGGGGTGGAAACGGGCCATAGCGAGAACTTTTAATCCCGGGCCTTATCCCGGGATTTTTTTATGTGGCGTTTACTCGGTGACCAGTTCCCTGGCATCGGCATACTCGCCCTGCATGGGGTGGCCGACGGCACGGGCGAAACGTTCATCCAGATGAAAGCGGATTCCGACCCCGCGCACGGCGCCCAGATCCACGGCCTGACGGTGACCGAGTCGCTCTATGGGCAGGCCGAGACGACGGAAGATACGCTCCACCGGCAGGCTGACCACGGCGACCAGTTCCCGGATCCCCTTCGCCCTGGCGAAGGCATAAACCTCGCGGAAGATGACGCAGGTCAGCTCGCTCACCCCGTTGCCCATGCGCGGCGCCCGGTTGGCGTCGATGGCGAGGCGAGTCAGTTCCCACACATCGCTGCTGCGTGGTGCCATCTCCCCGGCGAGAGCGGTGGGAAATATGCTGGGCAGCATGTAATCCTGGGCGCAACTGAGCAGACGGATGCAGCCGCACAGGCCTTCTTCGTCCTCGATCAGCACCCAATGGGTGTCCGGGGTATCGAAGCTGTCCTGCTCCAGACCACGGTGAGACTCCACATCCCAGCCGAGACGATCGGAGAAGACGCGATTACGGAAGCGATAAAGCTCGTTTTCTACCTCCCATCTGGGGTGTTCTTTTAATTTTCCTTTGAAAACAAGCATTCAGATGTCTCCATTTCAGTGTTCGGCGCTATAATCGAGGCCCTGGCCAGGGGGGCTAGCATATGAAACAAGACCAACTGCTTGAGTACCTCGAACATTTCACTTCGGTAACAGACGGGGATCGTTTGGCCGAGTTGATCGGTCGATTCACGCTCGGTATGGGCTATGACTACTACCGGTTCGCACTGATCATTCCCATGTCGATGCAAAGGCCCAAGGTGGTGCTGTTCAATCAGTGCCCTGACTCCTGGGTGCAGGCCTATACGGCCAACCATATGCTGGCCTGTGATCCCATCATCCAGCTGGCCCGCAAGCAGACCTTGCCCATTTATTGGAACCGACTGGATGAACGGGCGCGTTTTCTGCAAGAGGGCAGTCTGGATGTGATGGGGTTGGCGGCGGAGTTCGGGCTGCGAAACGGTATTTCGTTTCCGCTGCACGGTGCGGCGGGGGAAAACGGCATACTGTCGTTCATCACTGCCGAGCGGGCGTCAAGCGATCTGCTGCTGGAGTCCTCGCCCATCCTCTCCTGGATGTCCAACTACATCTTCGAGGCGGCGATCCGGATTGTGCGGGTCAGTCTGCGGGAAGATGACCCTCAGGAGGCCCTGACTGACCGTGAGACCGAATGCCTGTTCTGGGCCAGCGAAGGGAAAACGTCGGGTGAAATTGCCTGCATCCTGGGGATCACGGAACGTACCGTGAACTACCACCTCAATCAGGTCACCCGTAAAACGGGGTCGATGAATCGCTACCAGGCCATCGCCAAGGGGGTGAGCAGTGGCATTTTGCTGCCCAATCTGGAGCAGGTCGTTGTCACCAACTTCCCCAAGCTGATGCAATAAAACCCAATGATTCTCGGGGCAGAGCGACAGGCTCACAATTGTCAGATCATGCAATTGACAGTTGGTGCCGGATGGAATTCATCCCTGCCCTCAGGATCCCGCTTGATTAGAGAAATGAATCACTCAGCAGATTAATGAATTTCTCTGAATACCCCACCGCCCTTTATAGTGCCGTCCACTCACTCTTCTGGACGGTTTATCCATGTTCGCGACCACTCTGCAAGGCTTCACCCTTGGCCTTGCCATGATCATTCCCATCGGTGCCCAGAACGCTTTCGTGCTGAGCCGGGGTATACATCGCAATCACCATCTGCTGGCTGCGACGCTCTGCTGTCTGTGTGATCTCATCCTGATCGGGATTGGGGTATTCGGCGGGGCCAACCTGCTGGCAGCCAGTCCCATCGGGCTGGCGCTGCTGACCTGGGGTGGTGTGCTGTTTCTTTGCTGGTTCGGCATGCGCTCCCTGCGCAGTGCCTGGCAAGGGCAGGGGGCTGCGCTGGTGGATTCACCCCGGCTGATGGGGGTCAAGAGCGTGCTGGCCATGACGCTCGGGGTGACCCTGCTCAATCCTCACGTCTATCTGGATACCCTGATGCTGCTCGGCTCCTTTGGCAGCCAGTTTGCCGAACCGTTGCGCCCGGCCTTTGCGGCAGGGGCCATGCTGGCTTCCCTGGTCTGGTTCTACAGTCTCGCCTTTGGTGCGGCCGCGCTCTCACCCTGGCTTGCACGGGGCCGGGTGCAGCAAGCTATTGATACTATTGTTGGTTTAATCATGTTGGGACTGGCATTGCAACTGGCGAGTGGGGCCTTGCTGGCCTCATAAGGCTATTTTTGTGCCACACCTCATAAAAATTAATCCCGGCTTCATGCCATGACATATTCGTCTGTTAAATTCCCGTCGCTGGTAAAGCGACACTCATAATAAAAGGGAAAAAACAGTGAATAAAACCATGAAGCTGGGTGCTATTGCAGCCATAGTGCTGTTGTCTGCCTGTAGCAATGAAAACGACAGCAAGACGCAACCGGGCGCTGTGGCCCTGCGTCTGATCCAGACCTCCGATATCCACTCCAACGTGCTGGGATACGATTACTACCAGAACAAGGAAGATCGCAAGTTTGGCCTCTCCCGTACCGCCTTGCTGATCCGTGCGGCGCGCTCGGAAAACCCCAACAACCTGCTGCTCGACAACGGTGACCTGCTTCAGGGCACGCCGCTGGCGGATTACATCTTCGAGCAATCTGGCACCGGTTACCTCGACAAGCAGGCCCACCCCGTGTTCAAGGCCATGAACGAGCTGGGTTATGACGCCGGAAACCTGGGCAACCACGAATTCAACTACGGGCTGGATTACCTCACCAAGACACTGCAGGGTGCCAAGTTCCCCTATGTGAACGCCAACGTGTTCGAGGCGGACGCTTTCAAGCGCGATGCCAAGGGGCAGATCGACTGGAGTGGCAACAAGTTCACCCCTTACCTGCTGCTGGAGCGCAAGGTGAAGGATGACAAGGGGCAGGAGCAGACCGTCAAGGTGGGCATATTGGGGTTGACCCCGCCACAGGTGCTGCAGTGGGACAAGCGTCATCTGGAAGGCAAGGTGGTGGTGGCCGACATGGTCGAGACCGCCAACCACTATGTGCCCGAGTTGCGTGCCAAGGGTGCCGACATAGTGGTCGTGGTCGCCCACACCGGCATCAACGCCAGCAGCTACGAAGCCATGATGGAGAACTCCGCCTGGCACCTGGCCAAGGTAAAAGGGGTGGATGCCCTCATGCTGGGGCATGCCCACAAGAACTTCCCCGGTGATTTCCCGGATCTGCCGGAGGTGGATAACCAGGCCGGTACCCTGAGCGGCGTGCCGACCGTGATGCCAGGCTACTGGGGCAACCATCTGGGCATCATAGACCTCACCCTGGAGCAGGTTGAGGGCAAGTGGCAGGTGAAGCAAAGCCAGGCCAGCCTGCGCAAGATCGATTCCAGCGAAGGCAGCGCCGTGGATCAGCGGGTCGTCGATCTGGTACAGGCGGATCACGATGCCACCAACCAGTGGCTGGATGAACCGCTCGGCAAGATCACCTCCTCCATCCACAGCTTCTTTGCTCTGGTACAGGATGATCCCTCGGTGCAACTGGTGAGCGATGCCCAGCGCCGCTATGCCGAACAGCTGCAACAAGACGGTCTGCTCAAGGAGTCCTACCCCATTCTGTCAGTGGCGGCCCCCTTCCGTGGTGGTCGCAACGGCATCAATGACTTCACTTATGTGGCCCAGGGCGACATCTCCCTGCGCAACGTCTCCGACCTCTATATCTATCCGAACACCTTGCAGGTGGTCGAAGTGAACGGAGCCACCGTCAAGGAGTGGCTGGAGATGAGCGCCGGTCAGTTCAACCAGATCGATACCGGCAAGACAGAGGTGCAGTGGCTGGTGAACGAGAAGTTCCCCACCTACAACTTCGATGTGATCGATGGCGTGAACTATGAAGTGGATATCACCCAGCCGGCCCGTTACAACAAGGAAGGGGACAAGGTCAGCAACGGCCAGCGCATCAGTGCGCTCACCTTCAACGGCCAGCCCATTGACCCGGTCCAGAAGTTCTACGTGGTGACCAACAACTACCGCGCCAGCGGTGGCGGTCACTTCCCGGGCATCGACGGCAGCAACATAGTGCATGAAGATCCCTCCGAGACGCGGGAGATCATTGCCCAGTACCTGAAGGCCCAGTCTGCCGACAACCCGGGTGGTTTCAGCCCGGCGGCCAACAACAACTGGCACATGAAGGCCCTGCCCGCCAACGTGGACGTGCGGCTCTACTCCTCTCCCCGCGAGGAGGCCAAACAACTGGCCGGCGCGGATCTGGAGTACAAGTCCACCCTGCCGATGGACGATGCCAAGCATCCGGGCTACGCCATCTTCCGCCTGATCCGTCAGTAACCCTGGCTGGAAAACACGATAAAAAAAGCCCTCGCAGTGCGAGGGCTTTTTCGTGGGCGTTTGGTAGTTGGTACTTAGTTCACCACGGCCACGTTGATGCTGCCGTTGCCCTGGGTCATGCGTACCCGGGCGCCAGGTACGAAGGTGGGGCTGGCTTTTTGCACCACCACGATGGATTCGCCGTTCTCTTTCTTGATCTCGAGCTCGACGCCGTCAACCTGATTGAGCTTGTCGCCGGCAGCTTTACCGGCGGCGGCGCCTGCGATGGCACCCCCTGCGGCGGCGATATCGCTGCCCCGGCCACCACCAATGGTGCTGCCGAGCAGGCCACCGACCACGGCGCCGCCTATGGTGCCGACCAGAGAGTTCTCATCGGCCTGGATCTTGACCGGGCGGGTGGAGAGTATGGTGCCGTAGCTCACTGTCTGGACTTGCTTGGCACGATCCTTGGTATAGACATCGCCGGAGTAGACATCGCTGTTGGCACAGCCGCTGAGGGTGGTGGCAGTGGTGGCGGCCAACAAGGCGATAAGGGTCATACGTTTCAACATGATGGGCCTCCTGGGCTGGCATCTAATCTGGTTAATTCGGTCAGTGAGTGCAACTTTACGCCAACCGGATTGAGCATGAAACCAGCAAAGTGTAACCAATTATGAGACTCGGGGACGGGAGGCGACGTCAGCGGCGGGATTAGCCGAGGCTTTTTTCCAGCAGCAGGCGATCTTCACCCGGGCCGAAATAGTCGCGCTCCTCGGCAACTTGCTGATAACCGAGTCGAAAGTAGAGGCGTTTGGCCGGATTGGCCGGATCCACCGTCAGTCTGACGCGTTCGACCAGCACCTGGGTCAGTGCCTGCTCCAGCTGCAGCATCATGCGCTCGGCAAGACCGAAGCCGCGCGCCTCGGGTAACACAGCCAGGGAGAGCAGCCAGCCTTGCGACCGATCCTGTCCCAATCCACCCAGGGCATAGCCAAGCAGCTTGCCATCCAGTTCGGCCACCAGCAGCAGCTCGGGCCACAGGTCCATGGCCTGGCGAAAGAAGAAGCCTGGATAGACATCCTCCCCGAAGACGTTGACGTCTATCTGCCAGATGGCGTGCATGTCGGCGTGGGTGGCCACTCTCAAAACGGGGGGCTGATGCATCCGGGCTCCTGTCATTGCGTGCGTGCTGCCGTGCGGCAGTCAAAGGGGTCACAGGTTAGTGGGCCATCCTGGCTGATGCAAGCGTACCCGATGATGTCGGGCGCGAGTGGTTGAAGGTCTGTGTCAGGGCGGCAGGGGCCGGCTGTTGGGCAATCTTGGGGCCTTGCGGCGGCTGTCCAGCAGATGGCACAGGGCAAGCCAGGGGTGACGCCACAGCATGCGCGGACCGCTCCATTTCATGATCTGCTGGATCTGCTTGCGCATGGCGGGGGCATAGCAGTGGATGTGGCAGTTGGCGCAGGTCGGTTTGTGGCCGTGACCATAACGGCAGCGCCGCAGTCGCTGGTGGGCGAAGGCTTGCAACTGCTGGCAGTGCCGACAGGAGGGATCCTGATGGTGGTGGTGGCAGTAGAGGCGGATCATGGCGCTGACCGTTTGCTGCTCCCGCTTGAGCCTGGGGTGCTCGGATGCCTTGCTGGCACGAGTGCTGTGCATTGAGTCGGGATCATGGGGTTTCATGGCGGTCATTGTCCTGACCTGAGGGGACTGGGTGTTGATACAGGTCAAGACGGGAGGCAAAAAAACAGGGCCCGCAGGCCCTGTGTCATCAGATGAGGCTGGTTGCTTGTTCCAGCCAGAGGAGATCCTCGCCCTCCAGCAGGGGGCTCAGGCGGCGGAACACCTCGACATGGTATTCGTTGATCCAGCGGAACTCGGCCGGGCTCAGCAGGCTGCGATCGATGAGGCGGGTATCGAACGGCACATAAGTCAGGCGCTCGAAGCCCAGCATCGCCAGTTCGCCCATCTGTTCCTGTTCGGTCACGACCACCAGGTTTTCGCAGCGGATGCCGAACGCATCTTCCCGGTAGTAACCCGGCTCGTTGGAGAGCACCATGCCTGGTTGCAGCGCCACCAGGCTCCCCTTGGGCGCGATGCGCTGGGGGCCTTCGTGCACGCTAAGGAAGTGACCGACACCGTGGCCTGTGCCGTGGTCATAGTTGTAACCCGCCTGCCACAGCGGCATGCGGGCCAGCACGTCGAGCTGGATGCCGGCGGTACCGCGCGGGAAGCGGGCCTGATCCAGCGCGATATGGCCCTGCAGCACCCGGGTAAACATGGCCTTGTGCTCGTCAGTCACCTCACCCACCTTGACGGTGCGGGTGATGTCAGTGGTGCCGTCCAGATACTGGGCACCGGAATCCACCAGATAGATGCTGTCCTGACCGAAGGGGCGTGGTGTGCCGTTGGTGTGACGGTAGTGGCACATGGCGGCGTTGGGCCCCAGCGCCGAAATGGTGTCAAAGCTCGGCTCGACGTAGTGTTCCTGCTCATGACGGAAAGCTTCCAGCTGATCGGCCAGCGTGCCTTCATCCACCCCCTCGAATTCGCCGGAGGCGATCAGCCGATCCAGCCAGGCGAGGAAACGGGTAACGGCGACGCCGTCACGCAGGTGGGCGCGCTGCATACCGGCCAGCTCCACCGGGTTCTTGCACGCCTTCGGCAGCATGGTCGGATCCTGACCGGCCACCAGGATGGCGCCTGCCTCTTCCATGATGAGCTGGGTCCAGGCGTTGGCCGTGTTGGGGTCGGCCAGTACTCTTTGCTGGTTTTCACCAATGCGTTGCAGCACGTCACCCAGCTTGTCGATGGGGTAGACGGAGACATCCTGTCCCACATGTCTGGAGAAGGCGATGCAGTCAATCTTGTCGGTGTCGACGAAGAAATCCATGCTGGTGTTGGCGTAGAGCACCGCAAAACCCAGCACTACCGGCAGCCGCTCCACGTCACGGCCACGCAGGTTGAGCAGCCAGTTGATGGGCTCGGCCTGGGTCAGCAGTACGGCATCCAGCCCGCGCTTGCGCAGGTCTGTGGCCAGCAGTTCGCGCTTGGCCTGGCTCGACTGGCCTGCCAGCTCTTCGCTGTAGAGAATGACCGGGGTCTTGGTCGGCGCAGGGCGATCGCTCCAGTGCAGGTCGATGGGGTTCTCATCGACCCGTACCAGCTCGATGCCGCGTTCGGTCAGCAGAGCCTTGGCGTGTTGATACCAGGCGAAGCTGTGCAGGCGGGCGTCAAAGCCGACCCGGGAACCGGACGGCAGTTGTTCAGCCAGCCACTGCACATGGGGATCTTCGTTCAGATGAAGAAACTCGAATAGCTCGGCCGGTGCCTGCATGCGGGCCTGCACCGTGTAACGACCGTCGATGAACAGGGCCGCCCGCTGCGCCATTATGATGGCGAGTCCGGCGGAGCCGTTGAAACCCGTGATCCAGTCCAGACGCTCTGCGTAGGCGGGAATGTATTCGCCCAGGTGCTCGTCATCGTGGGGGACTATGAAGGCGTCCAGCTCTTGAATGGCCAGAGCGGCCCTGACCTGGGCGACGCGGGTTTCAATAATCTCGAAATGATTCATGTCGTTAATGCCAGATTGTAGTGATGTGAGTGTTCAGTGGTTGTGGCCGCTGTCCAGGATCCGTTTGATCGACTGGCCGGCCGCCTCGATATGTTGTTTGAGCAGCACCACAGCCTCGTGTTTGCGGCGGGCGCGACACAGCGCCAGCAACTGGGCGTGCTCACGTTCGGCCTTGTCCACTCCGTCGCTGGCAAACAGCAGCTCGAAGCGTACATAGCGGTCACAGCTCAGATTGATCTGGGCAATCAGCTCCAGCGCCTGGGGGCGACCGGCAGCCTGATAGAGGGTGGCGTGAAAACTGTGGTTCAACTCTGCCCAGTGTTCGATCTGGGTGCCTGACTCGAGCGCCTGATCAAACTGGGCCAGGATGGCCTCTGCCTTGGCAAAGGTCTCCTCCGTCATCAGGTCGACGGCGTGAAACAGGGTATCGGCTTCCAGCAGGGCTCGCAAATAAAAGAGCTCCTCGATGGCCGAGGCGTCCAGCATGGTGACCACGGCGCCGCGGTGGGCCTCGAATTTCACCAGTCCCTGGGCCTCCAGTTGCATCAGGGCTTCCCGCACCGGAATGCGGCTCACCGCCAGTTCCTTGGCGATGGCATCCTGACGAAGAGGGGCGCCGGCGGGAAACTCCCCACGCAGGATCCGGCCGCGGAGGTTCTCCATCACCATCTGGGTTCGGGTCTTGTAGGGTGGGGTCATGGTCGAGTCACAGAGGAATAGTTGCAAAATTGTATATTGTATAAAGTTGGGCTGAATCTAACGCGCAACCGCCCACAAGGCAAGGTTTGGGGGGGATCAAACGCCGCCATCTGGTTAAAAAAATACCGGTCAGCAGGGCTGACCGGTATTGCAGTTTGCAAGAAGATGGGGGCTGGCGTTACAGCTGCGGACCTGCCGCGACCAGGCGCTTGCCCTCTTCGTTGTCGGTGAAGCGCTCGAAGTTCTTGATGAAGCGCTGGGCCAGATCCTCTGCCTTGGCATCCCACTCGGCCTTGTCGGCATAAGTGTCACGCGGGTCGAGGATCGCCGGGTTCACGTCGTGCAGTGCGGTCGGCACTTCCAGATTGAAGACCGGCAGTATCTTGGTCTCGGCCTTCTCGATGGAACCGTCCAGGATGGCGTCAATGATGGCGCGGGTATCCTTGATGGAGATGCGCTTGCCGGTGCCATTCCAGCCGGTGTTGACCAGATAGGCTTCCGCGCCGGCCGCTTCCATCCGCTTCACCAGCTCCTGACCGTACTTGGTCGGATGCAGGCTGAGGAAGGCCGCACCGAAGCAGGAGGAGAAGGTCGGAGTCGGCTCTGTGATGCCGCGCTCGGTACCGGCCAGTTTGGCGGTGAAGCCAGACAGGAAGTGGTACTTGGTCTGCTCCTTGGTCAGCTTGGAAACCGGAGGCAGCACGCCAAAGGCGTCGGCAGTCAGGAAGATCACCTTGTTGGCATGACCCGCTTTGGAGACCGGCTTGACGATGTTCTCGATGTGATAGATGGGGTAGGAGACGCGGGTGTTCTCGGTCTTGGAGCCATCATCGAAGTCGATGGTGCCATCGGCGGCAACGGTCACGTTTTCCAGCAGCGCATCGCGACGGATGGCGTTGAAGATGTCCGGCTCGGCTTCTTTGGAGAGCTTGATGGTCTTGGCGTAGCAGCCCCCTTCGAAGTTGAACACGCCGTCATCGTCCCAGCCGTGCTCGTCATCGCCGATCAGCTGACGCTTGGGATCGGTGGAGAGGGTGGTCTTGCCGGTGCCGGAGAGGCCGAAGAAGATGGCAACGTCGCCGTCCTGACCCACGTTGGCGGAGCAGTGCATGGAGGCAATACCGCGCAGGGGCAGGAAGTAGTTCATCATGGAGAACATCCCTTTCTTCATCTCGCCACCGTACCAGGTGCCGCCGATGAGCTGGATCTTCTCGGTGAGGTTGAAGGCAACGAAGTTCTCGGAGTTGAGACCCTGTTCCTTCCAGTTCGGGTTGGTGCATTTGGCACCGTTCATCACCACGAAGTCAGGTTTGAAGGCTTTCAGCTCTTCATCGCTCGGGCGAATGAACATGTTCTTGACGAAGTGAGCCTGCCAGGCCACCTCTGTGATGACGCGCACGGCCAGACGGGTATCCGGGTTGGCACCGCAGAAGCCATCGACCACAAACAGGCGCTTGCCGGAGAGCTGTTTGGTCACCAGGGATTTCAGATGTGACCACACTTCCGGGGTAATGGCTTTGTTATCGTTTTTACCCTGGTCAGACCACCACACAGTATTCTGGGTGGTGGCGTCTTTGACGATATATTTATCTTTCGGGGAGCGGCCTGTAAAGATACCGGTGTTGACATTAACGGCGCCCAGTTCGGTCACTACACCGCGCTCGAACCCTTCCAGGTCAGAACGTGTCTCTTCCGCGAAAAGCTGGTCGTAAGAGGGGTTGCGAACGATTTCTTGGCTGTTTTTGATGCCGTACTGGTCCAGTTCTAATTGTTGGGCCAGGGTGGGTTCTGCCACGATTGTCATTGTATTCTCCTGGGTTCAGAGGTTGGTAGGGTTCTATCTGGCATTCATCCTATCACTTAGGTGGTAGAGTTTAGAGATCGCCATCAAACTTTATAAAATAGGGTATTTTTTTGTTATTTAAGTTAAAGGCGGGTTTTGCCCGCCTTCAATTAGTGTAACTTGTTTGCATCATTATCGGGAGCCCTGCTGAACAGGGTTTCGACGTCGATCCCATCGAACTGGTACTGGGCGCCGCAATAATCACAGTGCATGTCGATCTTGCCGAGCTCCTGCACCATCTCCAAGACTTCTTCCTTTTCTATCTGCAGCAGGGCCCCTTCACAGCGTGCGCGGGAGCAGGTGCAACGGAATTCGACTGCCTGGGGATCGAACACCCGCACCTTGTCCTGGTGGTAGAGGCGGTAGAGGATCTCTTCCGCTTCCAGCCCGAACAGCTCTTCATCCTTGATGGTGGCGGTAAGCTGGGTCAGGTGATCGAAATCTGCGCTGTGATCCTCGCTCTGGGCGGGCAGTGCCTGCAGCAATATGCCGGCGGCGCGCGGTTCACCCTGGTGGTAGCCGGTACGGATCCAGAGCTTGGTGGCCAGCTGTTCGGATTGGGCGAAGTAGTGCTCCAGGCAACCTGCCAGGGTATCGGCGTCCAGGGCTATGATGCCCTGATAGCGCTCGCCCTGCTCCGGAGTGATGGTGATGATCAGCTGGCCGTTGCCAATCAGGCTCTGCAGCTTGCCATCGCTCGGCAGCTCCCCTTCATAGCGGGCCACGCCGCGCAACTGCTGGTTGTTGTCACCGTTGATCACCGCCAGACGGACAGGGCCATCACCCTGCAATTGCACAGTGATGGAGCCTTCGAACTTGAGGGTGGCGGTCAGCAGGCTGGTGGCGACCAGCAGTTCACCCAACAATTTTTGCACCTGCACCGGATAACTCTGGGCTTCCACCACGTGGCGGTAGGTGTGATCCAGCTGGACCAGCTCACCCCGGACTTCGTACTCTTCAAACAGATAGCGATACAGGAGATCTTGGTTACTCATCATGTATTCCTGGGTTCTTAGGTGAGGTGAATAGATAAAAACAATAATAAACAGGTGGTTAGGAACTTATCTCGCCCCCTGTCGTCATAAAAGGGCCACGTTGGCGAGTCAGTATTGCTTGACCTTGATCAGCTGGCGCCGCTCCTGCTTGTCGGGACGACGCTCGGGGCTCGGGGCAAACTGGCTGTTGAAGCGGCGTGCCTCGCTGTTCTCGGCCCGTTTTTTCAGGCTGGCTTCCGTCTCTTCATAGAGCAGCTGGGCCAGCGGGGCGGACTTGCGCTGTTCGCTCACTTGCAGTACCCGTACCTCCCGCTCGTCCTGGCCCTGCCAGACACGGATTAGGGCGCCGGCTTCAACGGCCTTGCCAGGTTTGCTGCGCTGGCCGTTATAGTGCACCTTGCCCCCTTCAATCTGATCGCGGGCCAGACTGCGGGTCTTGTAAAAACGCGCGGCCCACAACCATTTGTCGAGGCGGACCTGGGTTGTGGTTTCTGCGGGATTCGGCATGAATCGACTCCGGGATGGCTGAAAGGGGAGCCTGATTATACCAGAGGCAGGCCTCGGGATAGAAACAGGGGGGCTGATGGTGTGACGGAATGTCAATTTTCACAGCTTGATACCATCCGGTCGGTTGTCTCTGGGTCCATTGCCGTACACAATAGCCAACCGATTTGGAAGCCAGAATATATTGATAAACATGACGCTACCGTTCAGGGATGACTTGTTGAGCTCCCTTCTGGCCCGTTGCAAAACCGTGCCGCTCTCCCGTTTCAGCCAGCCCCTGTTCTGGCTCTTGCTGCTGTTGCTGGCCCACCAGTGCGCCGGTCTTACCTGGCGGCTGCTGGATCTCGGTAGCCAGCAGAGCAGTCAGCCCTGGCAACCGGCCGTGGCAGGCAGTCAGGGTCAGGACAAGGCCCGGCTCGATCTCGGCGGCGTCAGCCGGCTGGCACTGTTTGGCAAGGCGAAGCAGCAGGCCCGGGCGGCCGATGCTGTCGCAGCCGACGCACCCAAGACCCAGCTCAATGCGCAGCTCAACGGTGTGCTGGCCAGTTCCGATCCCGCCAAGTCCATCGCAATCATAGCCCACAGCGGTGTGCAAAATTCCTATGGCATAGGTGACTTCATCGATGGCACCCAGGCCAAGGTTCGCCAGGTGTTTGCCGACCGCGTCATCATAGAACGTGACGCGCGTGACGAGACCCTGATGCTGGACGGGGAAGAGTACGGCAAACCCCTGCCCAAGCAGGGCAACCCGGATGAGAAGCTCTCCTCGGTGCGCAGCGAATTGCTGGGCAACCCCGGCAAGATCACCGATTACCTCAATATTTCACCGGTACGAGTGGATGGCCGCATGGTCGGCTATCGCCTCAATCCGGGCAGCAATCCAGAACTGTTCAATCAACTCGGTCTGGTCGCCAATGACATGGCGGTCAGCATCAATGGTCTGGATCTGCGGGATAACGCTCAGGCCATGCAGGCGATGCAGCAGGTGGCAGGCGCCACGGAAATGACCGTCACCGTCGAACGGCAGGGACAGCTCTACGACGTTTATGTCGGCTTGTCAGAATAATGATTTGGAGTAGCACCAAGAATGATAAATAAAGGGAAGAGCTGGCGTCTTGCCACGGTCGCGGCGGCGCTGATGATGGCAGGCTCTGCCTGGGCCACCGAGTATTCTGCCAGCTTCAAGAATGCCGACATCGAAGAGTTCATCAACACGGTCGGCAAGAACCTGAGCAAGACCATCATCATAGAGCCTTCGGTACGCGGCAAGATCAACGTCCGCAGCTACGACTTGCTCAACGAAGAGCAGTATTACCAGTTCTTCCTGAGCGTGCTCGACGTCTATGGCTTTGCCGTTGTGCCCATGGATAACGGCGTGCTCAAGGTTGTGCGCTCCAAGGATGCCAAGACCTCGGCCATCCCTGTGGTGGATGAGACCAACCCGGGCATTGGCGACGAGATGGTGACCCGGGTGGTGCCGGTGCGCAATGTCTCGGTGCGTGAACTGGCCCCCTTGCTGCGTCAGCTCAACGACAACGCCGGTGGCGGCAACGTGGTGCATTACGATCCCTCCAACGTGTTGCTCATCACCGGCCGTGCCGCCGTGGTCAACCGTCTGGTGGAAGTGGTGCGCCGGGTCGACAAGGCGGGCGATCAGGAAGTGGACATCATCAAGTTGAGATATGCCTCCGCCGGCGAGATGGTGCGACTGGTGACCAACCTCAACAAGGATGGCAACTCCCAGGGCGGCAACACTTCCCTGCTGCTGGCGCCCAAGGTAGTGGCCGATGAGCGCACCAATTCCGTGGTGGTCAGTGGTGAACCCAAGGCGCGGGCTCGCATCATACAGATGGTGCGCCAGCTCGACCGCGACCTGCAGAGCCAGGGCAATACCCGGGTCTTCTATCTCAAATATGGCAAGGCCAAGGACATGGTGGAGGTGCTCAAGGGCGTCAGCACCAGCATAGAAGCGGACAAGAAGGGGGGCGGCACCACGGCCGGTGGCGGCAACGCCAGCATAGGCGGTGGCAAGCTGGCCATCTCGGCTGATGAGACCACCAATGCGCTGGTCATCACGGCCCAACCGGATGTGATGGCCGAGCTGGAGCAAGTGGTTGCCAAGCTGGATATCCGCCGTGCTCAGGTGCTGGTGGAGGCGATCATCGTCGAAATTGCCGACGGTGACGGCCTCAACCTGGGGGTTCAGTGGGCCAATACCAACGGTGGCGGCACCCAGTTTACCGACACTACCCTGCCCATTGGCTCGGTGGCGATCGCCGCCAAAGACTACAAGGATAATGGCACCACCACGGGTCTGGCTGCCTTGGCAAAAGACTTCAACGGCATGGCCGCCGGTTTCTATCATGGCAACTGGGCTGCACTGGTGACTGCGCTCTCCACCAACACCAAGAGCGATATTCTCTCCACCCCGAGTATCGTCACCATGGACAACAAGGAAGCCTCCTTCAACGTGGGTCAGGAAGTGCCGGTGCAGAGCGGCTCCCAGAGTTCCACCACCAGCGATCAGGTGTTCAATACCATAGAGCGCAAGACGGTGGGCACCAAGTTGACGGTGACGCCGCAAATAAACGAAGGGGATTCAGTGCTGCTCAATATCGAGCAGGAGGTCTCCAGTGTCGCGCAGAAACAGGCTACAGGTACGGCTACCTTGGGTCCCACCTTCGATACCCGCACCATCAAGAACGCCGTGCTGGTCAAAAGTGGCGAAACCGTGGTGCTTGGCGGTCTGATGGATGAGCAGACTCAGGAGAAGGTCTCCAAGGTGCCTTTGCTGGGCGACATTCCCGTGCTGGGCTACCTGTTCCGCTCTACTTCCAACACCACCTCCAAGCGCAACCTGATGGTCTTTATCCGGCCCACCATATTGCGCGATGCCAACGTCTATTCGGGGATATCCAGCAACAAGTACACCCTGTTCCGCGCTCAACAGCTGGAGGCGGCGGCTCAAAAGGGATATGCCACCTCGCCGGATCGGCAGGTGCTGCCCGAATATGGGCAGGATGTGGTCCAGTCACCCGAGATACAGAAGCAGATCGAGCTGATGAAGGCCCGCCAGCAGGCGACGGCCGATGGAGCACAGCCGTTCGTACAGGGTAACAAGTAATGGCGGCGTACCAGCTCGATGGAACGGATCTGCCAGCAGCCCTGCCCGAGCTGCCGTTTGCCTTTGCCCGCAACTTCGGTGTCATTCTGACCGAACGGCAGGGGACTCCCTTGCTGCTCTGTCGTCAGGGGGTCGCGCCGCAAACCCTGCTGGAAGTTCGGCGGGTAGCGGGCTGCGCCTTCGAGGTGGAGCAGCTTGGCAGTGACGAGTTTGAAGAGTTGCTGATGGCCCACTACCAGCGCGACTCTTCCGAGGCGCGCCAGCTGATGGAAGATCTCGGTAACGAGATGGACTTCTTTGCCCTGGCCGAAGAGTTGCCCCAGAGTGAGGACCTGCTGGACGCCGATGACGACGCCCCCATCATTCGCCTCATCAACGCCATGTTGAGCGAGGCGATAAAAGAGGAGGCGTCGGACATCCATATCGAGACCTTCGAACGGGTGCTGGTCATTCGCTTCCGCATTGATGGCGTGCTGCGGGAGATACTGCGCCCCCATCGCAAGCTGGCCTCCCTGCTGGTGTCGCGCATCAAGGTCATGTCGCGGATGGACATCGCCGAGAAGCGGGTGCCACAGGATGGCCGCATCTCATTGCGTATCGGTGGCCGGGCGGTGGACGTGCGGGTTTCGACCATGCCGTCCAGCTACGGCGAGCGGGTGGTATTGCGTCTGCTCGACAAGAACAACGTGCGCCTCGAGCTCAAGCAGCTCGGCATGACGCTGGCCAACCGCAACATCATCAGCGAACTTATTCGCAAGCCCCACGGCATCATATTGGTGACGGGCCCGACCGGTTCGGGCAAGTCCACCACCCTGTATGCAGCGCTCTCCGAGATCAACTCGCGGGATCGCAACATTCTCACGGTGGAAGACCCCATCGAATATGACCTCGAAGGGGTAGGTCAGACCCAGGTCAACACCAAGGTGGACATGACCTTCGCCCGCGGCCTGCGCGCCATCTTGCGTCAGGATCCGGACGTGGTGATGGTGGGGGAAATCCGGGATCTGGAAACCGCCCAGATAGCGGTGCAGGCGTCGCTGACCGGTCACCTGGTGATGTCGACCCTGCACACCAACACCGCCATCGGCGCCATCACCCGAATGCGGGACATGGGGATAGAGCCTTTCCTGCTCTCCTCATCCTTGCTGGCGGTACTGGCCCAGCGGCTGGTGCGTACCCTCTGTCCGGATTGCCGCACTCCACGCCCCATCACTGAGCAGGAGCGGGAGGCCATGGGCATGGAGCTGGCGCCAGATCAGCAGGTGTGGCGCCCGGTTGGCTGCGAGCAATGCAACCACACCGGCTACCGTGGCCGAACCGGTATCCATGAGCTGGTGGTGATCGACGAAGCGGTGCGCGAGGCGATCCACAGCGCCAGCGGCGAACTGGCCATAGAGCGGCTGATCCGCGGCCATACCCCCAGCATCCGCCGGGATGGCATCGACAAGGTGCTCAAGGGGCAGACCAGCCTTGAAGAAGTGCTGAGGGTGACCCGGGAAGATTGATGTTCGGTCAGGCAAGCGATTTGAATCGGGATAGCAAGACGTCACAGTGCTAGGGCAGAGGAGCAAGAGTATTGTCAGCATTTGAATACAAAGCCCTCGACAGCAAGGGGCGCCAGAAGCAGGGGGTGACCGAGGGCGACTCGGCCCGTCAGGTACGCCAGCAACTGCGCGAGCAGGGGCTGACCCCGCTCGAGGTGAACGAGACCACTGAGAAGGCAAAGCGTGAAGCGAATCGCTTCGTGCTGTTTCGTCGTGGTGCCTCCACTTCCGAGCTGGCCCTCATTACTCGCCAGTTGGCGACCCTGGTTGGCGCCGGCCTGACTATCGAAGAGGCGCTGCGGGCAGTGGCCGAGCAGTGCGAAAAGGCCCATCTGCGCAGCCTGGTGGCAACCGTGCGCAGCAAGGTAGTAGAAGGCTACTCGCTGGCCGATTCGCTGGGGGCCTTCCCCCACGTGTTCGATCAGCTGTTCCGCTCCATGGTGGCGGCAGGGGAGAAGTCCGGTCATCTGGAGAAGGTGCTGAACCGGCTCGCCGACTACACGGAGCAGCGCCAGCATATGCGCACCAAGCTGCTGCAGGCGATGATCTACCCCATAGTCCTCACTCTGGTGGCGGTCGGGGTTATTTCGATCCTGCTCACTGCCGTGGTACCCAAGGTGGTGGCCCAGTTTGAACACATGGGCCAGCAGTTGCCTGCGACGACCCGTTTCCTCATCGGCACCAGCGAGCTGATGCAGCATTACGGCCTCTGGTTCCTGCTGCTACTGTTCCTGGGTGGCTTTGTCTGGCGCTGGTGGCTGACCGACGAGAAGCGTCGCCGTCACTGGCATCAGGTGATACTGCGCCTGCCGGTCATAGGCCGGGTCAGCCGTGGTCTCAACACAGCCCGCTTCGCCCGCACCTTGAGCATCCTCAATGCCAGTGCCGTGCCCTTGCTGGAGGGGATGAAGATCGCCGGCGAAGTGCTCTCCAATGACTTTGCCCGTACGCGCATTGGTGAGGCCACCGAACGGGTACGTGAGGGGACCAGCCTGCGCAAGGCGCTGGATGAAACCAAGATTTTTCCGCCCATGATGCTGCACATGATCGCCTCCGGCGAGCAGAGCGGCGAGCTCGACAACATGCTGGAGCGGGCGGCAGACAACCAGGACAGGGAATTTGAAACCCAGGTGAACATAGCCCTCGGCGTGTTTGAGCCCCTGCTGGTGGTCTCCATGGCCGGGGTTGTGCTGTTTATCGTGATGTCGATCCTGCAGCCGATCCTCGAGCTCAACAATATGGTCAATCTCTGATGGCCTGCGCCATCTCATTTCGTTAGGGAGTAAGTCATGCAAAAGCGTCGTCAATCCGGTTTTACCCTGCTGGAAGTCATGGTGGTCATAGTGATCCTCGGGATCCTGGCCAGCCTGGTGGTGCCCAACCTGATGGGCAACAAAGAGAAGGCTGACCAGCAGAAAGCCGTCTCCGATATAGTGGCGCTGGAAAATGCCCTCGACATGTACAAGCTGGACAACAACCGTTACCCGACCACGGAGCAGGGCCTGGATGCGCTGGTCAACAAGCCGACCGCCGCCCCCGAGCCGCGCAGCTACCGTGACGGCGGCTACATCAAGCGCCTGCCGCAGGATCCTTGGGGCAATCCTTACCAGCTGCTGAGCCCGGGCCAGTTCGGCAAGATCGACATCTTCTCCATGGGGCTGGATGGCGAAGCCGGTACCGATGATGACATCGGCAACTGGAATCTGAAGGATTTCCAATAAGTGATTGATTGCGCTGCCATCAAGGTGCTGTGGGCGATGCTGCCGTGAGGGGCTCCTCGTCTCGTCATCGCCAAGCCGGTTTCACCCTGCTGGAAGTATTGCTGGTGGCCATGCTGATGGGGCTGGTGGCCACTGCCGTCACCCTCAGCATGGGGGGGGCCAGAGGCGATCGCGAGCTCGACAAGCAGGCGCGCCGCTTCATGGCGACCCTGCAACAGGCGCAGGAGTATTCGGTGATGGATGGCCGGCTGGTGGGGCTGCGTATCGAGGCGAACGGCTGGCAGTTCATGCAGCGCGGGGCCAAGGATCGCAAATGGCAGGCGTTGACCGACGACAAGATCCTGGGGCAGGTCACACTGCCGGATGAGATGACGCTGGCCATCGAGCTCGAAGGGTTCAGCTGGCGGACCGAGTCCGACGAGAAAACCGAGCAGGATCGGGACGAGAAGGAGCGCACGCCCCAGGTATTGATCTTCCCCGGTGGCGAGCTCAGCCCTTTCGTATTGACCCTGACCCAGCAGAATGAGGACGTGCGCTACCTGCGGACTGTCAAGGCGGATGAATTCGGTCGCTTGCGACTGCTGCAGGACGAGGAGGAAGAGGAGTGAACGCCCGTGGCATGACATTGCTCGAGGTCATGGTCGCACTGGCGGTGTTTGCCATCGCGGGTCTCGCCGTGATGAAAACCGCCAGCGAACACCTCTCTGCACTCAGTTATCTGGAAGAGAAGACGCTGGCGACCTGGGTGGTGGAAAACCAGCTGGTGCAGCAGAAACTCGAAGCCAAGTGGCCCGGCGACAGCTGGGTGGAAGGGGACGAGAAGATGGCTGGGCAGACCTGGTATTGGCGCTATCGCGGCGTCGCCACCGCCGACAACAACTTCAAGGCGCTGGATATGGAAGTGCGTACTGCCCCCAAGGCCGAGAGCCCTGTGGCCATGATCCGGACCTATATCAGCCGATGAACCTGATCAACGACACCCAAATAAAGTCCCGTCAGGACGGTTTTACTCTGCTTGAGATGCTGGTGGCCATCGCCATCTTCGCCAGCCTCAGCATGGGCGCCTATCAGGTGCTGCAGGGGGTGCTCACCAGCGACGAGGTGGCCAAGAAGAAAGAGGCTCGTCTCTCCGAGTTGCAGCTGGCCTTCACCCTGATGGAGCGGGACATCACCCAGATGGTACCCCGCAGTGGCCGCATCGACGGCGAGAACAACAAGGTGCTGCTGGCGGCGTCCCGTTTCGGCCAGCAGAGCGATGACTGGGGCATGGCCTTCATTCGCGGTGGCTGGCTCAATCCGGACGGTATGCTGCCACGCTCCGGTTTGCAGCGGGTTGGCTGGCGTCTCAAGGATCACAAGCTGGAGCGGCTGAGCTACCTCTATCCGGATCCGGTGATCGGCACAGAGCCGCGCATTCAGCCCATGCTGGATCGGGTGACGGCGCTGCGGCTCTATTTTTACGACAAGGGTGCCTGGAAGGAGGAGTGGACCCAGCGCAACGTGCTGCCTTACGGCCTGGCGGTGGAGCTGGATCTGGAGGATTACGGCACCATTCGTCGTCAGTTCCTCATCGGGGCCGGTGGCCAGAGGGCTGACAATGGTAATTGATCGTCGTTTTCCCCTGAGCGTCACTGAAGATGACGGCACAATTCGTTGTCAGTTCCTCATCGGGGCCGGTGGCCAGCGAGCAGACAATGGCAACTAGGCGCAATCGGGGAGTGCACGCAGCCAGACCGGCTCGCCAGGGTGGCATGGCCCTGCTGGTGGTGCTGCTCATCTTGTCGGTGATGGTGATCATCGCCAGCAACATGAGCGGTCGCTTGCAGCTGGAACTGCGCCGCACCGGCAACCTCACTGCTGGCAAGCAGGCATGGTGGTATGCCATGTCGGCGGAAGCCCTGGTGAGCAAGGTGCTGGCTCAGGATTTCAAAGACGACCCCAATGTGGTGAGTCTGGGCCAGAACTGGGCCAGGCAGGATGCTGTCTTCCCGGTGGATGACGGCAAGCTGACCGGCCGGGTGCGGGATCTGCAATCCTGCTTCAACCTCAACAGCCTGAGCGTGCCCCTGAAAGACGGGGTGAGCGGCGATGACCTCGAGAAGCAGCCCTATCAGGTCAAGGCGTTTCGCGCCCTGCTCAAGCAGCTCGAAGTCGAAGATTACGAGGCGGTGCAGCTGACCGATGCCATCCGCGACTGGACCGACAAGGATACGGCGCTGGTCTCCAGCTACGGTGCCGAAGATGCCTATTACGAAGGGCTGACGCCCCCTTATCTGACCGCGAACCAGTGGATGATCAGCACGGATGAGCTGAGGGCAGTGCGCGGTGTGAGTGCCAAACTGTATGCCCGGCTGGCGCCCTATGTGTGCGCCTTGCCGACCGACAAGCTGGTGGTGAACATCAACACCATCAAGCCGGAGCAGGCCGCGCTGCTGGTGGCGCTTTATCAGGACAAGGTTGGTCTCGATGACGCCAAACGGGTGCTGACCAGCCGCCCTCAGAAGGGGTGGAAGGATAAGAAAGCGATGACGGATCAGATGCCGGTGCAGGTGAGCAACATCCAGGGGCTGGATGCGGCGCTGGACGTCAAGAGCAGCTATTTCGAAGCCAAATTGATCGCCGAAGTCGGTGATACCCGGGCCAGGCTGGAGAGTGTCTTCGTGCGTGGCAAGGACAACAAGCTGGTGATGCTGCGCCGCCTCAGCGGTGGCGCCGAATAACAAACAGGTGTGGGTGACGGCTGATGGCCGAACCCGCTCTGAATCCGTATTGGACAGCAGCCAAAGGCTGCGCTCCCGCCCATCCCCTGGATGCGGACGGGAATGGCAGGAGAGATATTTGTGAGCGAGAGTCTGGTCATCCGTCTGGGGACCAATGCGCAGCAACCGGTCGAGTGGCTGGTGTGGTCGGCGAAGGAGGAGGAGATCATTGCCTCCGGTACCCTGGCCTCGGCCCATGCCCTCGGCGAGCTGCGGGAGCGTGCCGGTGGCCGCCCCGTGGTGACCCTGGTGCCGGGCAGCGACCTTATCTTCCGGCGGGTGAGCCTGCCGGGCAAATACAGTCGCCAGGCCGCGGCTGCCTTGCCCTATCTGCTGGAGGAGCAAATCGCCTCCGATGTGGATGAGCTGCATCTGGTGGTGCTGGCCCACGAGGGCCACGATGTGGACCTGATGGCGGTCGACAAGGAGAAGATGCAGACCTGGCTGGGCTGGCTGGAGGCGGCGGGCCTCAAGAGCCAGCAACTGCTGCCGGACGTGCTGGCGCTGCCTCAGGCCGCCGATGGCTGGTCAGCCCTGCAACTTGGCAAGGAGTGGCTGCTGCGCCAGGGCCCCTGTCAGGGCATAGTAGCCGACGAGCCGCTGCTGGCCATGTTGCTGGCGGTCGAAGCCGAACCGGTTACCATCCACAGCCATACCCCGGTACCGCCGATCCCGACGGCCAACTGGCAGGCGGCAGATCCCGAACTGCCCATGCTGCTGCTGGCCAAAGGGGCGTTGAACTGTCAGGCCAACCTGTTGCAGGGCCCCTACCGGCCGCAAACAGAATACTCCCGTTACTGGTTGCAGTGGCGCAAGGTTGCCGTGGTCGCCGGCTTGCTGCTGTTGGTGGCGCTGACCCAGCGCGGTGTGCATCTCTATCAGCTGGCGGAGCAGGACAAGGCTCTCAAAGCCGAGATCCGGCAGGTCTACACCCGTATCTTCCCGGGGGAGACCCGCATAGTGAACGTGCGCAGCCAGATGGCGCAGCACCTCAAGTTGCTGGGGCAGACGCCGCAGGATGGTGTGCTCTTGTTGCTGACTGAACTGGCTCCCACCTTCGCCGAGGTGCCGGGTCTCAAGCCGCAGGTGTTGCGCTTCGACGCCGCCCGGGGCGAGCTGAGATTGCAGGTGACGGCACCCGGTTTCACCGAGATAGAGCGTTTTCGCGAGCTGGCGGGCAAGCGTTTCGAGGTGCAGCAGGGTGAGGTGCGCAGCACAGAGGGCAAGGTTGAGGGGGCACTGGTGCTGAAAGGTAAATCATCATGATGGACAAACTACAAGGCTGGTGGCGCAGTATCAGCGCCCGCGAGCAGCGGCTGGTGGCAGTGGGTGGCAGCTGCCTGCTGATCGGGCTCTTCTACTGGATCGTCTGGCAGCCCATCGTCAACCGCATCGCCGAGCGCGAGCGGCAGGTGCTGAGTCAGCAACAGACGCTCGCTTGGCTGAAAGAGAAGGGGGAAGAGGTGCTGGCGATGCAGGGCGGTCAGGGCCGTCAGCTTGACACCAGCGGCACCCTGGAAGGGGTGGTTAACCGCACTGCCTTCAACCAGAAGATCAAGATTGCCCGCCTGCAACCCCAGGGTCAGGAGCTGCAGGTGTGGATCGACACAGTGCCGTTCGATGATCTGCTGATCTGGCTGGCGAGCCTCGCCGATCAGCACGGCGTCCAGGTGCAGGTGATCGAGGTGGCCCGTGAGAATCTGGCCCCGGGTCTGGTCAAGGTCAGACGCTTGCAGTTGAGTCGTCCCCAATGACATCCAGTGGGCTGAGTGCCGCCGAGTACCCGGTATTTCGTCCCTGTGGGGCTCAGGGCCTGGTCAAGGCCAGACATTTTCAGTTGAGTCATTTTCTATGAAGAAAAAAGTACTGATCGCCGCCCTGTTTCTGGTGGCCTATCTCGGTTTTCTGTTGGTGAAGCTGCCCGCTTCTTTGGTGGTGCGCCATCTGCCGTTGCCGCCCAACCTGGTGCAGCTGGAAGGGGTGAGCGGCACCCTCTGGAGCGGTCAGGTCGCCCGGCTGCAATATGCCAGCGAGTCGCTGACCCAGCTGCGCTGGGAGCTCAACGGCTGGTCACTGCTGCGCTTCGCCCCCGAGGTCTCTCTGCGTTTCGGCGATCGCAGCGGCCTCAATGGCCAGGGTGTGGTCGGCTGGAATGGCGCCGCCTTTGGTCGCGACATTACCCTCAATGTGCCCGCACCCTGGGTGCTGGATCGGGTACCCATGCGGCTGCCGTTCCCGCTGACGGTGTCGGGTCAGTTGCAGCTCAAGGTCGATCAGTTTGCCCAGGGCAACCCCTGGTGTGACAACCTCTACGGCAAGCTCTATTGGTATGGCGCCGATGCAGACACCTCGGCCGGCAAGTTGCCGCTGGGGGATCCCGAGATCAAGCTGACCTGCATCGACTCCCGTCTGGTGGCCGAACTCAAGCAGAGCTCGGAGGCGGTGCAGGTGATGGGCAAACTGGAACTGCAGGCTAATCGCCAGTACCTGTTCCAGGGCTCTCTCAAACCTGGCCCTGAGCTGCCGGAAGAGATGAAGCAGGGATTGCCCTTCCTCGGTCAACCCGATGGTCAGGGCCGTTTCCCGCTGCGCTACCAGGGGCGTATCTGACGACATTGTCTGGTGTTGTGGACGTATGATGAAAATAACCCCGCTTCGGCGGGGTTATGTCGTTATGGGGTTTGTATGTCGCCAGCCGGCGCGGTGATCAGGTGATTCAGAAAGAAGCTGAACAGCTCGGCCCGCGAGCCGAGCCGCAGCTTGCCATAAAGATGCTTGCGGTGATTCTTCACCGTGCCGCTGCCAATGCCGAGCTCGGTGGCGATCGCCTCGGTATCCAGCCCCTGCAACAGCAGCCCGGCTACCTGCCGCTCCCGGCGGGTGAGCAGATCCCCGCCCACGCTGGCGATGGCCTGCGCCACCGCCGCCTTCAGGCTGGCACTGTCAGGCAGCGCCGGGCTCTCCGCCAGCAGCGGCTGGCTCTGCTGCCACTGCTGGCGACACAGCGAATGTACCAGCGGAAACAGCTGCTCCAGCCTCGCCAGCTCGTTCTGGCTCAGGGAGCTGCGCTTGTCGAGGCGGCCGAGAAACAGCATCAGCGTCAGCCCGTCCCGCACCGGCAGGATCAGCCCCACCTCCTCCTGCCAGCCGGTGGCCTGATAGAAGTGGTGGCGATATTCGGGATCGAGCCGTCCTTGTGACACCTGCGCCAGGGTCCAGACGCCGGCAGGCAAGCCCTGCTCCAGCGCCTGCATAAAGGGATCCTGACTGAAGTGGCTGGTGAGGTAGCGATCAAACAGCAGGGCTCGCTGATGGCTCAGGTTGTCGTAAAGATAGACGGGCCGCTGCCCCACCCCGAGCAGCAGGGCGCAATCAAACGCCACCTGCTGCTGGATCAGCCGCACCAGCGCCGCAGCAAAGGCGCTGCTGTGCAGGGAATCGACCACCTCGGTCATGCTGCGGGTCAAGGCATCTGTGGTGAATGGCTGGGTCATGGTGGCACGTTTCCGGTGGCGGGGAGCTATTCCCTACTATGGCTGGATGCTAGCACGAGAGTGACAAAACTGTCCCTCAGGGGACATATTCGCCACGGGCCAGAACGGCGAGGATGACGGTTTTCCCCCTGCTGTTGGAGAACCCATGATCAACCCCCACCTGCTCGATGAGCTGACCGAGCGCGGCCTTGTGGCCCAGAATTCCGACCCGGCGGCCCTGGCCTCCCACCTCGCCACCCCGCGTACCGTCTATTGCGGGTTCGATCCCACCGCTGGCAGCCTGCATATCGGTCATCTGGTGCCGCTCTTGATGCTGCGCCGCTTCCAGCTGGCGGGCCACACCCCGGTGGCACTGGTGGGCGGGGCGACTGGCCTTATCGGCGACCCCAGCTTCAAGGCGACCGAGCGCAGCCTCAACAGCAGCGACACGGTACAGGGTTGGGTCGCCAGCCTGTCGGCCCAGATCAGGGCGCTGCTGCCCGCCGATGAGGGCCTGTCGGCCCCGCAACTGGTCAACAATGGTGACTGGATGGGGCAGATGTCAGCCCTCGATTTTCTGCGGGATATCGGCAAGCACTTCTCGGTCAACGCCATGCTGGCGCGGGAGTCGGTGCGCCAGCGGCTGGCTCGTCCGGATCAGGGCATCTCATTCACCGAGTTCTCCTACGCCCTGCTGCAATCCTACGACTTTGCGGTGCTGCACCAGCGACTCGGCTGCACCCTGCAGATTGGCGGCAACGATCAGTGGGGCAATATCACCAGTGGCATGGATCTCACCCGCCGCCTCCATCAGGCGCAGGTGCACGGCATGACGTTGCCGCTTATCACCAAGGCGGACGGCACCAAGTTCGGCAAGACCGAGGGTGGAGCCGTCTGGCTGGATCCGGCGCTCACCTCGCCCTACGCCTTCTACCAGTTCTGGCTCGGCACCGCGGATGAGGATGTCTACCGCTTCCTGCGCTACTACAGCTTTATGTCGCTGAGCGAGATTGATGCACTGGAGGCGGAAGATGCCAAGCGGCAGGGGCGCAAGCAGGCGCAGCAGGTCTTGGCGAACGAGCTGACCGAACTGGTGCACGGCAAGGCGGCGCTGGCGGCGGTGCAGCGCATCAGCGAGCTGCTGTTTAGCGGCGACGTGGCGCGCCTTGGCGAGAGCGATCTGGCCCAGCTGGCGCAGGATGGCATGCCGAGCAGCACAGTCCGCGGCGAGACTGATCTGGTAAGCCTGCTGGTCAGCTGCGGTCTGGCGAACTCCAAGCGGATCGCCCGCGAACTGCTGGCGGCGGGAGCCATCAGCCTCAATGGCGTCATCAAGCTGGATGAGCAGCTCAGTGCCGAGGATCGGCTGTTTGACCGCTACCTGCTGCTGCGTAGGGGCAAGAAGCAGTACCAGCTGGTGGCGTGGTTGGGCTAGCCAGCTTCCCGACATCAACGAGAAAGGGCTGCCCGGGCAGCCCTTTCCATTGTGCGTCCCCGTCTCTACCCCAACAGCCGAATCACGCTGTCAGCGGCAGCAATTCGGCGTAGTCACGGAATACATCGGGGAGGGTGGTGAATCCTGTCCCCGTATCGGTATCAAGTAATCAGCGGCAGTCATTCTGCGTAGTCACGGAATACATCGGGGAGGGTGGTGAATCCTGTCCCCGTATCGGTATCAAGTAATCAGCGGCAGTCATTCTGCGTAGTCACGGAATACATCGGGGAGGGTGGTGAATCCTGTCCCCGTATCGGTATCAAGTAGCCAGCGGCAGCAGTTCGGCATAGTCACGGATCGCCGGGAAGGCGGTGATGTGCTGCTCGGGCTGGCAACTGTCCGGATTCTGGATGGCAAGCTGATAGCCGATGCCGTAGTCGGCGGCGGCCCGCAGGATCCGCTCGCTGTCATCCACAAACAGGGTGCGGGCCGGATCGAACGCCAGCCGCTCTGCAAGCGCCTGCCAGCAGTGCTGGCTCTCCTTCGACCAGCCCAGCTCGTGGGTGCTCACCATCAGGTCCAGATGCCCGGCTAGGCCGAGCCGCGCCTCCTTGACCGACAGGCTGGCGGGGTGGGCGTTGGTAAACAGCACCAGCTGCTTGCCCGCCGCCCGCAGCTCGGCAAGGAAGGGGATGACGTTGGGCCGCCACTGGATCTTATCCAGGATCTCCTGCTTGAGGGCGCGAATATCCAGCCCCAGGGTCTGGCTCCAGTAATCCACACAGTACCAGTCGAGGGTGCCGCTGACGGCGTGATAGTGGGCATCGATCTGTGCTCTGGCTTGGTCCAGCGGCAGGGCGAGTCGCTCTGCGTAGCGTGCCGGCACCAGTTGTTGCCAGAGGTGGTTGTCAAAATGGAGATCGATCAGGGTGCCATCCATATCGAGCAGGACTGTGTCTATCTGGTGCCAGGGCAGCTGGGTCGGCATGGGGCCTCTTGGTGTCAATATTCGGGAGGAAAACGGGGCGGCATTATAACGGATTTTTCCGTCCGTTTTCCCGCCCTTGCCCCGTGGTGTTCGGTGTGGGAGTCGTTTACTCTTGAAGCACTATTTTTTAACGAGCAGCCAACGCCCGATGAGTGACCACCACAAGAGCAAGCCCGAGCATATCTGTGTCGAGACCCTGGATCTCGACAAGAACAAGCCGGAGATCCTCAAGGCCGAGATAGTGGCCGAGAGCCGGCTGTTCAAGGTGGAATCCCTGCACCTCAAATTCTCCAATGGCGAGGAGCGAGTCTATGAGCGGATGCGGGGTGGCAACCGCGGCGCCGTCATGGTGGTGCCCCTGTATGACGCCCACACCCTGCTGCTGGTGCGCGAGTATGCGGCTGGTACTCACTCTTACGAGCTGGGCTTTCCCAAGGGACTGATCGACCCGGGTGAGAACGCCTTCGAGGCGGGCAACCGGGAGCTGATGGAGGAGGCCGGTTTTGGCGCCAACAGCCTGATCCCCCTCAAGCAGGTGTCACTGGCGCCGGGTTACTTCTCCAGCCGGATGGACATACTGCTGGCGCGGGATCTCTTCCCCGAGCAGCGGGTCGGCGATGAACCCGAGCCTCTGGAGGTGATCCCCTGGCCGCTCAACCGGATTGATGAATTGCTGGCGCGTTCCGACTTTACCGAGTCGCGCAGCATCAGTGCCCTGCTGCTGGCCCAGAAGTGGCTGGCGGAGCAGGAAAACTAGCCCGAACGTGGGCAAAGGCAATAAAAACAGAGGATAACAAAATGCAGGAGTTGTTGGCCTGGGTTCCAGGGGTCAAGGAGATCGCCCGCGAAGCGGGGCGTATCCTTCACGAAATCTATCACGGCGGTCAGTTCGAGCGTCAGCTGAAGGAGGATGCGACCCCGGTCACCAGTGCCGATCTTGCTGCCGATGCCTACCTCAAACAGGCGCTGTCGGCGCTCACCCCCCATGTACCCGTGCTGACCGAAGAGGCGGCTGATGTGCCCTTCAGTCAGCGATCCAACTGGCGGCAGTACTGGCTGGTGGATCCCCTTGACGGCACCGGCGAGTTCATTGCTGGCAGCGGCGACTTCGCCACCCTGATCGCCCTGGTTCGGGACAACGTGCCCGTGCTCGGTGTCATCTACGCCCCCGAGTCTGACGTGCTCTACTGGGCGGTACGTGGTCACGGTGCCTTCAAGGAGGTGAACGGCGAGACCTTGCCCATCAGCGCCATGCATCACGAACATGACCAGCCAGACTCTCTGGTGGTGGCCATCAGCCGTCGCCAGAAACTGGAGAACCTGACCCGTCGCCTCAATCCGGCTATCAACTACGAGCTGATACCGCTCGGTTCCAGCTCCCTCAAGTCCTGCCTGGTGGCGGAAGGGGCCGCCGATTGCTATGTGCGACTCGGCCCCACCGGCGAGTGGGATACCGCCGCTGCCCAGTGCATCGTCGAGGCGGCTGGCGGTCGTATCCTCAGCCTGGCGTTGCAACCGCTCAGCTACAACGAAACCGAGTCGCTGGAGAACCCGGACTTCATAGTGATGGGAGATCCGGATCTCGCCTGGGGCACTATTCTCGCTCACTGAGTTGCCTGACATGTCATCGCAAGACTCAATCAGGCGACCTCATGGTCGCCTGATTGTCTGGTGTGATCCGCTGCTTTTATCCGGTATGCATAGGAGTATCCACTGGCAAAGAACGTGAATGACAGTGGAACGTCATCATCGAGCGGGAAGATTTGGCATGGATTTTCAGGTAATCCTGCGAACGATCATTTGGTCAAAATAAAAAAGTGAGTATGAATGTAAATTTGGATTTATATATCGCATTTTTTCTTATTTGTAGTTTTACACGATTATCCAATCCCGATTGAATTCCCTATCTCACTGGCTTGAGCTCGTTATGGTAGTGATATGTTTCAGTCCCTTATTTTGAGAATTAAATCCTGATAAACCACAATATGCTCAGATTAAAACACTGACAAAAAGTGGATTAGTAATGAGTTTATCTGTAGATGTCGTCAAGGAGCTGTCTGCTTCCCAGCCAGCCGTTACCAGCACTGCCCGTTGGCGCAGTCATGATACCCACTGGGTGATCAGCCTGTTTGGCACCGCCGTCGGCGCCGGCATACTCTTTCTGCCCATCAACCTGGGTCTGGGCGGTATCTGGCCCCTGGTCATAGTCGCCGTACTGGCCGGTCCCATGACCTTCCTGGCTCACCGCGGGCTGGCCCGCTTTGTGCTTTCTTCCTCCCGTCCCCATGCTGATTTCACCGAGGTGGCCGAGGAGCACTTCGGCAAGATGGCCGGTCGGCTCATCTCGGCGCTCTATTTCCTCTCCATCTTCCCCATACTGCTCATTTACGGCGTCGGGTTGACCAACACGGTGGAGAGCTTCATGGTCAACCAGCTCGGCATGGCAACCCCGAACCGGGTGATGCTCTCCGGCATGCTGGTGTTTGCCATGATCGCCGTGATGATGGCCGGGGAGAAAGCGATGCTGCGCGCCTTTGCCTTCATGGTCTATCCGCTGGCAGCCATTCTGGCGGCGCTTTCCTGCTATCTCATTCCCCAGTGGCAGTGGCCGGAAGTCACCGCCTTTGATGGCGGCAGTTTCCTCAATACCGTCTGGCTGGCGCTGCCGGTGACAGTGTTTGCCTTCAGCCACGCCGCCGCCATCTCCGGCTTTGCCAATGTGCAGCGGCGGGAATATGGCGAGCAGGCGGAGGCCAAGAGCGGCCTGATCCTGCGCAACACCACCATAATGCTGGTGGGCTTCGTGCTCTTCTTCGTCTTCTCCTGCGTGCTGAGCCTCACTCCGGCCCAGCTGGCCGAGGCCAAGGCCCAGAACGTCTCAGTGCTCTCCTATCTGGCCAACATCACTGACAACCCTGTGATAGTGACGCTGGGGCCGCTCATCGCCTTTATCGCCATCAGCTCTTCCTTCCTCGGTCACTTCCTCGGTGCCCGCGAGAGCCTCAAGAGCCTGATCGCCAAGCCCACCGGCCTGTCGCTGGCCAAGGCGGACCGGCTCGGCATAGTCCTGATGTTTTTCGCAATCTGGGGTGCCGCTGTCATCAACCCTGGCATTCTGGGTCTGATGGAGACCCTCTCCGGCCCCGTCATCGCCATGATCCTCTTCATCATGCCGGTGATAGCGGTCTACAAGGTGGAGGCGCTGGCCCGCTTCCGCCAGTGCTGGACCAACGGCTTCATCCTGCTGACCGGGTCGCTGGCGGTCTCGGCGCTGATCTTCAGCCTGTTGAAGTAACAGCGAGCTGCGGCAACAAAATGAGAGAGGCGACCCCGGGGTCGCCTCTCTTTTTTCATGGGGCCAATGGCATCAGCCCAGCTTTGCGCCGTTCTCCACCGCCTGCTCAGGGATGGCCATCACAACCGCACCGTCAGCCCGGTAGAAACCGGTCAGCAGAAACTCCGACTGGATGGGGCCTATCTGTTTGGGGGGAAAGTTCACCACGGCGACTATCTGGCGCCCCACCAGATCCTCCGGCTGATAGAGATCCGTTATCTGGGCGCTGCTCTTGCGTACCCCGAGCTCGGGACCGAAATCCGCCCACACCTTGTAGGCGGGCCGGCGTGCCTCGGGGAAGGGCTCGACCCGCACCAGGGTGCCCACTCTCAGCTCTATCATCTCGAACTGCTGCCAGCTTATGGTCTGCATCTTGGATCCTCGTTTCATACACCTTGCATTGGCCTCAGCATGCCTCGAAACCACCTGCGCCGTCTTCGGCAAACGGCCGCCCGGTTACGGCAAGCGGCCGTTTTGTTGGCGCCAGAGGGAAGGGGTCAGCCCGCTCTCGGTCAGGAAGCGCTCGGCGAAGGCTCCCTGATTCTGGTAGCCGCAGCGACTGGCGATCTCGCCTATGGGCAGTTGGGTGTGGGAAAGCAGGGTGCGTGCCAGTGTCATGCGCCGTGCCCGTATGTAGTGGGAGACGCTCATCCCCAGCTGCTGGCGAAAGGTGTGCTTGAACTGACTCTGACCGAGGCAGGCGATGGCGGCGAGCTGCTCATTGCCAAGGGGCTCGGCGAGATGGGCCTCGATATGGCGCTGCACCTTGAGGATACGGGCGGCAAGGCGAGGAGGTACAGAGGAGTGCATTTCTTGCCCTTGTGCCAGCAGGGATAGCCACACCTGCTCCATGCCCACCACCTGTCGACCCGCTGCCACCATGCGGTGCAGGAAGGTGAGGTAGTGGCGCTGGGGCTCGTCCAGCGCGATAAAGGGGCGGGCCGCCAGATCGCCGGGGAGCCAGTCGCTCTCCTGCACCAGAAACGAGAGGGCCGGATCGGCGGCGTAGTCGTGCCGCTCGCCGGGGGCTATCACGCAGACAAAACCGGGGGCAAGGCGACGTCCCTGGCCCTGCACCTCGATCTCGAGGGGGCCGTCCAGGGGGATCACCAGCTGGGCGAAGTCGTGGCTGTGGCTGCTGATGTCGCTCTGGTAGTGGCGCAGGCTGAAGGGGGAGGTGGCAGATAGCAATGACGCGGCCTGGGGCCGCGTCATCTTCAAAGAGGGATTGCTGTTTGGCATAGGTCGCAGGTATTACTCTGCGTCGAAATCTTCGATCTCTTTGCCCAGCGCTTCCATGATGGCGCGCACCTCGGCGGGGACGCTGTCCGGATGATCCTTGCGCAGATCGTCGTCGCAGGGCAGCGGCTGACCGGTGAAAGCGTGCAGGAAGGCTTCACAGAGCAGCTCACTGTTGGTCGCATGACGCAGGTTGTTCACCTGGCGACGGGTGCGCTCATCGGTCAACACCTTCAACACCTTGAGCGGGATCGAGACAGTAATCTTCTTGACCTGTTCGCTCTTCTTGCCGTGTTCTGCGTAGGGGCTGACGTAGTCGCCGTTCCACTCTGTACCCATGATTCACCTGTTCTCATTTGGCCGTGAGCGCGGATTTTAACCCTTAAGGAAATTAATGGCAATCCAACAGCAAAGCCATTTAGACGTCCAGAAGTGTTGACGGCTTTTTTGCAGTGGCGTAGTGTGGTTCACCATGAGCCAGCAATGGCGGGGATGAGTGTGGCAGAGAAACCGCAGACACAGTCCCGAGACACATCAAGGAGAGCGGAAATGACCCACCAGGCTACCCTGCCGGTACGTTGCATCGGAAATCGAGCCGGATCAATCGCCCAGTCACAAAGCCAAGGAGAGCAGCATGAGTCATAAGGCCACCCTGGCGGTACGCACCGGGATTGAAACAGACACGCAGCACGGTGCCGTGGTGCCGCCCATTTACCTCTCCAGCAACTACACCTTTGCCGACTTTGGCGAGCCCCGTCAATACGATTATGCCCGCTCCGGCAACCCGACCCGTACCAATCTGGCGGACGCCCTTGCGGCGCTGGAAGGGGGCGCTGGCGCCGTTGTGACCGGCACCGGCATGGGGGCCATCCATCTGGTGACCACGGCCCTGCTCAAGGCGGGGGATCTGCTGATCGCCCCTCACGACTGTTACGGCGGTACCTGGCGCCTGTTCGAGTATCTGGCTGCCAAGGGCCACTATCGGGTGCAGTTTGTCGATCAGGGGGATGAGGCCGCACTGGCAGAGGCGCTGACACAGAAGCCGGCGCTGGTGTGGGTGGAGACCCCTTCCAACCCCTTGCTGCGGGTAGTGGACATCGCCGCCATCGCCGCCGCCTCCCATGAGGTGGGTGCCCAGGTGGTGGTGGACAACACCTTCCTCTCTCCGCTGCTGCAACAGCCGCTGGCGCTGGGTGCGGACCTGGTGGTCCACTCCACCACCAAGTACATCAACGGCCACTCCGACGTGGTGGGGGGCGTGGCCATTGCCAAGGATCCCGCGCTGGCTGAATCACTGGTGTGGTGGGCCAACTGTCTGGGACTCACCTCCGGCGCGTTCGACTCCTACCTCACCCTGCGCGGCCTGCGCACCCTGGCTCCCAGATTGCGCGCCCATCAGGAGAACACGGACCGCATTCTCGCCTTCCTGCAGCAACAGCCGCTGGTCAAAAAGATCTATCATCCCAGCCTGCAGAGCCATCCAGGCCATGATATTGCGCGCCGTCAACAGTCCGGCTTCGGCGCCATGCTAAGTTTTGAACTCGATTGCAGCGAGGCGGGATTACGCACCTTCCTCGCGGCCCTCACCCTCTTCTCGGTAGCCGAGTCTCTCGGCGGGGTGGAGAGTCTGGTGGCCCATCCGGCCAGCATGACCCACAGGGCTATGACACCGGCGGCGCAGCAGGCGGCGGGCATCAGCGCCCAGCTGCTGCGTCTGTCGGTGGGTATTGAACACGGTGAAGATCTGGTGGCCGATCTGGCTCAGGCTTTTGAACAGGCGCAGCTGGCAGAACAGGTGGCGAAGTAATGGAACAGCAGCAAGGAGATATAGCGGTGGCAACACAAGCAGGGTTGAAGCGGCGGCAGGTACACAAATTCGGTGGCAGCAGTCTGGCGGATCCGGTCTGCTATCGCCGGGTCGCCGCTATCGTCGAACAGCAGGTTGGCGGGGATGAGCTCATCGTGGTCTCCGCCGCCGGCAAGACCACCAATCGCTTGATCCAGCTGGTGGAGCTGGCCGATGCGGGGGATGAGGCGGCCGGTGAAGCCATCTCTGCGCTGCAAGCCTATCAGCAGAGCCTCATCGATGGCCTGCTGGAGGGAGAGCTGCAGCTCGATCTCAGCCAGCAGCTGGCCGACGACATGCAGCTGATCGCCAAGACCCTGGAGGGGCAGTTTGATCGCTTCGCCCGCAACGGCCTGCTCGCCTTTGGCGAAGTGTGGTCGGCGCGCCTGCTGGCCGCCCTGCTCACCAGCCGCGGTGAGAAGGCCATCTGGCTTGATGCCCGCAGCTTCCTGCGTGCCGAGGATGGTGCCCTGGTCAAGGTGGATACGGCCCTATCCAGTGAACTGCTCAAGGCCCGTCTGGCCGAACATGCCGGTCGCATCGTGGTGACAGGTTTCATCGCCGCCGACATGGAGGGGCGCTCCCTGCTGCTCGGACGCAACGGCTCCGACTACAGCGCCAGCCTCTTGGCAGCCCTGGCTGATGGCGAATCCACCACCATCTGGAGCGACGTGGCCGGTGTCTACAGCGCCGATCCGCGCCGGGTGAAGGAGGCGCGCCTGCTGGAGCGTCTCAGTCTGGCAGAAGCAAACGAGCTGGCTCGCCTCGGTTCGTCCGTGCTGCATTCGCGCACCCTGCAACCGGTGGCGGACAGTCGCCAGCGTCTCACCCTGCGCTGCAGCTACAACCCGGATGAGGGCTGTACCCACATACTGCGCCGGGCGCCGCGCTCCGGCGGTGCCCGCATCGTCTCCTCGGTGGACCAGATCGCCCTCATCGAGCTGAAGGTGCTGCCGCAGACCCATTATGAACAGACGGTGGCGGCTATCGAGGCCCATCTGGCCCGCCACCGCCTCAATCCGCTCACCCTGCAGCGTCAGCCGGATCGGCGGGTACTGCGTTTGGCCTACACCCTGGAAGTGGCGGAAGGGGCCTTCGAGATACTGCGCGACTTCCAGCTGCAGGGCAGCTTCACCGGCCTCATCCAGAAAGAGGGATTCAGTCTGGTGGCCCTGGTGGGCGCTGGTGTCACCGACAACGCCGAGCAGTGTCACCGCTTCTATCAGTTGCTGGCGGATCAGCCGCTGGAGTTCGTGCAGGTGGCCAGAGATGGCCTGAGCCTGGTGGCCGTGCTGCGTCAGGTGGTGCTGGAGCCCCTGCTCATCGCCTTGCACAGCGCCCTGTTCAGTCGCCCGACCCGGGTCGGGCTGGTGGTATTTGGCAAGGGCAACATAGGCGGCCACTGGCTCACCCTCTATGCCCGCGAGAAGGCGCGGCTCGAACATGAGCTCAATCTGGCGTTGACCCTGTACGGGGTGTTCAGCTCGGAAGGGGGGCAGCTGGACGAAGAGGGGCTGGATCCCCTCAAGGTGCAGGACAAATTCAACCCCAAACCGCTGATCTGGCCCGAACTGCTGACCCAGCTGGAGCAGCACAGTTTCGATACGCTGATAGCCCTGGACTTGACCGCCAGCGAGACGGTGAGTCGCTACTACCCGGATTTTGCCCAGCTCGGTATTCACATCATCGCCGCCAACAAGTTTGCCGGTGCCGCCGAGAGCGAGTTCTACCAGCGCATCAAGCAGACCTGCCGCGATCATCAGGTGCAGTGGCGCTACAACGCCACCGTGGGCGCCGGGCTGCCGATCCAGTCCAGCATCCAGATGCTGCGCCAGAGCGGCGACCGCATTCAGGGGGTCTCGGGTATTTTCTCCGGCACCCTCTCCTGGTTGTTCCAGCAATATGACGGCACTCGCCCCTTCTCCGAGCTGGTGGACGAGGCGTGGCAGCACGGCCTGACCGAGCCGGACCCCCGCGAGGATCTCTCCGGCCAGGATGTGCGCCGCAAGCTGCTGATCCTGGCGCGGGAGGCGGGTTTCGAGCTGGATTCCGCCGATATCGAACTGGAAAACCTGGTGCCGGTGACACTGCGCAAGGTGAGCACGGATCAGTTCATGGACAGGCTCAAAGAGCTGGATGACCCGATCCAGACCGCATTTGAAGGGGCGCGTCGGGTTGGCAAGGTGCTGCGCTACGTCGCCCGCTTCGAGCACGATGGCAAGGCCAGGGTCGGGCTGGAGGCGCTGGAGCCTCACCACCCGTTCGCCAATTTGCTGCCTTGTGACAACGTGTTCGCCATCGAGAGCGACAGCTATCGTACCAACCCGCTGGTGATACAGGGACCGGGGGCAGGGCGTGAAGTGACGGCCGCCGCTATCCAGTATGACCTGTGGCAGATCTGCACCAGCCTCTGAGGTGAGAAGAGTGACGGCCTCAGCCATACACAGCGCGTTCTGTGGCAGGTCTGCGTCCGTCTCTGAGAAGATCGCTGAGGTGGGAAAAGTGGCGCTCGGATCTGGCGCTGTCACCGCAAATAAATAGAGGGCGCCCGGTTGGCGCCCTCTTGCTATGGCTCGCCCGGCCCGAACCGACTGTGGACCGGATCGTAGAAGTAAGCCTGGTAGTTGAAGCCTATCCCCTTGATGAAGGGGTTCTCAAGCCGAAACAGGCGGCGTGTATCGAGGTGGGCGAAGGTGAGGGAAGGTTTGAAGGTGTTGAGCCAGAGGGTTTGCAATGAACCGTCTTGCCAGGCAGCTTTCAGCCCGGCCTCTACTCTCTGTATGGCCTCCCGATTGGCATTGTGGGCGAAGAAGACCCGGGGCAGGGGATAGTAGAGGGCTATGCTCTCATCCATGACCAGGTCCCTGATCTCCTTGTGGTTCAGTTTCTCCTGCGGCAACTCGTTGATCCCGCGACAGAAGAGATCGAAGCGACCGCGTGCCACCATCTTGAACAGCAGCTCATAGCCTTCTACTTCCTGCACCTTGAACCCTGCCTGCCTCAGGATGTGTACATCGAGCCAGCCCTTGCCCTGGCCGAGAGTAAACTTCTTCAGCTGATCCAGGGTGGTGACGCTGGCGACGGCTGCCTGCTGTTGGGGGCTGACGAAGCAGATGCGGTAGCTGACGATCCCGAGATGGATGGGGAAACGAACATAGTCGACCCCCGTCATGTCACGGTCTGAGCGGTAGCTGTCCATGGCAAACAGGTTGGGATAGTGGTTGAAGCGCAGGCTGATCCACATCCTGGCCAATGTCATGGGGGGGGCGGCTCGCAATTGAAAGTCACCATGGCTGGCGCGAGTCTTCTCCAGCGCCAGTCGCAGCAGTTCACGGTCATAGGTGACTCTGGGATCCCGTTCACTCTCCGGGCTCATGTGGGTGAACAGAGTCGGTGTGGCAGCCTGCGCTGACAGGGTCAGCAAGAGGACAAGCAGAGAGAACCAGATCATCACGACCTCCTGTCGAAAAATAGACTCTTCTGAATATAGTGGCTGCGGCCGTGTTACTGCGTCTGTGTCACCTGGTGTCAGGGCTCGCCGTTTCTCGTGCCTCCTGATCCAAAGGTGCCCCTGAGCGGATCGTAGGTATAGTCGCGGTAGTCAATCTCCAGCTCCCGGAGTTGCGGATTGTCCAACCGGAACAGCCGTCGCTTATCCAGTCTGGCAAAGTCGAGGGCTGGCTTGAAGGTCTTGAGCCAGAGCGTCTGCAGGGAGCCATCTTGCCAGGCCAGTAACAGTCCTGTCTGGATGCGTTTGAGGGCGTGCTTGTTCCCCTTGTGGGTATAGAAGAGGTGGATGAAGGGATAGTGGAGGGCTATGTGTTGATCGACAGTGAGGCGGGTGAGATCCCTGTGGGTTTCCAGCTCGGTAAGCAGCTCGTTGGCCCCCCGGCAGAACAGGTCGATCCGGCCCCGCTCTACCAGCTTGAACAGGCGCTCGTAGTTGTCGACCTCCTGCACTCGCATGCCTGCATGACGCAAAATGGTGACATCCTGCCAGCCTCGCCCCTGGCCATGGAGGAAGCCTTTCAACTCATCAAGGCGGGTCAGTCTGGCTAGTGCCTGTTGACGCTGGGGACTGACAAAACAGATCCGATAACTCAGTATGCCGAGGTCTACCGGGAAGGGAACATAGTCGAGAGACTCGGCTTCACTGGCCGGGCGCTGGCTATCCACCGCAAAAAAGTTGGGGTAGCTTCCCTGCTGTATGGCTAGCCGCAGCCGTACCCGATTCATGGGCGGCGCGGCCTGCAGTTCATACTCGCCGTAGCTGTCACGGGTTTTATCCAGCGTCAGCTGCAGCAGGTCACGGTAATAAGATGCCCGCTTGTCCTGTTCGCTCTCCGGGCTGGCATGCGTAAAAATCTCGACCGCCAGCAAGGGCTGGGTCAGCAGCAGGTTGCCAAACAGCAACCAGAACGGGAACAGGCCATAACGGATCATGCGATGTTTCCAGACACACACTTGTTTGAGTGTAGTGTGCCCAGCCTGTTTGCCCGTGCTACCAGAACATCCGGCCGAGCAGGGGGGCGAGCAGCACCGTCACCATGCCCGCTATCATCATCACCATGCTGGAGACGACGCCCTCCTCGTTACCCATCTGGTACGCCTTGGCGGTGCCGGCGCCATGGGCCGAGGCGCCGAAACCGGCCCCCTTGCCGAGGCGGCTGCGAATGGCGAGCAGGGTGAGCACGCTCTCCCCCACCGCCATGCCGATCACCCCGGTCAGCACCACAAACAGCGCTGTGAGATCGGTCTGGCCGCCGATGGCGCGGGTCGCTTCCACCGCGAACGGTGTGGTGATGGAGCGCATCGCCAGGCTGCGCTGCAACATGTCGGAGAGGTGCAGCCAGCGCGCCAGCAGCACTGTGCTGCCCACAGCCATGATGACGGAGGCGACGACCCCGACAGAGAGGGAGAGCCAGTGCCGGTGGATCAGCTGGCGGTTCTCGTAGACGGGCACGGCGAAGGCGACGGTGGCCGGTCCCAGCAACCAGAGCAGCCAGTGGGATTGAGCCATGTAGTCCTGATAGGGGATGTGAAACAGCAGCACCACGGCAACCAGCAGGGTGGGCGCCAGCAGCAGCGGCATCAGGGGCAGTATGCGCTTGCGACCATAGAGCCATTTGCTGGCGTAGTAGAACAGCAGGGTAAGGGCGAAGCAGAGCAGGCCGAGCAGGGTATCAGACATGGCGGCGACTCCGGCGAGCGAGCTTCAGTTCGAGGCGATAGACCCTGTCCACCACCAGCGCCGTGGTGCCCAGCACCAGAGTGGTGCTGATCAGCAAGACCAGCATGATGCGCCACCCCTCCTGCAACAGCAGATCTTGATAGTTGACCACGGCCACCACGGCCGGCACGAAGAACAGCAACATCTCGGCCAGCAGCCAGCGGGCGCCGGCGCTGAACCACTGGGTCTTGACCACGCCGAGCAGGATCAGGACCAGCAGCGCCAGCATGCCGGTGAGGTTGGCGGGCAGCGGCAGATGGAAGGTACGTACCGCCGCATCGGCCAGCAGCCAGATGGCGGCCAGCAGGGCGATTTGAAAGGGAGTCTGGAACCAGCGAATGCAGAGGGCTTTCATGATGGGTGTCTTTCTGTGAACTGGCTCACAGTATAGAGACAGGCAAAACCTGCAAAAAATGAATTTAAATTATCAAATTCATGCCAAAGAGGCATGATCAAGGTTCCAGCCAGCATAGAGAGCACCATGGATATCCGAGCCCTGCGTTACTTTGTGGAACTGGTGCGGGAGCAAAGCTTCACCCGAGCCTCCGAGAAGCTGTTCGTCACCCAGCCCACCATCAGCAAGATGATCCGCAATATCGAGGAGGAGCTGGGCCAACCCTTGCTCAACCGCGAGGGGCGCCGCTTCACCCTGACCGACAGCGGCCAGGTGCTGTTCAATCGGGCCCAGACCATACTGGCCGAGATGCAGCAGCTGGAGGCGGAACTCGCCGATCTGCAGAGCCTGCAATTTGGCCGGTTGGCCCTCGGCATCCCGCCCATGGTGGGTCACGTCTATGCGGATCTCATCCGCACCTATCGCAGCCGTTATCCCAAGGTGGAGCTCTCCATCGTCGAATATGGCGGTCGGCGCATCGAGCAGGCTGTGCTGGCGGGGGAGCTGGATCTTGCCATCACCATGCTGCCGACCCGGGAGGGGGGCGCCCTGAGTGCGCTGGAGCTGGATCAGTATCCCATTCAGGTAGTGCTGCCGGACTTGCCGCGCTGGCGCGCATGCCGTGAGATCCGGCTGGAGGATTTGCGTGATGAACCCTTCCTGCTTTACACCCAGGCCTTCACCCTGAGCGAGCGGCTGGAGCAGGCATGCCAGCAGGCGGGCTTCGTGCCCCAGGTGGCAGCCCGCAGCAGCCAGTGGGACTTTCTCACCGCCATGGTGCGCAGTGGCATGGGGATTGCCTTCCTGCCCGAGCCCATCTGTCGGCGGCTGACACCGGACGGGCTGGTGCTGCGGCCGCTTTTGCCTGAACTCAGCTGGCGGCTCGGGGTGATCTGGCCGAGCGATCGCTATCTCTCCCGCACCGCCGAAGCCTGGCTCGCGCTCTGCCGCGAGCAGGGCTGAAATCGTGCTCAGTCTTTGCCGAAGCTATCCGTCATGGGGTTGTAGAAGTAGGGGAGATAGTCGAAGTTGATCCCCTCGAGGAAGGGGTTTTCCAGTCGCAGCATGCGCCGCTGCTTGAGCCCGGCAAAGGCGATGGCGGGGCCGAAGCTGTGGCGCCACAGCGCTTGCAGGGATCCGTCCTGCCATGCCCGGTGCAGACCGACCTCTACCCGTTTCAGGGCATCACCATTTGCCATGTTGGTGTAAAAGAGCCGAGGTAGCGGGTAGTAGAGCAGCAGATGGTCGTCTACCAGCAGGTTCGCAACGTCCTTGTGGGTAAGCTGTTCGCTGCGCAATTCGCTCGCGCCGCGGCACAAGAGATCGAAACGGCCACGAGCCACCATTTTGAACAGCATCTCGTAACTCACCACCTCCACGACCTTGAGACCGGCATGGCGCAGTATCTCCACATCCAGCCAGCCTTTGCCCTGGCCAAAGGTGAAACGGCGCAACCCGTCCAGATCGGTTACCCCAGCTATGGCAGTCTGCTGCTTGGGGCTGACGAAGCAGATGCGGTAGCTGACGATGCCCAGATGAATGGGAAAGCGCACATAGGCCAGCCCCTTCCCATTGCGCCTGCTGCTGTAACTGTCCATGACGAACAGGTTGGTAAAGCTGTTGAATTGTAGGCTGATGCGCGCTCTGTCCTTGGTCATGATGGGGGCGGGCACCAGCTCATAGTCACCAAACATGTCGCGGGTTTTGTCGAGCGCCAGCCGTAGCAGCTCTCTGTCATAGGTCATGCGGGGATCCCGTTCGCTCTCCGGGCTGATATAGGTGAAACGGGTGGCTGCCATCAGAATGGAAGGGAGGAAAAGGCAGAGGGTCAGAAACAGGAGTCTATACATCTCGGCTAGGCTCAACGGCTATCTTGCATCCATTATAGTTCGCTGTTTTCGGGTCTTGCCCGGTCGCAGGCCACGTATCTGCTCGGCGAAGAGTGCGTTCACACCGCCATCAGGATGACTTCATCAAGTTTCCCAACTGGCGACATAGCTGGCGCAGTGTCTGGTTGTCGAGGGCGCCAAAGCCGAGCAGCCAGCCCTCCAGATTTGGCTCGCCGAGGTAGAACTGTCCGAGTGGACGCAGACCTATGCCCCGGGCATTGGCGGGGTTGGTCCAGCGGGTCTCGCCGCCAGCGGGCAACAGCGCGGCGCATTGCAGCCCGGCGCCGCTGTGGATGGGGGTGAGCTGCGGACAGTGGCTGGCCAGCTCGGCCAGCAACAGGTCTCGTCGGCTCTGGTAGATGAGCCGGCTCTGGCGCAGGTGGGTGGCGAAGTGACCGGCACGGATGAAATCTGCGGTGACCGCCTGCTGCAACTGGTTGCTGTGGCCATCAAAGGCCGCCCTGGCCTGGCAGAAGGCACTCATCAGCGGCCTTGGCAGTACCAGATAGGCGAGTCGCAACGAACCGAACAGCACCTTGCTGAAGGTCCCCACATAGATGACTCGCCCCTGGTTATCCAGCCCCTGCAAGGCGGGCAGCGGGCGCTGATCGTACTGATATTCCCCATCGTAATCGTCCTCCAGGATCCAGGCGCCGTGACGCTCGGCTTCCCTCAGCAACGCCATTCGGCGGGCGAGGCTCGTGGGCACGCCCAGGGGGTACTGGTGGGCCGGTGTGGTGTAGATGAGGCGGGGTGTCGGGTGTTCTCCCTGCGCATTGAGCCCCTCCCCATCCACTGGCACAGGGTGCACTCTGGCACCGGCGCTCTCCATGGCGGTACGGGCCCCGGGGTAGCCGGGATCCTCTACCCAGACGGTATCACCGGCATCGATGAGCAGCTGGGTCGCCAGCAGTATCCCTTGCTGGGAACTGGTGAGGATCAGGATTTGATCCGGTTCGCACACCACGCCGCGGGACTGCACCAGATAGCTGCTGATGGCGGCCCGCAGCTCAGGCAAGCCTTGCGGGTCGCCATAGTTCATCCAGCGTTCGCCTTGCTGACGCCACTGCTGCTGCATCAGCCGACCCCAGAGCGCATGAGGGAAGAGGCGGGAGTCAGGCTGACTGGACGCAAACGAGGTGCCGACTTGTGGTGTGTCATGACAGGCGCCGCCTGCGGCCATCTCCTGACCACGGCGGGAGAGTCCGGCCGCCGACTGGGGCGGACGTGGCGCCGGGCATACCGCTGCCAGGGCTACAAAGCTGCCGGCCCCCACCTTGCGCACCAGATAACCTTCCGCCTCCAGCCGACCATAAGCCAGCTCTACCGTGCTGCGGGAGACCCCCAGATCCCCTGCCAGCATACGGCTGGCGGGCAGCCGGCTGTGCTGGGGCAGATGGCCGGCCAGGATGGCACCGCGCAGGGTGCGCACCAGCTGCTCGTGCAGCGGCAGCTCGCTAGCTTGCTGAGTGGCAAACAGGGTTGGCAGGGCGGGCATGGCTATCTCCGGCGCTTGGCATAATTGGTCTGCCCATATTGGCAAAATTGGTCGGCGTGGCAAGGCCATTATCCCGTTACATTGGTGCGCAAGGAACATGATCAACCATATTGGCAACGAAAGGAGTCTGCATGTCGGAATACAGCGCCATCATCAGCTGGGAGCGAGGCGCCAGCGAGCCCTTCCTCGATCAGCGCTACAGTCGGGCCCATCAATGGGAATTCGACGGCGGTGTCAGGGTGGCCGCTTCTTCATCCCCTCAGGTCGTGCCCTTGCCCTGGTCGGTGGCCGAGCACGTCGATCCGGAGGAGGCCTTTGTGGCCGCTCTCTCCAGCTGCCACATGCTGACCTTTCTCTGGCTGGTGGCCAAGCAAGGCTATCTGGTGGACCGCTATCGGGATCAGGCGATTGGCGTCATGGAGGTGGATGAACGGGGGCGTCAGTCGATTACTCGGGTAACCCTGCGTCCGCAGGTGTTGTTTGGCGGCGCACGCCAGCCGACCCTGGCCGAGCTGGAGCAACTGCACCACCAGGCCCACGAGGAGTGCTTTATCGCCAATTCCGTCAGGACCACAGTGACCACCCAAATCGTACTGTGGCCACGGGAGGCTTCCCTATGAGCCATGTATTGGGCTCCGACCTCATCAGTCAGGTCAACACCATCGCCACCACCCGGATCCGGGTTTAGCCACAAGGAGCTTCACCATGAGTCATGTATTGAGTACGGGTCTTGCCAGCCCGATGGACGCCAGCGCCTTTTTCGAAGCCCAGCTGAGATTTCGCACCGACCCGGCGGACCTGGCTGCCGATCTGCTGGAAAAAGAAGAGCGCATCGTCGTCATCGACACTCGAACCGCGCAGCATTACCGGCTGGGGCATATTCCAGGGGCCGTCTCTTTCCCCCATGGCTCCATGAATCCGGCGACGACGGCCATCCTTGCGCGGGACAAGGTTTATGTCTGCTACTGCGATGGCATAGGCTGCAACGGGTCGACTCAAGGGGCCTACAAACTGGCGGCGCTGGGCTTTCAGGTCAAGGAGCTGATCGGTGGTCTGCACTGGTGGCGTCAGGACGGCTTTGCCGTTGCCCTCGGTGAGGATGCGGGCGTTTTGCTGGAAGGGGGAATGACCTGTGGCTGCTGATCATCATCTGAACGAGTTTGACCAAGCGGTTGGTGTCCCTTTGCCCGACTGGCGCGGGGCCGAGTTTCCTCCTCATCAGCCACTGTCAGGCTGGGGCTGCCGGCTGGAGCCGCTTGATCCCGAGCGCCACGGACCCGCTCTCTGGCAGGCGTTCGGCACCGACAGTGGGGCCATGTGGACCTATCTCACCAGTGGTCCCTTCGCCGATGAGGCGGCCATGCAGGCCTGGCTGCAACAGTGCGTCGCCAAGGCTGATCCCCAGTTCTACGCCATAGTGGACGCAAAAACGGACGCCGACAGCGGCAAGGCGCTGGGGCTCGCCAGCTACCTGCGCATCGATCCCCAGGCGGGCAGCATTGAGGTGGGTTGGCTGCACTTCTCGCCGGCCCTGCAACAGTCGCGTCTGGCGACGGCGGCCATGGCGCTGATGATGGCCAACGCCTTTGCTCTCGGCTACCGGCGCTACGAGTGGAAGTGCAATGCCCTCAACAAGCCCTCCTGGCGGGCGGCGCTGCGGCTCGGTTTCAGTTATGAGGGGACATTTCGCCAGAACAGGGTAGACAAGGGACGCAGTCGGGATACCGCCTGGTTCTCGGTGATCGACAGCGAGTGGCCCGCCCTGCAGGCGTGCTTCACGCGCTGGTTGGCAGAGGAGAACTTCGATGAGGCTGGCAGGCAGCGGCTGCGGTTATCCGATCTGACCACCGCCTGTCATGGGAAAGCCGAGTGATATGCAGAGGCTCAGGGTCGGCCTGGGCCTCTCTTTTTGACTAGTCCCCCTGGTGTTCACCAATCGGGGCCGCAATCCAATTCATCAGCGTCAGCATATCTTGCGGCGCCACCCCGACCGAGAGGCCGCGTTTGCCGCCGCTCACCAGGATCTCGTCAAACGCCATGGCGGAGTCATCGAGCACGGTTGGCAACAATTTCTTCTGGGCCAGCGGGCTGATGCCCCCTACCTTGTAACCGGTCAGCTTCTCGGCCTCCGCCGGTGTCATCATCTCCACCTTTTTCAAACCCGTGGCCTTGGCCAGCTGTTTGAGACTGCACATGCTGGATGAAGGCACTATGGCCACCACTGCCTGCTTGTCATGATGGGCGATCAGGGTCTTGAACACCTGGGCTTCCGGCAGGCCGAGCCGAGTCGCGGCGTGCTTGCCGAAATCGTCGTGAGCATCGCACTCATAGGGGTAGAGCTTGTGGGGTATCTTGAGCTTTTTCAGCAGGTTGATGGCAGGAGTCATGTTGGTTGCCTTGAGTCAAAACAAGGCCAAACAGTCTGCTCTCGCGAGTCGATGGATGCAATGATGAGTTCTGAACGAATGACATCAGGCTGCCAGTATGGCCGTGCTGAGACGGGCAAGGCGGGCTTCTGCCCTGCTCCGGTTGCGGGGGATGGCAGCAGGATCGCATAATGAGCCTCCTCAACGAGCTAGGGAGCCGGGATGAAACTGGACGTAGAGATAGAGCACCTCGCCACCGAACTTGGCAAGGCCCTCGGCCAGCGAGGCTGGCTGGCGGCTACCGCCGAATCCTGTACCGGCGGTGGCGTGGCAACGGCCATCACCGACATTGCCGGCAGCTCTGGCTGGTTCGATCGCGGCTTCGTCACCTATACCAACCAGGCCAAGCAGCAGATGCTGGGGGTGAGTGACGAGAGTCTGCAGCAGCACGGGGCCGTAAGCGAGGCTGTGGTGCTGGAGATGGCCCGTGGCGCGTTGGCCCACTCGTCGGCCGCCATCAGCGTGGCCATCAGCGGTATCGCAGGCCCGGGTGGTGCAACCGAAGACAAACCTGTCGGTACCGTCTGGTTCGCCTGGGCGGAACAGGGTGGCCGCCATCACTCCCTGCTAGCCCGTTTCGACGGTGACCGGCGTCAGGTACGCCAGCAGGCGGTCAGACAGGCCTTGTCCGGACTCTTGGCCCTGCTCAGATAAATTGGGCTTGATACTGTATGAATAGACAGTATACTTAGCCCGACTTCACTTATTACTCACGATTTCCAGCGGAGATTGGCATGGATCAGAACAAACAGAAGGCACTGGCGGCTGCGCTGGGTCAGATTGAAAAGCAGTTCGGCAAAGGCTCCATCATGCGTCTGGGCGACAGCAAGACCATGGATATCGAAGCCATCTCTACCGGTTCCCTCTCCCTTGACGTGGCGCTGGGTATCGGCGGTCTGCCGTGCGGCCGTATCGTCGAGATCTATGGTCCGGAATCTTCTGGTAAAACCACCCTCACCCTGCAGGTGATTGCGGAAGCCCAGAAGAAAGGCAAGGTCTGTGCCTTTATCGATGCGGAGCACGCCCTCGACCCCATCTATGCAGCCAAGCTGGGCGTCAACGTCGATGACCTGCTGATCTCCCAGCCGGATACCGGTGAGCAGGCGCTGGAAATCTGCGACATGCTGGTGCGCTCCAACGCCGTTGACGTCATCATCGTCGACTCGGTGGCCGCTCTGACGCCGAAAGCAGAAATCGAAGGCGAGATGGGTGATTCCCACGTCGGCCTGCAGGCTCGTCTGATGTCCCAGGCGCTGCGCAAGCTGACCGCCAACATCAAGAACGCCAACTGCCTGTGTATCTTCATCAACCAAATCCGGATGAAGATTGGTGTCATGTTCGGCAGCCCGGAAACCACTACCGGTGGTAACGCGCTCAAGTTCTACGCCTCAGTGCGTCTGGACATCCGCCGCATCGGCGCCATCAAGGAAGGTGACGAAGTGGTCGGTAACGAGACCCGCGTCAAGGTGGTCAAGAACAAGGTTGCGCCTCCCTTCAAGCAGGCTGAATTCCAGATTTTCTATGGTGTCGGTATCTCCAAGGAAGGTGAGCTGGTGGATCTCGGCGTCAAGCACAAGCTGATCGACAAGGCCGGTGCCTGGTACAGCTACAACGGCGAGAAGATAGGTCAGGGCAAGGCCAACGTGATGAAGCTGTTCACCGAGAACAAGGTGATGGCGGCAGAGGTGGAAGCCAGACTGCGTGAGTTGCTGCTATCCGGTGATGCGCCGGCCGAGAAGCCGGTCGTGGCGGATGCCGACGAGCTCGAAGCCGAAAGCGAACAAGAGTTCGAATAACAGTGAGGCCGGGCTAACCCCCGGCCTTGTCATTTATGACTGATACACCTAACTGCGAACCCACTGAACCCTCCTTCGAAGAGCAGTTTGCTGCCGCCCGCGCTTTTGCCATGCGCAGTCTGGCTCGCCGCGAGAGCGCCGAGTCTGAACTGGCCAACCGGCTGCACCAGCAGGGCTTCAACGAAGATGTCGCCTGCGCTGTCGTCGACTACTGCCGAGGGTATAACTGGGTCAATGACGAGCGTTATGGCGCCATGGCGGTGCGATCTGGTGCTGCCAAGGGTCATGGTCCCATCAAGATCCGCTTTGAGCTGCGTCGCAAGGGGCTGGACGATGGCCAGATAGAGACCGCGTTTGATCAGCCTGAACTGGACTGGTTCGAGCTGGCTCTTGCCCTGCTTGAGCGGCGAGCCAGAGCCAGCGATCTGGGCGACTTCAAACTGCGGATGAAGTGGCTCAAGTATCTGCTAGGGCGCGGGTTTAATCAGGATCAGGCCCGTTATGCCATCGCGACCATGATGGAGAGCGAAACTCAAGACGATTGATCTGGAAGCGGCATGCCATCAACCGTGCTGATTGCGCCATTATCCCGATACAGGCCTTGTTCCTGCATTGTTCCGGGTGACCGCCTGTCAGCCCATGAGGCCACAGGTCGCGTCACATCAAGCCACCAAGCGGTGCACAGATCGAACGGCAGGCCCACGTCCGCGTATTGAGGGTGTGTTCCTTTTTTCTGTAGGCTCACCGACCCGTTTTGCCACGAATATTCCCTCGCGTGTGGCCGTATTTTCTCTGCAAAAACGGCTTGTCTGCCTCCATTGCCCGCCAACACACATTTATGCGCACTTTTTCACCCGTGACCGGCCGGCACGTTTTACTTTACCCCGCAGAAAACTTACATTAATGCGGTTAAAAGTCCGTATTCGAATCAAGCAGGATTTTCCATGTATATGTCCACGTCAGAGATACGCGCTGCGTTTCTCGAGTATTTCCGCTCCCAGGGGCACCAGGTTGTCTCTTCCAGCTCGCTGGTACCGCATAACGACCCGACCCTGTTGTTTACCAACGCAGGCATGAACCAGTTCAAGGATGTGTTCCTTGGTGCAGACAAGCGTGCCTACAATCGGGCAACCACTTCCCAGCGTTGCGTGCGTGCCGGTGGTAAACACAATGACCTGGAAAACGTCGGCTATACCGCTCGTCACCACACCTTCTTCGAAATGCTGGGCAACTTCAGCTTCGGTGACTACTTCAAGCAGGACGCCATCCGTTTTGCCTGGGAATTCCTGACCGGTACTCTCCAGCTGCCCAAAGAGCGCTTGCTGGTAACCGTGTATGAAACGGACGATGAAGCCTTCAATATCTGGGCAAATGAAGTGGGTGTGCCGGTCGAGCGCATAGTGCGCATCGGTGACAACAAGGGGGCAGCCTTTGCTTCCGATAACTTCTGGCAGATGGGTGATACAGGTCCGTGTGGCCCCTGCACCGAGATCTTCTATGACCATGGCGATCACATCTGGGGTGGCCCTCCCGGTTCACCGGAAGAAGATGGCGACCGTTTCATCGAGATCTGGAACGTGGTGTTCATGCAGTTCAACCGTCAGGCTGACGGTACCATGGAACCGCTGCCCCGTCCGTCCGTGGATACTGGCATGGGTCTGGAGCGTATCTCCGCCATCATGCAGGGCGTGCACTCCAACTACGAGATCGACATCTTCCAGGCGCTGATCAAGAAAGCGGCCGAGATCGTGGGTACTACCGATCTCAGCAATCAGTCCCTGCGCGTCATCGCCGACCACATACGCTCCTGCGCCTTCCTGATCGCTGACGGCGTCATGCCGTCCAACGAAGGTCGCGGCTATGTACTGCGCCGCATTATCCGTCGCGCCGTGCGTCACGGTCGCAAGCTGGGTGCCACCGACGTCTTCTTCTACAAGCTGGCTGCCGAACTGGCCGTGCAGATGAAAGACGTGGGCGCCGAACTGATCGCCCAGCTGCCGCTGGTCGAGCGCGTGCTGCGCATCGAGGAAGAGCAATTCGTCCGTACGTTGGATCGCGGCCTGCTGCTGCTGGAAGACGTGCTGACCAACCTGGGTGATGCCAAGGTCATACCTGGCGAGGTGGTGTTCAAGCTGTATGACACCTACGGTTTCCCGGCTGACCTGACCGCCGACGTAGTGCGCGAGCGCGAGATCGGCATCGACGAAGAGGGCTTCAATGCCGAGATGGAGAAGCAGCGTGCCCGCGCGAAAGAGGCCTCCAGCTTCGGTGTGAACTACAACGAGGTGCTCAAGCTGGACTTCGAGACCCCGTTTACCGGTTACAAGCAGCTGAGCCAGAAAACCAGCGTCGTCGGCATCTACAAGGATGGCGTCGAAGTGAATGGCCTCATCGCCGGTGAAGAAGCCGTCGTGGTACTGGCCGAGACTCCCTTCTACGCCGAGTCAGGTGGTCAGGTGGGTGATTGCGGTGTGCTCAAGGTAGATGACGGCATCTTCGCCGTGACCGATACCCAGAAAGCGGGCAAGGCCATCATTCACAAGGGTTATCTGGAGCTGGGTACCCTGGAGAAAGGCGCCCTGGTCGAAGCCGTGGTCGATGGCGAGCGTCGTCAGGCTGTGGCCCTGAACCACTCTGTGACTCACCTGCTGCACGCAGCCCTGCGCCAGGCGCTGGGGGATCACGTGACTCAGAAAGGGTCTCTGGTGGGGGCTGAGCGCATGCGCTTCGATTTCTCCCACTTCGAAGGACTGACCATGGCGACCATTCGTCGGGTCGAGGAGCTGGTCAATGCCCAGATCCGTGCCAACCACGACATCGCTACCCAGGTAATGGATCTGGAAGCGGCCAAGTCGGCCGGTGCCATGGCGCTGTTTGGTGAAAAATATGAAGACGACGTGCGCGTAGTGCGCATGGGCGACTACTCCACCGAGCTGTGCGGCGGTACTCACGCCAAGCGTACCGGTGACATCGGCTTCTTCAAGATCATCGCCGAGAGTGGCATTGCCGCCGGTGTGCGTCGCATCGAAGCCGTGACCGGCAAGGGTGCCATCGATTTCATGCACCAGATGGGTGAGCAGATCGAAGAGGCAGCGGCTCTGGTGAAGGGCGATCAGTTCTCCATCGCCGATAAAGTGCGCCAGATACTGGACAAGTCCAAGATGATGGAGCGCGAGCTGGAGCAGCTCAAGGCCAAGCTGGCCGCCCAGGCTGGTAGCGACCTGTTGAGCCAGGTGATCGAGATAAACGGTCAGAAGGTGCTGATAGCGGCGCTGGAAGGGGCCGATCCCAAGTCACTGCGTGGCATGCTGGATGAGCTGAAAAACCGGATGAAGTCCGGTGTCGTGTTGCTGGCAACCAGCAGCGATGACAAGGTCAACCTGATCGCCGGTGTGACCAGCGATTTGACCGGCAAGGTCAAGGCCGGTGAGCTGGTCAATCTGGTGGCCCAGCAGGTAGGTGGCAAGGGGGGTGGTCGTCCTGACATGGCTCAGGCGGGTGGCACTCAGCCAGAAGCTGTGCCTGCGGCACTGCAATCCGTTCACTCCTGGCTGGAAGAGCGCCTGTAAAAGGGCGAGGTGATCTGTGGCACTCTATGTACAGAAGTACGGCGGCACCTCGGTCGGCACGCTGGAGCGGATCGAGGCGGTGGCTGAGCGGGTTCAACTGACCCGCGCCCAGGGACACGACGTGGTGGTAGTGGTCTCTGCCATGTCGGGGGAAACCAACCGGTTGCTGGGTATGGCCCAGCGGCTGGATCCTGATGCCAACCGGCGCGAGATGGATGTGCTCGTCTCCACCGGTGAGCAGGTCACCATAGCGCTGCTGGCGATCGCGTTGAACAAACGCGGTTGCGCTGCGGTCTCTATGACCGGCGATCAGGTACGCATTCATACCGACTCCGCCTATGGCAAGGCACGTATCACCCACATCGACACCGAACAGGTTCAGGCTGAACTGGGGGCGGGCAAGGTGGTGGTGATCGCCGGTTTCCAGGGCCGTGATGAGCAAAATGCCATCACGACCCTGGGGCGCGGTGGGTCTGATACCACGGCAGTAGCGGTAGCCGCGGCCATCAAAGCCGATGAATGCCAGATCTTTACCGATGTGGATGGGGTCTATACCACGGATCCGCGCATCGAGCCCAAGGCGCGTCGTCTTTCCACCATCACTTTCGAGGAGATGCTGGAGATGGCGAGCCTGGGGGCCAAGGTGCTGCAGATCCGTTCGGTGGAGTTCGCGGGCAAGTACCGCGTACCACTACGGGTGCTGTCGAGCTTTGTCGATGGAGAGGGAACCTTAATCACATATGGAGGTGAGAGGATGGAAGCTCCCCTGGTATCCGGGATAGCCTTCAATCGCAACGAGGCCAGTCTGACCATTCTGGGTGTGCCGGACAGGCCCACCGTTGCGGCGCAGATCCTGAATCCGATCAGCGACGCCAACATTGATGTCGACATGATAGTGCAGAACACGCTGGGGGATGGCACAGCAGACTTCACCTTTACGGTGAATCGCGATGACTATCGCCGGGCGCGCGCCTTGCTGGAGGAGACCGCCAGTGAACTGGGGGCCGCCTGCGTGCAGGGCAACGGCGAGATAGCCAAGGTGTCCATTGTCGGTGTCGGCATGTGGAACCACCCCGGTGTCGCCCGCACCATGTTCAAGGTATTGGGCGAGGAGGGGATCAACATGCAGTTGATTTCCACCTCTGAAATCAAAATATCCGTGGTGATTGACGAGAAGTACCTGGAGCTGGCCGTGCGCGCCTTGCACGCCGCTTTCGGGCTGGATAATGAGCCTCATGAGCAGCCCTTGGGGAACAATCCCTGATTGATTTAGTTTCAACCATTTACCATATCGGTATCTTTGTAAGATAATGTCGCATATCGATATAAATACAAAACAGGATACAGGAGCAAGCGAATGCTTATTTTGACTCGTCGTGTAGGGGAAACCCTGATGATTGGTGACGAAGTGACTGTCACCGTACTGGGCGTTAAAGGCAATCAGGTTCGTATCGGTGTTAACGCACCGAAAGAGGTCTCCGTACACCGTGAAGAGATCTACATGCGGATACAGGCCGAGAAAGTGCCGGGCCAACCGAATTTCTAAGCCGCATCGATAGCTGCTTTAAGGCGACACTTGTTGTGTCGCCTTTTGTTTTTTTGCGCGTCTGAAATGGCCCTGCAAGGCACTAAACTGCGGGGTAAGTGCCGATATTGTTTGAATATTCCACGCTTTGTCCAAATGCTGAGCGAACACGCTTTTTTCTCCAAAAAAGTGTTTGACTAAAAATCCCTGTGAAGTATTATCAGCCCCGCAAACGGAGAGGTGGCCGAGAGGCTGAAGGCGCTCCCCTGCTAAGGGAGTATGCGGCTTATACCCGCATCGGGGGTTCGAATCCCCCCTTCTCCGCCATTTGCGCCCGTAGCTCAGCTGGATAGAGTACCTGGCTACGAACCAGGTGGTCGGAGGTTCGAATCCTCCCGGGCGCACCATATTAAGACTCAAGCAAGAGTCATGTGTTGACCATCAGCAAGTCGACACTTTGGAAAAGGCTTACTGATAAGTAAGCTTTTTTTATCGTTTTAAATCAGGGCGCCCGTAGCTCAGCTGGATAGAGTACCTGGCTACGAACCAGGTGGTCGGAGGTTCGAATCCTCCCGGGCGCACCATTTTGAGCAGTACCAAAAGTTTGTGAGCGCCCGTAGCTCAGCTGGATAGAGTACCTGGCTACGAACCAGGTGGTCGGAGGTTCGAATCCTCCCGGGCGCACCATTTTTAGCAGTACACAAAAGTTTGTGAGCGCCCGTAGCTCAGCTGGATAGAGTACCTGGCTACGAACCAGGTGGTCGGAGGTTCGAACCCTCCCGGGCGCACCATTTTGAGCAGTACCAAAAGTTGATGAGCGCCCGTAGCTCAGCTGGATAGAGTACCTGGCTACGAACCAGGTGGTCGGAGGTTCGAATCCTCCCGGGCGCACCATATAGACAGCCTCGACTTAGGTCGGGGCTGTTTTTTTATGTGCCGGAGCTGGCCAGGCAGCCCCTGATGCCTGGCAACATGACCAATCGTCCCCTTTCTCTCCCCTCATCTATGGGTTTCCACCCGGCCTCACCCTTGCGTTCACCTCGTCCTGCTGATCCCCTCAATACCTTGCACCATAGCGCCATTCTGCGCTCCTCTGCCAAATAGCGGGCTGAGCCAAACCGATGGGCAAGTGTGGCAGGCTCGACGTGACGAGACCCGTAGAGCTGCGGCCAATAAAAAAGGATGCCGCAGCATCCTTTTTCCCACACCTGTTCAGAGCCTCAGCTTTTCAGCCATTTGCGAATGCGGTTGGCATCGCCGATGGGAGTGCGCTTGCCCACAGAGTTGAGCAGTACTATGGCCAGCTCACGGCTGTCGGGTTTGGCGCGCATCACCAGACAGCGGCCTGCCTCATCGGTGAAGCCCGTTTTGGAGAGGCGCACACCCCAGTCAGGGTTCTTCACCAGCGGGTTGGTGTTGTTGAACATCAGGCGATAGGCGGGGGTACTGAAGCGCATATCCCGGTTTGCATCCTGAGTGAACTGGCGGATCAGCGGCTGGCGATAGGCGGCGGAGATGAGTTTGGCCAGATCCTGGGCGGTGGAGACGTTGCGCGTCGACAGGCCGGTGGAGTCGTGGAAGCGGCTGTTGCGCATACCAAGCTGCCTGGCTTTGTTGTTCATGGCGCGGATGAAGGCCTGGCGGCCGCCGGGATAGTGGCGTGCCAGGGCCGAAGCCATGCGGTTTTCGGAGGACATCAAGGTCAAATGCAGGGCATCACGGCGTGTCACCTTGGTGCCGAAACGGATGCGTGAATAGGTGTGCTTGACGTTGTCCCTGTCATTCTGATCTATGGTCAGGGTCTGGTTGAGGCTCTGTCGCCCCTCCAGTACCACCAGCGCCGTCATCAGCTTGGTCAGCGAGGCGATCGGCCGAACCCGGGTGGCGTTCTTCTGATACAGAGTCTTGCCCGTGTTGACGTCCACTACAAGGGCACTGCTCGATCGCAGTTGCAGTTTGGCCGGGTTGGGGGCAGCCAATGCTGCTGGCAAACCCAGCAGTCCAACCAATGCATATACCAGCGCCATTGCGCTAACCCGACACCGCATACTACCGACTCCGTTTACATCGAAAAAAGGCGCTAGATTCACGCATTTTTACTCTGGTTTTACAAGGGTGCCCGTGGGAATTCACCACTATTTTGGTAAAAAAAGGGCCATCTTGCGATGGCCCTTGGTATTTGACTCACTCTCGTGGGAGAACGGCTTTGCGTTTACTCAGCCAGCGCCAGAGCAGGGCGACAATGCCCCCCAGCAAGAGCACCAGCGGCAAGTAGAGAATGATGCTGAGAAACTGTGACTCATACTGGGCGGCGAGCTTGGTGTGGCTCAGGTAGTAACCCAGCCCGACCAGCGGGCAGATCCACATGATGGAGCTGATCAGATTGACGATGAGAAAGCGCCCCTGGGGGATCTCGGTCGCCCCGACGATATAGGGATAGGCAGTGCGTACGAAAGCAATATAGCGGGCGGTGATCAGGGTCAGGATGCCGTACTTGTCCAGCAGATAGAAGACCTTCTCCTTGTGCCTGTCTTCCACATGAGACAAGAGGCGATGGTACATCCTGGTGTGGCCGAGGAAGCGACCCTGCATATAGCCCAGCCAGGTACCGACGAAGGTAGCCAGGATAAGTAGCGGCACTATGCTGAGGGAGAGCACATCCTGATAGATGAGTACTCCTGTCAGGATCAGCAGGCTATCACCGGGCAAGAAGGCGGTGGGGATGAAGCCATTCTCCAGCACCAAAAAAGTCAATAACACGCCACAGACCATAAAGGCCATCTTGGGATCGGACAAGGTCACCAGATCCTGATGCATAAAGGCGTGAGCCAGTTGGTAAAACTGCTCCATTCTTGCAAACTCCGCAGGTTAGCTGGGTTGATCGAGCAAAGGCATGGCGAGCACCTTGTCGATGCGCAGACCATCCATGTCAACAATTTCCAGTTGCCACTGTTCCAGGGTGACCAGATCTCCGGTCCTGGGAACACGGCCAAGGAGCAGCATAATAAGCCCTCCTAGGGTGTGGTAGTGATGTTTTTCTTCTTCCGGTAGTCGAACCAGTCCGAGGCAGTCCTTCAACTCCGGCAGGGGAATGAGGCCGTCCAGCAGCCAGCTGCCATCGGCTCGCTGGAATGCCCAGTTATCCTCGCTGTCTTCCTGTTGAAAATCGCCAGCCAGCGTCTCCAGCAGATCCTGCTGAGTGACCAGCCCCTGCAACTCGCCATATTCGTCCACCACCAGCACCATGTGCTCGGCGTGGGTGCGAAAATGGTTGAGCAGCTCGAGTCCGTTGAGGGTCTCCGGCAACAGGCTGCCATCCTGGGTCAGGGCCGCCAGATCGATGGGCTCCCCCTTGATGTAGGCGTGCAGCACCTTGCTGACGTTGATGATGCCAACCAGATCGGAAAGGCTGCCATCACAGACAGGGAAGAAGCTGTGGCGATACTCCACCAGTCGCTGCAGATTCACCTCCAGTGGCAGCGCGAGATCCAGATAACGGATGTCGCTGCGCGGCACCATCAGGGAGGCCAGGCTGCGTTCGTCGAGACGAAACACGTTGCGCAGCATAGTGTGTTCATGATCTTCGATGACCCCGGCTTCCGAACCCTCCGCCAGCATGGCGTGGATCTCCTCTTGGGTCACGTTGGCACCACCATCCTGCTTGGCCTTGAGAATACGCAGGCTGGCGTTGGTGGAGGCCGACAGCAGCCAGACGAAGGGGCGCGTGATGGCCGCCAGCCACATCATGGGGCGGGCTACCAGACAGGCGAGGCGTTCGGCGTTGAGCTGACCGAGGCGTTTTGGCACCAGTTCACCGACAACGATTGAGAGGTAGGTGACGATGACGATCACCAGCACGGTTGCAAGCATGCTGCTGCTCTTGGCGGCCATGCCCCACTCCTGCAGCCAGAGCGCCAGCGGTTGGGCCAGCAGGGACTCGCCGTAGATGCCGTTGAGCAGGCCTATGCTGGTGATGCCTATCTGGACGGCGGAGAGGAAGTTGGTCGGATCTTCGCTCAGCCTGAGGGCAATGGCAGCAGAACGATTCCCTTCGCTCGCCATCTTGCCAAGGCGGGCCTTGCGTGCGGTAACAATGGCGATTTCCGACATGGCAAAGACGCCATTGAGCAAAATCAATCCAAACAGGATCAATATTTCCATACTGCCACAGCACTCCTGGTAGAAAAGATCGCTGGCAGTGTAATGAATTTGGGGGAAATGCGCTTGTGAAAGCAGGTGATTTGGCTCGCTAAATTTGTATGAAAGTGTGAGTAAACCAGCGGGGATGGGGACAGATAAACAAAAGCCCCCTGTAAAAGGGGGCTTTTTCAGGACAGCAATCGGCTTACAGGGCGGCGATTTCGGCCTGTTGGGTCTCGAGCGTCACCAGCTGGGCACGGTACTCTTCCAGCTTCTCGCGCTCCTTGGCGATGACGGCTTCCGGCGCCTTGGCCACGAAGGCTTCGTTGCCGAGCTTGCCTTCGATACGGGCGCACTCGCCGACCAGCTTGGCCACTTCTTTGGCCAGACGGGCCAGTTCGGCATCCTTGTCTATGAGACCTGCCATCGGGATCATCAGCTCGGTGGCACCGATCAGCTTCTTCACTGACAAGGGAGCCACTTCACCGTCCGCCAGTACGCGGATGGATTCCAGACGGGCCAGGGACTTGAGGAAGGCCTCGTTGTCACCGGCGCGCTGGGTGTCCTTGGCATCGCACTTGAGCAGCACGTTCAAGGCCACGCTCGGCGCCACGTTCATCTCGGCGCGGATGTTGCGAATGCCGACGATAAACTCCTTCACCCACTCCTGATCCGCCATCGCAGCGTCGTCTACCTTGGCGGCATCGAACTGCGGGAAGGCTTGCAGCATGATGGTGTCGGCGTGCACGCCGGTCAGCGGGGCCACCGATTTCCAGATGGTCTCGGTGATGAAGGGGATGATGGGGTGCGCAAGACGCAGCAGGGTTTCCAGCACAGTCACCAAGGTGTGACGGGTGGCACGCTGCTCGGCCTCGGAGCCTTTGCCCAGTACCGGCTTGGTCAGCTCCAGATACCAGTCGCAGAACTGGTTCCAGATAAATTCGTACAGCACACCGGCGGCGATGTCGAAGCGGTAGGTATCGAGCGCGGTGCGGAAGTCGCGGATGGCGACCTGCAGCTGGGACTGGATCCAGCGATCTGCCAGGCTGAACACCATCTCACCGCCGCCAAAGCCACAATCCTGATCTTCGGTGTTCATCAGCACGTAGCGGGAGGCGTTCCACAGCTTGTTGCAGAAGTTGTTGTAGCCATCCAGGCGCTTCATGTCCCAGTTGATGTCACGACCGGTAGAGGCGAGCGCCGCCAGGGTGAAGCGCAGGGCATCGGTGCCGTGAGCCTCAATCCCTTCCGGGAACTGCTTGGCGGTACGCTTGCCGATCTTCTCGGCCATCTGCGGCTGCATCATGTTGCCGGTGCGCTTCTCCATCAGGTCTTCCAGCGAGATGCCGTCGATCATGTCGAGCGGATCCAGCACGTTGCCCTTGGACTTGGACATCTTCTGGCCTTCTTCGTCACGGATAAGGCCAGTGATGTAGACGGTCTTGAACGGGACTTGCGGCTGGCCGTTTTCGTCCTTGATGAAGTGCATGGTCATCATGATCATCCGGGCAATCCAGAAGAAGATGATGTCGAAGCCGCTCATCAGCACGTCGGTCGGGTGGAAGGTCTTGAGCGCTTCGGTGTTGTTCGGCCAGCCCAGGGTGGAGAAGGTCCACAGGGCGGAGCTGAACCAGGTGTCGAGCACGTCTTCGTCCTGACGCAGTACTGTTACGGACGGTATGCTGTGCTTGGCACGCACTTCTGCCTCGTCACGGCCCACGTAGACGTTGCCGGCGTCGTCATACCAGGCCGGGATGCGGTGACCCCACCACAGCTGACGGGAGACACACCAGTCCTGAATGTCGCGCATCCAGGAGAAGTACATGTTCTCGTACTGCTTGGGCATGAACTGGATGCGGCCATCTTCCACCGCTTCGATGGCGGTCTTGGCCATCGGCGCCACACGCACGTACCACTGGTCGGTCAGCATCGGCTCGATGGGCACACCACCGCGATCGCCGTAAGGCTGCTGCAGCACGTGATCCTTGATTTCAGCCAACAGGCCCAGCTCATCCAGCTTGGCCACAATGGCCTTGCGGGCGGCGAAGCGCTCCATACCGGCGAACTCGGTCGGCAGGGCGGCGTCGTAGGCAGTGCTGGGGTTGCCGTTGGTGTCGACCACTTCGGCCTCGGCGCGCACGTGGGCGTCCAGGGTGAAGATGTTGATCATCGGCAGGTTGTGGCGCTTGCCCACTTCGTTATCGTTGAAGTCGTGGGCCGGGGTGATCTTCACGCAGCCGGTGCCCTTCTCCATGTCGGCGTGTTCGTCGGCGACGATGGGGATCAGACGGTTCACCAGTGGCAGCAGTATGTGCTGGCCGATCAGCGCCTTGTAGCGCGGGTCTTCCGGGTTTACTGCCACGGCGGTATCGCCCAGCATGGTCTCCGGACGGGTGGTGGCGACGATCAGGTGATCCTGACCTTCAGCTGTCTTGGCGCCGTTGGCCAGCGGATAGCGAAGGTGCCACATGTGGCCCTTGATCTCGCGGTTTTCCACTTCCAGATCGGAGATGGCGGTGTTGAGCTTGGGATCCCAGTTCACCAGACGCTTGCCGCGGTACATGAGGCCATCTTCGTAGAGACGGACAAACACTTCCTGCACAGCGCTCGAGAGACCCTCATCCATGGTGAAGCGCTCGCGCTCCCAGTCCACGGAGTCGCCCAGACGGCGCATCTGGCGGGTGATGGTGCCACCGGACTCTTCCTTCCACTGCCAGATCTTGTCGATGAAGGCATCACGGCCGTAATCGTGACGGGTCTTGCCCTCTTCGGCAGCGATCTTGCGCTCAACCACCATCTGGGTGGCGATACCGGCGTGGTCGGTGCCCGCCTGCCACAGGGTGTTCTTGCCCTGCATGCGGTTGTAGCGGATCAGGGTATCCATCAGGGTTTGCTGGAAGGCGTGACCCATGTGCAGGCTGCCGGTGACGTTCGGCGGCGGGATCATGATGCAGAAGGAGTCTTTGCTGGTGTCGCCGTGGGGCTTGAAGTAACCCTGGGCTTCCCAGTGCTGATAGAGCGCCTGTTCGATGGCATTGTGATTAAAAGTCTTTTCCATGGTCTCGCCGTAATCTGGATGGATGGAGTCTGGTGTTGATTCGTCGTGGATCGAGGGTGACGTAGTCAGGGCTGCGCCGGATCCGGTGCGGCAAGGACGGGCTGATCCCTCATCTCGAGGGCATGGCCTGCCTGGCGATAGTGCTTGTAGCGCTCGCGGGCTTGCTGCTTTTGCGTTTCGTCAGTGGGGACAAAATCTACCACTTGAGCGAAGTGTCCTGCAAACAAAGGTGTCTCTCTGGCCAGATTGATGAGGCGGGCGTAGCGCCGTTTCGGCGGCTGATGGCCTATCTCCACCGGCGCCTGACCGCTCTCGCCTTGCAACTGGTGCGGCACGAAACGCTCCGGTGGCAGTTGCCACAACAACTCGTCCAGGCGCAGGGCCTGGGCCTCATCGTCGCAAAACAGGTAGAGGTGGCCTGCGCCCCACGACTCGGCCGCCAGTTGGCAGGCGAGCCGTTCGACGGCGCTGGCCTGTGCGTCATCCTGTTCGTTCATCAGGTAAAAAGTCACTTGGCTCATCAGGTTGATCCCGTTTTGCGGTGACGGACTATTGACCGCCGAAGAGGCTGACAGGGAGTTTTCCCGCCTGCTGCTCACTGATTCAAGAATGAAACAAGGAAGAGGCGGGCCTCTTCCTTGTGGTACTGGGCAACTCCCGGGCTTCCGATGCATTCATCGAAAGGGGCAGGGGAGTTACTCTTTTTCTTCGATATCCACGCCTGCCCGGTTGAGCAGGAACTGGGTCAGCAGGGGAACCGGACGACCGGTGGATCCTTTGTCCTTGCCACTCTTCCAGGCGGTCCCGGCGATATCCAGGTGAGCCCAGTTGTACTTCTTGGTGAAGCGTGACAGGAAGGCGGCAGCGGTAATGGTACCGGCCGGACGCCCGCCTATGTTGGCCATGTCGGCAAACGGGCTCTCCAGCTGTTCCTGATACTCGTCGAACAGCGGCAGGCGCCAGGCGCGATCGCCAGCCTGCTCGGAGGCATTGAGCAGCTCGTGGGCCAGCGGATTGTGGTTGGCCAGCAGCCCCGTGGTGTGGTGGCCCAGCGCTATGATGCAGGCCCCAGTCAGGGTCGCCACGTCGATGACGGTCTCGGGATCGTAACGATCCACATAGGTGAGCGCATCGCACAGCACCAGACGGCCTTCCGCATCCGTGTTCAGCACTTCAATAGTCTGGCCGGACATGGAGGTGAGGATGTCACCCGGGCGATAGGCGTTGCCACCCGGCATGTTCTCGCAACCGGCCAGCACGCCAATGACGTTGATGGGCAGTTGCAACTGGGCCAGGGCGTGCATAGTGCCGAGCACGGAGGCGGCGCCACCCATGTCGTACTTCATCTCGTCCATGCCTTCGGCCGGCTTGATGGAGATGCCGCCCGAATCGAAGGTCAGACCCTTGCCGACCAGCACTATGGGCTTGGCATCGGCGTTGCCCTTGTATTCGATGATGGCCATCATGGCTTCATTCTCGGAGCCACGGGCTACCGCCAGATAGGAGTTCATGCCGAGCTCGGCCATCTCCTGCTCGCCGATCACCTTGGTGGTGATATTGTCGAAAGAGTCTGCCAGACGGCGGGCCTGGGAGGCCAGATAGGCCGGATTGCAGACGTTGGGCGGCATGTTGGCCACGTCGCGGCAGACTCTGACCCCTTTCGCCACGGCCAGACCGTGGGCGATGGCTTTTTCACCAATGGTCAGTTCCCGACGCGTCGGCACATTGAATACCAGCTTGCGCAGCGGGCGGCGCGGCTCGGCCTTGTTGGTCTTGAACTGATCAAAGCTGTAGAGGCCCGCCTTGGTGGTTTCCACCGCCTGACGCACCTTCCAATAGGTATCCCGCCCCTTGACGTGCAACTCGGTCAGGAAGCAGACAGCCTCCATGGAGCCGGTCTCGTTCAGGGTGGTGATGGTCTTGTTGATGATCTGCTTGTACTGGCGTTCGTCGAGTTCCCGCTCCTTGCCACAACCGACCAGCAGCACGCGCTCACTGAGCACGCCTGGTACTTGATGCAGCAACAGCATCTGGCCTGGTTTCCCTTCCAGGTCGCCACGGCGCAGCAGCGAGCTGATGTAGCCATCGCTGATCTTGTCCAGTTGTTCGGCAACCGGAGAGAGACGACGGGGCTCGAATACGCCGACCACGACGCAAGCACTGCGTTGCTTCTCAGGACTGCCACTCTTTACACTGAACTCCATGGAATCTCCTACATCCTAAAGACAAAAGGCACCTTTTATTGAATAATGCGGTGCTTGTTGGGGTATCAGAGGCGGAGCGAACAGCCATAGGCTCCGCAGTTCAAACTGGTAAAAATCCAATATACGGCCCTATTTTTCAGGCATTCGACTAAAAACACAAGTTTACTTGGGAATGACTGTGATCGTTTTCCGATATTTGTTCAGGGAAACCCTGAAAACGCAGCTGGCAGTGTTATTCGTATTGCTGCTTATCTTTGTCAGCCAACAATTTATCAAGATCATCGGCGATGCCGCCGATGGTGAGGTACCGACACGCCTGGTTTCCACCCTGTTGCTGCTCAACCTGCCCAATATGGCGTTGTTGATGCTGCCTATCAGCCTGTTTTTAGCCATCTTGTTTGCTCACGGGCGCCTGTATGCCGAAAGTGAGATGACGGTGCTGCATGCGGTGGGATTCAGTCACCGCTTCGTGATGCGCTGCGCCATGGTGCTGGCCCTGTTGACTGCCGCCGTTGCGGCCTTCAACACCGGCTGGATAGCTCCCCAGGCCAAGGAACGGGAGTATCAGGTGATCGATGAATTCAAGGCCGATCCGGGTATCTCTTTCCTGCAGGCGGGTCGCTTCATGGAGCTCGACAAGGGGCGCCTCGTTGCCTACATCCAGGAGTTGAATGACAAGGGGTCTTTGCTGCAGAAAATCTTCGTGCTGCAACGCTCCCATGATGGCAAGCCGCCCTCTGTGGTGGTCGCGACGGAAGGGGTGGTGACCCTCGACAGCAGTGGCCTGCAATGGTTGACCCTGAAAGATGGTTCTCGCTATGAGGGGCACTTCAGCACCAGGCAGTTCCAGATCTCCGAATTTGACGAGTACAGTCTGGTGATCCGTCAGCAGGAGATGGAGCGTTCCAACCGCAAGGCGGCCGCCAGGCCGACGGTCGAGCTGCTGGGGACTCAGGACAACGGCATGATGGCCGAGCTGCAGTGGCGTATCTCGTTGCCGCTATCCATTCTGGTGCTCACCTTCCTGGTGGTGCCACTGGCGCGGGTCAACCCCCGTCAGGGCCGTTATGCCAAGCTGCTGCCGGCCATCTTGCTCTATCTCTCCTACTTCCTGTTGCTCAGCGCGGCGCGCTCGGCCATCGACAGCGGACGCCTGCCCCATTGGCCGGGTATGTTCCTGGTGCCCCTGGTCTATCTGCTGTTGATCGGCCTGCCGCTCAACTTGCAGGGCACCAGTTGGTGGAACGGGGTGAAAGGACGCTATTTCAACAGAAAATCAGCATGATGCTGCAACTTAGGAATCTCGCCTGATGTTTGGCATTCTCGATAGATATATCGGCAGGGTCATTTTCATGTCGATCCTGTTGTGTGAACTGACCCTGGTCGGGCTGGCTGCGCTCATCAAGTATGTGGAGCAGCTCAAGTCGGTCGGGGAAGGCAACTACGACATGATCAATGCGCTCTATTACGTCCTGCTCTCCATGCCCAAGGAGGCGGTTCAGTTCTTCCCGCTGGCTGCCCTGCTGGGCGGACTCATAGGGCTGGGTCAGCTGGCGACCAGCTCTGAGCTGGTGGTGATGCAGGCGGCGGGCCGCTCCAAGATCAGTATCGTGATGGCGGCGCTCAAGACTGCGATCCCCTTGATGATACTGGTGGGATTGATGGGTGAATATGTGGCGCCCATCGCCAAGCGGATGGCAGACGACGTCAAGGCTGGTGCGCTGTCAGAGGGGCGCTTGACTGTTTCTGCTTATGGGGTCTGGGCACGTGATGGCAACAACTTCGTCAATATCAACGGGGTGCGCAACGATGGCGCACTGACCGGCATCACCCTCTATCGCTTCACGCCAGAGCGTAAACTGATCGATATACTCCAGGCTCGCGAAGGCGTGTTTGAGCAGCATCACTGGCTGCTCAAGCAGGTCCAGATCACCCGTTTTGACGATCCCGCGCAGATCCTGAGCGAGACGCAGGCCCAGATGGAGTGGAGCTCCGAGCTCACGCCCAAGCAGCTCGGTGTGGTGAGTATCGACCCAGAAAACCTGCCGGTGGCCGGTCTGCTCGACTACATCGGCTATCTGGACGCCAACAAGCAGGACGCCGGGCGTTACAAGCTGGAGATGTGGCGCAAGCTGTTGTCGCCGCTCTCCGTGGTGGCCATGATACTGCTCGCCTCCTCCTTCATCTTCGGCCCGCTGCGCTCGGTGAGCATGGGGGCTCGCATGCTGATGGGGATCATGACAGGTTTCGCCGTCTATGTGAGCGATCGTGTGTTCGGGCCCATCAGTCTGGTGTACGCAGTGCCGCCGATCCTGGCCGCCATTGCTCCCAGTCTGTTGTTTGGCGGTATCTCCTTCTATATCTTGAGCCGCAAACAGTAGCGGCCTGCATAGACCAAACAAGAAGGGCACCCACTGGGTGCCCTTCTTGTTATTCATACCCTGCTCGCCAGATCACTTGTTCAGCTGCTCCAGGTTCTCCTGCTTGCTCAACACCACCACTTCGCACTCGGACCAGATGTCCTGAAAGGCACGGGGTGCCTTGCGGTTGAACAGACACATCAGGTTGCCAAGGCCGAATGCCGCCGTCGCCAGCCGGATCAGGGCCTGGGTGATGCGAATGTTGCTGCCATCCGCATTCTGAATGCGCAGTCGCCAGGCGCGCATGCCTATGGTCTGACCGGCACGGGTCCAGAACCAGGTGTAGAAACCGCAGATGATGAAGGCGAGCCAGGCGCTGTAGATCGGACTGGTCAGCAGCCAGGAAGCGTCTTTGCCTTCCGGAATGGTAGCTGCGCCGGTTGCCAGCAGCAGATGCGCTACCCCCATACCGATAAAGCCTGCGATGATCAGCAAAGAGATGACCACAAGATAGTCATAGAGCAGAGCGCCGAGGCGGCGTAGCAGACCAGCCGACGGGTAGTGCGGGGTTGCGGTAGAGACAGGTTTTGGTGAGACGGGTGTACGCTTGGCCATCGTTTTTATTCCATTAATATGATGCGGGCATTCTATGTAACTGACCTTGTATCGGCAAGGCGTTGAATAAATGAGCAAACGAGAGCGTGCACAAGAAAAACACCTTGCATGGCATCGCGCCATTCGTATAATCTCTCGCAGTTGCCCGGGTGGCGAAATCGGTAGACGCAGCGGATTCAAAATCCGCCGATGAATAATCGTGTCGGTTCGAGTCCGACCCCGGGCACCATCAACTAATTCAATGACAAAAGGCCACCCAAGTAGGTGGCCTTTTGTTTTTTCAGTGCCTGAACAGGATGCAGTCTCGCCAAAGTGGCGGCATGTTCATGACTGCGCCCTGTCAGATCCCGGCCAATATCAAAGACTATCCTTGCTGATGACCTTTGATATTGTGTCAATGCTCGCTTCTCTCCACTGCTTTCTCTCTGTATCCGCATTCATCACGGGCGGTAGCCAGGTATATCCCCGTTGTTACCTGCTGTTTGGTCGTCACCGGTCTGTCATCTGTCCTGGCTTATGCTCTGCTCTATTTCGGTGCGAGCGGGTTACCCTGCACAGCATAAGTGCGCCCTTGCTCCCACGCTGATGTACCTTGTGCTCAACTCTGGTGCATTGCTCAGCCTGTATGATTTCAAGGCATTGATCTTAAATGATTTAGTGAGTTGGCCTGTTTTATGCTTTGAGATTGCCATGATGCTGGACAAGTCGATGCACTGCCGAGTAACAGTGGTGCAACAAAGTGGATTCAGTGTGCGGCGTAACTTATGGATTCGATATTCATATCAGGAAATGGACCCGGACTGGTGCCGGGACGACAGGGAAGGAGAAGGCAGTATGCTCAAGAGACTCGTGATGACAGGCCTGTTGGCGCTTGCCGCCTTGCTGGCCAGCCCCAGTTGGGCTGAAGAGGTAATAGTGACCGCATCGGTCGATGTCGTGCAGGCAGCGGTGCCAGTGGTGGCTGCCGTGACCATCAACAAGGGGGACAACACCTGGATGCTGCTCTCTGCCGCCTTGGTGATCCTGATGTCGATCCCCGGGTTGGCGTTGTTTTATGGCGGTCTGGTACGTAGCAAGAACATGTTGAGCGTGCTGATGCAGGTGTTTACCCTGTTTTCTCTCATCTGCGTGCTGTGGGTGATCTACGGTTATTCACTGGCCTTTACCGAGGGCAACAGCCTTTACGGTTCTTTCAGCAAGGTGCTGCTCAAGGGGGTAACCCCTGATTCCATCGCGGCCACTTTCAGCAAAGGTGTCGGTATCAGCGAGTTTATCTACGTGGTGTTCCAGGGGGCTTTCGCGGCCATTACCTGCGGCCTCATCGTGGGGGCTTTCGCCGAGCGCATCAAGTTCGCCGCCGTCTTGCTGTTCTCGGTGATCTGGTTCACCTTCGCCTACATACCGCTGGCCCACATGGTGTGGTACTGGGCGGGCCCGGATGCCTATACCACGGCTGATGCCGCAGCCGCAGCAACGGCGACGGCTGGTTATCTGTTCCAGCATGGTGCACTGGATTTTGCCGGTGGCACAGTGGTGCACATCAACGCCGCCGTAGCTGGTTTGGTGGGGGCCTATTTGGTGGGAAAACGTCTGGGCTACGGTCGTGATCCCATGACACCGCACAGCCTCACCATGACCATGATCGGGGCCTCCCTGCTCTGGTTCGGCTGGTTCGGGTTCAACGCAGGCTCAGCACTGGAAGCCAATGGCATAGCCGCACTGGCCTTTATCAACACCTGGGTGGCCCCGGCCGCCGCAGCGCTCTCCTGGACGATGGCCGAGTGGGTGATGAAGGGGCGTCCCTCCTTGCTGGGAGCAGCCTCAGGTGCCGTCTCCGGTCTGGTGGTGATCACCCCGGCGGCCGGTTTTGTCGGTGTAGGTGGTGGCCTTGTGATGGGCCTGATTGGTGGCGTGGCGGGGCTGTGGGGAGTTCATGGTCTCAAACGCTTGCTTGGCGCCGATGACAGTCTTGACGTGTTTGGTGTGCATGGTGTGTGCGGCATTCTCGGTGCCCTGCTGACCGGCGTCTTCGCCAGCCCGGATCTGGGTGGTACCGGGGTGTGGGACTATGTCACCAACCAGGTTGCGGAGGGTTACTCCATCCTGACTCAGGTGAAGATCCAGGCTATCGGGGTTGGAGTCACCATCCTCTGGTCCGGTGTTATCTCTGTGGTGGCTTTCAAGCTGGTGGATCTGATGGTCGGTCTGCGAGTCAAAGAAGATGCGGAGCGTGAAGGGCTGGATGTCACCACCCACGGTGAGAAAGCTTATAGCCTGTAACCCAGTCGTGGCCCTGTGCCAATAAGAGTGCGCCGCCGGTTATGCCGGCGGCTTTTTTATGTCTGCAAAAGTAGAGTGCGCTTTACCCAACCTTTTATGCCTGCAATTTGGGCAGATCTCCGCTAAACTCTGCCACCCTTAATGGGCTTGCCCCATTTTCCCCATCATTTTCTATGCCTTTGGAGCCGCTCATGCCGTTAGTGGGACATCAACACCAGATCGAGATCCTGGAACTGACTGACAAGGGAGATGGCAAAGGACGCCTGTTCGACCGCCCCCTGTTCGTCGAGGGTCTGCTGCCCGGTGAGCAGGCGCTGGTGGAGCTGACCGAGGTCAAGCCGAACTATCTGCACGGCAAGGTCACCGAGCTGCTCCAGCCCTCTGCCGATCGGGTCGCCGACTTTTGCCCCAACACAGAGTGCGGTGGTTGTCAGGTACGCCCGCTGGCCTATCCGGCCCAGCTCAAGCTCAAGCAGGCTCTGGTGCAGAGCGCACTGGAGCAGGCCGGGTTGGGTAACACCACAGTCAACCCCATCCTCGGCATGGAGAGCCCGTTCGCCTATCGCAACAAGGCCCAATACGCGGTGCGTGGCTGCGAAGCCGGTGCCGAGATCGGCTTTTATCGCAAGCACTCTCACGATCTCATCACCGCCGACGATTGCGCTGTGCAGGACTCGTTGCACGTGGAGCTCAATGCCCGTGTGCGCAACTGGATGCGCGAGCATGACATCGCGGCCTATGACGAGGTGAACCACACTGGCTGCGTGCGCAACCTGATGACCCGCAAGGGTTTCAAGAGCGGTGAGCTGATGGTGGTGTTGGTGACCCTGGGTGAAGCGCTGCCATTCGAAGCGGAGCTGCTGGCTACCCTGAGCGATCTGCCCATCACCACCCTGGTGCAGAACATCAACGATGAGCGCACCAACCGCATTCTAGGGGCCAACAACCGGGTGCTGCTGGGGGAAGGGGTGATCCGCGACAAGATCCATGAACTCGAGTTCGAGATCTCGCCGCTCTCCTTCTTCCAGAACAACCCGACCCAGACTGACGTGCTCTACTCCAGCGCCCTCGAGTATGCCGAGCTGACCGGCAACGAGACTGTGTTCGACATCTATTGCGGTATCGGCACCATCTCCCTCTTCCTGGCTGGCAAGGCCGCCAAGGTGGTGGGGATAGAATCGGTCGAGAGCGCCATCAGCGATGCCCGTCGCAACGCGGCCCTCAACGGCATAGAGCACACCGAATTCCATGTGGGCAAGGCCGAGCAGTTGATGCCCGAGCTGTACGCCCAGGGCGTGACCGCCGATGTGGTGGTGATGGATCCGCCCCGCAAGGGTTGTGACAAGGCGGTACTGCAGACCTTGGTCGCCATGGCGCCGCGCCGTCTGGTCTATGTCTCCTGCAACCCGCAGACCCTGGCCCGCGACCTCGCCTGGTTGGTCAAGCAGGGCTTTGTGCTGGACGAGGTGCAGCCGGTGGACATGTTCCCGCACTCCATGCACGTTGAAGCTGTTGCCAGACTCAGTCTGCCTGCCGGCAAGTGATCTGCCGGTATCGCCATTGATTGAACTGGCCAGATGGCTCTGATAAAAACGACTCCAAATGGAGTCGTTTTTTTATGACAGTGATCCGGCACTGCAGCCAAACAGGGAGGGTGAGCATGACGATTCGTCTGGCAAACGTGGAGGATGCGGCGGCACTGGACGAGGGCTATGTCGACGAGATCAGCATGGGGCTGCTGTTGCCGTCCGAAGCGCCATGATGCCGTTGGCCCGATTGTGCTTGGCCGGTATGAGGCAATGGAGCAGGGTATAGAACCGCTTTATAGCAACCCCAAGGAGCAGACGATGAAAGGTGTCTTGTTACGCTGGTTGGCCCGTTACGATGGCTGGTGTCAGGAGTGGGGACTCACCCCGGAGAACCGGCGCTGCTGCATGCCGGTTCGTTATGATGACGATGAGACAAAGAAGGCTGCGCCAGAGTGCGATGCAGAGTCTCTCAATCAAAATTGCGAGTCACGGCGCCAGTAACGCTGTTGTAGTCAAAACTCAAGCCATCCGGGTAAGCTGGAAAGCGGGAGATGGAGTCACGCAGGGTATAGCGGCAGTTGTCATGGCGCAGCTGTCCGTCGATCTGGGCATCGGCCGGGATGAGTTGTGAGATGTAATCGCTCTCTGCATCAGTATGAAGTTCATCGGTCGCTGTCTGATTGGTATCGAGCAGGCCTTCGAACAGACTCTCGCAATCATCCCGGCTACTGACGGAGATCTGATCACTGTCGCCACCCGGGAAAATGGTATCGGGGCTCTGGCCTCCCTGGTCTTCCTTGGTGCCCACCGGCCAGCCATACCGGTTGATGTCGAGATCCTGCTTACCCATGCCGCTAAAGTTATAGAGTGCCAGCGGCTCCCCTTTCGTCTTGACCGCCCAGCCTGCGTGGGCCAGTTGCACCGCACCGGCAAAGCTGGCTGCGGTGGTGGAGACAGTGCTCTTGAGCGCATCATCCTTGATATTGATGAAGCGGGGCAGGGCGGTGACGGCCAGGATCCCCAGCACTATGATGACCAGCACCAGTTCAATCAGGGTAAAGCCAAGGTTCGAGCGTTTCATTATTGAGTAGACCCATCAAATACGACAAACAGGTGAAAGTGACATGCAACTGATCGACACCCATTGCCATCTCGACTTTCCGGTCTTCGATCCCGACCGGACGGCGCTGCTGGCTGAGTGCCGGCAGTTGGGGGTCAGCGAGTATATCATTCCCGCCGTGGGGGAGGAAAACTGGACCCGGGTGATGGCGCTGAGCAAACAGCATGCGGGCATTGCCTATGGACTGGGTATTCATCCCTGGTACGTGGGCGCCCAGACGCCAGGGGTATTGACCCGGTTGCAAGGATGGCTGGCTGCCCGGCCCCGCGGTCTGGTGGCGGTTGGGGAATGCGGGCTGGATCTGCGCTCCCATGTGCCGCAGGAGGGTCAGCTTGAACTGTTCGAGGCGCAAATCAGGCTGGCCATGGATCATGAGCTGCCACTGATAGTCCACTCGGTACGGGCCAACGATACGGTCGCGAAAATATTGCGACGCTTCAAACCGGCCAGAGGCGGAGTCATTCACGCCTTCAGTGGCTCCCTGCAACAGGGACAGGCGTTCTGGCAATTGGGGTTTCGGTTGGGCGTCGGAGGAGTGATCAGCTTTGATCGGGCCAACAAGACACGGGAGGCGATCCGCGATCTGTCGCTGGAAGCCTTGCTGCTGGAGACGGACGCGCCGGACATGCCGTTGCAGGGTCAGCAGGGGGCGCCAAACACCCCCGCCAACTTGCCAAAAATTGCGCAACTATTGGCCGAGTTGCGGCAACAGCCATTGTCTCATGTTGCTTCGGTGTTACATGAATCCACTTTGCGTACTTTCCAGATTGAAAGAGGCTTTGGTAACATTTGATTAACGCCAGGTTGCGTTTTGCTGAAAGTTGCAGGGAGTAAAAATCGTTTGCGGTCTAATTTGGCGACCTTCAGCGCATTTCATGCTTATAAAATGTGACCAGCATTCTACTTTGTCTTCCCGTAATTAGTATAATGCGCACCCTTGATTGACAGCAGAAATACACAAGTTGTTAACAAGCTGGAAGGTGCTACTAAAGAGGAAGTGTTAATAATGAATTTGATAATGGGTCTGGTGGGGATGGCAACGCTCATCCTTATCGCGGTGCTGTTTTCCAGCAACCGCAAGGCAATAAGAATTCGCACCGTGGCCGGTGCCTTCGCAATCCAGGCTGGTCTGGGTGCATTTGTACTGTATGTCCCTGTGGGTCGCGATATTCTGGTGGGTGTATCTGATGCCGTTTCCAGCGTCATCGGTTATGGCCAGAATGGTATCGACTTCCTGTTCGGTGGCCTGGTCAGCAACAAGATGTTTGAAGTGTTCGGTGGCGGCGGCTTTATCTTTGCCTTCCGCGTTCTGCCCGTCATCATCTTCTTCTCTTCCCTGATCGCGGTTCTCTATTATCTGGGCATCATGCAGTGGGTGATCAAGCTGCTGGGTGGTGGCCTGCAAAAAGTACTGGGCACTTCCCGTACCGAATCCCTCTCTGCGACTGCCAACATCTTCGTTGGTCAGACTGAAGCGCCGCTGGTCGTGCGTCCTTTCATCTCCAAGATGACTGACTCCGAGCTGTTCGCCGTCATGTGTGGTGGTCTGGCCTCCGTTGCTGGTTCCGTGCTGGCCGGTTATGCCTCCATGGGCGTCAAGATGGAATACCTGATTGCCGCCTCCTTCATGGCCGCGCCGGGTGGTCTCCTGTTCGCCAAGCTGCTGGTGCCGGAAACCGAATCCCCCAGCTATGACGAAAACTCTGCCGATGGCGACCTGGAAGACAAGCCTGCCAACGTGATCGATGCCGCCGCTGCCGGTGCATCCGCCGGTCTGCAACTGGCCCTGAACGTAGGTGCCATGCTGTTGGCCTTCATCGGCCTCATCGCCATGATCAACGGTATCTTCTCTGGTGTGGGTGGTTGGTTCGGCATGCCGGAGCTTTCTCTGGAACTGCTGCTGGGCTGGTTGTTCTCCCCGCTGGCTTTCCTGATCGGTGTACCCTGGAGCGAAGCCGTGGTTGCCGGTTCCTTCATCGGCCAGAAGCTGGTTGTGAACGAATTCGTGGCTTACCTGAACTTTGCACCGTATCTGAAGGATGAAGTGCTGATCAACGGCGTGGCCATGTCCGACCACACCAAAGCCATCATCTCCTTCGCCCTGTGTGGCTTTGCCAACCTGTCCTCCGTTGCCATCCTGCTGGGTGGTCTGGGTTCAATGGCACCGAACCGTCGCGGCACCATTGCACGATTTGGTCTGAAAGCTGTACTGGCTGGCTCTCTGTCCAACCTGATGTCTGCCACTATCGCAGGCTTCTTCCTGGCACTGACTGCCATGTAATATTTGCCTGACACTCAGGTAAAGACGAACGCCACAGCGAAATGCTGTGGCGTTCGCGTTTGGGGCGGTGACAACCGTTTTCCTTTCTAAACTAATAATAAAATGAGTCAAATCGGAGGTTATATGAATGAAGTGCTACTGGCGATGGCGGCCGGCTTTATTGTTGGCTTGTTGTTTTCTTTCCTCAAATTGCCGATCCCGGCACCACCCGTCCTGTCCGGGGTGATGGGGATCGTCGGAGTCTATCTCGGGGGCATTGCTTACTCCTGGGTACTCACACGTTTCTTCTCTTGACGCACTTTCCAGTACCGGATTTGCCAGATGTGAGGTACCTCTGAAATTGGCAAATCCGGCTTGCAAACACGGGGTATCTCGGCTGAAATAGGCATTGCCAGCAGGGTGCTGGCATTGACTAATACCCGATCAAGTCGGGTGTTGGCGGTCAAATGGAATTGATTGGGAAGTCGGGTCAGAAGTCGTCGGCCTTTCTCAAGTCTTCATGGAACCAAGTCCGCACTTTTGTAAGAAAGTGACAGGGCTCTTGCCTTATTTACAGTCGTAGTGCCTGCATGGTGCCTGTGCATTCGCGCTGTAATTCCATTCCCGTATCCTGGGGAGTTGTGTCTTGCTGGTTGCGTTGCGACAAGCAGACGCTCGCCCTTGAGATCTGGATTAAATCGAGACTTTGGAGAATAGAATGACTGATCTGAAACTGGCCGCTCAACGCGCCCTGAACCTGATGGACCTGACCACCCTGAACGATGATGACACCGATCAGAAGGTCATCGACCTGTGCCGCAAGGCCAAGTCACCGGCTGGCCTGACCGCCGCTGTCTGCATTTACCCCCGTTTCATCCCCATTGCTCGCAAAACCCTGCGTGAAATAGGTGCCGCCGACGTGCGCATTGCGACCGTGACCAACTTCCCCCATGGCAACGATGACATCGAGATCGCCGTGGCCGAGACCCGCGCCGCCGTCGCCTACGGTGCTGACGAAGTGGACGTGGTGTTCCCGTACCGCGCCTTCATGGCTGGCAATGAACAGGTTGGCTTCGATCTGGTCAAAGCTTGTAAGGAAGCCTGTGGCGACAAGGCACTGCTGAAAGTGATCATCGAGACAGGTGAACTGAAAGAAGAGGCGCTGATCCGTCGTGCTTCCGAGATCTGTATCGATGCCGGTGCCGATTTCATCAAGACCTCCACCGGTAAAGTGCCGGTCAATGCGACCCCGGAAGCGGCCCGCATCATGATGGAAGTGATCAAGGCCAAGAACCCGAAAGTTGGCTTCAAGCCGGCCGGTGGCGTAAAAGATGCCGCTGTCGCGGGTCAGTACCTCGCCATGGCCGAAGAGATCCTGGGCAAGGAGTGGGTCTCCGCCCGCACCTTCCGCTTTGGTGCATCCAGCCTGTTGGCCAGCTTGCTGGCCACACTGGGGCATGGCGACAAGCCTGCCAACACCAGCGGTTACTAAGTTGATGAGAGGGCGAGCGCAGCTCGCCCTGTTATGCCCCCGCCAGACGGCGCGCGGGCAGGGATAACGGCTTATGTAACGCCAGCAATGGCGGAGGGAATGAAAGATGTTTTTGCCTCAAGAAATTATTCGTAAGAAGCGCAACGGTGAAGCGCTCAGTACCCAAGAGATTCAATTCTTCGTTCAGGGCATTACCAACAACACCATAGGCGAGGGCCAGATTGCGGCGCTGGCGATGGCGGTTTACTTCAAAGACATGACCATGGATGAACGGGTCGCCCTGACCTGTGCCATGCGTGATTCCGGCATGGTATTGAACTGGGAGCACCTCAATCTGGGGGGCCCCATTGTCGACAAGCACTCTACCGGTGGCGTGGGTGATGTGGTCTCCCTGATGCTGGGCCCCATGGTCGCCGCCTGCGGTGGCTTCGTGCCCATGATCTCCGGTCGTGGCCTGGGTCATACCGGTGGTACTCTGGACAAGCTGGATGCCATTCCCGGCTACCAGACCTCGGTCGACAACGATCGTTTCCTGAAAGTGGTGAAAGAGGCGGGTGTGGCCATCATTGGCCAGACCGGCGATCTGGCGCCCGCCGACAAGCGCATCTATGCGGTACGCGACATCACGGCGACCGTTGAATCCATCGCCATGATCACCGGCTCCATCCTCTCCAAGAAGCTTGCATCCGGGCTGGAAGCGCTGGTGATGGACGTCAAGGTGGGGTCAGGTGCCTTCATGCCGACCTTCGAAGCGTCCGAAGAGCTGGCCAAGAGCATAGTGGCAGTGGCCAACGGTGCCGGTTGCCGCACCTCTGCCCTGCTGACCGACATGAACCAGGTGCTGGCCTCCAGCGCCGGTAACGGGGTGGAAGTGCGTGAAGCGGTGCGTTATCTGACCGGTGAATATCGCAACCCGCGCATTCACGAAGTCACCATGAGCCTGTGTGCCGAGATGCTGATCTCTGCCCATCTGGCCAGCGATGACGCCGATGCTCGCCGCAAACTGCAGGCGGTGCTGGACAACGGCAAAGCGGCCGAGATCTTCGGTCGCATGGTCACTGGCCTTGGTGGTCCGTCCGATTTCATGGAACGTTATGACAGTCACTTGCCCAAGGCTGCTATTGTGCGCCCTGTGTATGCAGCCAATGCCGGCTTCGTGACCGCCATGGATACCCGCGAACTGGGTCTGGCCGTGGTTGCCATGGGTGGCGGTCGCCGCGCGGCGGGTGACAAGCTCGATTACGCCGTCGGTCTGACCGACTTTATCCGACTGGGTCAAAGCGTCGATGCTGACAAGCCGCTCGCGCTGATCCACGCTCAAACTGAAGATCAATTTGCTCAGGCTGCCAGCATGGTGCAGGCGGCCGTCAAGATCGGTGATACCCAGCCCCAGGCGTTGCCTGAGGTTTACCGTCGCATCGGTCTGGCTGATTTGTAACAAGGGGAAAACCCATGAAACGTACCTTTATTCTGATGATGGACTCTTTCGGTATTGGCGCTGCTGCCGATGCCGACAAGTTCGGAGATGTGGGCGCCAATACCCTTGGCCATATCGCCAAGGCCTGCGCGGCGGGTGACATTGAAGGCCGTGGCGCCCTCAATCTGCCGAACCTGAACAAGCTGGGTCTGGGCCATGCGGGCGAACTCGCTTCCGGCTACTTCCCGGAAGGGTTGAAGAAGGATATCGAGGTTGTCGGTGCCTACGGTTTCGCTCAGGAGCTCTCTTCCGGCAAGGACACTCCGTCCGGCCACTGGGAGATTGCAGGTGTGCCCGTGCTGTTCGAGTGGGGCTACTTCACCGATCACCACAACAGCTTCCCACAGGAGCTGCTGGACGCCATCGTCGAGAAGGCTGGGCTGTCGGGTTACCTCGGCAACTGCCATGCCTCCGGTACCCAGGTGCTGGATGACCTTGGCGAAGAGCACATGCGCACCGGCAAGCCGATCCTCTACACCTCTGCCGACTCCGTGTTCCAGATCGCCTGTCACGAAGAGACCTATGGCCTCGAGAAGCTCTATGAGCTGTGCCACATAGTGCGCGTGCTGCTGGAGCCCTACAACATAGGCCGCGTCATCGCGCGTCCGTTCGTGGGCAGCGGCAAGGGCAACTTCAAGCGTACCGGCAACCGTCACGACTACTCTGTGCTGCCGCCGGCGCCGACAGTGCTGGATTACATGAAAGAAGCGGGTGGTCAGGTGGTCTCCATCGGCAAGATCGCCGACATCTATGCCAACCAGGGCATCACCAAGCAGGTGAAGGGCACGGGTCTGACCGAGCTGTGGGATCGCACTCTGGAAGAGGTGAAAGCGGCCGGTGACAACACCATCGTCTTCACCAACTTTGTCGACTTCGACTCCTCCTACGGTCACCGCCGTGACGTCAAGGGCTACGCCGATGCGCTGGAGTACTTCGACTCCCGCCTGCCGGAGCTGTTCGAGATACTGCAGGACGGCGATGTGGTGGTGCTGACCGCCGACCACGGCTGCGATCCGACCTGGGGTGGCACGGATCACACCCGTGAATACATCCCCGTGCTGTTCTTCGGCAAGCCGGTCAAGGCGGGTTCCGTCGGTCGTCGCGAGACCTTTGCCGACATCGGCCAGAGCATAGCGGCCTACCACGGTTTGCCGAAATTGGAATACGGTACCAGCTTCCTGTAATTTACCCGCCCGTCACCCAGGTGGCGGGCAACCAATAAAGACAATAAAACTCAACCTAGTGTGAAGGAATCAAGAGAATGGCAACTCCTCATATCAATGCGAAAGATGGCGCCTTTGCTGATACCGTACTGATGCCGGGTGACCCCCTGCGCGCCAAGTACATCGCCGAAACCTTCCTGGAGAACGTCGAGCAGGTGTGTGACGTGCGCAGCATGCTCGGCTTTACCGGCACCTACAAGGGTCGTCGCATCTCCGTCATGGGCCACGGCATGGGCATTCCGTCCTGCTCCATCTACGCAAAAGAGCTGATCACCGACTACGGTGTGAAGACCCTGATCCGTGTGGGTTCCTGTGGTGCCGTGCGTGAAGACGTGAAACTGCGCGATGTAGTGATCGGCATGGGTGCCTGCACCGATTCCAAGGTCAACCGTCTGCGCTTCAAGGATCACGACTTCGCTGCCATCGCCGACTTCGACCTGGTCGCCAATGCAGTGCAAGCCGCCAAGAACAAGGGCGTACCGGTGCGTGTGGGTAACATCTTCTCCGCCGACCTGTTCTATACCCCGGATCCCTCCATGTTCGACGTCATGGAAAAATACGGCATCCTGGGTGTCGAGATGGAAGCTGCCGGTATCTACGGCGTGGCCGCAGAGTACGGTGCCAAGGCATTGACCATCTGCACCGTCTCCGACCATATCCGTACCGGCGAGCAGACCACCTCCGAAGAGCGTCAGCTGACCTTCAACGACATGATCGAAATCGCGCTGGACTCCGTCCTGCTGGGCGACAAGTAATCCCCATTCACATCATGCAAAACGGCGACCCTAGGGTCGCCGTTTTTTTATGAGTCGACTGTCCTGTTGCCGGTTCAGCTTGCCGGCGTATCCGATGAGGGCGGACTCTTCTTCTTGTGTTTGCGCACCCGCATGTAGTTGCGGCGTACACCATAGGAGATAAGCAGACCGGCCAGCAGCGCCACCAGCAGCATCAGCCGCTGTTTTTCCTGAATCACCTTGAGCCGGGTGTCCTTCTCCGCCAGTAATTGATGCTCTTCCAGCGTGATGCGCAGGTAACCCAGCGTCTGTTCCTCATCCAGTATCTCCTGCACAAACTGGATGCGTCCCTTGCCCTGTTCAGGCAGCGACTTGTTGTCACCGCCGATGGGGAGCAGGCTGTCCAGTGGCACGGCCTGATCCGATTGGGCGAGGGGAATGCCACGGGCATCATAGAGGGTGGCATCGAGGATCTCGGGCTCGGCGGCCAGATCCTGGGCCAGCCGCTCCAGCTCGCTGTTTTTGTCCTCCTTGATCCAGCGTTTCATGTCGCGGGCAGCATAGGCGACCAGTGCCTGCGCCCGGTTGCGCGCCTCGCTGTGCAGCGAGGCCTGGCTCTCGCTCTGCATGTGGATGAGCACACCGAGCACCCAGAGGCCGAGCAGTATACCGGCGCCCAGGCTGAGAACGCGTTTGATGGGAAGATGACGCAAGCGTTGAGCCTCCTGATGACAAGCGGTGGCGGGATCTTGGCGCTTGCCTGTACAAAAAGCAATACGCTACTCTGGGCCAGTTTTGTAACCCCATGATCACCAAGGAAGGCTCTATCTCTATGCTGTTGTCCCAATTACCCGCTGCCTTGTCCGAGTGGCCAGAGTGCCTGCACAGCGCCCCCTGGTGGCAGCTGACGCCACAAGCCTTGCTGCCCGTTGCCCAGCCGCTGGACGGCGCCTGGCTGGTGCTGTTTGGCAAGCCTCTTGCCACCCGCCATCTGGCGTGTCTGGCCGAGCTGCTGGCGGCGCAGGATATTCAGGCGCAGCTCTATCCGCCGAGCACACCAGCCGGGGTGCCCTTGCTGTTGCTGGGCACGGACAGGTTTTCCCCCGAGCTGGTGCAGTTGCTCAAGGCTGAAGCGTGGGACATCGACATCTGCCATCTGTCCGCGCTGCCGACCCTGAGCGAGCCCGGCTTGCTGGTAATGGACATGGACTCTACCGCCATCCAGATCGAGTGCATCGACGAGATTGCCCGTCTGGCTGGTGTGGGAGATCAGGTTGCCGCCGTGACGGCCGCCGCCATGCAGGGCAAGCTGGAGTTTTCCGACAGTTTGCGTAATCGGGTCGCCCTGTTGGCGGGCGCACCAGTGACCATTCTCGATGAGGTGGCGGCTCAGATGCCCTGGATGCCAGGGCTGCAGCTGATGGTCGATACCCTCAAGCAGGCCGGTTGGAGGGTGGCGATCGCCTCGGGCGGTTTCACCCGTTTCGCTGGTGAGTTGCAGCAGGCGCTGGGGCTGGATGCCATCTTCGCCAACGAGTTGGCAGTCGAGGGGGCACAGCTGACCGGCCAGGTGAGCGGGCGCATCGTCGATGCCAGCGTCAAGGCAGACGTGCTGCAACAGCTGGCGACCGCGTTCGGTATTCGTCCTGCCCAGACAGTGGCCATTGGCGATGGCGCAAATGATCTGAAAATGATGGGGGTGGCCGGACTCGGCATCGCTATTCACGCCAAACCGCTGGTGCGGGCCCAGGCTGCGGCCACCCTAAACCATCATGACCTGGAAGGGGTGATCTGCCTGCTGGGGGCTCTTGCCTGTCGCGATCGTCGCTGGGATCGCAGCTGACCCCTGATTAGCCGCGCACAACTGACCCCACGTCACGGAGGACGTCACATCGAGATGGAACTGTTACAGCAATCCCTGTTTATCCCCTGTGGCGCACATCAACTGCATGTGCGCCACATACAGCCGCGGGTGGCGGTACATGGCGAGCCGATCCTGATGGTGCATGGCGCCATCGAGAATGGCCGCATCTTCTACACCGAATCGGGCAAGGGGCTGGCCTGCTTTCTGGCACGCCACGGTTATCAGGTCTATGTAGCCGATCTGCGGGGGCGGGGCTTGAGCACTCCGGCCATCGCCGAGCAGTCGGAGCATGGCCAGCATGAGTTGATCACCGAGGATCTGCCCGCCTTGCACAGCTGGATTGCGGCGCGTCACAGCGGTTTCAAGCTGCACTGGATGGCCCACTCCTGGGGTGGCGTCATCATGGCCTCGACCCTGGTGCGTTTTCCTGAGCTGATCGAGCAGATCGCCAGCCTGGTGTTTTTTGGCACCAAGCGCGGGGTATCGGTACAAAACCCCGAGCGCTGGTTGAAGGTGGATCTCATCTGGAATCGACTGGCGCCCTGGCTGGCCCGTCGTACCGGTTTTCTGGCGGCCCGCCGTCTGAAGATGGGGGCGGATGACGAACCGCTGCGCTACTTGCAGGAGACGATTCCCTGGGTCAAATGTGGTCCCTGGCAGGACCCGTTTGACGGCTTTTCCTATGACGAAGCCGCGGCGCGGGTCAACTGGCCGCCGCTCTGGATGATCTCGGCCAAGGCTGACAAGGTGCTGGGTCACCCGACCGATGTGCGTCGTTTCACTGCCGAGATGGGGTCAGCTGCGCGCCACACGAGGCTTGGCAAGGATAACGGCAACCGGCTCGATTACGATCACATCAATATGCTGACTGCGCCGCAGGCGCAGGAGGATCACTTCCCGCAGATCCTCGCGTGGCTGCTCAACCCGCAGGCGGCATGACAATAAAAACAGGGCGCATGTTGCGCCCTGTTTCGTTCAGGCGGGTTCAGTGTTGCGGTGCAGTGATGCCGAGCCGGAACAGGGTGGCCTGACTGGTATCGGTCAACTCACCCACGCCCACCACGCTCCACAGCTCCTCTTCCAGCTTTTTGGCCTTGTGAATAGCGAACTTGGCGATGTAATCCAGCTCGTTGGCGATGAAGTTGGTGTCGGGTCGCCCGGTGCGGGAGATGCCGACCAGCACAGAGTAGAAGTCCCCCTGGCGCAAGGCCTGTTCGATGAAGCTGCGTTTTTCCGCCAGGCTCTGAAAGCTGCTGGCCAATCGGCTGGTAAACACGGGCAGGCCGGCTGGCGTATGCAGGCTGGCGATGTAGACCTCTTCCTCCTGGGGCTTGTCCTCACGCTCGATGGCGCGCAGCGGGTTCATGACCAGCTGTTTGAGCAGGTCTCCCTGGAACAGGGGATAGAGGTTGTCTTGATCGCTGCGCTCGGCATAGGCCCGCAGCAGACGTGACAGGCTGCGCGTATGAGGGGCATGGCCGATGGAGGCCGGTCTCGGAGCTCCCTTCAGTTTGTTGATGTACACAGGGGTACTGAAGACATGGTGGGTGTAGATGTTGCGCAGCGCCCTGGCCATGCCGCGATAACGGCGCTGTTCCTGCGCCGCCTTGAGTTTGTTCTGGTTGCTTTCGATCAGCAGGCTGAAGAACTGGCGGCCGGTATGGCGCTCCGGGTCCCCCTCGATGCAGAGATGCAGCACAGTCCGTGTCTGGTTGATGCTGACCAGCCGGTAGGAGAGGTGTTGCAAGTCCATGCTCTTGGAGAGCTCCTGCAAACGGGGCAAGGCGATGGTGACTATGTCGTCTTTCGCGCAATCGATAGCCTCTTCCAGCTCTATCTGCATGCCGTGGGCCGAGATGTCGCGAGTCCAACCTAGCCATGCCTTGCCATTATGCTTGATGGCAACGGCAGTCTTGTGGATGTAGCGTGCCTCTTTGCGCAGTTGAACATAGTGCAGCGTCTCGATTTCAAAGGGGGCCGCCCCTGTATCGTGGCCGAAGCGCTGCAACTCGTTGGCGTTGTGCTGCAAAGTGGCGTCGTATTGAAACTCTTCCCGCTGGTTTTCAAGGCCAATCTCCTGCAACAAGCCGACATGGCTTATCTGCTTGAGCCGCTCTTGCAGCAGCATGTCCTGCAACTGCAGGCTCTCCTGGTTCTGTTGGCTGGCTAGATCTGCCTCGTGCAGCGCGCAGCGTTCGAGGCTGAATTTATAGACGCGCCAGCTGGGCCGACGAGCACCAACCTGGAAAAATAGTGAGGTCAGGCCGCTCTGCTGCAACTCTTCCAGGGTGGCGGAGAAAAAATAGAGGTGGCTGCGAACCGAGTGGGTGAAGCAGTAGATCAGGGTCTCACGCAAGGTACCCGCTGCGGGCAGCAGTGATTGCATACGGGCTGCCGAAAAGAGGCTGGCGAGCATGTCGCGGTTCTTGGCATCGCGCCAGTATTCGAGAATGTGCTGGTTATTCTCGGTGCGAAGGGCAATCTCGAGGCTGGGGCTGTCTCCCGAGCCGAAGAACAGCGGCATGCCGGTCATGCGAGGCAGGTAGAACTGCTCGTAGCCCTTGATGATGGCGGCCGACAGCAGGTAGTCGACACTGACCCGATAGCGGCTCTTGTTGTTCTCGATAAATTCCGTGAGGAAGGCATCAAAACCCGGGTGCTCACCTGTCTTGACCAGCCTCAGCCAATATTTCCCCTCCTTGCTCTCTTCCCCCAGGATTTGGTAGCTGACCGGTTGGTGCAGCACTGGGTTGGGATGGTCCCGTTCCAGGCCGGTAAAGAAGACTTCGACCTGGGCACCGGTCTGGTAATTGGGCAGATAGGAGACAGAGACGCGAATGCCGCCGATGGAGAGATCCGAGCTTTTGGCAAACAGCTTTTCTCCATCGGCAAACTTGATCACCACGGGGGAGCTGAAGTGCATTCGCTCCTGACGTCGACCATAGTAGCTGGCGAAGGGAATGGCATTGACGTCGAATTGTCGAAAGGGGCTGGTGGGCGGCTGCAACTGATTGTCGCTCTTGTGCTGGTGGTGCTTCTGCCAATATTGCAGCGTCTCGTACACGCCGAGGGTGTACAGATCGCGATAGAGATAGCATTGGGACTGGAACAGGCCTATGGCCTCGGCAGGCATGAAGTGGGTGACCCCTTCAAACTCATGAACCAGGCACTCCTCTCCCAGTTCGTCACGCATGTCGATGACCCGCCGGCAGGGAGTACATCTGCGCTTGATCTCCATCTTGATCAGAAAACGGCTGTTGCTGTTTTCACCTTGAGTCAGGCGGTTGAAGATGTCATCGAAATCTTTTTCTCTGAGCAGAGGAATGAGCTGTTCGATCAAGTGTTGTTGTTGTTCTGAATCCATGTGTTCCTGCCACGGAAAGTCATTTTTCCGATTCTGGGTTTGATCTGTCGGTCGCAAACAAGTATATCAAGCAGGAATTCATCCTGTCCCCGAGTTATCCATGGCCAAAAATAAAACTGCCTATGTTTGTACCGAATGTGGTGCCGACTTCACACGCTGGCAAGGCCAGTGTGGTGAATGCAAGGAGTGGAACACCATCACCGAGGTTCGTCTGGGGTCGGTGACGCCGGGCAAGAACGCCCGCTATACCGGCTACGCTGGCGCCATCGGCAGTCAGGTACAGACGCTGGCGGAGATCGCCACCACAGAGATCCCCCGCTTCTCCTCGGGTTTCAAGGAGCTGGATCGGGTGCTCGGCGGTGGTGTGGTGCCAGGTTCTGCCATTCTTATCGGCGGTAATCCGGGGGCGGGCAAGTCCACTCTGCTGCTGCAGACCATGTGTGGTCTGGCCGAGCGGATGAAGACCCTTTATGTCACGGGAGAAGAGTCGTTGCAGCAGGTGGCTATGCGCGCCGGCAGGCTGGGCTTGCCCACCGACAAGCTGCGGATGCTGTCGGAGACCAGCGTCGAGCAGATCTGCATCATAGCTCAGCAGGAGCAGCCGCAGATCATGGTCATCGACTCCATTCAGGTGATGCATGTGGCGGATGTGCAGTCATCCCCCGGCTCCGTCTCCCAGGTGCGGGAGGCCGCGGCCCTGTTGACCCGTTATGCCAAGCAGAATCACGTCGCCATCTTCATGGTGGGCCACGTCACCAAGGACGGCACCCTGGCAGGCCCCAAGGTGCTGGAACATTGTGTCGACTGCTCAGTGCTGCTGGATGGTGCCAATGACTCGCGTTTTCGCACCCTGCGCTCCCACAAGAACCGCTTCGGTGCCGTCAACGAACTCGGTGTGTTCGCCATGACGGGGCAGGGCATGCGTGAGGTGAGCAATCCCTCAGCCATCTTCCTCAGCCGGGGTGAAGAGCAGGCGCCTGGATCCATCGTCATGGTGATCTGGGAGGGCACCCGGCCACTGTTGGTCGAGCTGCAGGCGCTGGTGGATTACTCCCAGCTCTCCAACCCGCGTCGGGTGGCGGTGGGGATGGATCACAACCGGCTTGCCATGCTGCTGGCTGTGCTGCACCGTCACGGCGGGCTGCAGATGGCGGATCAGGATGTCTTCATCAACGTAGTGGGGGGCGTCAAGGTTGAAGAGACCAGTGCGGATCTGGCTCTCTTGCTGGCCATGGTCTCCAGTTTTCGTGACCAGGCCCTGCCCAAGGATCTGGTGGTCTTTGGCGAAGTGGGTCTGTCCGGCGAGATCCGGCCCGTGCCGTCTGGCCAGGAGCGGTTGCAGGAAGCGGCTAAACATGGTTTCCGCCGTGCCATAGTGCCCTATGCCAATGCACCCAAGCACCCTATCGAGGGGATGGAAGTGGTACCGGTGAAGAAGCTGGCAGATGCGCTTGAGGCGTTGTAACCCCACATCCAGCGTTGTTTGCACAGTGTGAAGATTCAGCAATAAAAAGGAGCGCAAACCAGCGCTCCTTTTTATTGGTTCTGGACTGGTATTCAGGGATGAGGATGTTCCAGGTGCTCATCCAGCAGTTGTTCCAGTTCGCGGTGGAGCAAGTCCTCGTCGCCGACATTGAGCTCTATCATCCGCTTGAGGTGGGTCGCACTGTCGATATCGATATGGTGGCAGTAGAACCCTAGTTTCTTGCTGGCTTCATGGGTCAGCTCCACCTGCATCTTGATCTCGATGTCGCTGCCGCTCAGGACAAAGCCGAGTTCATACTCTTTGTTATCACGGCTCTCCCAGTCATCGGGCCGGATCAGAAGCGCCCCTTGCAGAGAGACATCGACCAGTTGGGTCCGCCATGTTTTATCTCCCTGGACGAGGTCGGCCATGGTCAAGTAGAGGATCCGTGAGAAACGGCGACGCTCGGACATTATCATCTCCTGTCAGCAATAGGGATTAGCGCTATAAGGTCATGACATAGAGTGTAATGCACCTTGCGCATCAGGATCTTGAACTGGCTCCGAAATTGGATATCAAACCCGTTGGGCGCTGAGTGACTCTACCACTTGCAGTGCCTTGACCAGCCGATCTTCCTGTTTGAAGCGATCCTCCAGCACAGGGCCCAACTGATTCAAATCCTCATCAAGCAGCAACATTTGAGCTTCGTCTGCATTGCTGTACTTGTCGTTGAATTCCAGTGCGAATTCAGTGCATTCCCGAATATGGGGATAGATGCGCTTGGCCAGTTCCAGCTTGTCACCGCTGGCCTGTTCAAAGGCGGCGACCACATGGTTGTAGATCTCGAAGTGACCGGCGCTGACGTAGTCGACCAGCTGATCGCAAAAGCGTTGCAGCTCGGATGGACTGGGCAGTGAGCGTTGTTTGTTGCGGGCGGGGGTCAGCCCGGCGAGCCGCATGTATTCGACCAGCAGTGCCTGCCTGGCATCCAGCCAGTCATCGATAGCACGGTGTTTTCCTGCCAATGCGCGCTTTGTTTTTTCCAGTTCAGTTAACATAATCCCTCCGTGGGGCATAGGCATGGAGTGCTATCGCTACAGGCCTCCGGCCTTTCTTATTGACTGACGACACTCTCTATAACTAGGGAAAATCCGGTTGACCGTCAATAGGTGTATGGGGATATTGTTACGTCAGGTGGTGTTTTGGCTACAAGACGTCATCATTTGTTCTCCCCTTCCTGTCGCTCACGATAACGAAGTGGCGAGATATGTGACTATTTCCGCAGATCTTGATGAAAACCCCAGCATTCAAGCCAATCTGGCTGATAAAGCCTTTGCCTGAGTGTTTTTTTTTGAATAGAGTGGCCCGGTGCTAAATGCCCGATCATAAAGGAAATGTTATGAACAAAGCTCAACTTGTCGATGCAATTGCAGCCAAAGCAGATCTGAGCAAAGCTCAGGCCAAAGTGGCTCTGGAAGAGATCATCAATGGTATTACCCAGAGCCTGAAAGAAGGCGATGCCGTGCAGTTGGTGGGTTTTGGTACCTTCAAGGTGAACCATCGCGCTGGCCGTACTGGCCGTAACCCGCAGACTGGTAAAGAAATCCAGATTGCAGCCGCGAATGTGCCGTCCTTTGTGGCAGGCAAGGCGCTGAAAGACGCCGTCAAGTAATCGTGCAAAACCCGGCGCCAGCCGGGTTTTTTATTGCCATCGTCAGCGGAATTTGTTTCAGATACACTCAAGATATGGCGTGCGCCGTAGTGAGGTGGATGATGGAACAGAAAAATGCCATTCGGCAGGTTGCCGTACCTTGGGCTCCGTCCCGCCAACTCCCCCCAGGCCTGGTTGTGGCCGAGCTTCATCAGGATATCTGGAGTGACTCCCTGACCGTCATGCTGGGTCGGGCGCGCAGTATCGATCTGCCGCCACAGATCCTGTGTCGAGTCTATTTTCGTCATATCTTCGCCGTTCGGGTCATGGAGGACTGTGATCTGTCGGAAGGCAAGGAGAGCCATGCCATCGAGGAGCAGATCCAGCTCATCACCCCGTCCCGTTTCGCCAGCTGGTTCCATCAGGAGTCGGAGGGTCTGCATCTGGATGAGGATCTGCAGCACTATCGCATCTCGACCTGGGACTACTGTGCCGACGTACTGACATCATTTGCGCCCGAACTGCAGTTTGTGGACAAGGGGGAGTAGCTCAGGAGCGATGGCCCCATAGAGAAAAGCGGGTAACACCTAGTGTTACCCGCTTTTTCATTGGTTGGCAGGGAGGTGACAAGGATCAGCTCAGCAAATGATCCTTGTGCAGGCCCAGCACGATCAGCAGACCGAGAAAGTAGAAGGCGCTGAGCTTGATGCCGAGGATGGCCAACAGTCCGGCGCAGAGCCGGACGACTGCCTTGTGCAGCCATGAACCCGTGAAGCGGTACATGATTACTCTACCGATTCGGCGCTGGCGAATTCCGGCACCTTGGCCATGGCATCCAGCACAACTTGAATGCCGGCGCCCGGCTTGCAGGCGTTCTCGCTAAGGTGACGACGCCAGGCTCGGGCTCCCTGCATGTTCTGGAACAGGCCCAGCATGTGGCGGGTCATGTGGGAGAGGTAGTTGCCTTTGGCCAGCTCCTGCTCCATGTAGGGGAGCATCATTCGCACGACCTCATGGCGGCTCGGGATCTCGCTCGCCAGACCGAACAGCTGGCTGTCTACCTGCGCCAGTATGTAGGGGTTCTGGTAGGCCTCACGCCCCATCATGACCCCATCCACCTGCTGCAGATGTTCCAGCGTTTGCTCGAGGCTGGTGACTCCGCCGTTGAGGGCTATGGTCAGCTCGGGATAATCCTGTTTGACCCGATAGACGCGGGGATAGTCGAGCGGCGGGATTTCGCGGTTTTCACGTGGGCTCAGACCGCTGAGCCATGCCTTGCGGGCATGGACGATGAAGGTATCGCAACCGGCATCACGCACCTGCTCGATAAAAGCCTGCAAAAATTCGTAGGAGTCCTGATCGTCGATACCGATCCGGGTCTTGACCGTCACCGGGATATCGACCACATCGCGCATCGCCTTGACGCAGTCGGCCACCAGCGCCGGTTCACCCATCAGGCAGGCACCGAAGCGGCCATTTTGAACCCGATCGGACGGGCAGCCGACGTTGAGGTTGATCTCGTCATAGCCGCGCTCCCGGGCCAGCTTGGCGCAGTGGGCCAGATCCGCCGGATTGCTGCCACCCAGCTGCAGGGAGACGGGGTGCTCCTGCTCGCTGTAACCCAGATAATCTCCTTTGCCATGGATGATGGCACCCGTGGTCACCATTTCGGTATAGAGCAAGGTCTGGCGGGTCATCAGACGGTGGAAATAACGGCAATGCCGATCGGTCCAGTCCAGCATGGGGGCGATGGAAAAACGCTGCGCCTGCATAAAAATCATCCGGGTTGGCTAAACAAAGGGGCGGGATTTTATCACAACGTGAGGCAGCCCCAGAAAATGAATTTTGTCGCCGCGCCATGCGAGGCCCTGTGGTAGTATCCGGCTAATAGAAAGGGTATTTGCGTGATCATGAATCAAGACCAACTTTTACAACGAGCCGAACGACTCTGCGAACAACGCGGGATCCGCTTCACCCCTACCCGGCGCCAGGTATTCACTCTGCTGGCCGCCCACGGCAACGCCATTAGCGCCTATGATCTGCTGGCTCAACTGCAGCAAACCGAGGCTCATGCCAAGCCGCCGACTGTCTATCGAGCGCTCGATTTTTTGCTCGAGCAGGGTTTTGCCCACAAGGTGGAGTCGCTCAACGCTTTCATATTCTGCTGTCATTTTGACCATGCCCATCCGATGCAGTTGCTTATTTGTGACGAGTGCGGGGATGTGGTAGAGCTTCATGACACTGCCATCGATAGCGCGTTTTCCGAGCAGGCCCACCAGCATGGCTTTACTATTACCAATAAGACAATAGAGGCACATGGACAATGTGCTCGCTGTACGCCCACCGTAGGAAGTCAACATGAAGGCTGATTTTGTAAACCCATTCCTGCTTTCCCTGCTCAATGTGCTTTCTACCATGGCACAGCTGGAGCTCAGACCAGGGAAACCCAAGCGCAAGATGGACGAATTGGCGCGCGGCGATGTCTCAGGTCTTATCGGCATGGTCGGCCCGCAGACCCGGGGTTCCCTCTCCATCAGTTTCGAGAAGGGACTGGCACTGGAGATCATGCGCCGCATGCTGGGTGAAGCCCCGGCGACCATCAATGAAGAAGTGACCGACATGGTGGGCGAGATCACCAACATGGTGACCGGCGGCGCCAAGCGCATGCTGGGGGAGAAGGGCTACGAGTTTGATATGGCGACCCCCATCATAGTTTCGGGCCCGAACCATACCATTACCCATAGGGCCGACGGCACCAAGATCATGATGCCGTTCGAGTCAGACTACGGTCGTGCCACAATCGAAATCTGTTTCGAGTAATGCTATGTGGAAAGCGCTGAAATGGCTTTTCATCGGCTGGGTTTTGCTACTCATATTGTCTGATGTCCAGATCAGCACCTCGCTCTACAAGTACGACGACAACAAGGTGGTAGTGAGTTTTCCGCGCTGGCAGGCAGACAGGCCTTGGGGCACGTTTCAGTGGCATGCCGGTCGGATTGAGACGCACTGGTATGGCCTGGAAGGAAAACCCAAACCGATAGTCCCGCTGCTTTGATGTTGTGGTGACGGATCAGAGAAAAGAGAGAGGCCAGCATATGCTGGCCTCTTTTTATATCGGAACAAATTGTTGTCAGGCGGCTTCGGCAGCCAGCTTCTCGCTGGAGCGCACCGCCATGCCCAGGCCACAGGCCAGCAGGGTCGGCAGCAACCAGGCCAGGCCCTTGTCAAACAGTGGCAGGAAGGCAAAGGCATCCATCTTCATGCCGGCAGCACCCAGACCATCCAGGCAACCGAACAGGAACGCTACCATCAGGACAGAGCGGAATGCCAGACGGGGACGACCGAAGTATCCCTTCAGGAAGGTGACCAGCACGAGTGCCACTGCGACCGGATAGATGGCGACCAGCACAGGGATGGAGAGGCTGATTAGCTGGCTCAGACCCACGTTGGCGACGATGGCGCAGATGGTACCCAGCAGGACAACCAGCTTCTTGTAGCTCATGCCTGTGAGATTGTGGAAGAAGTCAGAGCAGGCGGAGATGAGGCCCACTGCGGTAGTGAAGCAAGCCAGGGTGATGATGCCGGCCAGAATGAACTGACCCGGTTGACCGAACAGGCTCAGCACATAGGCGTTGACGATGGCGCCGCCATTGCTGACGTCGGTGGCAACCCCGGCTGCGGTATTACCCAGCTGGAACAGGGAAACATAGACCACGGACAGACCGATGGCAGATATAAGGCCTGCAATGGCCAGATATTTGAACTGGCTCTTGTAGTCGTTGATCCCCTTCTGGCGCAGCAGATCGATGATCAGGGCACCAAACATCAGGGAGGCCAGGGTATCCATGGTGTTATAGCCTTCCAGGATCCCCTTCACGAACGGGCCCTCGAGATAGTCACCGGTGGCGCTCGGTATTGTGCCTTGCGGTGCGACGAAGACGCCGACGGCCAGGGTTAGCAACAGTACCATCAGAACCGGCATCAGGTATTTGCCGATGGTATCCATCAGCTTGCCCTGATTGAGGGAGACCAGTATGGCAATGCCGAAGAAGATCACTGTATAGGCGGCAAGACCGGCTTGACCCATATCACCGATAAAGGGCTTGAGGCCCATTTCATAGGCAACCAGACCGGTACGTGGAGCAGCAAAGGCCGGGCCAATGATGATATAGATGGCCACGGCAAGTGCTGTTGCCAGTCCGGCAGGCAGAAATTTGGTCATGCCAGCCCAGCCATTGCCCGCTTTGGCAACAGCAATGATGGTGATGAGGGGCAGGCCCACGGCTGTGACCAGGAAGCCCAGCATGGCCAGAGAGAGGTGCTCACCTGCCATGTAGCCTGCCAATGGCGGGAAAATGATGTTACCGGCGCCCAGATAGAACGCAAAGGTCATGAAGCCCAATCCGAGTACATCGGATAATGTGAGTGATTTCGTCAAGTTCAACCTCGTCTGTCTTGTAAACTATTGCTTGTTATAGTTTTTTATTGGTCAGTGACCGGCGTTGTTCAGGGGGAAAAAAAAGGAGCCCCGCGTGTTTTTTCATCACAACCAGTGGTTTGAGCTGGTCTGGAGCGGGCGCTCGTTTGAGAGTCAGCATAATGGCGTGAAAAAATAGTTCAAGACGAAATTTACATCTTCAAATAGAAGGGGTGGGTCAGTTGGATGTATCTGTCGGAATAGGCTCCCCCAGCAGAATGGATCACAATCTCACCCTGCTCACACCTGTTTAATCCTCTGCCAAGTAGCAATAAAACACGATTTGCCTCTTTCCCGGCTCTGGTGATAACAGCTGTATAACAAACCCCATGCAGATCATAATCTGCCGAGATGCATAAAATTTCATCGGCCATGGCGGTCGGCAACACCAGCGCGACTTGTCCGACAGGGGTCAGCAAGCGATCGCATGCTGCCAGCAGATCCCGGCTGTCGAGGGAGCCTGTATGTCGAGCCAGTGCCCTGGCCGGGTCGCGCAGAGACTGGCCTGCTCCAAAGTAGGGAGGGTTGGAGACGATGAGGTCATAGGGGGTCGCCTGATAATCCTGAATGGCGCCCTCCATGATGTTGATCCGGGTTTCCCAGGGGGAGGCCGCCACATTCTCTCTGGCCTGAGTCGCTGCATTCATATCCAGCTCCACCGCATCTATGATGCAGTCGGATCTGCTGCGTTGGGCCAGCATGAGTGCAACCAGGCCGCTACCGGTACCTATGTCCAGTACCCGGCGGGTGTCGGCCACCGGTGCCCAGGCGCCTAGCAGTATGCCGTCCGTGCCGACTTTCATGGCGCAGCGGTCGTGCTCGACGTGAAACTGTTTGAAGGTAAAGCCGCTATTTCGTCCCATCTGACCCCCGCCATATGCCAGTTACACACAAAATGGTCGGCGATTATAGCGACTAAGCCACAGTCACCATAGGAGCCGACGGCATAATCGCCTATAATCTGCCGTTTCCTTAATGACCGAGTATTGCCATGAGCCAGTCCTTTGATGATTTCGACCTGCATCCAGCCCTCAACCGGGCCTTGGCCGAGATGGGATTCACCCGCCCGACCACCATCCAGCAGATGGTGTTGGAGCCAGCCCTGGACGGCCGCGATATTCTGGCATCCGCTCCGACCGGTACCGGCAAGACGGCGGCCTTCGTGCTGCCTGCCCTGCAACATCTGCTGGATTTCCCGCGCCGCAAGCCTGGCCCGTGCCGCATGCTGATCCTGACCCCGACCCGCGAGCTGGCGTTGCAAGTTACTGCCCACGCCAAGGCGCTGGCAGTGCACACCAACCTCAGCATCGAGACCATCATTGGCGGCGTCAGCCACGAAGAGCAGCTGCCTGCCCTGACCAAGACCACCGACATAGTGGTCGCTACTCCGGGCCGTCTGCTCGAGTACATAGATAAAGAAGAGTTCGAGAGCCATGACATCGAAGTGCTGGTACTGGATGAAGCGGACCGCATGCTGGACATGGGTTTTGTCAAGGATGTGAATCGGATAGTGGCGGAGGCGCGGTATCGCAAGCACACCATGCTGTTCTCTGCGACCCTGGAAGGGGCCGGGCTGGAGAAGTTTGCCAACGAGATCCTCAACGAGCCGGTTGAACTCCATGCCGAGCCGCCCCGCAGCGAACGTCGCCCAATTACCCAGTGGGTACATCTGGCCGATGACGCCGCCCACAAGCTGGCCCTGTTGATCCACATCCTCAAGGATCCGGAAACCCAGAAAGCCATCGTCTTCGTCAGAACCCGCGAGCGCCTGGCCGAACTCTCTGGCCAATTGCAGGCTGCGGGTATTCCATGTGCCTGGATCCGTGGCGAGATGGAACAGAGCAAGCGTGTCGAGTCGATCCGCAAGTTCCATGCAGGGGAAGTCCCCTTCCTCGTTGCCACCGACGTTGCCGCCCGTGGCATTGACCTGCCCAACGTCAGCCATGTCATCAACTACGACATGCCCTATGGTACAGACGTCTATGTGCACCGCATTGGCCGTACCGGTCGCGCCGGCAACCGTGGCTGCGCCATCAGCCTGGTGGAAGCCCACGACATGGGCATGGTCGCCAAGATTGAGCGTTACACCGAAGAGCGTCTCAAGCGGCGGGTGATCGACGAGCTGCGTCCCAAGCACAAAGAAGCACGAGTGCCGGTGAAGAAGAAAAAGCCGAAGGATGGCAAGAAGAAGAGTGCCAAGAAGAAAAAGAAGTAAGCCATACCTGCAGCAACGGCCATCCTCGGATGGCCGTTTTGCCAAGTGGATCCTGGATGGGGAAGTAGCGCGGGAATCGCGCGCAGAAAAAAGCCGACGCATAGACGTCGGCTGATAAAAAGTGCTTACAACAGAGGATTCACGTATTCAGACCCGGGGATCCTGAATTTGGTTCCCTCTTTCTGTAATTAATTTTCGGCACGTTTAAACATCAGGGTATGAGCGTCAGACTCTTCTGGCACGAAGTAGTAACCATCGACGTTGAAACCAGTCAGTTGCTCAACCTCGGTCAGCCTGTGTTTGATGATGTGGCGGGCCATCATGCCGCGCGCCTTTTTGGCGTAGAAGCTGATGATCTTGAACTGGCCATTCTTCTCGTCCTTGAACACAGGGGTGACGATCCTGCCCTTCAGTGCTTTCGGTCGTACCGACTTGAAATACTCGTCAGAGGCCAGGTTGATCAGCACCTCGTCCCCCTGCGCCGTCAGCGCTGCATTGATGTGCTGGGTAATCACATCCCCCCAAAACTGGTAGAGGTCCTTGCCGCGACTGTTATCTAGCCGGGTCCCCATCTCCAGCCGATAGGGCATCATGAGATCGAGCGGGCGCAGCACGCCGTAGAGGCCGGAGAGCATGCGAAGGTGCGCCTGGGCAAAGTCGAAATCCCCGTCACTGAAATCTTCTACCGCAAGCCCTGTGTAGACATCCCCCTTGAACGCAAGCAGCGCCTGGCGGGCGTTGTCTGGATGGAAGTCAGGTTGCCACTGGGCAAAACGGGCGGCATTGAGGCCGGCCAGCTTGTCGCTGATCTTCATCAGACTGGCGATCTGATCCGGTGTCAGTTGGCGGGCCCGGGTGATCAGCTCAGCCGAGTGATCCAGCAATTGGGGTTGGGTGAAACGGGAGGTCACCAGAGGTGACTCGTAATCCAGCGTCTTGGCCGGGGAAACCACAATCAGCATAACGATCCTTTATAGCGGTGACACACGTCCCTCATTCATCCAGGGTGACGTTGTCGAGTGTGCCTGCACCCATCTGCTCACGGCCGGACAGCTTGATCAGCAGTCGCAGGTCGTTGGCCGAGTCGGCATGGGCAAGGGCCTCACTGTAGCCAATTTGGCCGGCACAAAACAGGGTAAACAGCGCCTGATCGAAGGTCTGCATGCCAAGCTCGGTGGATTTGGTCATCACCTCCTTGAGACGATGAACCTCGCCTTTGCGGATGATATCCGTGATGAGCGGCGTGTTGAGCAGCACTTCAAACGCCGCGAAGCGGCGGCGACCATCCAGGCTTGGCACCAGTTGCTGGGCGACGATGGCACGCAGGTTGAAGGAGAGATCGAACAGTAACTGGCGGTGTTTCTCCTGCGGTACCAGATGGAGGATGCGATCCAGCGCCTGGTTGGCATTGTTGGCGTGCAGGGTCGCGAGGCAAAGATGGCCGGTCTCGGCAAATTGCAGTGCGAACTCCATGGTTTCCTGGCTTCGGATCTCGCCGATGAGGATAACGTCAGGTGCCTGGCGCAGGGAGCTCTTCAGCGCCACATCGAATGATTCCGTATCTATGCCCACTTCCCGCTGGGTGATCAGGCTGCGGCCGTGCTGATGCACGAACTCCACCGGATCTTCCACCGTCAGGATATGGCCGTCCGCATTCTGGTTTCGATAGCCGATCATGGCTGCCTGAGTGGTGGATTTGCCCGTTCCGGTGGCACCGACGAACAGCACCAGGCCGCGTTTGGCCATGGCCACCTCCTGCAAGATGGGCGGCAGGGTCAGTTCGTCAAAGGTTGGAATGCGGGTCTCGATACGGCGCACCACCATGCCCGGCAGCTCCTGCTGCCAGAAGGCACTCACCCGAAAGCGTCCCAGTGCCTCGCGGTGGATGGCGTAGTTGCCCTCCCTGGTGCGGATGTAGCGCTCGAAATGCTCAGGGCTGAGCGTCTCCCTGACCAGGGTCAGCGCGCTCTGCTTGTCGAGCGCTTCGCTGCCGAGGGAGAACAGATGCCCGTTGATCTTGAGGGTGGGGGGCGTCCCAACCGTGATGAACAGATCCGAGCCTTTGCGTGCGACCAGTTCGGCCAACAGAGCATCCAGATTCATAACGACTCCTTCCTTAGATTCGTTTTTCATTGTGGTTACACGCTATTGGGGTCGACCGCCTTGGCCTTGGCATCGAGTGACGCAACCACACCACGGCTGACCAGCTGCTTGAGACTCTGATCCATGGTCTGCATGCCGTGGGTCATCCCGGTCTGGATCACGGAGTAGAGCTGGGCGATCTTGTCTTCCCGTATGAGGTTGCGCACAGCGGGTATGCCCATCATGATCTCGTGGGCCGCCACCCGGCCGCCGCCTATCCGTTTGAGCAGAGTCTGGGAGATAACCGCCCGCAGGGATTCGGAGAGCATGGAGCGCACCATGTCTTTTTCCGCACCGGGGAAGACGTCGATGATACGGTCTATGGTCTTGGCTGCCGACGAGGTGTGCAGGGTGCCGAATACCAGGTGGCCGGTCTCGGCCGCCGTCATTGCCAGACGAATGGTCTCGAGGTCACGCATCTCGCCCACCAGTATGATGTCCGGGTCTTCCCGCAGTGCCGAGCGCAGGGCGTTGCTGAAGCTCTTGGTATCGCGGTGTACTTCCCGCTGGTTCACCAGACAGCGCTTGTTCTCGTGGACGAATTCGATGGGGTCTTCGATGGTGAGAATGTGGTGATGAAAGTTCTCGTTGATGTAGTTGACCATGGCCGCCAGTGTGGTGGACTTGCCCGAGCCGGTCGGCCCTGTCACCAGTACCAGGCCGCGCGGGTATTCGGAGATCTTGCGGAAGATTTCGGGGGCATCGAGATCCTCCAGGCTCAGCACTGTGCTGGGGATGGTACGGAATACGGCCCCCGAGCCGCGGGATTGCTGGAAGGCATTGACCCGGAAGCGGGCCAGATTGGGGACTTCGAACGAGAAGTCGACCTCGAAGTTCTCTTCCAGTTCCTTGCGCTGGTGGTCGTTCATGATGTCGTAAATGAGGGCATGCACTTCCCTGTGTTCCAGGGCGGGCAAATTGATCTTGCGAACCTCACCATCAACCCTGATCATCGGGGGAACCCCGGCCGAGAGGTGTAGATCCGAGGCTTTATGCTTTACACTGAAAGCCAATAACTCTGTGATATCCATAGACTTGTCATTCTCCCATCACAAGATCACTAACGAAATATGAGCCAGATTGCCCAGCACCTGCTTCAGGTAAAGGAACGTATTGTACAGGCCGCTCGCCAGGCGGATCGCTGTGTCGATCACATCAACCTGCTTGCGGTCAGCAAAACCAAGCCGCTTGAGGCCATTCGCGAGGCCTATGCAGCCGGTCAACGACGCTTCGGTGAGTCCTATGCCCAGGAAGCGGCGACCAAGATAGATACACTGCGCGAGCAAGCCATCTGTACAGACATAGAGTGGCACTTTATCGGCCCCTTGCAATCGAACAAGTCCAGGCTGGTGGCCGAACGGTTCGACTGGGTACAGAGCGTGGATCGTGACAAGCTGATCGAGCGTCTCAACAACCAGCGTCCAGCCGGGTTGGCGCCGCTAAATATCTGTCTGCAAATCAATATTAGCGGAGAGAGCAGCAAATCCGGAACGTCGGAGCAAGAGATTTTCCGGCTGGCCGAGCTGGTCTCCCGCAGTGAAAGGCTGGTATTGCGGGGGCTGATGGCCATTCCTGAACATACCAGTGACGAAGCGGTATTGGCTGCCCAGATGGTGCGCATGCAGACTCTGTTCACCGAGCTTGCGCAACAATACCCGAGCGTCGATACCCTCTCGATGGGGATGACCGAGGATCTCGAACTGGCCATCGCCCATGGCAGCACCATGGTGCGGGTCGGTACCGCCATCTTTGGAGCCCGTGACTATTCATAAGCAAGACCACCTGATGCAATATGGAACCCTCGCTTTTATCGGCGCAGGCAGTGCAGGTGTTTGCAGCCATTTCATCCACAGGAGTGTTTGATGCAGCAGAGAATCCTCGCCTTTATCGGCGCAGGCAATATGAGCCGCAGTATCATTGCCGGCCTTGTCCAGGCGGGTTATCCGGCCGAGCGTATCATCGCCGCCAATCCCAGCCGCCCCAAGCTGGATGCGCTGGCAAGCGAATATGGCATTCGCATCACCCAGAATAATGCCGAGGCGGCCCGCGAGGCCGACGTCATAGTGCTGGCGGTCAAGCCCCAGCTGATGGCGGGCATGCTGAGTGCGCTGGTCGGTGAGCTGGGGTCCCTTGAGGGCAAGCTGCTCATCTCCATCGCGGCCGGCATCAAGGTGGCCCGTCTTGGCGAGATGGCGGGCGGTCACGCTCGCATCATCCGCACCATGCCCAATACCCCTTCTCTATTGGGGTTGGGCATGACAGGTCTCTATGCCCCACCCGGTATTGAGCAAGCCGATCGCGACTTTGCCGAGCAGATGATGCAGGCCGTGGGCAAGACCCTCTGGACAGCGCAAGAGTCCGGTATCAATGGCGTGATAGCGGCGGCCGGCAGTGCGCCCGCCTACTTCTTCCTGTTCATGCAGGCGATTGCCGAAGAAGCGGAGGCCATGGGCTTCAGCCCCGAGCAGGCCCGCCTGCTGGTGCAGCAGACAGCCCTTGGCGCCGCCGCCATGGTGGAGCAGAATCCCGATTTGTCGCTGCAAACCCTGCGCGAGCAGGTGACCAGCAAGGGGGGCACCACAGCCGAGGCCATCAAGACATTCCAGGAACAGGGGCTGATGCCGCTGACCGCTCACGCCATGCAGGCAGCCGTTGCACGGGCTGCCGAGATGGAAACTCTTTTCTGAACACTCTTCTCTTACCGCTGGAGCTCAGATGAACACCGCTTACTTTCTGATTAACACGATTTTTGATATCTACCTCATGGTGGTGCTGCTGCGCGTCTGGTTGCAGTGGGCCCGCGCCGACTTCTACAACCCCATGAGCCAGATGGTGGTCAAGGTGACCAATCCGCTGGTGATACCGCTGCGCCGGGTCATTCCTGGCTTCGGTGGGGTGGACATGGCCTCGGTGCTGCTGGCGATTATCATTGCCTTCGCCAAACTGGCACTGCTCAAGAGCATGAACGTGCTGCTGGCAGACTGGCTCACCATCAGCCTGTTTGCCGCCCTGACAGTGCTGAAAAAAGCGGGTTCCATGATCTTCTGGGTGCTGCTGATCCGCGCCATCCTGAGCTGGGTCAGCCAGGGTCGCAACCCCATCGAACACGTGATGCACCAGCTGACCGAGCCCTTCCTGGCCCCTATCCGCCGCATCCTGCCGGCACTGGGCGGGCTGGATCTCTCCGTGCTGGTCGCCTTTATCGGGCTGCAGGCCATCAACTATCTGCTGGGTGATCTGTTCGGCCAGCTGTGGTGGATGATTTGATGCCAGCCGTCCTGCGGGAAGGGGATGAGCTGATATTGCATCTGATGATCCAGCCCAAGGCGAGCCGGGATCAGATCGTCGGATTGCACGGAGACGAGTTGAAAGTGGCCATCACGGCGCCGCCGGTGGATGGCCAGGCCAACAGCCACTTGATCAAGTACCTGGCCAAGCAGTTCAAGGTGGCCAAGGGACAGGTTCGCATAGTGCGCGGGGAGCTGGGACGGCACAAGACGGTTGCCATCGAGTCGCCCAGGCAGATCCCCGCCGAGATCCATGCCCTGCTGGAGACTCAGGGATAACACGAGAAGGATGACACCATGAAAACAGCCTGGATAAGCTGCCTGCTGGCACTGCTGATGACGTTGCCGCTGCGGGCGGAACAGATGAAGGAGCTGGGGCCCTGGCAAGTGCACTACAGCGCCTTCAACTCCAGCTTCCTTACTCCGGACGTGGCCAAGGCCTACGGTCTGGAGCGCAGTCGCTACAACGGCATCATCAATATCGCTGTGCAGAACAAGCAAGGGGTGGCACAGGCGGTGGGGATCACGGGCGAGGCCAAGAACCTCACCGGTACCCTGCGCACTCTGACCTTCCAGGAGGTCAAGGAGGGGGACGCCATCTACTATCTGGCTGTGCTGCCCTATCGCAACCAGGATACCTACCAGTTCACCTTGAAGATCATGGGGGAGGGGCAGCAGCAGACGCTCACCTTCCAGCAGACCTTCTACGTCGACTGAGGCAAGTGTCTCGCTCGATAAATGAAAAAGCCCCGAACTCAGGTTCGGGGCTTTTTCATTCGGCTGATTCAGCTGGCGGGCGTGAAGTCGTGGATCTCCCCCGGTCTCGGGTTGAAGCGGGGGTCCTGATCCTGGTGATGCGTCGCCCACTCCATGGCCTGACAGAAGCTCTCCTGCTTGGCAAATTCGTCGCGCATCTGATCGATGGCCCGCTCGGCCAGGCGTCGCTTCATCTTGCTGGCATTGCGATCGCTGAATTGCTGGTGCTGGGTCAGCATCCAGTCCGTGAACGCCTGACGGCATTGTGACTCGCTTGCAGCGTGGGCAGGCAGTGTGACCAGCAGGGGGATCATCAATAAGAAACGCATAACAAACCGGATAAGAGAGTGGGGGTTGATGGAAAGGGCGGCATTTTATGCCTAAAACGTGAGCATGAACAGCCCTGAATGGGGGCCAGTCAGGCTGGCCCCCGCATGATCAGTGCTTGATGAGGTAGAGCTGGCGGCTATAGGCCACGTCTTCCGGGTTGTTGATGGGATACCCCTTGAGCCAGGGTTTGATCAGCCGTGCATTGGTGTACTGATAGATGGGGGCGATCGGCGCCTCATCTTGCAAGATGGACTCGGCTTCGTCGAACAGGCGGGCTCGCTCACCGGGATCCCGGCTCTTGGCCGCTTGAGCCAGGATCTCGTCATAGCGTGCATTGGCGAAGCGGGCCATGTTGCCACTGTGCCGTGATCCCCACAGGCCGAGGAAGGCAGAAGGATCGTTGTAATCGGCCACCCAGGAGGAGCGGATCACCTCGAACTGACCGCTCTGGCGGCTGTCGAGATAGGTCTTCCACTCCTGATTGGTAAGCTCGACTTGCGCCCCCAGTTTCTGCTTCCACAGGTTGGCGATGGCCAGCGCCATCTTCTTGTGGATTTCGGCGGTGTTGTAAAGCAGGGTCAGCTTGAGCGGCTTGGCCGGGCCATAGCCCGCCTCTTGCAGCAATGCTCTGGCCCTGGCATCGAGATCTTGCTGGCTGGTGCTGGAGAGCAGGTTGGCCTTGGGTTCAAAATCGGCCGTCACATCCGGCGTGAAGCGATAAGCCGGTTTCTCGCCAGTCCCCAGTACCTTGGCGGCAATGAGGCCGCGGTCGATGGTGTAGGAGAGCGCCTTGCGCACCCGCACATCGTTCAGCGGTGGCAGCTGGGTATTGAAGGCGTAGTAGTAGGTGCCGAGTTGATCCGGGGTATGGACCTCACCCGGGATCTGCTGCATCAGCTTGTGATACTGCTCCTTGGGGAAGGATTCCGTGATGTGCAGATCCCCTGCCAGGTAGCGATTGGTGGCGGCGGTTTCCTGGTTGATGGGGACGAAGGTGACCTTGGTCAGCACTGTATGAGCCCTGTCCCAATAATGGGGATTGGGGGCCAGCTCCAGCTTCTCGTTCACCACCCGTTGGCTCAGCACGAAGGCGCCGTTGCCGACCAGCTTGCCCGGCTGGGTCCACTGGTTGCCGTACTGTTCCATGCTGGCCTGATGCAGGGGTGACAGGCTGGGGTGGGTCAGCAGGCTCAGGAAATAGGGGACCGGCTGGGAGAGGGTCACCTGCAGCGTGTGCTCGTCGAGGGCTTTTACCCCGAGCGCCTCGGGCGGCAGCTTGCCAGCTACTATCTCGTCCACCTTGGTGAAGTGAGCCAGCTGGGCAAACCAGGCGAAGGTAGCGGCCTCCTTTGGATCAACCAGCTTGCGCCAGCCGTAGACGAAGTCGGCAGCCTTGACCTTGTCACCGTTGGACCAGCGTGCATCCGGTCGCAAATGGAAGGTAAACTGCTGATTGTCCTTGTTGTCCCACCGCGTCGCGACGCCAGGCAGCACCTTGCCATCCGGCCCCTGGGTCAGCAGCCCCTCGTAGAGGTCTCGCAATACCTGCAGTTCGGGCAGGCCGACCAGCTTGAGCGGGCTCAGGCTTGCCGGTTCATCTTTCAGGTGACGCACGACGGCCTGTTCGGCGGCGAGTTGGGTGCCGGGTGGAACATCGGCGGCCTGGACACAGGCACAACCCAGCAGGGCCAGCAAGGGACTCCATCCTTTCATGGTTAATCCTTCAAATAGTGTGAAGCGGGGAGAAAACTCGGCGAGAAATGATCGCCGGCAGACGGGAAATCATGATATCCCCTTTGCTGGTCAGACCGCCAGTATGAGTCCCGGTATTTCAGGGACGGTATGGAACCTTATTTGACCCGCTGATCTGCGATCAGGGGAAGAGGAGTGAACGATGAGAGCATGGATCCTGTTGGCCTTGGCCATTAGTCAGGGCGCCTGGGCGCTGGCGCCTTGTGAGCGCGAGACTCAGGTCGGCAGCTGGTGCGAGGTGAACATAGATCAGTTGCATCCGACCCAGGGCGGTGTTGGCCAGATCCAGGTCGACAATACTCAGGCAGAACTGGCGGGCAAGAGCGAGAAGCAGCTCGATAAAGTGATGAAAAAGAAAGAGATCCCCATCGTCATAGCACCGGATGGCGGCTACTGGCTGGTGGACAGGCATCACCTCACCAAGGCGCTGTGGCAACTGGGGGTGAAGCAGGCCAGGGTCAAGGTGATAGCGCGGCTGCAGGACAAGTCCAGCTTCTGGAGCCAGATGCAGGGCAATCACTGGGCCTGGCTCAAGGATGAGAAGGGAGCCCCCCTGACTCCGGAGCAGTTACCTGTCCATATCGGCGACTTGCCCGATTACCCCTACCGGACTGTGGCGGGCATGCTGCAGGATGCGGGTTATTTCGAGAAGCGGGATCAGGTCTATTTTGTCGAGTTTGCCTGGGCCAGCTGGCTCGGCCAGCAGCTGAACTGGCTACCGGTCGATGGCGCCAGCTTGATGGAACGCCTCAATCAGGCCAAACGGCTGGCGTGCAGCAGCAAGGCCAGTGATCTGCCCGGTTATCCCGGCAAGCAGTGTCGGGTCAATCAGTCACGCAGCGGCAGCTGAATCAGGGAAACAGCAGGTCGAGTACGGGGCGCCCGGGCGCCCCGTACTCGTGTTTTTACTCCTGTTCGGCTGAGTGCCAGCGAGCGGCGGCCTGTTCCAGCAGCGCCACCTCTCCTTGCTGGATCAGCGGCAGCAGGGCTTGCACCTGCTCATCCGGCCAGTCCCACCAGGCCAGTGCTTGCAGCCGTGTTGTTTCTTGCACAGCAAAGCGCTGGCGGATCACCCTGGCGGGCGCACCCGCCACCATGCAGTAAGGTGGCACGTCCTGTGTCACCAGGCTGCGGGCGGCGATAATGGCGCCATCCCCGATAGTGACCCCCGGCATTATCATGGCGTCCATCCCGATCCAGACATCGTTGCCGATACGGGTATCGCCGGCGGGGCGGTAGCTGCGCTTGAGGGCATCCGGATCGGCAAACGGATAGGTGCTGATAAACGCCGGGTTGTGGGTGTGGTTGCCTCCCATGATGATCTTCACGCCCGCGGCGATTTGCACATAGTCGCCGATATGGAGCCTGTCTATGTGCCAGAGCGGCTCCCAGCCGGTGTCGGGTGAGCGGCTCCAGCTGTCACCGTGCAGATAGCGCACGGCCTCCTCTTCAAAAGGACCGTCCCAGGCCCCCGAGTAGTAGCTGTGCTGCCCCTTGAGGCGGATGTTGGGATTGGTCACCGTCAGATGCAGGTACTCGACCTGCGACCAGTGTTGGCAGTGCTTCATGGCTGTGTTCCTCGTTCAATGGATAAAGGGATAAATGGCGCGAGGAGCGCAGCTAATAGATCCAGACCAGCAGGCGGGGCACGCACAGTGTCGAGCAGCCGAGCGCCTGGGGTAAACGGGGTCGCAACATGAAAAGGGGATCCTGACAGTGGAGGCCAGATGATGGGACCGGATGGTAAGACATGAGAAGGGCGATGCCAACCGGTTGAGCGCCTTGCTGGTCAAATCCTGCACAAAAGGTCCGGTTGATATTCATTCTCAACTGGGCATGATAAGGATCCCACCCATAGACTCGGGAGATCAGCATGACCCATCATATCTGGCAGCGTTACATGCTGGAGGCGGAAAACGCACTGGGCGCGGGGGCGCTGGGTGCGGCTATTTGCCTCTATCAGCAAGCCCTTGCCGAAGTGTACGAACTGGCCAGCGATGATCTGGATGAGCTGGCCAGCATGCGGGTGGCCACCTGCCATCGACTGGCGGATTTCTGGCGCGCCATGGAAGAGCCTGCCTATGAGCTGCGCTACCTCAAGCTGGCCTCCGAGCTGGTGACGGCACTGGTGCCCCAGTGCCCGAACCGGGAGTGCGAGTCCCTTGTCAGCGAACTGGGTTGCTGCCAGGCGGCGCTCATCTCCTTCCTCAAGCGTCACCCCAATCCCGAGATCGCCCGGCTGATCCAGCTGCAGGACAAGGTACAGGGCTGCGAGCTGATAGGTCGGTTTCGTCTCAACTGAGGATCAGGCCCTGAGTTTGAGCCTTTGCGCGATCCTGTGTTGCGTCTCTTCCCCCTGCAAGGCGAGGGAGAAGGCGCGCGCCTCCAGATCTATGACGAAGTGTACCGCCTGTTTCAGCTCCTGTTTGAGCAGTGCCTTGCTCTTTTGCAGCGCCTTGGGCGGCTTGGCCGCCAGCTTCAATCCCTGATCCCGAGCCAGTGCCAGCAGCTCGTCGGCGGCAACTACCCGGTTGGCCAGACCAAGGCGCAGTGCTTCATCAGCGTCGATGGCCTCGGCCAGCAGCAAGAGTTCCGCCGCCTTCAGATGACCCACGGCGCGGGGCAGCAGCAGGCTGGAGGCAAACTCCGGCACCAGCCCCAGTTCGACGAACGGCAGTTGCAGCCGGGCATTATCCCCCAGATAGACAAGATCGCAGTGCAGCAGCAAGGTGGTGCCGATCCCGACTGCCGGCCCCCCGACCGCGGCGATGACGGGCTTGGGAAAATCCGCCAGTGTGTGCAGGAACTGCAGTATGGGGTCATCGGCATCCAGACTCGATTTGCCCATGAAGTCCACCAGATCGTTGCCGGCGGTGAAACAATCGCGCTGCCCCTGTATCAGCAACACGTGTATGGCGTCATCTTGTGTCGCTTGCCGCAGTGCCTGAGTGAGCGCACGATACATGTCGGTATTGAGGGCATTGCGCTTGTCGGGGCGATTGAAGGTCAGGGTGAGCAAGCCATCCTGCTGCTCGGCAACGATAATGGGGTCCATGTCTAAATCCTTGTTATCACAGGCTGCCAAAAGATTACTGCTGCGGTAAGCTTTACGGCGTTTAACAACATCATAAAAGGATTTCAACCATGTTTAAACGTGCGTTTTACTCCCTGCTGGCGCTCGGTCTGGCCGCACCGGCCCTGGCCAAGGTCGAAGCCGTCGATGGTTATGTGCGCCTGTTGCCTCCGGGATCCCCCAATACCGCGGCTTTTCTGGTGCTGAAAAATGACGCCGACAAGCCGGTGAAGCTGGTGGCCGCGGCCTCGCCCGAGGTGGGGCGCGCCGAGCTGCACACCCATCTGCATGAAAATGGCGTCATGAGGATGCGCCAGGTCGAGAGCATAGCGATCCCGGCCAAGGGGGAAGTGGCACTGAAACCCGGCAGCTTTCATGTGATGTTGTTCGAGGTGCGCGAGTTGTCACAAGGCACTCCTTTCCCGCTGACCCTGACCATGGATGATGGCCAGACGCTGGAATTGAGCCTGCCAGTGAAGCCGATTGAACCCATGGCAGGGATGCAGCACTGACATTAATGGACGCTTGTTCAGCTTTTTGCACTGTGTATTCCCGCCACACTGGGTAAAATGATGGCCTTTCCAGTCCATAAGAGAGTGAAATGATGAAGAAGACCTTGATTGCCGGTTGTGTGCTGGCCCTGTTCAGCCAGGCTGCCATGGCCGCTGATGACTGGCGTATCGCTGCCGGTGCCGATGTATGGAACGCTCAGGGCAGCGGCCAGATTGACGGTATCGGGGCCAACGGCAGCTATGACGAGAACTACAACTGGAGCGGCTACCTGCAACTGGAGCACGGTATCATTCTGCTGCCCAACGCCAAGTTCGAGATCTCCGATTTCGGTACCAGCGGTGGTGCCCTCAACAACGATCTGATGGCCTACGACCTGAGCCTCTACTATCGCCTGTTCAACAACGACCTGTTCCAGATCGATCTGGGCCTGACCGGTCGTCGTTACGATGGCGATTTCAACACCCAGCACTACTCCTATGACAAGGATGTGCTGATGGCTTACACCGGTGCCGAAGTGCGCATTCCGGGTACCGGCTTTGCCGCCTTTGGCGATGCCCGCGTGCAGGATGCCGACAACTATGACTACCGTCTGGGTGGCTCCTACAAGTTCGCTGCCGTACCTCTCAAGGTCCGTGCCGGCTGGCGTGATGCGAGCATTGACTTCGATCGCGTTGATCAGCGTGTAGATGGCTGGTTCATCGGCGGCGAATTCACATTCTGATCTGACTGACAGGAGCTGATAATGGGTCACATCATAGTGACGGGGGCCGGGTCCGGTCTGGGCCGAGCCCTGACCATAGGACTGGTTGAACGGGGCCATCAAGTCTCCATGATGGGGCGTCGTTATCAGCGACTGCAGCAGCAGGAACTGCTGCTCGGGAGCGCCGTGATTGGCATAGTCGCCGATCTGGCGCACCACGAAGACGTGGATGTGGCGTTTGCCGCTGCCGTGGAGTGGGGTGGTCTGCCGGAGCTGGTGCTGCACTGTGCCGGCACCGGTGAGTTCGGTCCGGTCGGTGTCTACACCGCCGAGCAGATCCGCCGGGTGATGGAGAGCAATCTGGTCTCCACCATACTGGTGGCCCAGCAGACGGTGCGCCTCATCGGCGAGAGGGGCGGTGTGCTGGCCAATGTGCTCTCCTCCGCCGCTCAGGTAGGCAAGGCCAACGAGAGTCTCTACTGTGCTTCCAAGTGGGGCATGCGCGGCTTTCTGGAGTCCTTGCGTGCCGAGCTCAAGGACTCTCCATTGCGACTGGTGAACCTCTATCCGAGCGGGATCCGCAGTGAATTCTGGGACAACACGGATCACGTCGACCCGAGCGGTTTCATGACACCGGAAGATGCGGCCGCCTACATGCTGGATGCGCTGGAAGCCAGAAGCAGCTGTCACGTGACAGACCTCTTTATCGGTCGCAACTAGGCCCCTTCGTCAGCCAGTACGCCACTGCTGTGATGCACTTCAAGGCCCGCAGCCCACCTCTGGGCAGCGGGCCTTATCACAAGCGCCCAGATGACGCATCGAGTTGCCTCACGTCAAACACGGGCTGCTTCTCCTCGAATGCCTTGCTTCCTACTTCCTGCCAGGCGCCTGTTCAACCCCTTCCCGCTACGCCAATCTCCCCAACATCATTTGCACGCCTGCTGTTTATGGCTGGCTCACCAGTTCCTTCATCATGTCTTTCAGCCATATCAGTGCGGGTTGCTGTGCATGCACCGGGTGCCAGACGCAGTTGAGGTGGTAATCCGGTACATCCGCAGGCAGGGGCAGGCTTTTCAGCGGCCAGTGGTTGGCGAGCAGTTCGGCCACCATGCTGGGCAGCACCAGCAGGTGGTCGCTCTGGCTGACAATGGTCGCTGCCGACATATAGCTCTGGCTGTTGACCGAGATGGTGCGGCTGTGGCCCAGGGTGCTGAGGTAGCGATCCAGACTCGCCTCCGAGGTGCCCAGCGGCGAGTGGAACACATGGGGCATCTCGATAAGCTGTTGCAAGGTGATCCGCTCCTCCTCCAGCTCCAGGGTGGCGCGCACCAGACCGGCCAGGGGCTCGGTGAGCCAGGTCTCCTTGCCCAGATACCTCGGCACCTGCATGTATTCGTCAAACCCCAGCACCAGATCGATCTCGCCGCTCGCCAGCTCGGCTTCCGGCAGCGTGTCGCGCAGTATGCGGATCTCTATGGTGACGCCGGGTGCCAGCTTCTTGAGGCGCTGCATAAGCGGCGGGATCAGCACGCACTCCACATAGTCAGTGGTACAGAGCACGAAGCGCCGTTTGGACTGGCTCGGTTCGAACACCTCCTCGTCGCTCAGTTGCTGCTCCAGCAGCCGCAGCGCCTGCTGTACCCCCAGATGCAGTCGCTGGGCGCGGGGAGTGGGCAGCATGCCTTGCGGGGTACGAACCAGCAGCGGGTCGCCAAAAAAGGTGCGCAGCCGGCCGAGGGCGTGACTCATGGCGGGCTGACTGATAAACAGCGCTTCGGCGGCGCGGGTGACGCTGCCCTGTGTCATCAGGGCGTCAAAGGCGAGCAGCAGATTGAGGTCGAGCTGGTGCAGTTTCATGGAGGGATTATTTGCCTTGTTTATGGGACAATCCATCCTATTCATTTGATGGATGTGAGCGCAACTTCTTACACTGCGGCCACACTCATTTTTCCCGGGTGCGCTAGGCGGTTGCGCAGCCGATGACCAACTGGTGGGCCGTCCGGCACGCTGCCGGGGCGATCGACCGCCCGTTTCCCCTCTTACCGGCCCTGTGAGGCCCGCAAGGATATTGCGATGAGCATCAAGACTATTGACTCCACCCCTGCTGCTGACGGCTTCACCATGCCCGCCGAGTGGGCACACCAGCAGGCCGTCTGGATGATCTGGCCGTTTCGCCCGGACAACTGGCGTGAGGCCGGTCGCTTCGCGCAAGCCACCTTCGCCAAGGTAGCCGATGCCATAGGGCAGGCCACCCCTGTCTTTATGGGCGTGCCCGCCCAGTTTATGGAGCAGGCCCGCGCCATCATGCCCGCTCACGTGACCCTGGTCGAAATGGCCAGCGATGACTGCTGGGCCCGCGACACTGGCCCGACAGTGGTCACCAACGCCGCTGGCGAGTGCCGTGGTGTGGATTGGGGCTTCAACGCCTGGGGCGGCCACAAGGGCGGGCTCTACTATCCCTGGGATCAGGATGAAAAAGTGGCGGCCCAGATGCTGGAACAGCACGGCATGGATCGTTACGACGCGCCGCTCATTCTGGAAGGGGGCTCCATCCACGTCGATGGCGAAGGCACCTGCATGACCACAGCCGAGTGCCTGCTCAACGAAAACCGCAACCCGCACCTGACCAAGGAGCAGATCGAAGCTTATCTGCGCGACTATCTGGGCGTGAAGAGCTTTATCTGGCTGAACGAAGGCGTCTACATGGACGAAACCGACGGCCACATCGACAACGTCTGCTGCTTCGTGCGCCCGGGTGAAGTGGCCCTGCACTGGACCGACGACCAGAACGATCCCCAGTACGCCCGCTCCCTGGCAGCCCTCAAGGTGCTGGAAGCGGCGGTCGATGCCAAGGGCCGCAAGCTGAAAGTGTGGAAGCTGCCCCAGCCGGGCCCGCTCTACTGCACTGAAGAGGAGTCTGCCGGTGTCGAGAGCGGTACCGGTGTGCCGCGCGAGGCTGAAGGTCGTCTGGCCGGTTCCTATGTGAACTTCCTCATCACCAACGATCGCATCGTCTACCCGCTGCTGGATGCCGCCACCGATGGCGAAGCCCAGCGCATTCTGGAAGAGATCTTCCCCGAGCATAAAGTCGTCGGCGTACCGGCTCGGGAGATCCTGCTGGGCGGTGGCAATATTCACTGCATTACCCAGCAGATCCCCTCTGGCAAGTAAGAACCGGATGACGATCCTGCTGCGAGGCAGTTATTAGAGGCTTATGTGCAGCTCGCTTATGTGGAACAAACGGCTCATGTATTCACATACACTCCGGTTCCTGCGCTGCTCTTCACCTTGCTGACGGCCTCTCGCGACGGGTCGTAAACCGGTTTACGCCAGCAGTGGTTGGTATTCAAAACCCCACGCCGTGGGGTTTTATCTCTTGATGACGTGATGGTCGAAGGCGCTGATGCGGCGATCATCATTACAAAAAGTCACCCTTTTACAGGAGATCCAAATGATCGAAGTGACAGAGGTTTCCATTGCCGAGCTGCGCGGTGCGCTCGAATCAGGCCGCACCACAGCGGTTGAACTGGTCAAGGCCTATCTGGCCCGTATCGAGGCCTACAACGGCCCCGAGACACAAACCCGCCTCAACGCCCTGGTGGTCGCCAATCCCGATGCGCTGAAAGAGGCAGAAGCTTCCGATGCCCGCCGCGCCCGTGGCGAACCCCTGAGCCCGCTCGACGGCATCCCCTACACCGCCAAAGACAGCTATCTGGTCAAGGGGCTGACGGCCGCCTCCGGCAGCCCGGCCTTCAAGGATCTGGTGGCCCAGCGTGATGCCTTTACCGTTGAGCGGCTGCGGGCCGCAGGTGCCATCTGCCTTGGCAAAACCAATATGCCACCCATGGCCAATGGTGGCATGCAGCGCGGCGTCTATGGCCGTGCCGAGAGCCCCTACAACGCCGACTACCTGACTGCGCCGTTTGCCTCCGGTTCCTCCAACGGTGCCGGCACCGGCACAGCTGCCAGCTTCTCCGCCTTCGGTCTGGCGGAAGAGACCTGGTCGAGCGGCCGTGGCCCTGCCTCCAACAACGGTCTGTGCGCCTACACACCGTCCCGTGGCGTCATCTCGGTGCGCGGCAACTGGCCGCTGACCCCGACCATGGATGTGGTGGTGCCCTACGCCCGCACCATGGCCGATCTGCTGGAAGTACTGGATGTGGTGGTGGCCGACGACAGCGATCCCCGTGGCGATCTCTGGCGCCTGCAGCCCTGGGTCAAGATCCCCAAGGCCTCAGATGTGCGCCCGGCCTCCTATCTTGAGCTGGCCGCCGGTGCCTCTGCCCTCAAGGGCAAGCGCCTCGGCGTGCCGCGCATGTTTATCAACAAGGATGAACTGGCCGGCACCAGCGAAAACCCCGGTATCGGCGGCCCGACAGGTCAGCGCATCCATACCCGTCCGACCGTGATCGCTCTGTGGGAAGATGCACGCAAGGCGCTGGAAGCCGCAGGCGCCGAGGTCATCGAAGTGGACTTCCCGCTGGTCTCCAACTGCGAAGGGGACAGACCCGGCGCGCCGACCGTGTTCAATCGCGGCATAGTCACACCTGAGTTCCTCAACGACGAGCTGTGGGAGCTCTCCGGCTGGGCGTTTGACGACTTCCTGCGCGCCAACGGCGATCCCAAGTTGAACAAACTTGAAGATGTCGATGGGCCGAAGATTTTCCCCCACGATCCGGGCACCCTGCCGAACCGCGAGGGCGATCTGGCGGCGGGCATGGACGAGTACGTCAAGATGGCCAAGCGCGGCCTCAAGCGCTTTGACGAGATTGCCTCTGTGCCGGACGGCCTGCGTGGGCTGGAGCAGACCCGCAAGCTGGATCTGGAAGAGTGGATGGACGGCCTCAAGCTCGACGCCGTGCTGTTCCCCACAGTCGCCGACGTCGCCCCGGCTGACGCGGACGTGAATCCAGCCTCCGCCGATATCGCCTGGAGCAACGGCATCTGGGTTGCCAACGGTAACCTCGCCATTCGCCATCTCGGCGTGCCGACTGTTACCGTCCCCATGGGCGTGATGGCAGATATCGGCATGCCGGTGGGCCTGACCTTCGCCGGTCGTGCCTATGACGACAACAAGCTGCTGCGCTTTGCCTCGGCCTTCGAGTCAACCGGTAGCAAGCGTATGGTGCCGCCGCGCACGCCGCCGTTGGGGTGAGTGTTATTGGATATATAAAGAAAGATCACCTGCTATATAGCAGGTGATCTTTCATTTGCTGAATGAGGTATAGAGTCCTCATGAAAATATTTACCATTTACAATCATAGTAAGATATTACTAGATATATGAGAACATGAAAGACATAATCTTTTATTTAATAGTTCCAGTCTATAAGAATGTTTTGTCATCATTGATTTTTGGATGGTTTGCAATTAGTGACAAGCCTTAACTTTATAAGGCTTGTCACTTATTATGCATCTATATATAAAGATGTTTTTGGGTGGGTATATGTGGCCGAATTGGATGTTAGCTTGTGCCTTCTTTGGGTATGTTTATTTGTAGCAGAGAAAACACTTCGTTCCGTATGCTATCAGTACTATTTTTTGAAAATAGAGTTGGAAATAATTTTTCAAGATTTTGTAAACTATGAAAATTTGTTGTTACTGCGCTAGTATTAATGTCATACGTCACATTAAAATATTGTCCAATATTTTCCAGAGCTTTATCTTCAGTTCTAAAAACACACCTTGCTGATGGGGTTTTTGATTTTATAAGTGCTCTTGCATGCGCTGTGCGAACGAAGGACATAATATCACCAAGTATATTGCTTGGGTTAAATTCCGAGCCATCTTTTTTTATTTTTAGAATTTTTTGTGCATCGCGACAACCATGAAGTGCTGACACGCATATAATAACAACAAGGTGACTTTGTTCGAAACCAATCTTTTTACTAAAATCAACGATTTTTCTGGTTAAACTAATGCGTTCAATTTGTTCTGGAGTACTATGTATACCTAATTTGTTATAATAATCTAGCAGCTCAATAGCAGGTCCAATAGAAAGTTCTGCTCGTTCGTCTATATGATATCTTTCATCCATCATTGTTGGGATTAATAATTTAAAAGATTCTAATGGTTCATGCATGTTTTCCTTGCCAATAACCCCCTTTATTGCTCTCCAGTCATTTTCAAACTCTTTTATTGCGGTGCTTTCGGTTAGGATATGTCTCCTATCAGTAGTTTTTTCTATAATGGCAAGTAGAAATGAAAATCTATACTTATTGCTCTGGGCCATGATTTCTAATTCTTGTAGCCTCGTTTTTTTTCTAGAGTCCTTTCCTCGAAGTATTTTTTCCCTGTTTTTAATTATCCCAATGGTGCAAATGTCCATTAATAATATGTTTTTAGGTACTGCTCTAGTAGGTTTAATCATATTTTTAATCATTAATTTTAGTTGGATATAGTTAATTAAATAGCTTACTCATGTTGAGTCCCGAGTGGGGCTCTGTAAGATTTTATGGGAAAGCGTCATCTTTTGATAGAGGAATGTAGGTTCGAATTGTGAGGTGTATTCGGACGAGCGCTAAAAAGAGACTAACAAGAGGTTGTTAGTACTCAAGGTTTTCTGCTCGTTTTTTCATCTTCACACCGTGGGGAATGAAGGGCCGTAGGTTCGAATAGCGAAGCGTATTCGGACGATCGCGAAAGGTGGCCGAGAAGCCGCTGGTATCCAGAGTTTCCTATCGGTCTTGCCGTGACTCGGTGCGCTGCGGTATGCGGACGATTACGCTGCGCTAATCGTCCCTACGTGGTTTGGGGCTGGCCTGCTATATCGTGTCTTGCGGGATTGGTGACGACACCCCCTCCGACGTCCCCCCAACTTCACCTTCTCTTCACACAACCTCATTTTCCCCTCACAAATCTCCCGTATCTTCTGCCCACTGCGTAAAGGGCTCGGCTTGCCACAGGGGTGGCGAGGGGGCGCTTGTATCGAGGGAGCAAGATGATGAAAGGTTGGATAAAGTGCGGACTGGCCGGTGCTCTGGTGCTGATGGCGAGTTTCTGGGGCGGCAGCGTGCATGCGGCGGCGATATCGCTTACTCAGGTGAGCGGCCCCGTGTATGTCGTAGAGGATAACTACTACGTCAAAGAGAACTCCATGGTCTATTTCGGGGCCAAGGGAGTGACGGTAGTGGGGGCGACCTGGACGCCGGATACCGCCCGCGAGCTGCACAAGCTGATCAAACGGGTCAGCAACAAGCCTGTGCTGGAGGTCATCAACACCAACTACCACACGGACAGGGCAGGGGGGAACGCCTACTGGAAGTCCATCGGTGCCAAGGTGGTCTCGACCCGCCAGACCCGGGATCTGATGAAGAGCGACTGGGCCGAGATCGTCGCCTTTACCCGCAAGGGGCTGCCGGAGTACCCGGACTTGCCGCTGGTGCTGCCTAACGTGGTGCACGATGGCGACTTCACCCTGCAAGAGGGCAAGCTGCACGCCTTCTACACAGGCCCGGCCCACACGCCGGACGGTATCTTTGTCTACTTCCCTGACCAGCAGGTGCTCTATGGCAACTGCATCCTCAAGGAGAAGCTGGGCAACCTGAGCTTTGCTGATGTGAAGGCGTATCCGCAAACGCTGGAGCGACTCAAGGCCATGAAGCTGCCCATCAAGATTGTGGTCGGCGGTCATGACTCGCCACTGCACGGCCCCGAGCTGATTGATCACTACCAGTCGCTGATCAAGGCCGCGCCGCAGGCATAGAGAGCCAGGGCGCAGGGATCCCAAGAAGCGGGGCACCCTTGAAGGGTGCCAGCCAGAGAAAACGCCCAAACGGGCGTTTTCCTGTTTTCAGCGCACCGGATTTTCTGTGGCTGATTTCCGAGTCTTGCCGACCGGCAGCTGGCCCCCGGCATTAAGGCTGTTCAAGCCGGGTGGGCTTTCATAAGATGGATTCCTCTCTGGCCAGGCAGTAACAAGTGACTGTTATGCAATATAAATCCCTCGAGCGGCTGAAGCAGGCCTTTGTCACCGGCATGTGGGCGTCACTCGCCAGCATCATCATGGGTTTCGCCTTCAAGGTGTGGCTGGCGCAGTGGGTGGCCAAGGGAGACCTGGCGCTGTTCAACAGCGTGGTGGATCTCATCTCCCTTTCCCTCATCCTGATGACCGGCTTTCGCTCCTCCATGGTGGTGAGCTACTCCCAGACCAAAAACGACAGAGACATCATCAATATCTTCCGCTACTTCCTCATCGGCATTGTGCTGCTCACCTGGGGGATAGTGATCCCCTATATCAAGCACGGGCTCCATATCCGGGTGGAGTACCTGCAACTGGTGGGGATCATCTTCGGGCTGGGGCTCAAGGTCTACTTCACCAATCTGGTGGCCATGTACCGCATGTATGACATTTCCAACAAGGTCACCTGGCTGGAGCCGCTCGCCAACGCCCTGATGTTTATGGCCTGCTACTTCGGGCTGGGGATGGATGCACTCTCGTCGCTCTTCTACGGGCTGACGCTCTCGTCGCTGGGTATTGCCCTCTATATGTATCTTTATCGCCGCCGGGACATCGCTACCCGACCGCTGGCCAAGGTGGCGCTCGGCCCGGAGATGGTCAGCTATGTGAAGAAGAGCTTTACCGCGTCCCTCGAAGCGGGGGCCAGTATCCTGATGATTTACATTACCGTGCTGCTCACCATACGCCACTTCAGCATCGACGAGCTGGGGGATTTCCAGGTGGTGGTGCGCCCGATCTTCACCTATATGACGCTGCTGTTTGTCTTCCCCATCTACCGCTTCGTGCTGCCGGAGCTGGCGGTCAATCTGCGCAACGGCGATCACCGCCAGATAAGGCTTATTCGCCGCTGGATCTTCCGTCTCTCCGCCATCGTCAGCCTGGTGTTCTTTATGCTGATGCTGCTGGCGGGCAAGCCGCTGGTGTTGCTGCTGTTCCCCGTCGACTATGTGGGGGCCGTGCCCGTGCTGTTCCATTTCTCCATCTTCTTCATCTTCATGATGCTCAACGGCTATCAGCTCGCCTATATCAAGGCCCATGGTCACTTTACCCAGAGCCTGCTGATCCGGTTGGCGGGCATAGTGGCGCTGGTGGCGGCCTACTATCTGGTGGCCCGCTTCACCACCAATGTGGTGGCCATTATCGTGGCACTCGGTCTCGGTTATATGGCGATGTTTATCCTCTCGACCCTGGCGGAGCGGCGGATCCTGAAATCCCTGCCATTGGTGCTGGCTACCCGCTAGGTGCCAAGTCACCAAGCATAGTGCTGGCCCTTGTCGGATAATAAAAAACGCCCATGCGGGCGTTTTTTATGGGCGGCGTTGAGGCTGCTTAACGCTGGCCCTTGCCACTCTTGTTGCCGCCGAGGGCCTGTTTTCTGGCTCTCTGTTTCTGGGCTGCCTTGCTGTTGCGGCGCCGCTCGGGTTCGAAACGGGTGAGGTCTGGCTCAAAGCCCGGGAACCACTGCTGGGGCAATCGGGTGTCGAGCACGGCTTCCACCTTTTCCAGCAGCGGCGCATCTTCCGGGCTAAATAGCGTGATGGCGAGCCCCTTGTTACCTGCGCGGCCGGTGCGACCGATACGGTGGACGTAATCTTCGGCCACAAACGGGAACTCCAGGTTAATCACGTAGTTGAGATCCAAGATATCGAGACCGCGGGCCGCCACGTCGGTGGCGACCAACGCCTGCAAGGTGCCGGCGCGAAACTCCAGCAGCACCTTCTCCCGCGCCCCTTGCGACAAATCGCCGTGGAAGGCCAGCGCATTGATGCCCGCCTTGCCAAGCTGCTGGGCCAGCTTGTCGGCCCCCTGACGGGTGCGGCTGAAGATCAGCACAGGCGCCCAGCCTTTCACCTTGATCAGGTGCTCCACCAGTGCCAGCTTGCGCTCGCCATCCACGGTATAAACCCGCTGCTCCACCTCGGCCGCAGTGGTGTTGCGCGGTGCCACTTCGATCAGCTCAGGGGCGCGCAGCAATACGCGGCTCAAGGCAAACAGGTTGTCGTCGCAGGTGGCCGAAAAGAGCAGGGTCTGGCGATCCGCCGGTATCTGTTTGAGCAGCGCCTTGATCTCGTCCATAAAGCCCATGTCGAGCATCCTGTCTGCCTCGTCAAACACCAGATGGCTGAGGTGTTCAAGGCTCAAGGCCCCCTGACGCAGATGGTCGAGCAGGCGACCCGGGGTGGCGATCAGCAGATCCACCCCGGCTTGAAGCGCCTCTACCTGGGCGGCTATGCTGACTCCGCCATAGACCAGGGCGCAGGTGAGACCCGTACCTTGCCCGTAGCGCGCCACGCTATCAAAGACCTGCACCGCCAGCTCGCGGGTCGGCACCAGCACCAGGGCGCGGATGGGGCGGGGTGCGTCGCTCGCCGGGTGTTGCATCAGTTGCTCCAGCAACGGCAGCACGAAGGCGGCGGTCTTGCCTGTGCCGGTCTGGGCCCCCGCCATCAGATCCCGCCCCGTCAGAATGATGGGGATGGCGCGGGCCTGGATCGGGGTCGGCGCGGCATAACCGAGCTCGCTCAGGGTCTGCTGCAAACGGGGGGAGAGGGCCAGTTCGGCAAAGGAGGCAATGGACATAGGGGCACCAGTGTGGGGTTATCGCGGCCAGGGCCACGATGGAAACAATCATAGTGGCCGGCATGTTAACAGAAGCGGGGGTATGGGCAGAAGGCGGAGAGGGGGCTGGGCTTTATCCCTCGCCATATCCCCACGGTCGGGCTCGGGAGCTGCGCCATGGCGAGCAGCTCCCTGTGCTGGAACACTCTGTGCTGGTTAACGGCAGTGAAACACCTCTTCCAGCGCATCCACTACGGCGCGTACCCGGCTGGCCTTCTGCAGGTCGGGGTGGAGCACCAGCCAGATATCGACCGGATCGCTGAGGGCGGGCAGCACCCGTACCAGCTCGGTTTCTTTGTCTGCCAGAAAGGTGGAGAGCAGCGCTATCCCCAGCCCCTGACGGGCCGCCGCCAACAACAGCAGCTGGGCATTGCACTGCAGCACCACATTCGGCTCGTGCAGCGGCTCCCCGCACAGGCTGTGCCAGTGGCGGGAGACCAGCTCTTTGGCAAACAGCAGCAGGGCATGCTGGCTCAGGCCGAGGCCGCACTTGGGTGTGCCGTGTCTGGCCAGATAGTCGTGAGAGGCGTAGAGCCCCATCTCTATGGTGGTGAGGCGCTTGATCACCAGCTCGTCGTTGTCGGGGCGCAGGCCCCGAATGGCGAGATCTGCCTCGAGACAGGCGATATCACTGACGTTGACCGCCGTCTGCAGGCTGAGACGAATGCCGGGATGGCGCTCGCGCAGCAGGGTGAGGGCAGGCAGCACGAAGGCTTGTGCCAGGGTGTCGGTGGTGGCGATGCGTACCTCGCCGCACAAGCTCTGATCCCCGGCGCTTGCCTTGCGTTCTATGGCCTGGATGGCCTGCTCCATGGCGCTGGCATCGGCCAGCATGGTTTCGCCGAGCGGGCTCAGATCATAGAGTTTTGGTGTGCGGATAAAGAGTTTGGAGCCCAGATTCTGCTCCAGCGCCGTGATGCGTCGCCCGACGGTAGCCTGATCGACCCCCAGCACCCCGGCCGCGCCACGCAGTGTGCCCTGTCTTGCCAATGCCAGAAAAAAACGCGCGTCATCCCAGTTGATCATCGAGCCTCCCACTCAAGTTCCCCCCGCTGGGGCGAGCCCATTAGAAGCCAGCACAGGCGGGATCACAAGCCAAGTGTGCCCTGGTGTGCGTGCAAATAGATGCCGATCGCATGCATTATTGAAGCCGCATGATGCATTTGTGCTGCTGTCGGCGGCGCTGTGCGGGCGCTATCATGGCCGCCTCTCACCAGCGGGGTTTGGCCCCGCGCCCATCGGAGCCGTGCATGTCATCACCCTTGTCTACCCCCGGGCCCTGCCAGTCGGGCGCTGCCCATGGCGCCATTCTGCTGTTTCTGCCGCTGGCCCTGATGTCGGCGCTGCTCAACAGCAGCGTGCCTACGCCGCTCTATCCCCACTATCAGCAGATGCTGGCGTTGAGCGATGTGAGCCTCACCCTGATTTATGGTGGCTATGCGGCCGGCGTGCTGATCTCGCTGTTCGGAGTGGGCAATCTGGCAGGCCGGGTGACGGACCTGCGTGCCATGATATTGCCTGCGCTGCTGGCGGTGCTGGGTGGAGCCCTGCTCTTCTCCCTGGCCGATTCGTTCTGGTCGCTGCTGCTGGCGCGGGTCTTGGCCGGCATTGGCACGGGTGCGCTGACCGGCGCCGCCAATGTGGCGCTGTTGCGCTTCGGCCCCCGCGACGGCGGCAAGCGGGCGGCCCTCAGTGCGACCCTATCCTTCACTGCCGGACTGGCGCTCGGCCCGGTATTCAGCGGCTTGGCGCTGCAACTGGACTTTTATCCGACTCAGCTGCCCTTCCTGCTCATCATGGGACTGGCGACCTGCGCCATGGTCGGCGTTGTGCTGAGCTGGCCCGCCAGCGCACGAGCGCAGCCGCCAGTGGCATCGGGGCAAGGCAAGGGCTCCTTGGGGGAGGGGCTCAAAGCCACGGGGGCGGCGTTCTTCCTCTGCGCCCTGGCTCTGTTTACTGCCTGGGCGGTGGCGGCCAGTCTGCTGGCAATCGGTCCCAAGGTGGCTAGCCAGTTGCTGGGGATGCGGGATCTCGGCCTGTTTGGCTATCTCATCGCAGCCTATCTGGTGTTCTCCGGCCTTTGCCAGCTATGGGCTCGCCGCCTCGATGCCCGCCACACACTGCAGAGCGGCTGCCTTGCCCTGGCGCTCAGCGTGCTGCTGTTTACCGGTGCCGTTCACTATCAGTCGTTGTGGCTGGCAGGGTTCGGGCTGCTGGTGTCCGGTTATGCCCAGGGCGCCGCCTTTGTCGGCAGCGCGACTTTGGTCAATCGGATTGCCCCCAGCGCCAGCCACGCCCGGCTGGTGTCGCTCTTCTATGTGATCGCCTATGTGGCCAACTGGGTGCCTGTGCTGCTGGGCTGGGTGAGCGACAGCGTCGGCCTGCTGGCAGCGGTGGATGTGCTCGCCCTCGGCTCTGTTCTGATCAGTCTTGGTCTGGCCTGGGTTGTGTCGCGAACCCGCTTCGAGCGAGCCGCAGCCTGAGCCATTTACTCCGCTACTACTACCCGTTTGGCATCCAGGTGGTGCATCCATTCGCGCAGGATCAACAATACGGCGGCAAAGTGCCGTCCCTTGGGCAAGTGGGCCGCCGCCAGCGGGTCCCCTTCCACCATGGCGGCAAACTGGCCGAACAGCTGCTCTATGCTCTCCCGGCTCAGCTCATGGCTGCCAAGCTCGCCAGCCAGCGGGATCGGGCTGTACAGCGTCACCAGCTCGTGGGCCGGAATGCGGTCCGCCAGCGGCATGAGCGCATCCTCCACCACCATGATGGCCCGTTCCAGTTCGTGCGCCGTCGGCGGATCCTGGCGAAATGGCCCCGGTGTCATGGCGTCGAGACCAAATGCCAGCTTGTAGGTGATGGTGATGCCATCGGCCTGGGTGATCAGCACCTTGCTGATCTGTTCACCCAGATTCAACGCCAGGGTGGGGGCTTGGGGTCTGGTCATGTTGCTTCCTCTGTGATCCCGTCACGGCAAAGCCTATCCATACACCCGCCAGCATGCACTGGCGAGTGCTTTTCTGTTCCCCCCATACAGGTGAAACGGCTTGCAATGCTGATGATAGGTGGCATTCTGGATGTCTAAATGGCTGTTCTTGTTCATCTATCACGATTCAGGAGTTCTGATATGGATATTCGCACCGCTCCCCGGGCCCTTGCGCTCGCCCTCCTGCTGGCCAGCGGCATCGCCGCCGCCAACGAGGCCCTGGTGATCCAGACTGATTTTGGCCTCAAAGATGGCGCAGTGTCAGCCATGAAGGGGGTTGCCTTCGGGGTGGACCGCACCCTGCCGCTCTATGATCTGACCCACGAGATACCGGCTTACAACATCTGGGAAGGGGCTTACCGCCTCTATCAGACCCTGCAGTATTGGCCCAAGGGCACTGTGTTTGTCAGCGTGGTAGATCCCGGTGTGGGCACAGATCGCCACTCTGTGGTGCTCAAGACCAGGAGCGGCCACTACATCGTCACCCCGGATAACGGCACCCTGACCCTGGTGGCCGAGCACTTCGGCATAGACGCTGTGCGTCAGATCGATGAGAAAACCAACCGCCTCAAGGGATCCGAGAAGTCTTACACCTTCCACGGCCGCGATGTTTACGCCTATACAGGCGCCCGGCTCGCCTCCGGTGCCATCAGCTATGAGCAGGTGGGCCCGCTGCTGCCCGCCGACGTGGTGAAGATCCCTTACCAGCCGGCTGTGGCCGAGAAAGATGGCACCCTCAAGGGCACAATCCCGATCCTGGATGTGCAGTACGGCAACGTCTGGACCAATATCGACGAGACACTGCTGACCCAGGTGGGGGTCAACAAGGGGGACAAGGCCTGTATCAAGATCAGTGAAGGGGATGTGGTCAGGTATGACGGCAAGGCTCCTTATGTCAGCAGCTTCGGCGACGTGCCGGAAGGCCAGCCGCTGGTCTACCTCAACAGCCTGTTGCAGGTCTCGGTCGCCCTCAACATGGACAGCTTCGCCGCCAAACATCAGGTGCAGTCGGGTGCCAACTGGCATATCAGTTTGAAAAAGTGCTCATGATCATCCGCTGACACACATAAAACCGGGCGCCTTGGCGCCCGTTTTGTTGCTGCTTACCGCAGCGCGGCGGGAGGCGGCACTTCCGTGTAGTGCCCGTCAATCTCCCGCTGATAGTAGTGGCCGTCTCTGACGTAGTAGCGGCGACCATCCAGATCCAGCGGGATGAGGTGGGTCTCCGTTTTCACCAAGATGGCTTGAGTGGGTGGCGTGACCACCACATAGTGGCTCTCCTGTTGCTGGTAATAGATGCCGCCGAACACATAGTAGGTGAACCCCGCCAGCAATATGGTCTCTACCCCGCCTGGCAGCCTGTCGATGCGATGGCCCGGCGCCGGGGCTGACCAGGGGCCCGCATAGTGACCAGGGCGGAGGGCGGAAGGTGACATGTCTCGTCCTGGTGGGCCGCCCGGTCTGCCCATCTCGCCCTGGCCCGCGAGCGCAGGCAGGGTGATGAACAGCGCCAGCGCCCACGGCCAGAAGCGATCCTTGTTCATTTTATTGGCCCTTGAGCGGGGCAGTGGTGGGCTGGGCCCGGATGGCTTGCGGCGGCAACTCCCGCACACTGATCATCACCTCATAGCGTTTGTCTGTCTCGGCGGCAGGGATGTTCTTGAACAGCTCCTGAGCAGTCGCCTGGGGATCCTTGCTCTGCTTGCTGGCCTGATAGAGTACCGAGGGTGGCGGCATATGAGCGCCGGGGCGATCGGGAAGGGGAGGCTGCATGTCGCTGGCGTGCACAAACAGGCTGCCGAGCAGCAGGGGCAATAGGAGGGCTTTGCATGACATGGGATGACTCCATCCGGGTGAATATGACCCATCAAACGCCACACCTATGCTGCGCTCAATCGCTTTTACACACCCTTTTCACCCCCTTTACAGTTGTGACAACGGGCGCCTGAGCGCCCGTTGTGTGTCATGAAACCGGGTCGGCCTCAAAACTCGTTTGAGAGCGCCTTGTAACCTTTGACCAGGTCTATGTTGGTGTGAGCCACATCTTCGGAAAACTCGGTGGCATCCACAGTGACTCTGGGGATCTCGGCCAGATCGCTCTGCTGGTTGATGCGGGTCGTGGAGGGCACATAGAAGCCGGGGGGCAGATCGCAGCCATCCACCACAGAGTTGTGGCGCACCACTGAACCTTCACCTATATGGCAGTTGAACAGCACGCTGTTGAAGCCGATGAAGACCCGGTTACCGACTTCGCAGGGCCCGTGCACTATGCTGCGGTGGGCGATGGAGGTGTACTCGCCTATGGTGACGGCAGCGCCGGACTTGGAGTGGATCACCACCCCGTCCTGAATGTTGGAGTTGGCGCCGATGACAATGGGCTCCATGTCGCCATTGGCATCCACCTCGTCGGCGCGGATCACCGCATAGGGGCCGACAAACACGTTTTCCTTGATGATCACCTTGCCACAGATGATGGCTGTCTTGTCGATATAGGCGGACTCGTCGATGACCGGCAGGTGGCCGGATGGATTCTTGCGGATCATGTTGCATCCTGTTGAAGATGAAATCGGGATGGGGAAAGGGCGAGGCACGAGGGCCTGCCGGTGGGTCAGCTTACGCCTGTGGAACGGGAGGGGGAACCCTTTACTGGTCTGACCCCCAGGGGCGCGCTGTCATCTTGCCGGGGTGTTCCCTCTTCTCAAAATATGGGAGCATGACGTCTGCCGACGGGGCTGCGCTGCCGCGTTAGCACTCTTTTGATATAACGCTGGAACCCAAGATGAAGAAGATTGTTGTGCTGCTCGGCACCCTGCTGCTCTCCCCCTTGTACTCTTCTGCCGTGCAGGCCAAGGGGCAAGTGGGCGAGTTTGACTATTACGCCCTGGCGCTATCCTGGTCGCCGGAGCATTGCGCCATCAAACCGGCCGATCGGGATCAATGCTCCCGCCAGCTGGGCTTCGTGTTGCACGGCCTCTGGCCCCAGTACCAGCGCGGCTACCCGAGCAGCTGTTCCCGCGAGCGGCTGGATCCTGACATGGAGCAGCAGTTTGCCGGGCTCTACCCCAGCCGCTTTCTCTATCGCCATGAGTGGGAGAAACACGGTACCTGCTCAGGCCTCAGCCAGGGCCAGTATCATCAGCTGGCCAGCGACCTGCGTCAGAAGGTGAAGATCCCGGCCGCGTATCAGTCCCCTGCCGAGCCTCTGCGCAAAAGCCGCTTCCAGCTCAAGGCGGATCTGGCCAGTACCAACGACTGGCTGGCGCCAGACAACATCACGGTTGCCTGTGCCGACGGCGGTCGCTTCCTGCGGGAGGTCTACATCTGCATCAACAAGGAGGGGACGGATGCCGTCACCTGTTCCGACGAGATGCAAAAGCGTGAACTGCGCTCCTGCGGTCAGCCGGACTTCCTGCTGCGCAGCGTGCGCTGATCACTCTCTATCTTCATCGGGCCCCTTGCGGGCCTGATGTTCAAATACCGCCATAGGAAAGGAGTCTGGGCAATGACCGACATGAAACAGTTCTCGGCACAGGAACGAAGCTTGCTGCTTGGGGTGAAAGGGGTGGGTCCCACCGTCATAGGGCGGCTCGAACAGCTGGGTTACCACACACTGAGCGAGCTGGCCGAGGCGGATACAGCCCATATAGTCCAGCTGGTGGCCAGCATGCTGGGGTCGACCTGCTGGCAGAACAGCCCGCAGGCCCGCGGCGCCATTGATGGCGCCATAGCGCTGGCGCGCAGCCAGGTCGCTGCTGTTTCGGACTGTACGCGGGGTACATAGCCATGAACCTGTTTGCAGAGCTCGGGATGCGTTATCCCATCATTCAGGCGCCCATGGCGGGAGTGCAAAACAGTGCGCTGGCGCTGGCCGTCACCGGCGCGGGTTGTCTGGGCTCCTTGCCGGCGGCCATGCTCAGTCCGACTGACCTGCGAAGTGAGCTCGCTCGGCTTGCCGCCAGCGGTCTGGGGCCATTCAACATCAACTTCTTCTGTCATCAGCAAGGGGATCCCGATCCCCAGCAGGTTGCTCGCTGGCAACAGGCGCTGGCGCCTTTTTATGCCGAGTTCGGTGTGAGTACCGATGCTGTATCGAGTGGGCCAGGTCGTGCCCCGTTCAACGCCGAGCATGCCGCCATCCTGACCGAGTTCAAACCCGCGGTAGTCAGCTTTCATTTCGGCCTGCCCGAACCGGGCCTGCTGGCCCGGGTGAAAGCCACGGGAGCAAAAGTGTTTGCCAGTGCAACCACGGTAGCAGAAGCGAAGTGGCTGGCCCGCCATGGCGCCGATGCCATCATAGCGCAGGGACTGGAGGCAGGCGGCCATCGCGGCCATTTCCTCAATGAGGATCTCGCCTGGCAGCAAGGTACTTTTACCTTGCTGCCACAAATAGTCGCGGCGGTAGAGCTGCCGGTCATCGCTGCCGGTGGCATAGTCGATGGC
>NZ_CP110645.1:3945000-4122500 GCF_028355655.1 Aeromonas salmonicida | reverse complement strand
GTCTCCACCCGAGACTCAGTGAAATCGAATTCGCCGTGAAGATGCGGTGTACCCGCGGCTAGACGGAAAGACCCCGTGAACCTTTACTACAGCTTGGCACTGAACATTGAACCTACATGTGTAGGATAGGTGGGAGGCTTTGAAGGCGTGACGCCAGTTGCGCTGGAGCCGTCCTTGAAATACCACCCTTGTATGTTTGATGTTCTAACGCAGGGCCCTGAATCGGGCTCGCGGACAGTGCCTGGTGGGTAGTTTGACTGGGGCGGTCTCCTCCCAAAGAGTAACGGAGGAGCACGAAGGTTGGCTAATCCTGGTCGGACATCAGGAGGTTAGTGCAATGGCATAAGCCAGCTTAACTGCGAGACGGACAGGTCGAGCAGGTACGAAAGTAGGTCATAGTGATCCGGTGGTTCTGAATGGAAGGGCCATCGCTCAACGGATAAAAGGTACTCCGGGGATAACAGGCTGATACCGCCCAAGAGTTCATATCGACGGCGGTGTTTGGCACCTCGATGTCGGCTCATCACATCCTGGGGCTGAAGTCGGTCCCAAGGGTATGGCTGTTCGCCATTTAAAGTGGTACGCGAGCTGGGTTCAGAACGTCGTGAGACAGTTCGGTCCCTATCTGCCGTGGGCGTTGGATGATTGAAGGGAGTTGCTCCTAGTACGAGAGGACCGGAGTGAACGAACCTCTGGTGTTCGGGTTGTCACGCCAGTGGCACTGCCCGGTAGCTAAGTTCGGAATCGATAACCGCTGAAAGCATCTAAGCGGGAAGCGAGCCCTGAGATGAGTCATCCCTGACCCCTTGAGGGTCCTAAAGGGCCGTTGGAGACCACAACGTTGATAGGTGGGGTGTGTAAGCGCGGCGACGTGTTGAGCTAACCCATACTAATTACCCGTGAGGCTTAACCATACAACACCCAAGAAGTGTTCTAAGGCTTGTAGCAAATCGAAGAACTACTACCTAATTCAGTGATAACGAAGCCAACAGGCAAATCGTTATTCACGTCAGCTTTCTCAGATTGAAGAATTTGCCTGGCGGCCATAGCGCCGTGGAACCACCTGATCCCATGCCGAACTCAGAAGTGAAACGCGGTAGCGCCGATGGTAGTGTGGCATTCGCCATGCGAGAGTAGGACACTGCCAGGCACCCAATTAAACAGTTGTGCACAGATTGCATGATTGGCCGAGAGGATGACACCTCATTGAAACGGCAGACAATTTAGCGAAAAGCTAGCCAAATAGCGGAGCGGTAGTTCAGTTGGTTAGAATACCGGCCTGTCACGCCGGGGGTCGCGGGTTCGAGTCCCGTCCGCTCCGCCAATAAATTGAGAAGCCCAGTCGAAAGACTGGGCTTTTTTTCGTGTATTTTTTGCCAATTTGCATCACAGCCAAGCTCCAACACAACAAGGCTTTCCCGCTTGGGAGGGCCTTTTGTATTTCGGCTCAGGGGCTCACTTGCTTGTAGTTCCTGCCGAGCAGTGGGCTCTATGCAGGTTGATTTGAAGAGGCTTTGCGGCATACAATGCACTTTGGTTTCAAATGGGAGGTGGCCTCTATGTTTTGCCCGCGCTGTGGTATCGAATCGCTGCAAAAACGCAGCGAGAAAGAGTTTGCCTGTGGTTGTGGTTTCCACTATTTCCAGAATGTGGCGTCGGCCGTGATGGTGGCGCTTTGCTGGCAGGATGAAGTGCTGGTTGCGGTGCGAGGGCGGGAGCCTGGCAAAGGACTGCTGGATCTGCCCGGTGGTTTCGTCGATCCTGGTGAGTCGCTGGAGGCCGCATTGGTTAGGGAGCTGAAAGAGGAACTGGGGCTGGATCTGGGGAGAGAGGCGCCTCGCTATCTAGGCTCCTTTGCCAACGTCTACCCCTATGACGATGTTGTCTATCACACCTGCGATACCGTCTTCATGCTGGAGCTGGCACACAAACCTGCTGTCGTTGCGGCCGATGATGTGGCCGCCTGTGAGTGGCGCAAGCTGGCCGGGATTTCGCCCACAGAGTTTGCTTTTTGCTCCACCGCTGCTGCCATCACCCAACTGCAACGCTTGCGGGGGTAAGCGGCTGATCCATTGTCCCAGGCGCCGCGAACTAGGGCAGCGAGAATGCTGAGCATGAATGGCTAGCCCGGCAGGGAGAGGGTGACTATCAAACCGCCGTTATCGCCGTTTCTGGCCTCGACCCGGCCGCCCTGTGCCTGAATGGCTTTACGAGTGATGGCGAGTCCCAACCCATAGCCCTTGCCTGCAGAAGGGGACCCGATCCGCACGAAGGGATCGAACATGCTGGAGAGCTTGGTCTCGTCCACCCCCATGCCTTGATCCGCCACCTCGATGGAGAACTCTCCCCCTTGCCTGTGCAGGGTCAGGGTGATGGAGTGACCCGGGTGAGAGAAGCGCAGGGCATTGCGTACCACATTGTCGAGCGCGCGGCGGATAAGCTCAGCCTGACCGCAGATGGTGTGGTCCACCGCCTCATCCACCAGTTGCCTAATCTCGACACCCATGTGCTGTGCCTCGTAGCGGGCATCGCTCACCACTGCCTCAACCAGGGCTTGCAGATCGTAATACTCCTCACAGTCCCGTTCACCGTGGCTGGCACGGGTGAGGGTGAGCAGTTCGCCGATCATCTTGTCCATGCGATGGGTTTCGAGCTGGATCCGCGCCAGGGATCCCTCGATCCTGGCCGGATCCTGTTGGGCCAGACCGATAGCCAGTTGCAGGCGTGCGAGGGGAGATCGCAGCTCGTGGGAGACGTCGTGCAGCAGCTGTTCACGGCTCTCGACCAGCAGTTGCAACCGCTCGGCCATGGCATCAAAGTCACGGGCCGCCTCGCTGATCTCGTCGTGGCGTCGTCGCATCAGAGGATAGAGACGCACGCCCAGATCACCCTGGGCGAGACGCTCGAATCCCTGCCGAAACTGGTTCATGGGGCGGGTCAGATGCCAGGCGAGCAGGGCGCTGAAGAAGAGACCGCCGAGGCCGCCTATCCACCACATGGGCGGCGGCATGTTGAGCCAGTCGTTGCGTCGCGGCGGCGGTGCCAGTTGTTGCTGCAGGCCGGACGTGTCGTAACCGAGCCAGTAACGCTGGCCATCGGCTCCTTTGACAGTGCGGGTAAGCAGTTGGGGGAAAGGGGATTGGGCGGCTTCACTCTGCTGGATATGCAGAAGCGGGCGTTCCTCGGCGGGCCAGCTGGTCGTCAGGGTGTTCAGGGTGGCGGGCCCCTTTTCTTGCAGCAGGGTCGCCGCCGAGTTCAGTTGCCGCCCGGCCAGCTGCCGCGCCATTCTCTCCTCTGGCGGCCCTTCATGGCTGTAGAGACTGAAAGCGACCCATAGCAGCTGGCTCATCATTATGATGGTGAACCAGAAGCCGAACAGTATCTTCCAGAACAGGTGGCCCTTGAGGATCATGTCAGCCGGTATCCTATGCTGCGCACCGTCTCTATGCCGATGGCCTCACCCGCCAGCGCCTGCAGCTTCTGGCGGATATTGCAGATGTGCACGTCGACGCTGCGATCATAGGGCTCGCGCGGGCGGCCCAGTCCGTGCAGGGATAGCTCATCCTTGCTGACTACCCGCTCCGGCGCCCGCAGCAGCAGTTCCAGCAGATTGAATTCCGTGGCGGTCAGCTCCAGTGGCTCGCCTTGCCAGTGACACTGGCGAGTGGCGGGGGAGAGGGTCAGTTCCGCCAGACGCAAACCGTCACTCTTGCCAGCTGGCGCCGGTGCAGGTTCGACTCGTCGCAGCACGGCCCTCAGCCTGGCGACCAGCTCTCTGGGGTAACAAGGCTTGGGCACATAGTCGTCGGCCCCCATCTCCAGTCCGATCACCCGGTCGATGTTGTCCCCCTTGGCGGTGAGCATGATGACGGGGATCTTGCTGTCGTGGCGGATCTGGCGCAGCACCTCGCTGCCGTTGATATCGGGCAGCATGATGTCGAGCACCACGGCCACATAGTTGCCGGAAAGGGCGTGTTGCACACCGCTCTTGCCGGTCAGCACATGGGTGGTGACAAAGCCTTCGCCGCTCAGATATTCACTCAGCATGGCGCCAAGCTCCAGATCATCGTCCACCAATAGGATCTTCATTGCTCTTCTCCCTCTCGAGTCGGCGCCATTTTCCCGTGTCTGCATGCGGCTGGCAGCTGCTTTTACGCAATCCTTACACTGCCCTGCAGGAGGCTTAACCGGGCATTGGGGTACATTGCGCTGGCTTGTTTCATCCAAGGATATCCCCGATGACCCGTACCCGTCTCTTCGTTGTCCGTCTGCTGCTGCCAGCTCTCTTGCTGATTGCGGTGGGCTGGTTTTTCAGCGCGACCGGTGCGGCGCCGGTGGCTTCCTATATCACAGCCACCGCCGAGCGGCGCGATCTGGAGCAGAGCGTGCTGGCTGACGGTACCCTGCAGGCCCAGAAGCTGGTGAGTGTGGGGGCGCAGGTCTCCGGCCAGATCAAGGTCTTGCACGTTGCGCTCGGGGATCAGGTTAAGCAGGGCGATCTGCTGGTCGAGATCGACGATCTCACCCAGCAGAACGCCCTCAAGGATGCCGAGGCCGCCCTCGACAATGTGCAGGCCCAGCTGGCCTCGCGTCGGGCGACCCTGCGCAACAATGGGCTGGTGTTCGATCGTCAGCGCAAGGTGCTGGCTCGGGGGCTCGGTAGCCAGGCCGACTATGACAACGCAGAGGCGACACTTATCGCCACTCGCGCCGATATCCGGGCGCTGACTGCGCAGGCGGTGCAGGCCCGCATCGCCGTGGATACCGCCAGAGTCAATCTGGGCTATACCCGCATCGTCGCCCCCATGGCGGGCACCATAGTGGCCATTCCGGTGGAGCAGGGACAGACGGTCAATGCGGTGCAGAGTACTCCGACCATCGTCAAGGTGGCGCGGCTCGACACCATGACGGTGGAGGCCCAGATCTCGGAGGCGGACGTGATCAGGGTGAGCACGGACCTGCCCATCTACTTCACCATACTGGGGGCGCCCGAGCAGCGTTACGAGGCCAGGTTGCGCGCCATCGAGCCCGCGCCGGACTCCATCAATGATGACACCAGCAGTTCGACCACCACAGCCGTCTATTACAACGGCCTGTTTGAGGTGAGCAATCCGGAAGGCGCCCTGCGCATCGGCATGACGGCTCAGGTACATCTGGTGCTGGCGACCGAGCGCAATGCGCTGGTGATCCCGGCCATCGCCCTGAGCGGTGACAGGGTGCAGGTGGTGGATGGTGCGGGCAAGCTGCAGTGGCGTCAGGTGAAAGTGGGCCTCAACAACAAGGTGGATGCCCAGATCCTGAGCGGCCTCGAGGCGGGAGAATCCGTGGTGGTGAGCCAGTTGACGGCCCAGAACCAGCAGAGCGGGCGCATGGGCCCGCCCATGGGGATGTGATCATGACCCAGCCACTGTTGCAGCTGAGCGGGATCCAACGTCACTTCGGTGAGGGGGGTCAGCGGGTACAGGTGCTCAAGGGGATCGACCTGACCATAGAGAGGGGGGAGATGGTGGCCATCGTCGGTGCCTCCGGCTCCGGCAAGTCGACCCTGCTCAATATTCTGGGCTGCCTCGACCAGCCGAGCGACGGTCATTACCGGGTTGCCGGTCAGGAGACGAGCAAGCTTGCCGGGGATCAACTGGCGGCGCTGCGCCGCGAGCATTTCGGTTTCATCTTTCAGCGCTACCACCTGCTGGGGGATCTCAGTGCCCGCGACAATGTGGCGTTGCCAGCCATTTATGCCGGTCTGGCTGCCGGTGAGCGGCAGGCCGGGGCAGAGACGCTGCTGCGCAGGTTGGGGCTGGGTACGCGGCTCGACTACAAGCCGAGCCAGCTCTCCGGTGGCCAGCAGCAGCGAGTCAGCATAGCCCGTGCCCTCATCAACGGTGGTCAGGTGATACTGGCAGATGAACCGACTGGCGCGCTCGACAGCCACAGTGGCACAGAGGTGCTCGGCATACTGCATGCCTTGCATGAGCAGGGTCACACCCTGGTGATAGTGACCCATGACATGAGCATTGCCGAGCAGGCCGAGCGCATCATAGAGCTCAAGGACGGGGAAGTGGTGGCCGATCGCCGCCGCGTGCCGGCATCTGACCCCCAACCTTTTCAGGATAAACCCCGGCCTGGTCGCTCTGCATGGGGTGGCGGGCTGGACAGGTTTGCCTCTGCCTTCAGGATGGCGCTGCGGGCCATGCAGGCTCAGCGGATGCGCACCTTCCTCACCATGCTCGGCATCATCATAGGTATTGCCTCCGTGGTTTCCGTGGTGGCGCTGGGGCGTGGCTCCCAGCAACAGGTGCTGGCCAACATCAATGCCATGGGCACCAGCACACTGGAGATCTTTCCCGGCAGCGGCTTTGGGGATAAGCGGGCCGAGGCGATACAGACCTTGCGGACCGAGGATGCCGATGCCCTGGCCGGGCTCGATTATGTTCACAGCGTGACCCCCAGTCTGGCGACCAGCACCACGCTGCGCCGGGGCAGTCAGGCTGTCTCCGGCACGGTAAACGGGGTGGGGGATCAGTTCTTTCAGGTGCGCGGCTATCGGGTGTTGCAGGGCATGTTGTTCGATGCCGGTAGCGTGGCCAGTCTGGCGCAAGAGGTGGTGATAGACGCGAACAGCCGGGATCGACTGTTCGATGCGGGGGAATCACCCCTCGGGCAGGTGATCCTGCTGGGCAAGCTGCCGTGCCGGGTGATCGGTGTGGTGGCCCGCAATCAGAGCGGCTTTGGCAGCGACGAGAACCTCAATGTCTGGATCCCTCACACCACGGCCATGAAGCGGATGCTGGGTCAAAGTTATCTGCGCAGCATCAGCGTGCGGGTGCAGGATGAAGTATCCTTGGCCGCCGCCGAGGATGGTCTCACCCGGCTGCTGCGCCAGCGCCATGGCAGCCAGGATTTCTTCGTGCTCAACACTGACAGCATCCGTCAGGCCATCACCAGCACCACTGCCACCATGACGTTGCTGGTCGCCATGATAGCGCTCATCTCCCTGGTGGTGGGCGGCATAGGGGTGATGAACATCATGCTGGTGTCGGTGACGGAGCGTACTCGCGAGATAGGTGTGCGGATGGCGGTAGGCGCCAGGGCCAGCGACATCATGCAGCAGTTTCTGATCGAGGCTGTGCTGGTCTGCCTGCTGGGGGGCGCAGCCGGAGTGCTGCTCTCCCTGCTGGTCGGAGTCTTGTTCGAGCACTTCAGCAGCCAGTTTGCCATGCGTTACTCCGCAGGCGCCGTGCTGGCTGCCTTCTTCTGCTCGAGCCTGATCGGCGTGCTGTTCGGTTTTTTCCCGGCTCGTCGGGCGGCGAGGATGGATCCCATCCATGCACTTGAGCGGGAGTAACCAGACTTTCGGCGCCTTCGTGCGCCAACTCATTCGCATCCGGGGACGGGAGCTCATCCCTCTTCAACCCCCGGGTGCGGATTGGCCGGACGGCATGGACTGCCAGTCTGGCAAGCCTGAACTGTGTCATTGACGTGACACGCCCTGCTCTGCGCAGGTTTTTCAACCGGGCCCCGTGCCCGGTTTTTTTACGCCCTCCTTTACCGTATTGAGGGGGATGCGATGGACGCGGCTCTTTGTTAACCTGCCTGTTTCACCCGAACCGCAGGGAGCTGCATCGATGCGATCCATTGTCAGCCTGCTGGCTTTGTCACTGCTGTGTGCTTGCAGCAGCCACTCAACCCGAGAGGATGTCATGTCAGGGAAAGAGCGCCTTCACTACCCCGTCACCCGCCAGAGCGATCAGGTGGATCACTACTTCGGTCACGCCGTGGCCGATCCCTATCGCTGGCTGGAAGACGACCGCAGCGCGGAGACCGAGGCCTGGGTCAAGGCCCAGAACAGTGTCACCCGGGATTATCTGGCACGTATTCCGTTTCGCGATGCCATCAAGGACAAACTGGCCGCCTCCTGGAACTACGCCAAGGAGGGGGCGCCGTTTCGCGAGGGGTGCTACCACTACTTCTTCAAGAACGACGGCTTGCAGAACCAGAACGTGCTGTGGCGCCAGCAGGCGGGCAAGCCGGCCGAGGTGTTCTTCGATCCCAATACCCTCAGCCCCGACGGCACCACGGCGCTGGATCAGCTGAGCTTCTCCCGGGACGGCCGCATCCTGGCCTATTCCTTGTCCCTGGCCGGCAGCGACTGGCGCGAGATCCACCTGATGGACGTGGAGAGCAAACAGCCCCTTGAGGCCCCCCTCAAGGACGTGAAGTTCAGCGGCATCAGCTGGCTGGGCAACGAGGGCTTCTTCTACTCGAGCTACGACAAACCCGATGGCAGCGAGCTGTCGGCCAGGACGGATCAGCACAAGCTCTACTTCCACCGACTCGGCACGGCGCAGCAGGATGACCGCCTGGTGTTCGGTGCCATCCCGGCCCAGCAGCACCGCTACGTGGGGGCAACCGTGACCGAAGATGATCGCTACCTGCTCATCTCGGCGGCGGACTCCACCTCCGGCAACCGCCTCTATGTGAAGGACCTGAGCGAGGAGAACGCGCCGCTGCTGACGGTGCAGGGGGATCTGGATGCGGACGTGAGCCTGGTGGACAACAAGGGCAGCACGCTTTACTTGCTGACCAATCGGGATGCTCCCAACCGCCGGCTGGTGACTGTGGATGCGGGCAACCCCGGCCCCGAACATTGGCGCGATCTCATCCCCGAGCGCCAGCAGGTGCTGACGGTGCACAGCGGCAGCGGCTATCTGTTTGCCGAATACATGATGGATGCCACCGCCCGGGTCGAGCAGTTCGACCATGACGGCACACGGATTCGCGAGGTGGCGCTGCCCGGTCTTGGCAGCGTCAGCGGCTTCAACGGCAAGCAGGATGATCCCGCGCTCTACTTCGGTTTCGAGAACTATGCCCAGCCCCCCACCCTCTACCAGTTCGAGCCAAAGAGCGGGGCCATCAGCCTCTATCGCGCCTCGGCGGCCCCCTTCAAGCCCGAGGAGTACGTCTCAGAGCAGCGCTTCTACCAGAGCAAGGATGGCACCCGGGTGCCGCTCATCATCAGCTACCGCAAGGGGCTGAAACTCGATGGCAGCCATCCCACCATCCTCTATGGCTATGGCGGTTTTGACGTGAGCCTGACCCCGAGCTTCAGCGTGGCGGTCGCCAACTGGCTGGATCTGGGAGGCGTCTATGCGGTGGCCAACCTGCGGGGCGGCGGCGAGTATGGTCAGGCCTGGCACCTGGCGGGCACCCAGATGAACAAGCAGAACGTGTTCGACGACTTTATCGCGGCGGCCGAATACCTGAAGGCTGAAGGCTATACCTCCAGCGACAGGCTGGCTGTGCGAGGTGGTTCCAACGGCGGTCTGCTGGTGGGGGCCGTCATGACCCAGCGGCCGGATCTGATGCGTGTTGCCTTGCCTGCGGTGGGGGTGCTCGACATGCTGCGCTATCACACCTTTACCGCCGGGGCTGGCTGGGCCTACGACTACGGTACCAGCGCCGACAGCGAGGCCATGTTCGACTACCTGAAGGGCTACTCACCGCTGCACAGCGTGCGGGCCGGTGTCAGCTACCCCTCGACCATGGTGACCACGGCGGATCACGACGACCGTGTGGTGCCAGCCCACTCCTTCAAGTTTGCCGCCACCTTGCAGGCCGACAACGCCGGGCCCAACCCCCAGCTCATTCGCATCGAGACCAATGCCGGGCACGGAGCAGGCACGCCGGTGGCCAAGCTGATCGAGCAGAGCGCGGACATCTACGCCTTCACCTTGTACGAGATGGGCTACCGGCAGTTGCCGCGTCTACCCTGACCCATGCGGGATGGGCTACTGGCCGTTGCCGACCAGACCATGACATCAGGGCCCTGCGGGGCCCTTTTCTTGTGGCCGGTGAGCGACTCACGCCTTGTGCTCCCATGTCGCGACCATCCCTGTCTCGCCATTCTCCCGTTTTGGATGGAGGGGGCCATCTGCCCCGTCCCCGGTGGTATAGTCAGCCACAGGATCAGCATTCAAGGAGTCCATCGTGAAGAAGATCATTTACATCTTGCTGGGGCTGGCATTGGCCGCCCTGGTAGTCATCACAGCCCTGGTCAAGCTGATTGACCCCAATGAGTTCAAGCCACAACTGGTGGAGCAGGTACGCAAGAGCACAGGCCGCGAGCTGGTGATGGAGGGGGATATCGGCTGGCGTTTCTGGCCGAGTCTGGGTCTCTCCCTAGAGCGGGTGGCGCTTCGCAACCCGGCTGGTTTTGCCGAGCCGGATCTGGTGCGCTTCGAGCGGGGGGATGCCTCGGTCGCCGTGTTACCCCTGCTCTCCCATCGACTGGACATTGGCGAGGTGACCCTGACCGGTGCCCATCTGTTTATCCAGACCAAGGCCGATGGCAGCTCAAACTTGAACGATCTCATCAAGACGCCTGAGGCAGCAAAGGACAGCAAGCCCGCGCCAGGTGGCCAGAGCCAGCCCCCTGCGAGCAATGGCCAGACCTGGCAGATCACTTTGCAGGGAGTGGTGCTGGAGCAGGCCAGTGCTCTGGTGCAGGACGATCGCAACGGTACTCTCTCCCGGCTCGATCAGCTCGATCTCGCTCTCGGCCAGCTGACGCCGGGTCAGTGGGTGCCGGTGACCCTGGCCGCCAAGGGGGCGCAAGGCAAGCTTGCCTTCGATATCAAGGGGGAAGGAGAGGTCAAGCTGGCACAGGATGCGCTGGCCAGCGAGCTGAAAAACCTGAGTCTGAGCGGCAGCCTCAGCCAGCCGCAACAGCGGCTGGATAGCTTCTCGGTCAAGGCCGATCGGCTGGCACTGGGAGAGTGGAGTAGCCTCACCCTGAACCTGCAAGGCGCCCAGCTGGAAGGTGACCAACCGACTCTGGCCGGCTCGCTGGAGGGAACCCTCAAGGCGCGAGTAGACAAGGGTTTGCAACTGGTCGAAGTCTCGGATGCGAAGCTGGCGGCCAATCTGCAAGGTAAAGCACTGCCACGCCCGCAGATGAACCTCAAACTGGCAGGGTTTGCCCGCGCCGAGCTGGATCAGCAGAAGATCACCCTGAGCAAGCTGGTGATGAGCGCCGACGATGCCCTGCTCCGTGGTGAAGGGACGGTGCGACTCGGTGCCGTGCCCAAGATTGAATTTGATCTCAAGGGCGACAAGCTGGATCTCGACAGCTGGCTCGGCGAACCGGCAACGGTCAAGGCAGCCGCTCCGGCGCAGCCCGCTGCGGCGAAAGCGGGTGATAAAGGCACAGTGCCCGCCAAGGCTGCCAAGGGACTCTCGACGGTAGAACCGGACCTGAGCGCGCTCAAGGCATTCGATCTTGCCGGGCGCTTGCAGCTTGATAGCCTGCGGTTGAAGGGGCTGGACTTGAGCACCGTCGATCTGCAACTTGCCCTGGCCGGTGGCCAGTTCACCCTCAAGCAATTCAGTGCCGGTGTGGCCGGTGGTCAGGTGACCGCCGAGGGTGCAATAGATGCGCGTCAGCAACCAGCCCGTTATCAGGTACACAAACGGGTGCAAGGGGTGAATGTGCGCCCGCTGCTGCAAACCCTGGCCCAGAGCGATCTGCTGGAAGGCAAGGGGGATCTCGAGGTTCAGGTGCAGGGCTCGGGACTGTCTGAGCAGGCGCTGCGCGACAAGATGCAGGGCAAGGTGAGCCTCAAGTTAAGCGATGGTGCCCTGCATGGCATCAACCTGGCGGAGATGATCCGCGAGGCGCGAGCAACTCTGACCGGCAAGGGGACAGATCAGGTCAAGGAGGCACGCAAGACCGACTTCAGCGCCCTCACCGCCAGCTTCCAGTTGGCGAACGGCGTGGCGCGCAGCGACGATATCCAGCTGTTCGCCCCGGCACTGCGAGTGCGGGGTCAGGGTCAGACGGCATTGGTGCCCCAAACCCTCGATTTTCTGTTCCTCACCTCCATAGTGGAGAGCAGCAAGGGCCAGGGGGGCAAGGGGGTGGATGAGCTGAAGGACATCACAATACCGGTACGCATCGGCGGCCACTGGCAGGCCCCTACCTATCGGCTGGATGTGAAAGACCTGCTCACCAACAACAAGGTGCTGGAGGAGAAGGCCCGCAAGGAGGCCGAGCGCGGTCTCAAGAAGCTGTTGGGTGACAAGGCTGACAACGACGCTGTCAAAGGGGTGGCCGATCAGCTGCTCAAGGGGCTGTTCAAGTAGCAACTCCTTCCTGTTATTGCCATTCAGAGCCCGCCCCGTGCGGGCTCTTTGCTGCCGCTTGTCCATGCGTCGGAGGGCAGGCGGCAAGAGAGCCATGGCTGCTTCTGGTTAAAAATGGGGATGTACCCTTGTCCCAAAGGTGATATCACTGTTGTTTTGCCAAGGAGTAGATGAATGAGTCGAAGTGAAGTAGTGAGAGAGATATCCCATCCAGACTGGCCTCTGGTCTGGCAGATCTATCGCAGCAGCTTCCCGCACTACGAGCAACGCCAGCCGCAACATCAGCAGGTCAAGATGGCGGATCCTCACTTTCACTGTCAGCTCTTTTATCAAGGCGACTTGCTGCTCGGCTTCATCTTCTGGTGGGCCTGCGGCGAGCAGATCTATATCGAGCATCTGGCCATCAATCCGGCCCTGCGCGGCCAGAACCATGGCTCCCGCCTGCTGGCTGACTTCTGCGAGACGGCTGGGAGCTCTGTTATCCTGGAGATTGATCCGCCAGAGGATGAGATTGCCATCCGGCGGCTGCGCTTCTACCAGTCGCTGGGCTTTTGTCTCAACGACCATGACCATGTGCATCCGCCCTATCATCCTGACTATCAGGGGCACAAGCTGCGGGTGTTGAGCTACCCAGATCCCATCAACCTCTATGAGTACCAGCAGTTCAACCGGACGCTGGTGACACGGGTGATGGATCATGGCATGACTGCCTGACCGGCATCCTGGTTGGCCCGCGATCGGCCAGTATCGGAGACCGGCAATCAGGGTGAAGAACAAGGAGGTTCAATGAACAGGAATGTGCTGATCACGGGTGGCAGCCGTGGGATAGGGGCGGCCACTGCCCGCTATCTGGCGGGGCAGGGTTATCATATCTGCATCAACTATCGCCATGACTGGCAGGCTGCCGAGACGCTGGTGGCACAGATCCGGGCGCAACATCCGGTATCCTGCATAGCGGTGCAGGCGGATATCAGCGTCGAGGCCGAGGTGGTGCGCCTGTTCGAGGAGATGGACGAGCGGCTCGGGGTGGTCACCCATCTGGTCAACAACGCCGGTATCTTGCAGCCACAGATGAAGGTGCTGGAGATGAGCGCCGAGCGCATCAACAAGACACTGACCACCAATGTGACCGGCTATTTTCTCTGCTGCCGTGAGGCGGTGCACCGCATGACGGCGGGCTGCGCCATCGTCAATGTCTCCTCGGCTGCTGCTCGTCTGGGCTCGGCGGGTGAATACGTGGACTATGCCGCTTCCAAGGGGGCCATAGACGTGCTGACCAAAGGCTTGTCGCTGGAGGTGGCGGCACAGGGGATCCGGGTCAACGGGGTACGCCCTGGCTTTATCTACACAGAGATGCATGCCGACGGCGGTGAACCCGACCGGGTGGAGAGGGTGAAAAACCAGATCCCGCTGCAGCGGGGCGGCCAGCCAGCCGAGGTGGCCGCCGCCATTGCCTGGCTGCTGTCTGACGAAGCCTCCTACACCACCGGCACCTTTATCGATCTTGCCGGGGGGCGATAGCACAGGCCGTGCGGATGGTGGTTGCAACAAGGGGCGCTGAAGCGCCCCTTTTCATTGATCCAGCCGAGCCTTGTTTCACTCCCCCAACAGCCGTTGCCAGACCGCTCCGTTCGGTCAGCAACTGGTTGTCACCCACCTTGCGGGAGGTCTACGGGAGATTGCGGTGATGACCCAGGTGGCGGATCTCCAGATAGGCGTGTTTCAGCCCTTTCGTCTGCTCCTGGGGGATGCCCCCCATGACAAACTCGGTCATCGCCCTAGATGGGACGGGCTCGTACCAGCAGCCTGTTGGTACTGCTCACAGGCGCAGGTAGAACGGGCGGCTGTCGATGGCTCGTGCCCGTCTTTGTCGCTGTCGGGGTTGCCGCCGTGCAAGAACACCAGACCCGAGCCCGTAGCCGAGCGCGAGACCGCGTTGCTCTCTCACAGCCACTTCGGGCGGTATCCCGTAGCGTTTGCTCATCTTGGTCCAGCGGCCTGATTGACCACCAGGGCATCAGTCGTGGCGCTCTCATACAGGGTTTGCAGGCTTCACTGCTCAGCTTGAAGCCCAATAAGTGCGCCCGTTTTTCAGTGAATTGCCATGTAGTTGAACGATGGGGGCTAGCTTTGATTTTCAATATGAAAAATTCGATAGATGTAGAATTGCTGCTGTAACGATTCAGCTTGTTGTGTTTAACAATTTTTGAGATTGTCAGCCCTGGCTTGCTCGCCACAGGTGGCATCGTTAGCGACACTCAAGGGTAAAAACGGAAAAAGTGCTACTTAAATCACACATTGAAAATCATTTTGTGAAAACCGTCTTTCATTGTGAAAGTATTGGGTCGCTGGGATCGCACGCTATCAAGGAAGCAGCCAAACCCCCGTCACACAGCTGAAGTCATCCACATTCTGTGTGCCCTTATCAACCACTGGAGTTACTTGAGGACTACACCATGGATATCATTATTCATGCAGCGGAATGGTTCATTGGACTGTTCCATAAAGGAGGTGAGGTATTTGTCGGCATGATGACTGGCATTCTTCCCTTGCTCATATCCCTGATGATCGCAATGAATGCCTTGATTGCATTCATTGGTCAGGAACGAGTGGAACGCTTGGCCGCAAAAAGCGCTGGCAATCCCATTTCCAGATATTTGATACTGCCGGTCATTGGCACATTTGTTTTTATGAACCCGATGACCCTCAGTTTGGGGCGTTTTCTGCCTGAACGATATAAGCCATCTTATTATGCAGCAGCCTCCTACAGTTGCCATTCGATGAATGGTCTATTTCCTCATGTTAATCCTGGTGAGCTGTTCGTTTATCTTGGTATCGCAAGTGGGCTGACTCAGCTTGGTTTGCCATTGGCACCTTTGGCCATGAGTTATTTATTGGTTGGCATGATAAGTAATTTTTTCCGCGGCTGGGTAACAGATTTGACGACGGCATTTGTTGAACGTCAGCAAGGGATTTATCTTAGTGGCGAAGTCAATATTAAAGTCACTGCTTAAGTTCACTCAGGAGTTTCATCATGGATAATGTACTCTATATAACAAAAGGCGCTTCGGGTTGGGGTGGTCCACTGATTGTGCCGATCAAGCCTGGCAATAAAATCCTGTATATCACGGCAGGTACCCGCCCCGATATTGTTGACAGAATGGTAGAATTGTCCGGCATGGAGGCGGTGGATGGCTTCAAGTCTTCTGTGCCCGAGGAAGAGATCGCAGTCGTCATCATCGACTGTGGTGGTACGCTGCGGTGTGGTCTCTATCCTAAAAAGAAAATTCCTACTGTGAATATTCATTCCACCGGTAAAAGCGGGCCAATGGCACAGTTTATCGTTGAGGATATTTATGTTTCCGGAGTCACGCCTGATAATATCAGGTTGCAAAATGCCAGCGGGGATGTGTCTACAGAGGCAGCCCCACAGACCTTGGTTCAGAATGCAGAAAAACCTCAATACGACAGTAGCAAAAAACTGAGTGAGCAAAGTGACAGCTTGCTTGCAAAAATAGGGATTGGCATGGGCGGGGTCATGGCAACCTTCTTTCAGGCTGGTCGGGAAACCATCAACACTGTCATCAACTCCATTATTCCCTTCATGGCATTTGTATCAATGTTGATTGGGGTAATACTGGCTTCTGGAATCGGTGATGTGATAGCGCATGCACTTATTCCGCTAGCTCAGAATCCGGTTGGTCTAATCATACTGGCACTTATTTGCTCTTTTCCGTTTCTCTCTCCCTTTCTTGGACCGGGGGCCGTTATTGCACAAGTCATTGGTGTCTTGGTCGGAACCCAGATCGGTTTGGGTAACATACCGCCTCATCTGGCATTGCCCGCTCTGTTTGCTATCAACGCCCAGGCTGCTTGCGACTTCATACCTGTTGGGTTGAGCCTGGCAGAGGCAAAACCAGACACGGTACAGGTTGGTGTCCCATCGGTACTTTATTCCCGTTTTCTAACGGGAGCACCTACGGTTGCTTTTGCCTGGTTTATTTCATTTTTCATTTATCAGTAATCACGCTTGTAGAGAAGGACACAGACAATGCTCTATCGGACGCAAGTAACTCAGATTGGGGAATTCGCAACAGAATCACTCAATGAAAATATGATGATTATCTTCAATGATAATGCACCAAAGGATGTCGCTGACTATTGTTTCATTCATCCAGATGCCGAGTTGAATGGTGAGATTCTGGTAGGTGGACAATTTTTATTAGGCGCAATCAGCTATCCCATTACGGCGGTTGGCTGTGTAGTAAGCCACAACCTTGATGCATTGGGTCATATTACCATTCGATTTGATGGCGCTTCAGAAGCTGAATATCCGGGGACTGTCCATGTCAATGGCACATGCCCAAAGGCTCTGGAGATTGGCACAGAAATCATATTTACATCGAATCACTGAAAACTCACACCCCCTCTACACATTATTGAGTTTGGTCGCTCTGATGTAGAGGAGGGTGAGATACAACCTTGGGAGAATAACATGTCTAAAGTAGCGCTGATAGTTGGTAGCGGTAAAAGCCTGGGAGCTTTTCTGGCCAAAGGGTTGGCTGATGATGGCTATCGTGTGGTCGTCGCCGATCTGGATGGCGAGGCTGCCCGGAAAACAGCGGATGAAGTGGCTCATGACCATGGTGCAGAAAATGTCATGTCGATTCAGGCCAATGCCATTCAGGAAGCAGACGTCATCCGTATGGTAAACGCCATTGATGAGCGCTTCGGTCGTATCGACCTGCTGGTATACAATGCGGGAACGGCTACCGCCGCCAAGATCGACAGCTTTCCTCTCGCTGATTGGCATCGCTCACTGGATATCAACCTGACAGGTTATTTCCTTTGTGCAAAAGAAGTGGCGCGGATCATGATACGGGAGTCTCACGGTGGTCGTATCATCCAGATAAACTCCAAATCTGGCAAAGTGGGTTCCAAGCATAACTCGGCTTATTCAGCTGCAAAGTTTGGTGGTATAGGGCTGACGCAATCTCTGGCTCTGGATCTGGCAGAGCACAACATCACAGTGCATTCACTGATGTTGGGAAATTTGCTCAAGAGTCCCATGTTCCAATCGCTAAAACCCCAGTATGCGGTGAAGCTGGGCATTCCAGAGGATCAAGTGGAACAGGCTTATATCGACAAAGTTCCCCTCAAACGTGGCTGTGACTTTCAAGATGTACTCAATGTGTTGAAATTCTATGCCAGCGACAATGCTTCTTACTGTACTGGCCAGTCCATCAATATTACTGGTGGTCAGGTCATGTTTTAAGTCCATCATGGCTTGTCACCAGATATTTCGGCAGTGCATGAGGCACTGCCGTTTCACTTTGTTTTCGTCAGTGAGGTAACTAATGGATACGGTAAATGCCTTGATTTTTGTTGCATTGACTGCATGGATTTTGCAAATGGTCTTGGGATTTTTCCAATTAAAATCTTTCAACCGTATGTTGCAGGAGCTGAGCCGAAAAGGAGTGGTCAGGATAGGCCGGACAGCTTCCCGTTGGCGGCCACGCACCCTGGTGGTACTCGTCCATGATGCAGAAGGCGTGATCCTTGATGCTCGCCTGATGAAAGGGATCAGCACCTTTACACGCCCCAAGCCACTAACCGCGTTATTGCACGCTAGTTTGCCCCTGAGTGAGCAGGATGTGACTGGGTTATCTCCCTCCATCCGGGAGGCGATAGCGTGCGCTTTATCAACTAAGTGACGTTTTTCCTGTACATTTGTTTTCATTTTGAAAAAATGGAGGTAGATTCCTGAACTGGTCAGACTTTTAATCACTGTGAGAATCCTGAATGTCTATAGAAACTCGACGCGATATGCTGGTTCGTTATCTACGTGAAAATGGCAGAACGTCAGTGAAGGAGCTGGCTGACTATTTCAACATCACAGGAGCCACAGTTCGTAGCGATCTTCGCTTTCTGGAGCAGGCACAGCTGGTGATGAGGCGGTATGGCGGGGCGGAGGCATTCAATGGTGCCGCTCTGGAAGACCGTACCATGGACGAGAAAACCACGCTCAATTTGAACATCAAGCAGCGTATCGGGGCCAAGGCTGCCAGCCTTGTGCAAAATGGTGAGTCAATCGTGCTCGACAGTGGCAGTACCACCTTGCAGATGGTGCCCTGGCTGGCTGAACATGTCGGACTCAAGCTGATGACCAACAGCCTGCACATCATGAATGAAGCGGCAGCCCTTGAGAGCTCCCTGACATTGCTGATGCCAGGCGGCACCTATCGCAAACGCTCCGCTTCCTTTCATGGCAAGTCGGCCGAGCAGGCTTTTCGGGACTTCACCTTCGACAAACTCTTTATCGGCGCCGATGGTTTTGATGTTGAACAGGGGATCACCACCTTCAACGAGGCATATCAAGTGAGTCAGGCCATGTGCCAGTCAGCGAAAAAGATCATAGTGGTGACCGACTCCTGCAAATTTGGCCAGCGAACTCCCAACGTGGTCGTACCGATCGACAAGATAGACATCATCATTACCGACCCCGGGATTAGCGATGCGGACCGTGAGGCACTGGAACGACAGGGTATCGAGATCTTGCTGGTTTGATGCCCGATCCAGGGCAATAGCCTCCAGAATATGCCTGAGAGGCAGGTATAGTCTCTCAGGGACGGAATCATGATTCCGTCTATTGGCCTGTGCGCGCTTCTGAAGAGATACCGCTTATGCTGCCGACTTTTATCGAGCTGGCCGCAGGGCGACAGGGCCAGATGCCACCGACCATCCCGGAAAGTACAAGGGGCGCTGAAGCGCCCCTTTTCATTGCTCCGGCCAAGCCTTGCGTCACTCCCCCAACAGCAGTTGCCAGACCGCCAGCACATGGCCTCGTTCGGTCAGCAACTGGTCGTCACCCACCTTGCGGGAGATCTCCGAGAGATTGAGGCGATGGCCTAGGTTGCGGATCTCCAGATAGGCGTGTTTCAGCCCTTCCGCCTGCTCCAGGGTGAGCACTCCCGCCATCACGCACTCATCGAAGATACGCACGTTATCGGACCAGCGGGTCAGGGCCTCGGGTTCTCCGTTGGCGTGAGCCAGCACCAGATACTGGGCGATGAACTCGATATCCACCATGCCGCCGGGGGATTGCTTGAGATCGAACTCCCCCTCGCCGGCCTTGAGCAGGTGATCCCGCATCTTGTGGCGCATGTCGCGCACTTCTTTTGCGAGGATGGCGAGGTCTCGCTCCTTGGCCAGCACGGCGCGGCGGATCCTCCCAAACTCGGCGATGACGGTCTCATCGCCGTAGATGGGGCGGGCCCGCACCAGCGCCTGATGCTCCCAGGTCCAGGCCTCGCTGCGCTGATACTGCTCATAGGCGGTCAGCGACGAGACCAGCAGACCCGAATCGCCAGAGGGGCGCAGTCGCATGTCGATGTCATAGAGGATGCCTGACGGAGTGCGGGTGCTGAACAGGTGCAGGATCCGCTGGGCCAGGCGCAGGTAGAACTGGCGGCTGTCGATGGGTTTGCGGCCGTCGGTATAGCTGTTGGGATCGCCGCCGTGCAGGAACACCAGATCGAGATCCGAGCCGTAGCCGAGCTCGATACCGCCAAGCTTGCCATAGGCCACCACGGCGAAACCGCGTTGGCCGGTCACAGTCACTTCGGGCGGAACCCCGTAGCGTTCGCTCATCTGGGTCCAGGCCTGATTGACCACCTCTTCGGTGATTGCCTCCGCCAGCCAGGTGAGGTGGTCGCTCACCTTCATCAGCGGCAGGGCGCCGGCGATGTCGGCTGCCACTATGCGCAAGAGCTGCACCTGCTTGAACTGGCGCAATGCCTCCATCTGCTGCTCGACGTCCTCTTCGGGGATGCGCAGCAGGAACTGGCGCAGCTGGGGCTTGTACTGATCCAGCGGGGTCGGGTGGTAGAGGTGCTGGGGATCCAGCAGCTCATCCAGCAGTATGGGGTAGCGGGCCAGCTGCTCGCTCACCAGATGGCTGGCATCGCACAGCCGCACCAGTTGGCGCAGGGCGGCGGGGTTCTCCGCCAGCAGCTGCAGATAGGCGCTGCGGGTGAAGATGCGGGTCAGCAGCTCGCACACTCGCTCAAACAGGCGGGCAGGCTCACGGCTTGCCACCACCAGTCGCAGCAACTCAGGCATCAGCCAGTCCAGGGCGATGCGCCCCTGCGGGCCCACCTGGCGGCGCTTGTACTCCTCCTTGAAGCGCAGCAGGGCGGTGCAGAGCGGAACCGGATCCTGGACGCCCTGAGCGACGAGCAATGTCTCCAGCTCGGCAGCATCGAGCTCGGTGCGCCAGAGATCGAGCCAGAGTTGTTCCAGATGGGCGGGGGCCTCTTTCTCTTCCCCCACCACGGCGGCGAACTCCTGATGGACGGCGGCCATCTCCTCATCGAGATGGGCCATAAAGGCGCCCCAGTCCGTAAAACCCAGGGCGGTGAGCAGCCGCAACCGATCCCGCTCCTCGGTGGGCAGGGTCTGGGTCTGCTGATCGCCTATCTCCTGCAGTATGTTCTCGACCCGGCGCAGGAAGCGATAGGCCGCCAGCAAGCGGTCGCAATGCTCTGCCTCGAGGGCGCCGCACTGGGCGATGGCGGCCAGCGCCTCGGGCAGGTGGCGCACCCGCAGCGCAGGCTCGCGACCGCCGCGAATAAGCTGCAGCGCCTGGGCGATAAACTCCACCTCGCGAATGCCGCCAGCCCCCAGCTTGATGTTGCCCTCCAGCCCTTTGCGGCGCACCTCGGCGGCGATCATCGCCTTCATCTGGCGCAGGCCGTCGATGACGCCAAAGTCGATGTAGCGGCGAAACACGAAGGGGCGCAGCATTTCGGCCAGCGCGACCCCGTGCTCGCACTGGGGGCCCAGCACCCGTGCCTTGACCATGGCGTAGCGCTCCCAGTTGCGGCCGTGGTGCTGGTAATAATCCTCCATGGCGGCAAAGGAGATGGCGAGCGGGCCCGCATCGCCGAAGGGGCGCAGCCGCATGTCGACCCGAAATACCTGACCATCCTGGGTGGGCTGGTGGAGGGCATTGATCAGCCGCTGCCCCAGCTTGATGAAGAAGGGCTGGTTGGCGAGTTCGCGCCGTCCGCCGACCGTGTAGCCGTTCTCGGGGAAGGTGAAGATAAGATCGATATCCGAGGAAAAATTCAGCTCACCGCCGCCGAGCTTGCCCATGCCGAGGATCAGCAGCGGCTGCGGGTTGCCATCCCCGTCCATGGGGGTGCCCAGCTCGTTGCACTGCCTCTCATAGAGCCAGTCGCGAGCGGAGCAAATCAGGGCATCCGCCAGTTTGGTGAGATGGATAAAGCTCTCTTCCACCGCCGCGTGGCCCAGCAGTTCGCGCCAGGCGATCACCAGCATGCGGCTGCGGCGGAACTGGCGCAGAATGCGCTTGAGCGCCTCTTCATCATCCACCTCGGCGAGCAGGGCGGTCAGATCGCGCTGGTAGGCGTGCCAGCGTTCGGGCCGCTCGAGATCCCCCGAGGCGAGGATCTGCGTCACCAGTTCGGGCTGCTTGATGAGCGAATCGGAGACAAAATCGGAGAGGCCAAGCAGGGTCAGCAGGGTCTGGCGAATCGCATCGGGCAAGGCGCCATAATCGGGCGCCAGCTCGATCAGCCGTTGCCACTGGCGCTCGGCCTGATCCTGCAGCAAGGGCGGAAGAGAGGAGGGGAGGGAGAGAGAAGCAAAATGCTGGGCCACGGTTGCCGTCCTTGTGGTTAACGGGTCTGCAGAGTGAATGAAAATCCTGGCAGCCAATCTAGCACTGTCGCGCGGCTCGTCACAGTACGACAGAGGTCAATTAGACCAGGGGGTTCAGTGACCTGCCCCAAGGACAATCAAGTCGCGGATACCCTCATCAGGCACTGTCACGCCCCTGCGTCACAGCGCAGGGGCGTGCTGCATGGCCACGAGCCGCCTGCGTGACAGAACTCAAGGGCGCAGATAAATCTCGGGATCGTACTTTTCCATCAGGCTGGCCGGTTTGCGCGGCGGCTCGAAGCCAAAACCGGCATAGAGGCCTTGGGCATCCGAGGTCGCCAGACTGAGGCGCCGCAGTCCCTGCAATTGCGGGTGAGCCAGAATGGCCGCCACCAGCGCCTTGCTGTGGCCCCGGCCGCGATGAGCGGGCAGCACGAATACATCCGCCAGATAGCCGAAGGTGGCCCTGTCCGTGATGACCCGGGCGAAGGCCACCTGCTGGCCTGCCACGTAGCCACCGAAACAGAGGGAGTGGTTAATGGCTCTCTGTACCGTTGCCTGTGGAATGCCGAGGCACCAGTAGGCCTCCTCGGACAAAAATCGGTGGATCAGCGGCACGTCTAGCCGCCCCTTGTCGTCGCTTATCTCCAGTTGGGAGTGATCTTGTGGGTGCTGCATCCTGGCTCCTTGCCGTCACATGAATAAGAAAGGCCCCTGACGGGGCCTTCCAGTTTACTCAAATCGCGGCATCAGGCCAGCAGCATGGCGGCGACCACCAGCAGTCCCGCAAGGGCCAGAATGGGCAGCTTCAAGACGCGCAACAGATAGAAGCCGATGGCGGCGAGTGCGAGATCGCTCGGGGCCTGCACGGCGCCCAGCCATACCGGCTGGTAGAGGGCGGCCAGCAGCAGCCCCACCACGGCGGCGTTGATCCCTGTCACTGCACCTGCCAGCCGGGGGCGGGCCAGCCAGCTCTGCCAGCTTGGTCCCAGGGCCCACAGCAGCAGAAAGCCCGGCAGGAACAGCGCCAGGGTTGCCAGCAGGGCGCCAAGCAGTGGTGTCGTTGGCAGCAACTGGGCACCAAGGTAGCTTGCCAGCGTGAACATGGGGCCGGGCACCAGCTGGGCCAGACTGTAGCCGGTCAGGAACTGTTGTTGAGTGAGGGTATGGCCCACGCTCTCTTGCAACAGGGGCAGCACCACGTGGCCGCCACCGAATACCAGGCTGCCCGCCTGATAGAAATCGGCGACAAGGCGGCTGACGGAGCCGTGAGCCAGCAGTGGCAGGCCGATAAACAGCAGCGCAAACAGGATCAAGGCAGGCCAGTGGGGCGGGTGGGCGACAGGGGGTTGAGGCTGCGATGAGATCGGCGTTGCCGGTTGCTGCGCACTGAACCGGGCACAGAGCAGGGCGGCGCCGAGCAAGAGGCCTAGCTGGGTCAAGAGCCCAGGTTGCCACCAGAGTACTGCGGCGGTGGCCACCATGACGCCTTGTTGCAACTGTGTCTTGCAGAACTGGCGGCTCATGGTGAACACCGCATCCGCCACCACCACCAGTGCCAACAGCTTGAGGCCGTGCAGGGCGGCTTCCAGCCATACATTGGCAGTCAGCTGTCCCAGACCGATGGCGGCGGCCAGCAACAGCAGGAACGAGGGCAGGGTAAAGCCGACAAAGGCGGCCAGGGCCCCCGCCAGGCCGGCCCTGTGGCGCCCGATGGCAAAGCCGAGCTGGCTGGAAGCGGGGCCCGGCAGCAATTGGCACAGGGCCAGCAGCTGGGCAAACTCGGCCTGACTCAGCCAGCCCAGCCGCTCGACGAAGGTGCGCTGGAAATAGCCGATATGGGCGGCGGGCCCACCGAAGCTGACACAGCCCAGCCATAGAAATTGAATGAATACCTGCCCCATGTCGTCACTCCCTTGTTGTCCTTGTCGAGCCGGTTGGGATGATATGACAAAGCGGTGACTTTTTTATGACAAATCAGGGGGGCTGAGGGCAGGCAATGGTCACTCTGTCGGCTGGCCTGGTTGTGGCAGATAGCAACGACCGGCAAGCCAGCAGGCTATCGATTGGCGACTGGCGTCGAAGTGAGGCTCTGGCAGGTTGCGGGGATCGCACCATATCCAGCCCTCGCATTTTTCCGGCTCCAGCAGTTGCGGCTCGCCTTCCACCCGGGCCAGCAGGGTGACGGAGATGTAGTGCAACCCGCTCTCGCGCCAGGTCTCCAGGTTGTTGGTGACGGCGATGACGCTGGGCGCCGTGATGACAAAGCCGGTCTCCTCCGCCACTTCCCGGATCGCCGCTGACTCGAAGCTCTCCCCCAGTTCCAGATGGCCGCCTGCGATGGACCAGTAGGGAGCATGGCTGCCCTTGCGCTTGCCAAGCAGCACCTGGCCCTGACTGTTGGTCAGGATAACGCCGACACCGACGCGGGGGTAGAGAGTAGACATATACAAGGCTCCTTGCGTGATTAGGTGGGACAAACGGGTTGGTCAAGATAACACTGTCATCGACCACCGACGTGGGGGTAGAGAGTGGACATATGCGAGGCTCCTTACTGTGGTTATGTGGGACAAACGGGTAGGTCAAGATAACACTGTCATCGACCACCGACGCGGGGGTAGAGAGCGGACATATGCGAGGCTCCTTGTCGAAACGGGATTGCACCATAAAAACGGGCCCACCTTAGGTCGGTTGGGCCCGTCATGCAAGTTGCTGGCTGTGTGATGGTCCAGTCCGGTGACTTAGTCCAGCTTGACCAGCATCTTGCCGGTATTGCGTCCTTCGAACAGACCGATGAAGGCCTGCGGCATGCTGACCAGCCCCTGATAGATGGTCTCCTCGGCTTGCAGTGCACCGGCCTCGAATGCCGGGATCACCTCGGCCAGAAACTCGCCGTAGTGCTGCCAGTGATCAGACACGATAAGCCCCTGCATGGTGAGGCGTTTGCGGATCACCTGAGAGAGGTTGCGCGGGCCGCTCGCCTCGCCCTTGCTGTTGTACTGCTCAATGAGGCCACACAGCACTATGCGACCGTGTACCGCCATGTTGTTGAGAGCTGCATCCAGCATGGCGCCGCCCACGTTCTCGAAGTAGACGTTGATGCCTTCCGGGGCGAGTCGCGTCAGCTCGGCATCGAGATCCGGGGTTTCACGGTAGTTGATCACCTCGTCAGCCCCCAGCGTCTTGAGGTAGGCGACCTTGTCGGCCGAGCCGGTGGAACCGATCACTCTGGCCCCCGCCCGCTTGGCGAGTTGCACCACCATGGATCCGACCGCGCCGGAGGCCGCCGACACCAGCACGGTTTCGCCGGCTTGCAGCTTGGCGATGCGGTTGAGCCCGACCCAGGCGGTCATGCCCGGCATGCCGAGGGCTCCCAAGAATAACTGGGCTGGCAGTGTTGTGTCGGGCAGGCGAGTCAGCTGATCGGCCTTGGCGACCAGGCTATCGCGCCAGCCCAGCATGCTGCTCACCCGATCACCAACAGCAAAGTCGGGATGGCGCGAGTCCTGCACAGTACCGATGGCACCGCCATCAAGCGCACTGTGCAGGGCAAAGGGCGGTACATAGCTCTTGGCCTCTGTCATGCGACCGCGCATGTAGGGGTCCACTGACAGCCATTGGTTGGCGACCAGCACTTCCCCTTCCTGTAACTCGGGCAGCGCGACCTCGGCCTGGATGAAATCGTCCTGACTGGGCATACCGACCGGGCGGCGCAGCAGCTGGATTTGATGACTGAGCAGACTCATTGTTTTTCCTCCAGTTCGATATCGTTTAGCCGCAGGCGGGTGACGACATTGCCCCGCATGGCATTTGAGAAGGGGCAGGTCTGGTGGGCCAGCCGCACTAGCTGCTCGGCCTGTGCCGTCTGTTCAGGCTGCGCTGCGGCGAGCGCCACGTCCAGCGTGATGGCGAAGTTGAAGCGGCCATCGGCCAGTGCCAGCAACTCGACGCTGGCCGTGACCGGCGCGCTGGTGATGGGCGCGCCGAGTTTCTGGGCCACGTGGATCAGGGCGTTGGAGAAACAGGCGGCGTAGCCAGCGGCCAGCAGTTGCTCCGGATTGTTGCCCTTGCCGTTGCCGCCGAGGGCGGTTGGCAGGGCCAGTGCCAGTTGCAGGCTGTTGTCCAGGGTGTGAACTTCGCCGTTGCGGCCCGCCTGGGCGATGGCCTGTGTGCGATAGAGTGTCTTCATGTCGGGTGCTCTGATTTGTCTTGTGTGCAAAGTAAAATCAGACTAGTCCTGAACGCGAAGGTTGGCAACTGTTTTGTGTGCAAATCATTTTTCCCTCCACCTTGCTGGGGTATACTGGCCCCACTTGCCAACGAGGTGCCCCCATGAGTGAATTGAAAAAGCAGGTCTGTTTTGCCCTCTACAGCGCCTCCAATGCCGTGATGCGCGCCTATCGGCCGCTGCTGGACAAATTGGACCTGACCTATACCCAGTATCTGGTGATGTTGTCGCTGTGGGCGCGGGATGAGGTCAGCCTCAAGGAGATTGGTCAGGAGACTGGGCTGGATGCAGGCACTCTGACCCCCATCGTCAAGCGGCTGGAGAGCAAGGGTTGGCTGACCCGCACCGTCTCCAGCGAGGACGAGCGGCAAAAATGCATCTGCCTGACCGAAGCGGGGCGCCAGCTGCAACGGGAGGTCAAAGCGTGTTGCCTGGCAGACAACTTGCGCAATCAGGTGGATCTGGCCGATGCTGAACTGGCCCAGCTCAAGCAGCTCTGCGATCGCATTTCGGCGCAGCTGGCGCGCTGAGTTCGGCCGACCCATACAGCTTGAGGATCCACCCCATGAAAATCCTGTTGCCCCTGTTTGCCCTGTTGCTGACCGCCTGCAGCACAGGTTCTCGCTCTCCTTCGATGGCGATCGATGATGCCGATGCCTGGCAGGCCATCTGCAAGGATGGCACCCGGGTACGTGCCGTGATCGAAGAGGGGATCTGCGCAGATCATAGAGGCGTTGCCATGTGGACGAATAAGCCAAGAGCGGCCCGGATGGCAGAGGAAGCCGCCAAATAGTGTGATCTCGGCGCCATAAAATGACACAGCCGGCCCATTGGCCGGTTTTTTTCGCGATCTCGCCTGCACTTTGCCACCTTGTTCATGGTGTGCTCACGCTTCTCTTCCCATACTGGCTCCACAGTTCCAAAAGAGGAGAGACAAGATGCAAACATCTTTGGTCGGGCTCTCCATTCTGTGGGGGCTAGCCAGTTTTGGTGTTCAGGGGGATTTCATCGAGAGCCGTGATTCCGTTGCGCCTTCCTGGCAAGCCGAGTCCAGAGTGGAGATGGAAGGTTATCTGATAGAGTCGCTGGGGGAAGATCGCTGGCTGTTCGACAATGGCAGCGAGAGTCTGCTGGTCTCCCTGCCCGAGGGGCAGTGGATACCGACCGGTGAGCGATTGCGGGTGAGCGGTGAGCCCCAGCAGGAGCAGGCTGGTTGGCTGCTGCAGGTGCAGGATGTCAGCCAGGTCGCGGTCTGATCAGACCCGGTCTCAGGGCACTGGGTCGCGACATGAGCGAGCGCCAATAGATAGCAATCAATAAAGAGAGGAGGCCCTGGGGCCTCCTCTCTTCGTCAGGGGTCTCTCATGCTCCAATCCGCCTCACCTCGCGTGTCGAGGTGGACACATGCCAGCATGCTGATCCCTTACCCCAGATGGTTCAGTGGCAGTGCCGTCTTGTGCTTGATGCGGCGCAGCACGAAGCTGGAACGGACACCGGTCACGCCCGGTATGTGGGTCAGCTTGTCCAGCAGGAAGTGCTGGTAGTGCTCCATGTCCCGCACCACTACCTTGAGCTGATAGTCGGCATCGTTGCCCGTGATGAGGTCGCACTCCAGCACTTCGGGCAGCTCCTTGATTGCCTTGTCGAAGTTCTCGAACCGTTCCGGCGTGTGTCTGTCCATGGAGATATGGATATAAGCGGTGAGGGTGAGCCCCAGCTGGCGGGCGTTGAGCAGGGTGACGTGGGTATCGATGAGACCGGCATCCTCCAGCGCCTTGACCCGGCGGGAGCAGGGGGAGGGGGAGAGCCCGACCAGCTCGGCCAGCTCCAGGTTGCTGATGCGGCCATTCTCCTGCATCAGCTCCAGAATATGCCTGTCTATGCGATCAAGTTTCAGCATTCTCCGTTCCTCGTTGCAATTATTAATTCACTTTTCCTAGATTAAGGGTGAACTATTGCAAAAACAACTGAAAATACATGCTACTTCGCAACCACTCACCGCACCGGGAGGGATACTATGGTTGCATCTTCCGGTGGCAAGACAGATACCCAACCCGGTCTCTGTGGTGAAGGACCTTACCGGGTCACACACCCCATCAGCCGTCCGACCTTATCGGGAAACGACGGGCTGGAACGAGAGCACCTCCTCCCCGAAGGCAACAAAGCAGGCATCCCGGCGCCTGCTTTGTTGTTTCTGGCATTCGGCGATCACGAGGTCGGCGGCGTGATGCGGTAGAGGCAGCGGTGATCCCCGTCCAGCAGGTATTGTTCCCGCTCCACCCTGGCCGGTGCCAGCAACTGGCGAAACATCTCCAGCTCGCTGCGACAAAAGCCCCGACAGGCCCGCGCTGCGGCGCAGATGGGGCAGTGGCTCTCCCATAGCAACCAGCTGCCGTCCTCCTCCTGGCGCATATCTGCCATATAGCCCTCTCGCGTGCGCTGCTCTTTCAACGTGGCCAGCCTGTCTGCCAGCGCAGGCTGGGTCAGCTGTGCCTGATAACGGCCCAGCTGTTGCTGCTCACGCTGCTGGATCAGTCGCTCCATGCCCACCTCGCCAAACAGCTGCTGGATATTGTCGATAAGCTGCAAGGTCAGTTCGCTGTGGGTATCGGGGAAGCGCTGCCAGGCCTGTTCGGTCAGATGCCACAGGCGCACGGGGCGGCCACGGCCGCGCGCTTCATCGCTAAAACCCACCCAGCCGTCGGATTCCAGCGCGATCAGATGCTGGCGGGCGCCCATGGAAGTCATCTGCAACTGCTCCCCCAGCGCGGCTGCGCTCTGGGGGCCGTGACTCTTGAGCAGAAACAGTATCTTGTCGGTGCTGGCGTTCATTCGATGGCTCTCGTTATCGACAGGTGCGCCAAGGATCCAGGGTATCGGAGGAGGATCTTGTCAGTACGGATGTTCATGGGGTCATTATGGATAGCGGCGGTTTTTAAATCAACAATTCACTTTACTTAATAATACGCCTTGCTCAGTATAAATAAACCAATAACTTTATTTAATGAGGCTGACATGGAAGGGATCAAGGGGCAGGCGACCCTCTGGGTATTGGTGATGACGGTGATACTGGCTATAGCGGGCTTCAGCCTGCCCTCGCCCGTGCTGGCGCCACTGATGCTGGATCCGGCGCAGGGCATGTTGACGCCACAGGCATCTGACTGGAGTCGCAAGGTGTGGCTGGGGGTCATCATGGGGCTCTATCCGCTGTTTCAACTGGTGGGATCCCCCAGGCTGGGCAGACTCTCGGACCGCCACGGCCGCAAACCGATCCTGATGCTCTGTCTGATCGGCGTACTGGCAGGGTATGCCCTGATGGCGTTGGGGATCGTCTGGCGATCCTTGCCACTGTTGTTGCTGAGTCGGGTGGTGGAGGGATTCTTCAATGGCAACATAGCCATCGTGCAGGCCATGGCGGCTGACATGAGCACCACCAAGACCAAGACCCGCAACTTCGCCTGGATCAACATCGGCATGAACCTGGGCTGGGTAGTAGGGCCTATGATAGGGGGCTATGCGGCCGTGGTATCGGGGGATTACAGTCTGGCCGCCTGGCTGGCGGTGGCCATGACCCTGGTCAATCTGCTGCTGGTATGGTGGCTGGTGCCCTATCACTCACCCGTGATAGCCATCCGGCAGGCGCCTACCCTCTCCAGCCGCCAGTTGCTGTTGCAACCGGCTCTGCTGCCCTACTTCGTACTGACCCTGCTCAGCTACGGCGCGGTGCAGCTCTATTTCACCTATTTCAACGTCTGGCTGGTGGAGCGGCTGGCCTGGGATCCGGCACAGTTGGCGCAGGCCTCGGTACTGGTGAGCCTTCCGATGATGGCGGGCTCCTGGTTAGGTGCTAGGTTTGCTCACCACTGGCGCGGTAGCTCTCTCGGGATCGTCGGTCATCTGTTGATGGCGGCGGGCATGTTGCTCTTTATCCTGCCCAGCCACTGGTGGGGATTGACGCTCACCTTCATTCCAGCAGGCATCGGCATGAGCCTGGGGGTGCTGGCCATTTCAGTGGCCATCTCCAATCGCAGCCATGCCGAGCAGCAGGGGCAGGCGATGGGGCTCTACCGTGGGCTGAATGTGGTCGGCTCAATCCTGGCGGTCGTAGTGGGCAGTCTGGCATTGCTGGCGGGCATCGAGTGGCCCTTCTATCTGGCTGCCCTCTCAGGTGTGATCTGTGCCATCGGTTTCTATGGTTTGCGCAAACGGGCCGATCGACGCCAGCGTCTGGCGAGCTGTGCCGAGCCGGGTTGAGGAGCCGTGGACGGGAGGGACTTGCCGTGTGCCCCGGTCAGATCACAGATTGGGGGCCCGGTCCCTGACAGGGCTTGCATCGGGGCGCCGGCTCTGGGACGGTAAGGCTCTTTGCTGATTTGTTTGAGGCTGGAGGAGCTATGAGTGAGTACAAGGCCATCGCGCTGGATATGGATGGTACCCTGCTGACCCGGGATCACAAGATCTCGTCCGCGACCCGAGCGGCGCTGGCCCAGGCGCGGGCCCACGGCATCAAGGTGTTGCTGGTGACGGGCCGCCACTTCATGACGGCGCGCCCCTTCCATCACGAGCTGGCCCTCGATACCCCCATCATCTGCAGCAACGGTGCCTACCTCTATGATCCGGCGCAGGAGAGGATCCTGGCGGGGGACCCGCTGGCGGTAGCCCCGCTGGCGGTAGCCCCGCTCACCGAGCTGTTGGCTCAGGTCGAGGCGCAGCAGATGGGGGCCCTGTTCCACCTTAGCGAAGGGATCGGCTATATCGGCTGCGAGGATCACATCACCCGGATGCGCCACTGGTCGGCAAACCAGCCGGATCATCTCAAGATCTCCCTGCTGCCTGCGGACGATCTGGCGAGCTGGCTGAAAAATCCGATCTGGAAGCTGGAGCTGTTCAACCAGGATCCTGCCCTGCTGCATCAGTTCATGGGGGAGGTGGTCGAGGCCATGCCCTTTACCCGTGACTGGGCGGCGCCATATGCGGTGGAGCTGGTGCAACCGGGGTGCAGCAAGGGCAACCGGCTGGCCCTGTGGGCCGAGAGCGAGGGGATAGCGATGGAAAACGTGGTGGCGTTTGGTGACAACAACAACGACATCAGCATGTTCGAGCAGGTAGGGCTGGCGGTTGCCATGGGCAATGCCGCCGCCCATGTGCAGGCCCATGCCGACCTTGTGACCGCCGATCACAACGAAGACGGGATCGCGCTGGCGCTGCAGCGCTGGGTGCTGCCCTCGTAAGGATCCGTGGCCAGAGGAAAGGGGCCATCCAGGCTGGGAAATAGCCCGGGTGGCCTTTTCTTTTTGCATCCATGCCCGAAAGAGAAGGGGATCGCCCAGGCCGGGAGGAGGTGTCTGCTGTACTCGGTGCAGCCCGAGTCTTAATTGCCGAAAGAGAACTGGATCACCCGATCAGGGAAGCGGATCCGGTTGTAGTCTCGGCGCAGTCCCTCGTAATGACGGATGGCCCGCTCGCGCTGGGCACGGTAGTAGTCGCGCTGCTTGCTGTCGTTCTCGTTGCGGATCTGGCGCTCCAGCTGTTCGATATCCCGTTCTGTCTGCTGCAAGTCGCTCTTGATCTCGCTGAGCTGCTTCTCCAGCAGGTACTCCTTGCGACCGCGATCGTACTGGGTGAGGAAGCTGGCATCGTTGGGACAGACCCCCAGATACTCATGACCTGACTTGGCCTTGCTGTAGGCCAGTTCAGGAATGCAGTAGAGCTCCAGCCCCTTGGCATAGCCCCGTTTCCACTCTGCTTCATCCACCTTGAGGCCGTACTCGCCACAGGTCGATACATAGTCACGGGTCGCCTGACGGGTCTTGCCCTGCTCCCCATCCTGATAGCCCAGGTTGTACCAGCTCATGGCACGGCACTCCTCTTCCGACAGCGAGCTGCAACCGGCGAGCAGAAAAGGCAGGGTCAGCAACAGGATCTTGGGGGACATAAACGGGCTCCAGCGTGGATGATGGAGGCATTCTAGTGAGGATGCCGGGTCAGAACAAGGGAGGATCTCGGGTCTTGGCTGGCGCCGTTTTTTGACGTTTTTGTCACTATTCGCGACCGGCCGGGGCGGGAGGGGCGGCTCACTTTCCTTGTGGTCATGGGCGAGGTAAACTGCGCCATCTTTTAACTGGCGCGTAACAAAAATAATGAAAGTCCTGACCGTCGATTACCGCTCGCCCGATGCGGCGCAGCGCTTCACCGAATCCCTGCGTACCACGGGCTTCGGGGTATTGACCCACCACCCCATCCCGAAAGAGCTGGTGCAGTCCATCTATGACAACTGGTATCGCTTCTTCATGAGCGAACAGAAGCAGGATTTCCTGTTCAACCGCGAGACCCAGGACGGCTACTTCCCGCCGTCTGTGTCCGAGGTGGCCAAGGGGCACAGCCAGAAGGACATCAAGGAGTACTTCCACCTCTATCCCTGGGGCCAGATGCCGGAAGCGCTCAGGGAGCAGGCGATGGAGTACTATCGCCTCGCCAACGATCTGGCCGCCGAGCTGCTGGGCTGGGTGGAGCAATACACCCCGAGCGACATCGCCGCTCACTACAGCTGCCCGCTCTCTTCCATGATTGAAGAGAGCCAGAAGACACTGCTGCGGGTGTTGCACTATCCGCCGTTTGACGGCACCGAAGCGCCGGGTGCTATTCGCGCCGCCGCCCATGAAGACATCAACCTGCTGACTATACTGCCCGCCGCCAACGAGCCGGGCCTGCAGGTGAAGGGAGCCGACGGGGAGTGGATGGACGTGCCGTGCGATTTTGGCACCCTGATCATCAACATCGGCGACATGCTGCAGGAGGCCTCTCGCGGCTACTACCCCTCCACCACCCACCGCGTCATCAATCCGACCGGCGGCAGCGCCGCTAAGTCCCGCATCTCCCTGCCGCTGTTCCTTCACCCGCGGCCGGATGTGGTGCTCTCCGAGCGTCATACCGCCCACAGCTACCTGATGGAGCGACTGCGGGAACTGGGGGTTATCTAGGCGCTCAATGCGAGTCCATGACAGTCAAAACCGGAGCAAAAATGCTCCGGTTTTTATTTTTCGGCACGATAACGCGTAAAACTGAATATTATTAGGTAATGATGCCAATAAATCGTTTTTTAGCCCGATAAGCGGCGTTGTGATTGCGTGGCCTTGACCGTACTCTGAGCGCCGTTTTGGGCCCAGCTCGTGGGCACCTGTATTGGAGTTCTTATGAAGCAGTCCCAATGGTCATCCCGGCTTGGTTATATTCTGGCCGCCGCAGGCTCCGCCGTCGGTCTCGGCGCTATCTGGAAGTTTCCCTACGTAACCGCCGCCAATGGTGGCGGTGCCTTCCTGCTGGTCTTTTTGCTGTTCAGTTTCACCCTGGGGGTGGCGGTGCTGATGGGAGAGACACTGCTCGGCAGCATGAGCCGCCGTGGTGTGGTGGGGGCGTTTAGCGCCCTGATGGGCAAGCGCTGGCGCTGGGTCGGGGCCATGGGCCTGCTCTGCAGCCTGCTTATCTTCAGCTTCTACAGCGTGGTGGGCGGCTGGACCCTGGGCTACACCGGCATGGCGCTGGCCGGTAGCCTGCAGCATGGGGATGGCGCCGCCCTGACCGCCCGCTTCAACGACTACGTCGGCGATCCTCTCTGGCCCGTGTTGACCCACCTGCTGTTTGCCGCTCTCACCTGGTGGTTCGTGCAGGGGGGCGTGCAGAAGGGGGTGGAGCGCACCCTGCGCTGGATGATGCCGGCCCTGTTCATCATGATACTGCTGCTGGTGGCCTTCGGTCTTACCCTGCCCAATGCCATGGCCGGGGTACGCCACTTCCTGATGCCGGACTTCAGCAAGCTCGGCATGTCCGGCGTGCTCGATGCCATGGGGCTGGCCTTCTTCTCCCTCTCCATCGGGCTCGGCATTCACACCACTTATGGAGCTTACTTGCCTTCCAGCGAAGGCGTAGGCCGTTCCAGCCTCTGGGTGGTACTGCTGGCGAGCCTCATCGCCGTGCTGGCGGGGTTGATGATTTTCCCCGTGCTGGCGGCGACCGGCATAGACCCCGCCTCCGGCCCGGGCCTCACCTTCATGACGATGCCGGCGGTGTTCCAGCAGTTGCCGTTTGGTCAGGGACTGGCGGTGATCTTCTTCTCCCTGCTGGTGGTGGCGGCGCTCTCTTCGGCCATCTCGCTGCTGGAGCATCTGCAGTGCTTCATCTGCGAGAGTCTGGGCTGGTCACGCCGCGCGGCCTGCAGCCTCATTACTCTGCTGGTGATGGTGAACGGCATTCCCGTCAGCCTGTCGTTCGGCCCCTGGGCGGATGTGACCCTGTTTGGCAAGAACATCTTCGAGCTGCTGGATTTTGTCACCTCCAACCTGATGATGCCCATGTTCGGGCTGGCGCTCACCCTGTTGCTGGGCTGGAAGCTGGGTCAGCGAGCGCTGCCCCAGAGCTTGGCTCAGCACTGGCGGACCCTGGTGATGGGTTGCTGGCGCTGGCTGGCCCCCTTATTGATCGGCGGGATCCTGTTGCGCGGCTTGATGTGAGGTTCGATCTTGATGGGGGGGCAGCATGTCCCTCCCACTTTTCAACCTGACCTTGTCGAGCGCGGACTGCCAACGGGCTATGACGGCATCATCCTGATCCCTGGAAAAGGCGAGGTAGAGCCATGACTCATGAAGGACTACCCCCGAGTTGGTCACGCTGCGATGTGATAACCCTCGCTGTTCCAAGGTGGCATCCAGCACCATTTCACCTACCGGAAATGCATCAATTTTGCCCAGTACCAAGCGTTGCAAGGCTTCCTCAACCGATTGGTAGCGCACCAGATTGGTATATCCCTCGCGGGTGAGTCGTTCGTCATCGGCATTACCGAGCACAACCCCGACCCTTGGCAAATGACGCAAGTCGTCGAGGCTCTTCAGTTTGTGTCTGGGTGACGGGGGCTGATAGATGATCACCTTGCTCCGAAACAGTGGTCCTACCCATTTAAAGAAGGGTTCTCTCTCGGGTGCCCACTGGGTAACAAACAGCGCATATCCTGGCTCCAGTCTGGTCAGTGCCAGGGCCCGTTTGAAGGGGTAAATCCGGATGGGATACGTTTCTCCCAGTTCATCTTGTATTTGCTGGATCAGGCGAACGGCGAGCCCGTCGAGCTTGCCATCATGGTGATGAGTGAAGGGGACGAGTTCATGGCTGAGCAGGGTCAGCGAGGGTTGTGCCGACAGTGTCAGGCTGAGGCTGAAGAGTGCTCCGATGAGCAGAGTTCGTTTCATGCACTGTCCTGTTGCATATGCTGAATCAAGTGGCCGAACCAGGCTAGCCGTCTGATCGGTGACGGGACGTCACTTACCCATAAAGATTAAACCAACGGGCTGGTCGCAGGGAGGACATTATCATGGTCAACAGGGCGTCCCTGATTGATAAATATAGGGTTTTCAATGGGAGTTGAAAATTTTTATTTCTCATTGTGTCAATTTTTCTTGCCATGGTTTAGGCTGTGGCTCCTTTTTGGCGTTCAGGTCATCCTATTCATGTCACCCGTTTTCGCGCTGTCAGGCCGATTTTGCAGCTCTCAGGAGAGGTGACCTTGCACGCGCAGTTTGTCTGAATGTTCATTGCAAAGGTCGCCGCCAGGCGGCCTTTTTTGTTGTTGCCCGTTTGATGTTTACCCATGGAGTATCGATTCGATGTTGTGTTCCCCGGAGGTTGTATGAGCCAGGTTCAGTGGTCTTCCCGTCTCGGTCATGTGCTGGCAGCGGCCGGTACGGCGATCGGCCTTGGCGCCATCTGGAAGTTTCCCTATGTGACGGCCACCAATGGTGGCGGTGCCTTCCTGCTGGTGTTCCTGCTGTTCAGCTTCACCCTGGGGGTAGCCGTACTGGTGGGGGAGACATTGCTCGGCAGCCGCAGTCAGCGCGGCGTGCTCGGTGCCTTCCACAAGCTGGTCGGCCCGAACTGGCGCTGGATGGGCTACATGGGGATATTGTGCGGCTTCTTCATCTACAGCTTCTACAGCGTGGTGGGCGGCTGGACCGTGGGGTATGCGGCGCTGGCGGTGGCGGGCAAGCTCAACCTGAGTGAGGGCAGCGCCCTCACCGCCCTGTTCAACGGTTATGTCAGTGACCCCTGGTGGCCCGTGCTGACTCATCTGGTCTTTGCCGGACTGACCTGGTGGTTCGTGCAGGGCGGCATTCAGAAAGGGGTGGAGCGGGCACTGCGCTGGATGATGCCGGCGCTGTTCATCATGATGTTGCTGCTGGTGGGGGTGGGTCTCTCCATGCCGGGTTCCATGGCAGGGGTACGTCAGTTGCTGGTGCCGGACTTCTCCATGCTGACCGGCCAGAGCGTGCTGGATGCGCTGGGGCTGGCTTTCTTCTCCCTCTCCATTGGCCTCGGGGTGCATACCACCTATGGCGCCTACCTGCCTAACAGCGAAGGAGTGCTGCGCTCCGGGGTCTGGGTGGTGACGCTGGCGAGCCTTATCTCCGTGCTGGCGGGTCTGATGATCTTCCCGGCGCTGGCCTCGACCGGTATCGATCCCACTGCCGGTCCCGGCCTCACCTTCATGACAATGCCTGCCGTGTTCAGTCATCTGCCGTTCGGTCAGGGGCTGGGAGTGGTCTTCTTCCTGCTGCTGCTGGTGGCGGCACTCTCCTCTTCCATCTCCATGCTGGAGCATCTGGTGCGTTTCACCACGGAGGAGTGGGGTTGGTCACGGCGCGGTGCCTGTCGGGTGCTGACCCTGCTCATCATGGTGTCAGGTATTCCGGTCAGCCTCTCATTCGGCCTCTGGAGCGAGCTGACCCTGTTTGGCAAGACGATTTTCGATCTGCTCGACTACCTCACCTCCAACCTGATGATGCCGCTGTTCGGCCTGGTGCTGACTCTGCTGCTGGGCTGGCGACTGGGGGACACCATATTGCCCGCCGGTTTATCACCCGTGCTGCGGCTCGGCCTGCTCTGGTGCTGGCGACTGGTCGCACCGCTGCTGATCGCCGGTATTCTGGTGCGGGGTCTGTTTTAAGAGGGCTTCTTGCGAGGTCCGCCAGCCCGGCCATCAGCGGGCTCAGTTGGGCGGAGAAGAGGATGACTTGGGGTGCAGGTGTGATCTGATCTGCAGCAAGGTCTTCTGGTACGCATCGGCATGGTGTTCCATGAAGGTGGCGCTGTGGGTCAGGCGCCGCTCCAGCCGATCAACCAGCAATGCCACCTTGGGGGCGGGCATGCCGGCAGGCCAGCACAGCTGCAGCAACTCCAGCAGTTGCCAGGCATCCCCCGGCAGTGCCGGGAACTCTTCCTGCAGTGTCATGGCGTATTGCACTGCGAGCTGATGCTGACCCGATGCGCTGGCCCGCTGCCGTTCCTGGCGCAGGTAGGTCAGGCGTTGCTCACGGCGGTCCAGCTGGAGTTTGAGTTCAGTGACGACTTGATTGAACATCCGCTGGAGCAGCGGCGACGGTGCCACTCTGGCCTGGTACTGGCCGAGCTTTGCCAGATAGCGCTGGGCGTGGTGGGGCAGGCCGCAAAACTGGCTGACGGCAAAGCCGAGCAACTGGTTGAGATGATTGTCCCGCGCCGCCTCTGGCGGGTGTTTGGCCAGCAGCACTATGGCGTCATCGAAGCGATAATCCAGACCCAGCATAAGGGCCTGCAGCAATGCAGCCTCGTGGGCCCGCAGGGTGGCGGCCTTGCTGAGATAGTCAAACTCCTGTTGCAGGGCACTGATCCTGGCTGCCGTGGGGTAGTGCCAGAGTACGGCCAGACTGGCATTCAGGACGAAATTCTCGATAGACAGGCGGAACCTGTGCTCACTGAAAAATCGCAGGCTGAGCGCGTTTGCCTGTTCGAGTGCCTTCCCTTCATCTTTCAGCAGCAGGGCCAGCAAGATGGCCGCCTGACGCCATTCCGGCTGCCAGGACTGTTTTTGCAGCAGCTTGCCGAGGACCTCCCAGGCTGATTCCCACTGCGCCTCGTGCAGCAGGCAGGCCAACATCAGTTCCAGCTGTATTGTCGGCGGCAGCCGTTCCTGATTGCGGGTCAGGTCTTTGCGGGCGCTGTCCAGCTTGTTCAGTCCCAGCAGAGCGTGGATCAGCCCCTTGCGTGGCCACCAGGCGTCGTGTTCAGTGGTACACATGGCATAGTGCTGGGTGGCCTGGAAGTGATCCTTCTCCTGCAGCAACATGTAACCCTTGACCCTGTCCAGCAGTGGGCCCAGCGCCTTGTTCTTCTTCTGCTGCTGGTAGAGCAGGTCTTCGCACAGGGAGCAGGCGAGGCGCCACTCCCTGAGCTTCATTGACGGGGGCAAGGGCCGGGTCAGCCCGGTCAGCAACACCAGTTCGTGCAAACTGCGTGTCAGCTGATCCGTGGTAAAGGGCATGGACAGGTGCAGTGGAAAATAGAGCTCGGAAGGGGGGTACTGGAGCAATTCATCGTCCCCATCCAGCAGCAAGAGCACACAGCCAGGTTCGAGCAGGCCCAGATAGTGGGCCTCCTGCAGCAGACGGATCCCCTCATGGGCCTGATGGCGATACTGGCGGCAGATGATGGCGTCGAACGGCTGCTGACGCAGCAGGGCGGATAGTGTGGAGAGTTCCTTGCAATAGGTCAGTTGGGATGGCGTGACGCCATGATCACTCAGACCTTGGGAGAGGGCCGAGCTGAGCATGGCATCGTCTTCGATCAGAAGGATCTGCATCCTTGGCGCTCCCTTGCTGGTTCACGTTACGAAAAAGTATGGCATGGGATGGAGTCAAAAAGAGCTTTCACTATTGTCTGTAAATTGTACTCTGGTCAATACCCCGCCGGGGTCAAGGGGGGGGCGGATTGATCAGAAACACCACAGCTCCCCCATAGGCGGGGATCTGTGCCAATCTCGCTTCCCAGGCGGGATCCCACTCTCCCCCCTGTGCCAGCCCCAGCTTGAATGGCAGTGTCAGCCGGTGCAGCGTCTGCAGATAGCGGGCATAGCCGGGTTCGGTATGACGGCCCCGATAGGTCTGCACCACCAGCTCGTCGACCACACCTGTCAGGGCGTTCAGCTCCCTGATGTCACCGGTGCGGGTCCAGTCCAGCAAGCCTGTGATGCTGATGGCGTAGCGAGCGGGCAACTGTTGTCGCAGCTGACGCAGGAAGTGCCCATAGTCGGCCAGCTGGTGGGTGCGGGCATCGAAATCTATCTGGACGCCGCGCACTTCATTGCCCTTTCGCTGCCAGGCCGCCAGCTGGTTTTCCAGGTTCTGCAGCAGGGTGTCATTCCAGTCGAGCCGCTCCACCCGATAGGCGAGCCAGAGTTCGCCCACCGGCAGCTTGCTCGGCGCTATGCCCTGACCCTGAAAGCGCAGGGGCAGGGCCGGGTCCAGGGGGCCTATCTCCCCTTGATGCAGATAGAGGCGATCTGCCTGCTGCAACACGGGTTGGGGTCTGACCCCGGCCCACAGCCAGAACTGGCGGTACTGGCTCGCCTCGACGTCGGCCCTGGCCTCGGTGCCGAGCAGCGTCAGCATCACCAGTAATATTTGAGCTGTTTTGCCCACTGGCTTGCCCCGTGTTGCTGCTTGAGGGTGTTGAACCAGGCCTTGCGCTGGCTGACGGGCAGATCCTGACTGCCGCAACCGTTGCTGCCGCTCGGGGCGTAGCAGTTGATGGCGCGATAGAGGGCGTAGGCCTTGTCGTCCTTGGCGGCTTTGGGATTGGAGATGATCTGCTGATACCAGTCGAGGCGGCTGCGCTGCTTGCCGGCAAACAGGTCCTGGCTCCCCGCCAGGGTATCGGCTCCTGGTCGATGGAGCAGGGGATCCCAATCCAGCCCTTGTGCCAGGAAAAACTCGCCCAGGCAGTTGAGGGCTTTGGGCGTACCAGGCGCCTTGGCGAGGGTGGCGACCACCTCGGTCAGGGCCGGGCACTGATAACCCTGGCTGCCTTGCCAGTTGAACGGTGCCGCAGGGGGAGTGCCCGCCACATCTTGCAGGAAGCCCTGGTAGTCGCCATGGGTCAGCTGCTTGTAACTCAGGGTGTAACTGGCGCGCTGACGCAGGGGCTCGGAGGCGGTTTCATCCCGGGCCATGCGGCGCAGCAGGGGCGCCGGTGCCACATACTCCAGCAGCGGGATGCGGTAGTGATCGCTCTTGATGGGGCTTTCCTTGGCAAACACCTGCTCCAGCTGACCTACCCGTTCCAGGGTCATGGCCAGGGCAAGCTGCAACAGCTGATCCTGCAAGGGGGTTGGCTGGTTGGCGAGCAGGGCGCGCCACTGCTGTTCAGCTTTGGCCCACTGCTGCTGGGCAGCCAGTGCCATCCCTTTCAATACCTGCTGGCTGAAGGCCAGATTATTCAGGGGGCCGTTGGCCAGCGCAGGGGCGGCAGCGACCACTGCGGCATAATCCTTGGCGAGATAGTAGCGGCTGGACTGCTCCAGATAGGCCAGCCAGGGGGCGTGCCGGGCAAACTGGGGGGCCTGCTGGCCGATCTCGGCGGCGAGCAGCGGCTGCCACTCATCCCAGCTGTCATGGATCCGCAGCCGGCGCAGATCCTGCACCAGGGTCAGCATGGGCATGGTTGCCGAGCCGGTGAAGCCGGGTTGCATCAGCAGTTTGAGATCGATCTCGTTGACCAGATCCGGCTCGCTCTGCTGTTGGCTCGCCTGCAGATAGTGACTGGCCAGCAGCTCGTTATCCCCCTTGAACCAGGCAAGTCGACGCAACAAGCCGGTGGCGGAATCCAGATAGCGCCCCTGTGGGTAGCGGGTACGGTAGTCGGTGATGAGCTGCTCGCAGCGCTGTAGCTGAGCCTGATCGATCTGGCTGCGGTCCAGGCTGCCCCAATCGTCGAAGGCGCTTTGCTGGGATTGGTTGAGGGCGACCCGGATCTTCATGTAGTCGGCCGTCTCCTTGAGCCAGGGCTGGTCCTGTTCGGCGAGGGCGGAAAACAGGGCGTCGGCTTGCGCAAACTCCCCCTGATAGAAATGCTGGCTGGCGGTCAGGTAGTCGGCAAACCCCTTGGCGGCGACGGACAGCGGCGCCGTCTTGCTTTCGCCCTGGGGCATGCTTTCTGCCGCGTCCTGGGCATGGCCGCACTGACCCAGCATGGCGAGCCGCTGGCTTGCCAGCTGGCTGCGATCGCCGGCGGTAAGGGCGGGCGTTTGCACCAGTGCCTGCAAGAAGGCCTCGGCAGAGACTGGATTGTTGCTGATACAGCGCCCCTCGCTCCAGCTGCCGGCCCGGGTGATGGCCGCTTCAGTGGTGGCGGCCTCTATGCCGAGCGACGCGGCCAGCGCCAGCAGGGGATCCGGTCCGGCAGGTGCGGTATCGCCAACGGTCGGGCTTATCAGCTCATCGATCCGAAATGGGAGAGGCAGAGCCCCACCGGGCAGGGAGAACGCCTGCTCATCGGCCAGCAGCAAGGCCAGATTGGTACGGGTGTCGTTATCGGGGGAGAGAAATGGCAGTCCGTTCAGATGGCACTGGGCTGCAGTCAGTTGCAGGGTGAGCGGCGTTTCGCAGCCATCCGGGCCACAGGCCAGCACAGGCAGGCTGCACAGCGCCAGCCACAGGGGAGTCAGTTTCATGGGGCGGTTTCCGGCCAAGGGAGTCAAGAGAAGGGGATGGAGGCAAGCTACAAGATGTGGGGGCGCCTTTCAACTGACCATAGGGGGCGCCTGGATTGAGCAAAGGCGGCTTATTGCAGGCCGGGCCCACTGGCCGAGAAGGGGCAATCGCGCTGGTGGATCAGGCGGGAGCCCTGAGCGTCGCGTCCCTGCCAGCTGAGCGCCAGCTGGCCCAGACGACCCAGATGGCGCAACTCGAACTCATAACGCAGGCAGGGATTGTCGAGTGGCAGGGTCGTCATGCCATCCGGCAGCCGGTAGTGATAATTGAGCCGTGGCCCATCCTGCAACTGGCGACGCTCGAGCCTTACTCCTGCTACCGGAGGGGAGGCGGCAACCAGATGGCGGCGCAGGCTCAAGGGGGCATCGATTGCCTTCTGGTAATGGAGGCCGTTCATGGCGGCCAGCTCCTCTTCCAGCCGTTGCAGCTCCCCCTCCAGCCCGCTCAGTGCCGTGCCCAGCTGTTGATGACCGGGCGCAGCGCAGCCCCCCAGCAGCAGAGTGACAAGCAGAAGCGAGACGCGGGTCGGGTGCATGGGCTCTCCTTTGGGCGCCCGGATCTTGGCGCGCTGGGCCGGATAGTGGCTGACTGATGGTGGCTGACTATAGCAGGGGATTGGTGGGCGGCACGGTGCGCAGCAGCTGTGCCAGCCGCTCCAGTCCCTCGGCGACACGGGCATCTGTGGCCGGTTGGCTCAGGCTCAGCCGTACCCCTTGCGGCGCGGCGAACTGGCCGGCTGCGAAGTGTTCTCCGCTCGCCACCCCGACGTCAAGGGCGTTGGCAGCCTCGGCGAATTCCTGACTGCGCCACGGCTCCGGCAATGGCAGCCAGGCGTGCATTGAGCCCGCCTGCCAGTGAGCCCCCGGCAACAGGTGGCGCAACAGCTCGCCGCGACGTGCCAGGATCTGCCGCTGCTGCTCGACCAATGGCATTATCTGGCGCTGGCTGACCAGCTTGCAGGCCAGCTCGATCAAGAGCGGGCTCACCATCCAGCTCGACAACCGCATCGCCTGGGCGAAGGCGTTGCGCAGGGCGGGCGGCGCCAGCACGAAGCCGACCCTCAGGCCGCCACAGGCGATCTTGGCCAGGCTGCCCAGATAGATGACCCGCTCCGGCGCCAGGTTGACCAGGGGGGCTACCGGGATACTGGGCAGCAGGCCGTTGACGTCATCTTCGATGATCAGCAGGTCATGGTGGCGTGCGATGGCGACGACGGCCTCGCGCCGTGCCTGGCTCATGATGGCGGTGGTGGGATTTTGCAGGGTCGGGGTGAGGTAGAGCAGCTTGGCCCGCCGCGTGCGGCAGGCGGCCTCCAGCGCGGCGGGGATCAACCCCTCCTCGTCCATCGCCAGCCCCACCACCTGGTTCTTCAGCTGGCGGGCATTGCCCAGCATGCCGGGGTAGCTGAGGCCTTCACACAAAATGGTTTCCCCCACGCAGCCGGTGGCCAGCAGAGAGAGCATGATGCCGTGCTGGGCGCCGTGGCTGAACAGCAGGCGATCCTCGCTGCCGTGTACCCCCTGCTCGGCCAGCCAGTCGATGAACAGCTGGCGCTGACCGGGCTGGCCCGCCTCCTTGTCATAGCCGAGCAGGGCATTGAGATCCCCGTCGGCCAGCTCTCCCAGCATGGGACGTATGATAGCGGCCCTGTCCAGCTGCACCGGCAGGTTCTGCCACAGCTCGATGCGATGCCCCTCTTCCTTGCGGATCACCCACTCATTGGCCGGATCCATGCCTGTCCCTTTGACCCAGGTGCCGTGTCCCACCTTGGCCGCCAGCAGGCCGCGCCGCTCCGCCTCGCCATAGGCACGGGTGATGGTACCGACGGTCACTCCCAGCCGATCCGCCAGGGCCCTGTGGGTCGGCAAGCGGGTTCGGGGTGACAGGTCGCCACTGAGAATGGCCTGCTCTATGGCTTTCACCAGCTTGAGATAGAGGGGGCCATCGAAGGGGGTTAGGTCCGGGGTCCAGATTGTCATGGTGACAATAAATCCATTGATCCAAAATTGTCCTCAATATAGCGTGAAAGCCAACCTGTTCACAATCAAATACACCACATTGTATCGATACAATGTGGCAATGAAGGAGTCACAAGATGACGATGGAATGGTATGTCACCCTGTTCGGCTTTGCCGTGCTCACCTGCGGTACGCCGGGCCCCAACAATCTGATGCTGACGGCATCTGGCGCCAACTTCGGGGTGCGCCGTACCCTGCCACACCTGACCGGCGTGGCCGTGGGTCAGCCCGTGTTGCAACTGGTCATGGCATTGGGGCTCTATCCCCTGTTCGAGAGCTGGCCTCTGCTGCGGTTGGGGCTGCAGATCTTCGGCAGCCTCTATTTGCTGTGGCTGGCGTGGCGTATCGCCGTAGCCGGTGCCCCCGGTGATCCGGCCCGGCGTGCCCGTCCGTTGACCCTGCTGGAAGGGTTGGGCTTTCAGTTTCTCAATCCCAAGGCCTGGATGATGGCCATCTCCGCCATCAGTCTGTTCAGTCTGCCAGGTGCCAGTTACTGGCCTAGCCTGTGGGGGATCATGCTGGTGTTTCCGCTGGTGGGCTTCCCGGTCTGTTTTGTCTGGGTCTTGTTCGGCCACCAGTTGAGCAACTGGATCAGCACGGATAGGGGCTGGCGGCGCCTCAACGGCTCCCTTGGTGTGCTGACGGCGCTTTGCGTGGTGATGCTCTGGTATTGAGCGCGCGCCGCTGGCAGGCAAGAAAGAGCCATTTCTGACTTGTCGCCACGGGGCTGGCTCTGCATATTAGAAGGCTTGCCGTATATCGGACGCTTTGTATCACCAAGAGGTTGAGATGGATCTGAACTGGTTGCTTCCCCTGGCGGGCTTTGCCCTTATTACCTGTGGCACGCCGGGCCCCAATAACATGCTGCTCACCAGTGCCGGTGCCGCCCAGGGATTTCGCCGCACTCTTCCCCTGCTGGTGGGGGTGGTGGGGGGGATCAACCTGATGATCCTGGCCACGGCGCTGGGGCTCGGGGTGATGTTTGAAAAGGCGCCGCTGCTGCATGACGGTCTCAAGCTGATTGGCTCGGCCTATCTGCTCTGGCTGGCCTGGAAGGTGGCGACCGCCAGTGGCCCGACCGAGGGCAACCGACCGCTCATTCCGGCCCATCAGGGAGCCATGCTGCAACTGCTCAACCCCAAGGCCTGGATGATGGCGCTCTCCGCCATCAGTGGCTTTACCCTGGCGGGGGAGGCTTACTGGCCCTCGGCCAGCTGGGTGCTCGGCATCTTTTTTGTGACCGGCCTGTATACCGGTGCCTTTTGGGTGCTGTTCGGTGCCCAGGTGCGCCGCCTCATCCGCACCGCCACAGGCTGGCGTCGTTTCAACCTTGGCATGGGGCTCGCCACGGCAGCCTGCGTGCTGATGATCTGGATTTAGGCGTCCAAGATCCTTTGACGTGTCAGCTCGGCCGCGACAGACGTCAACAGACCCTGGACCTTTGGCCTTACCTTCTGTCTTGTTGGCCCTTCGGGGCCTTTTTTATCTCGCTGGCAGCGCCATACTGCACTGGCACTGTATTAAAGGAGTCCCCATGAAATGTATCGGTCTGCTGGGTGGCATGAGCTGGGAATCCACCGTCAGTTACTATCAGGCGTTCAACCGGGATGTGCGGGCACGGCTCGGCGGCCTGCACTCGGCGCGGGTGCTGCTGAGCAGCGTCGACTTTGCCGAGATAGAGCGGCTGCAGCATGTTGGTGACTGGCCCGCGACCGCGCGCCTGCTGGCTGCCGAGGCGCGCAAGCTGCAGGCTGGCGGCGCCGATTTTCTGCTGATCGGCACCAACACAATGCACAAGGTGGCGCCCGAGATTGAGGCTGCCATCGATATTCCGCTGCTCCATATCGCCGATGCCACCGCTCGCCAGTTGCTGGCGGACGGTGTGCAAAGAGTCGGGCTGCTTGGCACCCGTTTCACCATGGAGCAGGATTTTTACAAGGGCCGCCTGCAAACCCTGTTCGGGCTTGAGGTGCTGGTGCCGCCAGCGGCGCAGCGCGAACGGGTGCATAGCATCATTTATGACGAGCTCTGTCTTGGCGAGATCCTGGCGTCATCGCGCGCCGAGTATCTCGCCATCATCGCCGGGCTGGCCGAGGCGGGTGCCCAGGCCGTGATCCTGGGATGTACCGAGATTGCCTTGCTGGTGGGTGACTCAAAAGCGGCCGTTCCGCTCTATGACACCACTGCGATTCATGCCGAAGCGGCGGTGACACTGGCATTGCAGCCTGATTAACTGGTCAGATCTCACTATTCGTACTCGCTCCATACCCCTTGCCATAAAAGCGTGTAAAATTGCGCCCTGAATTTCCCGGCCAACTCGGTTGGCCGCGACTCCTTACACGCAAGGCTGACATTGTGATTGAAGTAGATAGATTCGCGGACATTCGCCCCTACCGCGATGAAGAAGTGCCGGCAGCCATAGAACGGCTGATCCAGGATGATGAATTTATCGGCGCCATCGCCAAGTATCGTTTCGGTTCCCTGATGAGCTGGCTTGGCTGGGCCATTCGCCCGCTGATCCGCCAATTCCTGCGCTACAAGTGGTCCAAGGTGACCACCATCCATCAGGTGCAGATGGGGGTGACCCGTTACATGTCCCGCATGATCGCCACCTCCACCAAGGGCGTGACCTTCTCCGGCCTCGAACACCTCAAGAAAGAGCAGGGTTACCTGTTTGTCTCCAACCACAGGGACATCGCCATGGATCCGGCGTTCGTCAACTGGGGGCTGCATACCCATGGTTTTGATACGGTACGCATCGCCATCGGTGACAACCTGCTGCGCAAACCCTGCGCCACCGAGCTGATGAAGCTCAACAAGAGCTTCATCGTCAAGCGCTCCGCCAAGGGACCGCGGGAGATGATGAAGATGCTCGGCGAGCTGTCCGCCTATATCGGCCAGTCGGTACACGAAGGCCACTCCATCTGGATCGCCCAGAAGGAAGGGCGCGCCAAGAATGGCGATGACAAGACGGATCCCGCCATCCTCAAGATGTTCTATGTAGACGGCAAGAAGCAGAAAATCGACTTCGTCGACTACATGCGCAGCCTCAACATAGTGCCGGTCAGCATCAGCTATGAGCTGGATCCCACCGACAAGGCCAAGGCGCGCGAGCTGTACGAGAAGTCGGTCAACGGCAGCTACGAAAAAGGCGAGTTCGAGGATATCGAGAGCATCGTTGCCGGCATCGTCGGCCAGAAGGGACGGGTACATGTCTCCTTCGGCGCCCCCATCAGCGAGGGTTTCAGCGATCCGGACGAGCTGGCGGCGCTGATCGACAAGGCAATCTGGGGCAATTATCGCCTCTTCCCGGGCAACTACTTGGCTGCAGATGTGTCCGGCAAGGCCAATACCATAGAGCAGGCGGCCTTCCTGACTCGTCAGTCAGAGGTGCCACAAGAGCACAAGGCCATCTGGCGCGCCATGTATGCCAAGCCGGTGGAAAACGCCCGCAAGGCTTGAATGACACCGGTTGTGTGAAAAAAACGGGAGCAGATGCTCCCGTTTTTGCGTCTGGTCAAAGTCGACGACGATGGAGTAGTGAATAATATTGTTTCAGCTGGTACGATCACTGGGAGAATGCGTTTTCGTCTCTTGGCAAGCAGCGGATGAGTGTGTAACAGTGACCTCAGACGCTCGGCACGAGCAAATAGGCGCTTCCTGTCTGCATGGATTGCAGATGGTGCGACACAAGGACCTGAACAGGGTCCTTTTTCATTTTGCGGCAAAGATGCCGCCTGAATACACCTAAGGATCCGCTCGCCATGATCACCGGCAGTCTGAATACCCTGCAGCGAACGCCGCTGCCCGCCCCGCTGGCCCGTATCATGGTCGAGGTGGTGAAGAGCGTCGACCACTGGCTGAGTGCGCCGCTCGGCAAGACAGAGATCGACGGCCTCACGCTGTTCTGTCTGGTGAGCGAAGAGCTGACCGAGCCGGCAGCGGATCGCCGTGGCGAGTTCCATCAGCAGTATCTGGATATACAACTGCTGCTGCGCGGGGAAGAGTGGATAGGTGTCGGGCCTCACAGTTACGTCAATGACGGCGCCGATCATCCCCACCCCGATCTCTGGTTCGTCGACGACGAACAGACCAGTTATCTGGCGTTGCAGCCCGGCGACTTTGCCATCTTCTGGCCGGGAGAACTGCATCGCCCTCTCTGTACCCCCAACCAGCCGGCTCACGTGAAGAAGCTGGTGGTCAAGGTGCACAAGGATTTGCTGGCCGGCCTGTAGCCGTCAGCACGGCAGCTCAACGGGTGCGCGGCACCCTCCGGGTTCACACCGACCCCATGATGAATCGAGTGCACAGCGTCTTCGGGACCCGCACTTAACGTATTGAAAAATTGGGCGCACTTTCCTGCGACCATAAGCCCCCGGCAGGGGAATCCCATCCATTGTTGGATGACACGACACTGTCGGCATAAAGCCGAAGCACAGGAAGATGTAGAACATGAGCAAGTTGGTATTGATCCTTAACTGCGGTAGCTCTTCCCTGAAATTTGCCGTAATGGACGCCGAAACAGGTGAGGACATGCTGTCCGGCCTGGCCGAATGCTTCAATCTGGATGATGCACGTATCAAATGGAAACTCCACGGGGTCAAGGGCGAAGCCATGCTGGGAGCGGGTGCCGCTCACCAGGCCGCCCTCGACCACATAGTGGGCCACATCCTGCCTCAGGATCCGACCCTGGCCGAGCAGCTGGTGGCCATCGGCCATCGCATCGTGCACGGTGGCGAGCAGTTCTCCCGCTCCGTTCGCATCGATGATGGCGTGATCGCCGGCATCGAGGCCGCCATTCCGTTCGCCCCCCTGCACAACCCGGCGCACCTCATCGGCATTCGTGCTGCGCTCAAGGTCTTCCCGCAACTTGCCGAGAAGAACGTGGCCGTGTTCGACACCGCCTTCCACCAGACGCTGCCGCAGGAAGCCTATCTCTACGCGCTGCCCTACAAGCTCTATAAAGAGAACGGCATCCGTCGTTATGGCGCTCACGGCACCTCTCACCGCTTCATCGCAGAAGAGACCGCCAAGGCGCTGGGCAAGCCGCTGGCCGAGCTCAACATCATCAACTGCCACCTAGGCAACGGTGCTTCCGTCTGCGCCATCAAGAACGGTGAGTCCGTCGATACCTCCATGGGCTTGACCCCGCTGGAAGGGCTGGCGATGGGCACCCGTTCCGGTGACATCGACCCCGCCGTCGTCTTTTTCATGCACGATCAGCTCGGTTACAGCGTGGACGAGATCAATCACACCCTTACCCGCGAATCCGGTCTGCTGGGTCTGACCGAGGTGAGCAGCGATTGCCGCTATGTCACCTCCAACTATGCGACCGACGCCGGTGCCAAGCGTGCGCTGGATGTCTTCACCTACAGAGTTGCCAAGTATGTTGGCGCTTACGCTGCTGCCATGGAGGGTCGCCTCGATGCTCTGGTGTTCACCGGCGGTATCGGTGAAAACGCCGCCATGGTGCGCGAGATGGTGCTGGATCGTCTGGCCCTGTTCGGCTTCAAGGTCGATAAAGAGGCCAACAATGCCGCCGTGCTCGGTGGAGAAGGCCCCATCACGGCTGAAGGCAGCCGTCTGGCGCTGGTGATGCCCACCAATGAAGAGCTGGTCATCGCCCGCGATGCCCTGAGTCTGGTCGGCTAACGCCCCTCGCTCCGATACAACGCCCGGCCTGCGCCGGGCGTTGTCGTTTCAGGCCTCCGGCTGAGCAAGTTGTCATTTGACATGGGGTGGCAGATACGTACCCTGACGGCTGTTTCATGTACAGGAGGTAGGGATGAAGGTGATATTTTTTAACTGGCTGGCGAGCATGGGTGTTGAAGTCAGCAACATGATGGCGCTGGTGATCGCCCTGGGCTTTATCGTCCTTACCTCGCTGATATTGCACGTGTTGTTGCACCGGGTCCTGCTGGTGCGGCTGGTGACAGTGCTCGCCAAGTCCAAACAGGTGTGGCTGCCCCCCCAGTTGCAACAGCGGTTGTTCTATCGACTTGCCTTCGTGTTGCAGGGCGCCGTTATGCTCGGTCAGGCGGAGATCTGGCTGCCGAGCGGCTCCGACAGTTTGCAGCTGATCGAGATGGTGACCCAGTTCTGGATCCTGCTGTTCCTGCTGCTGGCCCTGTTTGCCCTGCTCGACTGCATGTCGTCGGTGAGCCGTTACACCCGGCTCGGGCGAGACTTGCCCCTGCGCGGCATCTTTCAGGGGGTGAAGCTGGTGGCCAGCATACTGGTCGGCATCCTGATGATCGCCCTGCTGCTCGGCAAGTCACCGCTCTTCCTGTTCAGTGGCCTGGGTGCCATGACAGCCGTGCTGATGTTGGTGTTCAAGGACCCCATCCTCGGCCTGGTGGCGGGGATCCAGCTCTCCGCCAACCGCATGCTCAGCGTCGGCGACTGGTTGCAGATGGACAAGTACGGTGCCGACGGCGAGGTGACCGATATCGGCCTCACCACCGTCAAGGTGTCGAACTGGGACAAGACCATCACCACCATCCCCACCTATGCGCTCATCTCCGACTCCTTCAAGAACTGGCAGGGGATGACGGAATCCGGCGGTCGCCGCATCAAGCGCAGCGTCAATATCGACATGACCAGCGTGCGCTTCCTGACCGCGGATGAGCAGATGCAGCTCAAGCAGGCCCAGCTGCTGGCGCCCTACCTGGGCCGCAAGGAGCAGGAGTTGAGCGCCTATAACCAGCAGCTCAGCGATGCCCTCAGTTGCCCCATCAATGGGCGCCACCTTACCAATCTCGGGACCCTGCGCGCCTATCTGGACGCCTACCTGCGCGCCCATACCGGTATTCGCAAGGACATGACGCTGATGGTGCGCCAACTGGCACCGACCACTGACGGTCTGCCGCTGGAAATTTACTGCTTCACGGCGACCACGGCCTGGGCGGATTACGAAGGGATCCAGGCTGATATTTTCGACCATATCTTCGCCATCATTGAGCAATTTCATCTGCGGTTACATCAATCTCCCACAGGTTACGATATGCGTGCCTGGCAGAGGGGACAAACGGAGTAAGGACACGGGTCGAGGTGGCAGGGGAAACGCCATATTAATCATCGACCCGTATCCAGTTGTCAGTTGAAATTTGGTGTGCAGAGGAGAAAAATGGCGGCCTTCTCTTCGCGCCCCTGATCCCTCTTGAATCAGCTGTCAGCCCTGAGACGTCAATCAAGTCATCATCATGGGAAAGTTATGAAGCTCCTTCGTAATAGTGCGGCTGCTCTGTGCTGCAGCCTTGTTCTGGCCGCCGCGCCTGTGTTTGCCGTTCAATACGATCTGCCCGGGGCCAACAGCCGTCTGGTGGGCGAGAATATGGAATACGTGGTGCCGGCCGCCGAAAACGGTCAGCCACTGGAGGCCGTGGCCGCCAAATTCCAGCTGGGGCTGACCAATATGCTCGAAGCCAACCCCAAGGCGGATCCCCTGCTGCTGCAGGCGGGTGAGAAGCTGGTCATCCCCCATCAGCTGATACTGCCGGATGCCCCCCGCGAAGGCATAGTGCTGAACGTGGCCGAGATGCGCCTCTACTACTACCCTAAAGGCAAGAAGGTGGTGGAAGTGCTGCCCATCGGCATCGGTCAGCTCGGCACCGACACCCCGGAAAACTGGGTGACCAGCGTGCAGCGCAAGAAGGCGGGCCCGACCTGGACCCCGACCGCCAAGATGCATGCCGAGTATGCCGCCCGTGGCGAGAGCCTGCCGGCAGTCTGGCCAGCAGGCCCGGACAACCCCATGGGGCTGTTTGCGCTCTACATCGGCAAGATGTACGCCATCCACGGTACCAATGCCCAGTTCGGTATAGGCCTGCGGGTGAGCCACGGTTGCGTGCGGCTGCGTAACGAAGACATAGAGTACCTGTTCAAGCAGATCCCGGTCGGCACGCGAGTGCAGTTCGTCAACCAGCCGATCAAGGCCACCGTCGAGCCCGATGGCCGCCGTTATCTGGAAGTGCACCAGCCTCTGTCTCGCAGCGAAGCCGAGTTCAACTCCAGTCTGCCTGCTCCGCTGCCCATGACCCAGGCCGCGACCCGCTTTATCGCCCATGCCGACAGCGACTCCCAGCTGGTCAAGCAGGCGCTGGAGCAGCGCAGCGGCATGCCGATCGCCATCAATCGCTGATCCTGTCGTTCATCGTCTCAAGCCCCGGCCTCTGGTCGGGGCTTTTTTTTACGCTCATGCCGCCTGGCGCCAGGCGGAGGGGGAGCAGACAAGCCCTTGCTGTCTCAGGATAAAATCCGGCGCATCTCTCCTTGAGTGGTTCGTTAGTTAGAGATGAAACGTTTATATTGTGTTTTTTATTTGTTAAAAGTGGTTGAGGTCATGGGATCTGCTGATTAAGCTAGGGCGGTTTTTTAAGGAAGAGCCCGTCGTCAGAACGGGTACACACGTCACCTAATGGAGTTTTGAATGACAGCCAGCACCCCCATGCTTATCACCTTTCTGGTGTATATCCTCGGGATGGTCTTGATCGGTTTTATAGCCTATCGCGCCACCCGCAACTTTGACGACTACATTCTCGGCGGCCGCCGTATGGGGAGCTGGGTCACCGCCCTCTCCGCCGGGGCCTCCGACATGAGCGGCTGGCTCCTGATGGGCTTGCCGGGCGCCGTTTTCATCGGCGGTATTTCAGAGAGCTGGATCGCCATAGGCCTCACCATAGGGGCCTATCTCAACTGGCGCTGGGTCGCCGGTCGCTTGCGGGTTCACACCGAGAAGAACCGCAACGCCCTGACCCTGCCGGACTACTTTACCTACCGCTTCGAGGACAAGAGCCGGGTGCTGCGCATCCTCTCCGCCCTGGTGATACTGCTGTTCTTCACCATCTACTGCGCCTCCGGCGTGGTGGCCGGTGCCCGCCTGTTCGAGAGCACCTTCGGCATGAGCTATGACACCGCCCTCTGGGTCGGTGCCGCGGCCACCATCACCTACACCTTCTTCGGCGGCTTCCTCGCGGTGAGCTGGACCGATACGGTGCAGGCGACCCTGATGATCTTTGCCCTGATCCTGACGCCGGTATTCGTCATCATCGCCGTTGGCGGCATCGACACCGCCATGGTGCAGGTGGCGGCGCAGAACGCCAGCAACCTCGACATGTTCAAGAATCTGGACTTCATCGCCATCATTTCCCTGATGGCCTGGGGCCTGGGCTACTTCGGCCAGCCCCACATACTGGCGCGCTTCATGGCGGCGGATTCCCACCACTCCATGGTCAATGCCCGCCGCATCAGCATGACCTGGATGGTGTTCTGCCTCGGTGGTGCCGTGGCCATCGGCTTCTTCGGCCTCTCCTACTTCTCCACCTTCACCGAGCAGGCCGCCGGTGTCACCGGCAACCCGGAGCGGGTCTTTATCGAGCTCTCCAAGCTGCTCTTTAACCCCTGGATTGCCGGCGTGCTGCTCTCCGCCATTCTGGCGGCCGTGATGAGCACGCTAAGCTGTCAGCTGCTGGTCTGTTCCAGCGCCATTACCGAAGATCTCTACAAGCCCTTCTTGCGCAAGAACGCCTCCCAGCAGGAGCTGGTGTGGGTGGGTCGCATGATGGTGCTGTTGATCGCCGTGGTCGCCATCGGTGTTGCCATGAATCCGGAGAACCGGGTACTGGGGCTGGTGAGCTACGCCTGGGCCGGTTTTGGTGCCGCCTTCGGTCCCGTTGTGTTGCTCTCCGTGCTCTGGTCGCGCATGACCCGCAACGGCGCCCTCGCAGGCATGCTGGTGGGTGCCATCACCGTCATCGTCTGGAAGCAGTTTGGCTGGCTGGGGCTGTATGAAATCATCCCGGGCTTCCTCTTCTCCGCTCTGGCGATTGTGGTGTTCAGCTTGCTGGACAAGGCGCCCTCCAAGGCCATGGTGGATCGCTTCAACGAGGCCGAGCGCGAGTTTCAGACTCCGCCGCCCGCCAGCATGAGCGAGCCGGTCGCCGTCAACTGAGTCGGCCACCGCCAATAACAAAAAGCCCCGCGATGCGGGGCTTTTTCATGTGCGGCGACTTAGCCGGCGCACATCGGCGCGGGCCGCAGCACAGGTCTCTGTCAGCCAGCGGGCCCTGTCCTGATCGCGGGCCTTGTGCATGGGCCCCAGGTGCTGGCGGTGGGTGAGCCGGATGCCGCACAGCCCCAGTATCTGCTTGTCGAGGATGCGCGAGGCGGGATCCCCCAGCCACCAGCGGTAGTACCAGACAGGGCTGTCCATGGTAAGCAGCAGGCGCGCCGTCTTGCCCGCGAGCAGACGCAGGGGCTGGGCCTTGCCCTTGACATATTGAAAGGCGAAGCCGGAGAGCAAGGTGCGATCCAGCAGGCCCTTGAGACGGGCCGGCATGCCACCCCACCAGAGGGGGGAGACGATCACCAGATGATGAGCGGCACTCAGGCTCTGCTGCAACGCCAACAGATCCGGCTCCAGCGGCGGCATAAGGTCATAGCCATGGCGCAAGTCCGGTTCGAAGGCGAGCTCCCCCACGTGCAGCAGTGTGACCTCTGCGCCTGCCTCCTCGGCGCTGCGAGCATACTCGCGGGCCAGGGCATGGCAGAAACTGTCGGGTTTGGGATTGCCGTTGATGACAAGCAGACGGGGTGGCATGGTCAGGGCTCCTGATGGGGTGAGCCCGTATTAGACCCTCTGTCCCATGGGACAGAGTCAAGGGGGGGAGTTGCCCTCTTTCATGAGATCGCTGGTCAGGGCGACTGGCTTGCCATCGAAGGGCGCTTGCCCGTGCTTAGTCTTGCTGGAGGAGTGGCGTGCGGCAGGGATGCTGTTGCAGCAGCTCGGCGAACTGTTCCAGCTGCTGATGTTGGTGTTGCAGGCGAGCCGTCTCGGCGGCGAGCTGGGCCAGCTTGCAGGCGATCAGGCGTTCGGCCTCCTGCCAGGGAAACTGCGCCATGTCGGTCAGGCCAGCCAGCAGGGATCTGAGCTCGCTGAGTTTGCAGCCAAACTGCTGGGCCTGACGAATGATCTGGACCCACTCCAAGTCTTCCGCCCGGTAGACGCGATACTTGCCGCGCCGCCTGGGTTCGGGCAGCAGCCCCATCTGTTCGTAGAGGCGGATCGCCTTGGGAGTGGTGCCCGCCAGCCGGGCAAATTCGCCGATATACATATTGCTGCTCGCGAAGGTTGTTCGAGTAGGGGCTCACTATAGGTCAGTGGCGGGCGGGAGAGAATCCCCGTGGGGGAAGGGGCGCCACAGGAGCGTGATATGACAGCGCTGACCCGTCATGGGGCCATAACGGGTGTAGATGGGCTGGTGATCTGTACAATCCGGCTACCTGTGAGCTGAACACAGGTATAGGCAACGAGCAAAATGCCAGCGGTTACTAGTCATTCCTTGATGCTGTGCGATGCTTTAACTTGGCATCTATTTTATCCGAAAGATCTTGAAAACCGTCCAGATCAAAAGGGGCGTAAATGCGCTTGAGGCTGTTGGTTCGAATGACCATGTAGTTGACGATGAGCAGTTTTCCCATACTCACCCCCACCATTTCCGCATATGGTATGGATACTTTTCGAAAAAGTCGGTTTCTACCAGTAACATCCTCATTTCTCAATTCGACTGAAAACAACCGGGATGCTTGCGCCATCACGAACAATACAACGAAGGCTGCTAGCAGTATTTTCAGATATTGGTAAAAGAGCCAGACACCCAGCTCCATGTTGAGTTGAGTTTTGTATATACTGAGCGCAACGAATCCTGCAAAAATCAATGTGATAAATATAAAGAAGCGCTTGCTCATGAAGAGCAATGGGCATTGTCAATTCAAAGAATACTTCATGACTTTTCCTACTAGATTGAGGCCTGCTGCCCAGATACTAAGCTGACAAGGTGCTATCACCAATATATATACAAAAGTCATCACTACGGATTATTAGAACTGAAGCGTGACGTATTGAGAGTCTATGTTGAGCCATCGGTTATATGCGAGCTAATAATTGATTTTGCTCCTGTTATTTTTATGCATTACTTTGATTGTATCCCACGAAGTTCCATTCTCAATTTCCGCCATGACTGATAGAGGACACACTCCTTACCTGACTAGTCTGCTATCGAGAGGGGGGGGGGCAGGTTTTTTTCTAATGAAGCATGTACATAACCTTCTAAGTCATAAACTATCTGAATAAAAAGGTCAGCTAACCCACAACCATAGTCGTTACAAGTATCTTGGAGATTATCGCAGTTTTCCAAAGCCCCAAGGATCTGTTCTAAGCCATCAGTGAAATCAGAAAAATTTTCTTTGCACTTTCGTACCAAATTTTTAAGTTCACCTTTATTTGGCTCGTAACCAAGCTCATGAGCAAATTTGTTACGCATTTTATTGATGTCTTGAAGACAGCTAGCCGCCCCGTTTGGTATTAGGCCAAGTGAGTTAATTAGGTTAATCTTTCTACTATGGCTTAAGGAGGAAAAGTGAATTTTAAGCTTTGGATCATAGGATACTATGATTTCTTCGAGAAGATGCTCTATGACAAGATGTCCAATTAAAAAGCCGGACAAAAAATCTGAATCATCAATTTTCTGAAACAGAAATTTTTCATACTTACTATCATATAGAGACATAACTACCTCGTGTATTTTTATATCTAAAGTAAGTTTAGAGCTTGGCCGTATAACTCCGTGCTCTGCTGGGAATTTGGAGCACAGCAGAAATTTTTCCATACCTTATCTCCTTGATTGTCCCAGTGTTGAGTTGAGATAATCAATAATGAGCAAGCCAAGTGTGTTTTGAAATTCTTCTCTGTCGAATCCTGCGGGATCTTGTGCTATCGCGCCGAGTTCTGATTTAAGAGATTCAGGAAATAGTGTTAAAAATGAGTAATGCCCAGCATTGGCAATTGTGATGCTGGTTAGTTTACCTCGATCTACAATGTTCTTCTCGATTAGCTTGCAATTATATGGCTCTGTCAATTCTTCATCTTTTTCAGCCCTCAGCAATAAGATTGGAATGTCGATCTCAGTGAGAGAGTCTTTAGCCGAAAACAGGACACTTACTGGAGCCATTAATATCAGGGCTTTAATTCGATTGTCTTTGGTGTTGTTTATAATTTCTTGCGTTATAGTGCCCTCACGTACCGGGCCACAATATGGGTCTGATAACGATGGTTTACTGCGGCATAATGAGATTAAACTGCCTGTGTTTGCAATACCGCCTGCGGTTGCGAGCGCAGTATAGCCGCCAACAGAGTGGCCCAGCACTGCGACTTTATTTGAGTCAACATGGCTATTTAAACCTGGGGTGCCAAGGAGCATATCCAGTGCAGAGGTAATGTGCTTGGGTCTGTTTATATAATTGGCAAGAGATCCTTCTAGTGAGTTATCCATATAGTTGTTTTTAGGGTGCAGTGGTATTGCAACCATAAAGCCATTTGCTGCCAATGAAACGGCTATATCTTTATATGATAAATTGCTGCCACCCGAACCATGGGACACCATGACTAATGGGAACTTGCCTGCTGATATATTCCCACCTATGGCGACATTCATCTTAAATGGCCCCATTTCAACCAGTTTTGGCTTGCTGCTGGTTGGATAAAACAAAACCATCGGAAAACTATCATTTGTCTCTGATGAGGACACTTCCATTTTACGAAATCCCACTTCATGTGCATGGGATAACGTGGACATAAAAATCAGCAAAGAAAGTACCAATCGAAATGTTATGCGCATTTTTTTTCCTAAAATACGTTCATCTAGCTTCAGATATAAAGTTAAATATAAAGCTGATATTTCCTGTAGCAATGTGGAGGGAAAACAAGGGTTGGCACTACGGCTATGCGTCTCGAAACTGGCGTTGATCCCTGCGAGCGACAAGGCCATCATCCTGAAAGGCAGGATATAGGCTACTGCCCTATTCACTTTACGGCTGCGGGTTTGTTGAAGCCCAATGGTTATCAATAAAGCCAACAAGCCATAGATAAAAACAGGTATGCATATAAATATTTGAGTGATCTTTTTATAAATCAAACCATAGATATGTAATGCGGAAAATAATAGAGTGTATTAACGTCAACGACGGGTGTGCTCCACAATAATACTCTGTGAGGAGGGAGGTTTTGTACACAGTGTCATCGTGGTTTCAGATACTGACTCACCGTCAATGCGGTAATAATCTGACATCTCACCAACGACGTTGAATCCACACTTTAAATATAAATTCTTAGCTGGCAGGTTGTTTGTAAGCACATTTAAATCAAGCCACTCAATTTCTTCTGATTCACGACAAAACGTGATGGCCGTTTCTATTAGCTTTACACCCAAACCCTGCTTTCTTACGCGACAGTCAACCCCCATGCCCAACATAACACGGTGAAATCTGTACTCTTCGTTGTAATGACGTAAATCTATATGTCCAAAAATATTATCACTCGCGTCTTTGATCAACCAAAGCTTTCGCCAGCCAGCTTGACCTACGCCAGATCCAAAGCCAGCTCGAAATTTTGCTTGGAGTGACTCCGTAACCAGGCAGTGTTTTTTAGCCATGGGTTGAAAGAGTGGCGAGTCGTCAGCCGCATTATCTAAAAGCTGGACACTCAAATATGTAAAAAATGGTTCCAAATCTGACAGTGTTGCTTCTGTTATTTTCACGAATAATCCTAATTACGCAAAGCTAAGCGGCAGGCAAGCAGTCAATCCACCCTGTTTGGGGCTTTTTCTTGATCGTTTTGTTGGTTACCTGCTCTTTCTGCTCAATGAGTTTTTTTGATTGCTTTGGCACTCTCAGCATCTAAAGCAAACATGTTACTCATAAACACCATATCCAATCATTTGACTGACCAGTTGCTGGTTTATAAATCCCCCCTTTATCTGCCAGCCATATCGACCTGCTGCATGGTGCGGATTTGGGTGGTCGCGCTGGTAAACAGCATGGCTACCGCCCCTGAATTTCAGCCTCCAGTCTGCTGCGTTTAACCAACGGAGTAGGGTTGGCAGGGCTCATGGGGTGACTCCGACGAGGCGTTTGTTGCCAATCGGGTATGTTAGCGGGCGTGGTGCGGAGGGGAAGGACGAGATGGAAGATCTCTGGGCAGGATCAACAAATTAATAAATAAGGCAGTTTGATCGATAGATGGCGGGGAGCTGTGGGTGGCGTTTTTCGAAAGCGCATGTGTGACCATGGGGCGCTGATGCCACTCTCTGGCATAGCGGGGGCGCCATTGTGTTCGGCAAGGGGGCCGATTGCTGGCGGCCCCCGTACTGCGGTTAGTTGCCCTTGGTCGGGATCTCGGTACAGCTAAGTGCCGGCTGGCCGTAACGCTCCAGGCTGGCCTCGTCCCCTTTGGTGAAGAGGCTGAGGTTCTGGCCTTCGTAACGGGCGCCGCTGGCGCTGGGCACTTCATAGGCGAGCACCTGTTGCTGGCTATCCCCTTCACTCAGGTTGATCACGGCGGCGGGCAGCTTGGCATCGTTATAGAAGTAGGTCGAGAGGATGACCTTGTTGCCGCACTTGTAGTCGACCGGCGTCGTGACCATCAGCTGGCCGCCTTTTATCTGCAACTCAGTGATCCGCTGCTGGTAGTTCTCCTCCACGCATTGGCGCAGATCCTTGGCCTTCCAGCAGTTGTTGCGACCCTTGATCCAGCCGCGCTGCATGGCCTTTTCCGTTTTGAGCTGTTCGGGGGAGAGGTTGGCGAGCACCTTGGGATAGAGGGTGGCCAGCTCGTTATCCAGCGCCGCCAGCGCGGCATCCTTGCAGATCAGGGTTTCGGCCGCGCCTGCTGCCTTGGCACAATCAAAGGAAGGGGTGGCAGCACAGGCCAGCACAGGAGCAAAGAGAAGAGGGCCAAGCAGCAGTTTGTTCATCGGAAAGACTCCAGCAAAAAGAGTGGGATACCCGGCTACTAGAACACAATGAGACGGGGCCGCCGAGCGCTTTTTTGCGCCGGGCGGCCCCGAACAAGGCAAGGGGTTCAGGCCAGCGCCAGTTGCTGGCGGGCGCGCCACAGCCGCTCGTGGAAGAAGAAGACAACTGTGTTGATGGCGGGCTCTATGATGGCCATCACGCCGCCGGTGAGCAGCTCGCCGCTCAGCAGGAAGGCGACGGCAAACGCCACGCTGAAGTGTACCAGTGCGAAGCTGCTGGTCTTGGCCTGCAGGCTGTGACGGGGCTTCAACTTGTGCCAGCCCAGATCATGAAAGTAGAAGGCGACCGTGTTGACTGCTGGCTCTATCAGGGCGATCAGGCTGGCGGTCAGCAGCTCACCGGTCAGCAGGTAAGCCACGGTAAAGGCGACACCGAAGTGCAGGATGGCAAAGCTGATGGTCTTTTTCATGATGGTGACTCCCTCTGGTGATGACAGCAGTATCCGCCACAATTACATTAAATGAAAACTATTCTCATCTAATGATTGGATAGGGAGAACCTATCAAGGGTGGTGGCTTTGCCAGTCGCCCAGTCATGAATATCCCGGCCCGGAATGACAAAAAGCCCCGAAAGGGGCTTTTTGTTTCAAATATCAGGGCTGGCCTCAGGCTTCCGTTTTGCTTAACCATTCCACCTTGTACTTGGCGCCAGCCCCCTGAGCCAGCTTGGCGCACAGGGGGTTGAGAAAGGCTTCTATCTGCTCGTCCAGCATCCAGGGGGGGCTGATAATGAGCATGCCGGAGCCGTTCATGCCCCAGTCGGCGGTCTGTTCGGCCACTTCCAGCTCGGCCACCAGCACGTTACCGAAGTTTTCCCGCTTGATGGCGCGCAGCATGTCGCGGGATTTGTCCGCCTCTTGCCCCAGGATCGGATACCAAAGGGCGTAGATGCCGGTGGCCCAGCGCTTCTGTGCCTTTTTCAGGGTATCTACCACGGCGAAGTAATCTTCTTTGAGCTCATAGGGTGGGTCGATCAGCACAAGCCCGCGGCGCGGGGTCGGCGGCAGCAGGGCTACCAGCCCTTCGAAGCCGTCACGGTGGTGCACGACGACTCTGGGGTCATAGCCCATGTTGGCGCGCAGGTCTTCCACTTCGTTGTTGTGCAGCTCCATCAGGGCCAGCTTGTCCTGCTCGCGGGCAAGACGGCGCGACAGTTCGGGGGAGCCCGGGTAGTAGTGCAACTCACCGCCCTGATTCATCTCGTCGATGACGCCAAGATAGGGGGCCATGGCGGGCCATTGGGCCCGCTCATCCCACAACCGGCCTATGCCATCGGCATACTCGGCCTTCTTCTGGGACCAGTCGCCGCGCAGGTCGTAGAGACCGCCGCCGGCATGGGTGTCCAGCACAATGAAGGGCTTATCCTTCTTCTTGAGGGACTCGATGATCAGGGCCTGAACGGCATGTTTCAGGACGTCGGCATGGTTGCCGGCGTGAAAAGCGTGGCGATAACTCAGCATGTCAGATCTCTGAGGGGGCCCTGCTGGGCACCCAGTAACGATAAATAGTTCAACAGATTGCGGCCCTTGCCGCGAAACAGGGTGAGGCCGCGCAGTGTCTGCAGCAGGACCCCTTGTTGCAAGCGCTCCAGCTCCAGCTCATGGGCCAGCATTGCCTGGTATTCCTGCTCATCGAGTCGCGATTTGGCGTTCTGGCGCAGGGCGCGCCAGGGAGCCAATACCGCTTCTGTCTGTACCAGTGCCGGCTGCAGATCGGTCAGGTCGACGGTTATGCCTGTCTGATCCAGTCGATGCAGCAGCAGGGCCAGGTTGACGTTGCCCCCTTGTGCCTGCACCGTGAGCCAGTCCTGGCTGCGTTCGCCATAGACCTTGCCGCTCCAGTGCCAGAAGCCGATGGGCGTCGGCAATTCGTGTACGGCGACCCGCTCGGTCGCTATCAGCGGGTCATCATGCAAGGAAGGTCTGCTCCATGGTTTCCAGCTCTTCAGAGAGGCTCATCCACTCCAGCTCGACACCATCCAGCTCTTCCTTGATAGGGCCCTGGGATTTGAGCAGCTCAGAGAGCTTGTTCTTGGCCGCCTCTTCATAGATGGCGGGGTCGGCCAGCTGCTCTTCCACGGCCGCCAATCTGGTCTGCAATTTCGCCATGCTGGCTTCCAGCTTCTCCAGCTTCTGGCGCAGGGGGCGGGTCTGCTGGCGGAATTCCGCCTCGCGCCGCTTCTGATCCTTGCGTGCCAGCGCCGAGTTGGCGGAGATGATGCCGTCGCTTGGCTTGGCGTTGGCCTCTTTCTCCTGCTCGCCGAGCCACTTGTGGTAGTCGTCCAGATCGCCGTCGAAGGCTTCGACCCGGCCACCGTGCACCAGATAGAAGTCATCTGTGGTGGTGCGCAGCAGGTGCCGGTCGTGCGAGACCACCACCATGGCGCCCTCGAAGCCTTGCAGCGCCATGGTCAGGGCGTGGCGCATCTCCAGATCCAGGTGGTTGGTCGGTTCATCCAGCAGCAAGAGGTTCGGTTTTTGCCAGGTGACGAGTGCCAGCACCAGCCGTGCCTTTTCGCCGCCGGAGAAGGGGGCCACTTTGTCGAGCGCCTTGTCACCGTGAAAACCAAAACTGCCCAGATAGTTGCGCAGCTCCTGCTCGGACTTGTCCGGCGCGAGGCGGGCCAAGTGATCGAGGGGGGTATCGTCCAGACGCAGGGTTTCGAGCTGATGCTGTGCGAAGTAGCCTATGCTGACGCCGGCGCTCACCTCCAGCTTGCCCGACAGGGGCGGATTGGTGCCCGACAGCATCTTGATGAAGGTGGACTTGCCGGCGCCGTTGCGACCGAGCAGGCCGATGCGTGAACCCGGCACCAGGTTCATCTTTATCTTCTCCAGGATCACCTTGTCGCCGTAACCGGCGCTGAGGTTCTCCATGGCGATGAGTGGGGTCGGCAGAGCCGATGGCTCGCGAAACTCGAAACTGAATTCGGAATCGGCGTGGGCGGGCAGGAGTTTCTCCATCCGCTCCATGGCTTTGAGGCGACTCTGGGCCTGACGGGCCTTGGAGGCCTTGTAGCGGAAGCGGTCCACATAGGCCTGCATGTGGGACACCTCCCGCTGCTGCTTCTCGTACATGGACTGCTGCTGGGCCAGCTGCTCGGCACGCTGCAGTTCGAAGTCGGAGTAGCCGCCGGTGTATTCGTTGAGCTTGCCGTTCTCGATGTGGATGATGCGGCTGATGACAGAGTCGAGGAAGTCGCGGTCGTGCGAAATCAGCACGAGCGTGCCCTGATAGCCCTTGAGCCACTTTTCCAGCCAGATGACGGCATCGAGATCCAGGTGGTTGGTCGGTTCATCGAGCAGCAGCAGGTCGGAGCGGCAGAGCAGGGCCTGGGCCAGGTTCAGACGCATGCGCCAGCCACCGGAGAAGCTGCGCACTGGCGAGCTCAACTGCTCGTCGCTGAAACCCAGACCGTGCAACAGCTCGGCGGCGCGGGCCCGAATGCTGTAAGCGCCTATGGTGTCGAGCTTGCCGTGCAACTCCGCCACCAGTATGCCGTTGTCATCCAGCTCGGCCTGGGCCAGCTGGGCTTCCAGTGAGCGGAACTCCTTGTCGCCGTCGATCACGTAGTCCAGCGCAGAGCAGTCCAGCGCCGGTGTCTCCTGGGCCACACCGGCAATCTGCCAGCCAGCGGGCAGGCTGAAGCTGCCGCTGTCGATGGCAAGCTCGCCCCGTACCAGTGCAAAAAAGGTGGACTTGCCACTGCCATTTTTACCCACCAGGCCCACCTTGTGGCCCGGGTGAATGGTGGCGGAAGCGTTGTCCAGCAGCTTGCGGCCGCCGCGGATCAGTTCGATTTGACTGGCAACTATCATGGGTGGGGTCTGCTTGCTCAAAATGGAGGAGAAAATCTGGCGCGGATCTTACGTGAAATGGCGCAGATTTGCACTTGGGCTAAGGACGGGCGACTGGCTGGCGTGGTAAAAACATGCCATAACAGAGAAACCAGTCGGGTTACGGGAGGTTAGCATGCTTATCAAGGACATCATGACGACCCGGGTCGCCACCGTTTCCATGGATGACAGACTCACTGTCATCAAGGATATCTTCGAGCAGGCCCACTTTCGTCACCTGCTGGTGCTGGAGGAAGAGGAGCTGGTGGGGGTCATCTCGGACAGGGATCTGTTCCGCGCCATCAGCCCCTACCTCGATTCCGAGGCCGAAATGAGCCGGGATACCGAGACCCTCAATCGGCGGGCCCATCAGATCATGAGTCGCCAGCCCGTCACCATCGCCTCCCACCTGCCGGTACGCGACGGCGTGAAAATCATGCTGGAGAAGAATGTATCCTGCCTGCCGGTGCTGGAAAATGGTGCCCTGGTCGGCATCATCAGCTGGAAGGATCTGCTGCGTGCAGCCCTCGACGCCGACGCTTTCTAAGCACTCGCGCCATCCTCATGAAAAAGGGCTCCGTGGAGCCCTTTTTGGTGTGGTGAAGCCTAAGCTAGCGCGTTCGGGTCAGGGCAGGGGTTCCACCAGCAGGATATGGGAATCCGTCCCGACCACCTTGACCCGGCTGCCGGCGGTGAGCGGCATCTGGCTGCGCACCGTCCAGACGGTGTCATCCAGATGGACCCGGCTCAGCCCCTGCACCACGTCATCCAGCAGCACCAGCTCCCGGCCCACATAACCCTGCATCCGTTCATTGATGGGGGCGGCCGCATCACGGCCCGAGCGGTCGCGCTTGTGCTGCCAGCGCCACCAGGCCCAGGTAGTGAGCAGGGATTGCACCGCAAACAACAGCAGTTGCGCCTGCCAGCCGAAGGGCCACAGCAACAGCAGCAGCCCCACTTCCAGCGCGGCTATGCCGGTCCAGAGCAAAAAGCCCACCGACCCCAGCACTTCTATGGCCAAGAGGATGAAACCCAGCCCCAGCCAGTGCCAGTGGGTTAGCCCCTCGAGCAGGGCTGTCATGACTTGTTACCCTTGCCATCTTTGTTGAACATCTCGGCCATGCCGGCTATCGAGCCGATCAGGCTGCCCGCTTCCAGCGGCATCATGATGATCTTGCTGTTGGGGCCTTCGCCGATACGGGCCAGTGCTTCCGTGTACTTCTGGGCCACGAAGTAGTTGATGGCCTGCATATCCCCTTCCGCTATAGCTTTTGAGACCATATGAGTCGCCTTGGCTTCCGCCTCGGCAGCCCGCTCCCGCGCTTCGGCGGCGAGGAAGGCGGCCTGACGCTCCCCCTCGGCCTTGAGGATCTGGGACTGCTTCTCCCCCTCGGCTTTGAGGATCTTGGATTGACGCACCCCTTCGGCTTCCAGCACCTCAGCCCGCTTCTGACGCTCGGCCTTCATCTGGGCGTTCATGGCTTCCACCAGCGCCAGCGGCGGACGTACATCCTTGATCTCGATCCGGGTCACTTTGATGCCCCAGGGGGCGGTGGCGGCATCCATGGTGCGCAGCAGCTTCTCGTTGATGGTGTCGCGCTGGGAGAGCATCTCGTCCAGCTCCATGGCGCCCAGCACTGTCCGCATATTTGTCATGGTGAGATTGCGAATAGCGCTGGTGAGATCGTTGACCTCGTAGGCGGCTTTGCGGGCATCCACCACCTGCACGAAGCTGATGGCGTCTATGGTGACGTTGGCGTTGTCGCGGGAGATCACCTCTTGCGCCGGTATGTCCAGCACCTGCTCCATCATGATGATCTTGTGACCGACTCTGTCCACATAGGGGATAAGCAGGTTGAGGCCGGGTGAGAGAGTGCGGGTGTAGCGGCCGAAGCGCTCCACTGTCCAGTTGTAGCCTTGCGGCACTATCTTGATGCCGGCACCCAGGGTGACGATCACCAGGAACACGAAGATCCCTAGCACAATCAATGACTCATTCATTATCTAGCTCCTTATGAAACACATTCACTAGCCTATGGCCTTGCTCCGAGCACCACAAGGATGATCGTCCGCCTTTGTCATCATATGGCTTTGCTAATTACTAAAATGCATTAAAAAGCATTTTTTATTATTTTGAGGGATAAGCAGCCCTGCCTATAGTCGCCCCATATTAGTCGTGTTCCGAGGGATGGGCCGAAATGGATTATTTACCTATGTTTGCCAGGTTGGAAGGCCGCCCCGTCTTGCTGGTAGGCGGGGGCGAGGTGGCCCTGCGCAAGGCACGCCTGCTGCTGGCAGCAGGCGCAAGGCTGACCCTGGTCTCCCCCGAGATTGAACCCGAATTCGCCGAATTTGCCGGCCGTTTTACCCATCTGGTCGAGCGCTTCACCCCGGCGCACCTGGCCGGTCAGCTGCTGGTGGTTGCCGCCACCGACAATCTCGAAGTCAACGCCCTGGTCTATCAGAGCGCCAACCAGCTGGGTCTGTTCGTCAATGTGGTGGATGACCCCAAGCGCTCCAGTTTCATCTTTCCCTCCATCATAGATCGCTCGCCCCTGATGGTCGCCGTCTCCAGCGGTGGCAAGGCTCCCGTCCTGGTGCGCCTGTTGCGCGAGCGACTCGAGAGTCTGCTGCCCCGCCACCTGGGGGGGCTCACCGAGCTCTCAGGTCGGGTGCGTGACAAGGCCAAGCAGGTGCTCTCATCCATTTCTGATCGTCGCCGCTTCTGGGAGCGGGCCTTTGCCTCCAACACCCTGGCCGGGCTTATCGAAAAGCAGGATTGGCAGAGTGCCGAAACCTGGCTCAATGACGGGCTCGACAAGGCCCAAAGCGAGGTGGGCGAGGTGGTGCTGGTCGGTGCGGGCCCTGGCGATCCGGGCCTGTTGACCCTCAAGGCGCTGCAACAAATCCAGCAGGCGGAAGTGGTGCTCTATGACCAGCTGGTCTCTCCGGAGATCCTGGACCTGGTGCGCCGCGATGCCACCCTGGTCTCGGTCGGCAAGAAGGCCGGTGCCCACAGCGTGCCCCAGGAAGAGACTAACCGCCTCTTGGTGGAGTACGCCAGGGCGGGTAACCGTGTGGTGCGCCTCAAGGGCGGTGATCCCTTCATGTTTGGCCGTGGCGGCGAGGAGCTGGAGGTACTGGCGGCAGAGGGGATCCCCTTCTCCGTGGTGCCCGGCATCACGGCCGCCGCTGGCGCCACCGCTTATGCCGGTATCCCGCTTACCCACCGCGACCACGCCCAGAGTGCCGTCTTTATTACCGGCCACTGCCAGAAAGAGGGCAAGGAGCCCGACTGGCAGCAGCTCGCCATGACCCAGCAGACGCTGGTTATCTACATGGGGCTGATGCGCTCCGAACATATCCAGCAGCAACTGGTGAGCCATGGCCGTAGCAGTCAAACCCCCATCGCCATCATAGAGCGGGGCACCACGGCCCGTCAGCGCGTGCTGACCGGCACCCTGGCTGAGTTGGCTGTGCTGGCCCAGCAGGCAGTGAGCCCGTCCCTCATCGTCATTGGTGAAGTGGTCTCCCTGCGCAAACAGCTGGCCTGGTTTGGGGAAAAGAGTGGTGAAAAGCGCGATGTGCAAGCCGGGGCTGACATGAATGGCTGCGACCTCAAGCTGGTCAACCTGGCCTGAGCCCCACTCCTGAATGTTTTGACCATGAATCGATTTGACGGTGCGGCGACAGCGGCACCGACCTGAACCCGAATCGCGCCCTGACCCGGCGCGTTAGCCAGACCAGAGGACCCGACATGGACCGTGAAAGACTGACGCATTTGCAGCAACTGGAGGCCGAGAGCATCCATATCATCCGCGAGGTGGCTGCCGAATTTGAAAACCCGGTGATGATGTACTCCATCGGCAAGGACTCCTCCGTCATGCTGCACCTGGCCCGCAAGGCTTTTTATCCGGGCAAGATCCCTTTCCCCTTGCTGCACGTCGACACCGACTGGAAGTTCAAGGAGATGATCACCTTCCGCGACGAGACCGCCAAAAAGTACGGGCTGGATCTCATCGTCCACAAGAACCCGGATGGCCTCGCCATGGGGATCAACCCCTTCGTGCACGGTAGCGGCAAGCACACCGACATCATGAAAACAGAAGGGCTCAAGCAGGCACTCAACCAGCATGGCTTTGATGCTGCCTTCGGTGGTGCCCGTCGTGACGAGGAGAAGTCCCGTGCCAAGGAGCGGGTCTACTCCTTCCGTGACAAGTCTCACCGCTGGGACCCGAAAAACCAGCGTCCCGAGCTGTGGCGCGTCTACAACAGCCAGGTCAACAAGGGGGAGAGCATTCGGGTGTTCCCGCTCTCCAACTGGACCGAGCTGGATATCTGGCAATACATCTATCTCGAGAACATCGACATAGTGCCGCTCTACTTCGCGGCCGTGCGCCCGGTCGTTGAGCGCAATGGCATCAAGATCATGGTGGATGACGAGCGCATGCCCATCGGCCCTGAAGATGAAGTGAAGCAGGAGCTGGTGCGCTTCCGCACCCTCGGCTGCTACCCGTTGACCGGGGCCATCGAATCCGATGCCACCACGCTGCCGGAGATCATCGAAGAGATGCTGCTCACCACTTCGAGCGAGCGGCAGGGACGGCTGATTGACCACGATCAGGCAGGCTCCATGGAGCAGAAGAAGCGTCAGGGATATTTCTAAGGAATCGCATCATGAACAACCATATTCAGACCGCCATCAGCGAACAGGGCATTGAAGCCTACCTGCACGCCCAGCAGCACAAGAGCCTGCTGCGTTTTCTCACCTGTGGCAGCGTGGACGACGGCAAGAGCACCTTGATCGGTCGCCTGCTGCATGACTCCCAGCAGATCTATGAAGATCAGCTAAAGGCGCTGGAGTCCGACAGTCAGAAGCTTGGTACCACAGGCGAGAAGCTGGATCTGGCGCTGCTGGTGGACGGCCTGCAGGCCGAGCGCGAGCAGGGCATCACCATAGATGTGGCCTACCGCTATTTTTCGACGGCGAAACGCAAATTTATCATCTCGGATACCCCGGGCCATGAGCAGTACACCCGCAACATGGCGACCGGCGCCTCCACCTGCGATCTGGCCATCATTCTGATCGATGCCCGCAAGGGCGTGCTGGATCAGACTCGTCGCCACAGCTTTATCGCCAGCCTGCTCGGCATCAAGCAGTTCGTGGTGGCGGTCAACAAGATGGATCTGGTGGAGTTCAGCCAGGAGGTGTTCGAGCGCATCAGTGCCGATTACCGCGAATTCGCCAAAAAGCTCAACGTCGACACCATACAGATAGTGCCTGTCTCGGCGCTGGACGGCGACAACGTGGTCAACCCGAGCGACAAGCTGGCCTGGTATCAGGGGGAGACCCTGCTCTCACTGCTTGAGTCCGCCGACGTTGAGCGTGAGCTGGAGCGTCATCCGGTGCGTCTGCCGGTGCAGTACGTGAACCGCCCCAACCTGGATTTTCGCGGCTTTGCGGGTACGCTCGCGGCCGGTATTTTGCGGGTCGGCGACAAGCTGGCGGTGCTGCCGTCCGGCAAAGAGAGCACAGTCACCCGCATCGTGACCTTCGACGGGGATCTGGAGTACGCCTTGCCGGGTCAGGCCATCACTGTGACTTTTGCCGATGAAATCGACATCAGCCGCGGCGATTTGCTGGTGGATGCGGCGAAAAAGCCCCAGGTGACCCAGAACGTGCTGGCCCACATCGTCTGGATGGGGGAGGAGTCCCTGCAACCGGGCCGGGTCTATGACGTCAAGCTGGCCACCAAGAAGACCCGTGGTCAGGTGGAGGTCATCCGTCATCGCATCGAGATCAACAAGCTGGACCAGCTGGATGCGAGCGAACTGCATCTCAACGAGATTGGCTTGTGCGAAGTGAGTCTGACCGACCCTGTGGCGTTTGATCCATACACGGATATCCGCGATACCGGCAGCTTCATCCTGATCGACCGGTTGACCAACGTCACCGTCGGGGCGGGCATGATAGTGGAAGGCCTGGCTGCGAAAGCAGTGGCAGGGCAATACAGCGAGTTTGAAATCGAGCTCAACGCCTTGGTACGCAAGCACTTCCCGCACTGGCAAGCACTCGCCATCGGCAAGGAGTAACCCCATGACCTGGCAACAATCCCTGGTGCTGGGTCTGCTGGCTGCGCTCGTCGCCCTGCTGATCCAGGGCAAACTCCGCCCGGCGCTGCTCTTTTCGGGCGCCGTGCTCATCACCTATTTGAGTGGACTGGCGGACATCAACGCCGTGGTGGCGGGTTACACCAACAGCGCCCTGCTGACCCTGGTGTTGCTGCTGCTGGTGTCGCTGGCGGTGGAGAAGACCCGGATCATGAGCTGGTTCGCCAATCTGGTGGGCTCGGGTTCATTCAACAAGGTATTGATCAAGCTGTGGTTTTCCACCGCTTTCCTGTCTGCCTTCGTCAACAACACGGCCGTGGTGGCGTCCATGCTGGGGGCGGTCAAACGCAATCCCAACCATGCGCCCTCCCGGCTGCTGCTGCCCATGTGCTTCGCCGCCACCTTTGGCGGTGTGCTGACCCTGATCGGCACCTCCACCAATCTCATCGTCAACAGCTTCCTCATCAAGATGGGGGCCCAGCCGCTCGGCATGTTCGACTTCTTTATGGTGGGAGCCGGGACCTTGCTGACCGGTCTGGTGGCCGTGCTGCTGTTTGCCCGCTATCTGCCGGAGCAGGATACCGAGATGAGCCGGGAGTCCGGCTATTTTCTCGAAGCCAAGGTAGGCGCCGGTTCGCCGCTTGCGGGGCGCAGCGTCAAGGAGAACGGCCTGCGCAGCCTGAAAAGCCTCTATCTGGCGGAGATCATTCGCGGCGACCAGGTGATCTGCCCGGTACAGCCGGAACACGAGCTGCACGAAGGGGATGTGTTGCTGTTCTGCGGCGAGGTGGAGAGTGTCGGCGTGTTGCAGGAGATGAAGGGGCTGGATCTGTACGGTCAGCATCGTCTCAACGGCCAGCATCTGGTGGAGGTGATCGTCAGCCACAGCTCGCGACTGGTGGGGCAATCCATCAAGGATGCCGAGTTTCGTACCCACTTCGATGCCGTGGTACTGGCGGTGCGCCGGGGCGAGACCCAGCTTACCGGCGGCCTCGGCCAGATTGAGCTGCACGCCGGCGATACCCTGCTGCTTGCCCCGGGTCCCAAGTTTGCCAGCAACAAGTCCCTGTCGCTGGAGTTTGTGGTGGTGAGCGGGCTTGAGGCTTCCACTCGCCTCGATGGCAAGCGCAGCGCCGCCGTTGTGCTGGGCTTCCTCGGCGTGCTGGCACTGTCGGTGTTTGAGCTGGTGCCGCTGTTCAAGGGGCTGCTCATGATGCTGGTGGCGTTGCTGTTCTCCCGCATCCTGACCCTGGACGAGATCCGCCGCCGCTTTCCGCTGGATATCTGGCTGGTGGTGGGCGGGGCGCTCGCCATCGCCGATCAGCTTGAGAAGAGCGGTCTGGCCAGGGTGATTGCCGACTGGCTGATGGGGGAGTTCAACGGTTCTAGCCCCATCATCGCCTTTATCGGCATCTACCTGTTTACCCTGGTACTGACCGAGCTGATGAGCAACAACGCCGCGGCGGCGCTCGCCTTCCCCATGGGCTACCAGCTGGCGCTCAGCATGGACGTCTCGACCATGCCGTTTATTCTGGCTGTGCTGTTTGGCGCAAGTTCAAGCTTTATCCTGCCTTACGGCTACCAGACCAACCTGATGGTCTATGCGGCGGGCAACTACAAGATGCCGGATTACCTCAAGCTGGCCCTGCCGGTCTCGCTGGCCTACAGCTTGGGGGTGATTATCATGGTGCCCCTGCTGTTCCCGTTCTGAGGCGTGATGGCGGGTGATAAAGGCTGGGTCATTCGTCGTGATTCAAGGGGTTGAGATGAGTAATCATGACCATGTCACCGGCAAGCCGTCCATTGATGGGCAGCGGCTTGGCTGCGGGGAGTCAAAGAGAGTTTCAGCGTGGCAGCGTCAATGCCAAACAAGGAGTTTTAGATGAGCAATATAGTGTGGCACCAGCATGCTGTCAGCAAACAGAGCCGTTCTGAATTGAAGGGGCAAAAGCCCCTGGTGATCTGGTTCACCGGGCTCTCCGGGGCGGGAAAATCTACCCTGGCGGGGGCGCTGGAACAGGCGCTGGCGGCCGAGGGCAAGCACACCTATCTGCTGGATGGGGACAATGTGCGCCACGGTCTTTGCGGGGATCTCGGTTTCGATGATGCGGCCCGTCAGGAGAACATCCGACGGGTCGGCGAGGTGGCAAAACTCATGGTGGATGCGGGCCTTATCGTCCTCACCGCCTTTATCTCGCCGTTCCGTGCCGAACGGGAGCTGGTGCGCAATCTCTTGGGGCCGGACGAGTTTGTCGAGGTGTTCGTGGATGCGCCACTCGCCATCTGTGAAGAGCGCGACCCCAAAGGGCTCTACAAAAAGGCGCGGGCGGGGGAAATTCGCAACTTCACTGGCATCGACTCCGCCTATGAGGCACCGAAGCAGCCGGAAATCCATCTGCTGAATGCTGGCAAACCGGTCGCTGCGCTGGTGGATGAGTTGCTTACCGCTTTGCGGCAGAGGGGGTTAATCGACTGAGGTTGATATTTCTCACCGACATCGATAACAGAGGGGGCCTTGGGCCCCTTGTTTATTGCCTACCTGTATTCCCCTTGTTATACGTGGCTAACGGCTTAATGGGGCATGTTATATGATGCTCAAAAGGTGGATTTTCCTCTGACTAACGCCGCGCAATGCGGAAAATTTGTCCGACAGCAGTATTTTGTTAGGCTTACTTCTCAATTTCATCTGGATTTTCTTTAAACTCGGTTGGAGGGATATACCTCAAGTACATAACATCTGCAGGTGACCCATCTTCATTTTTGTATTTTTCAGAGTAATGAATAGTCATTTCTTCATTTTGCACATAGTCCTCAGGTATGGATACTCCTAGCGAGTTCATTATAGCTTCCAGCATACCCCGTGGAGTCTGGTTCCATATTTGATAGGCCTGTTCAATACGCCTTCCTTCAAACTTAGCAACTTCGGGTATTTGCTGAATGCTTTTAAATACATCCAATGCGGCATCACTAAAATAGTAATAGTGCTCTTGATATAACTTTCGATCTCTAGAGTCAATGACTAATGCGCCTAAGTAGCCTGTAAATAAGTCAATTTTCTCACCTCCTTGGGCATCCATTGGCTGGTTTAGATCGGGTCGGCCATTAAATCCTACGTGTGGTTCTTTATGACAAATATGGCACAGTGTAATACCGTTTCCAGTCTGATACTTCAGGCCTTTCCAAAAACTTTTTCGAATTATATGGTGAGCGGAAAGACGTTTTTTAGAATTACAAATAACACAACGACCTTCATCTCTTTCCCGAATAAATTGGCTCCATAATCTTAAGCAGTAAGTGCTGTTACGTTCCTTGAGAACCGCATCTTTTAAACGACTATATAGAATTTCCAAGTCTGCCATTTGAACTCCATTACTGAAAATAGCCTAACGCCATGTTAAGTAGTGAGCAACGCTACCATATAACCTAAGCCATTAGGCTATAGACACTAAGTCTGATTAAAACCTGAAGTGCCTAGCATTGAAATCTGTCTTGAACAGTTTTTTAGGTGTTAAATTGTCCCTGACAACACAGCAATCCTTGCTACATCTCTACTTGGAAAGTCAGGGTCGACATACACGTACATGCGGCTTATCAGCTTTCCTGTAAATTCAAATACGCTACAAAAACGGCCTATGGAGATATTATTGTCCGGCCAAGAGGTACCATCACTCATTATACCCCCCTCTTGCCCCTCGACAATCACGGTGTTGCCAGCCGTTGTTATCTTAAAGCCATCTATGTCGTGCCAGATGCTGGTGAGTGAGCTACCAATCCTATTGCCAAACTCAACCAATGCATCCTTTCCTTCAGCTTTCCCAAATTTGGGGAAGAAAAAATCAACATTCTCCGAGAAAAGGTCAAGATAACTAGGATCTCCTGCATCTACTTTTTCGAAATACTCAATTACTAGCTCAACTAAGTTTTCTTTTTCCATAACTATTTCTACGTCCGTATTGGTTTTATGTATAGTGCCTTGCTCCGCGGAGAGCTTCGCAAGTCCGACTAAGGTCGATTGCATATATCAAGCAGCGATAAGCGAGGGCGTGTTTGCCCCCCCTTGTTTATTGCTTGTCAGGCATGTCTATTGCCGTGTCCATTCATGGCCGCAGCATCGTAGTTCTTTAGGCCGTTACGTGGGTCTCAAAAAGTGGGTGTCCTATTCCCCTGTGGGTGACAAGGCGCACTACAAGCGTTACGCGGCGCATTGTGGCCAGCGACGATGTCACCAACCTTCACTCTGAGTTGCTGCACACCACTTTGATTCCCCTGCATCGCCTTTGATGTCATGGCTGGTGCTGGCTGAAAAACCGCTTTTTCAGCCAAAATCTCAAGCGTTCCTCCTTTCTGACCCAAAGCCCTCAATCATGGTGCTATCACGGCAACCACAGCCAGTCACCTCAAGGCTTGCTCAAAATGGTGGGTGTCCAATAGTTCTTTTATTGTAAGGTCGTAGATCGCGTTATCTAGTTTCCAGTATTCATTATCGTCCCATATGTGAGACTCATGAAGTTTTGATATGAAAGATTGCTCATCAAACAACTCGCGTGATGCCCAATTCCTAAATAGATCTTCGATAATGTAATCTCCTTAGCACTTAACGTTTGGTTAAGGGGCGGGCTTCAGCCCGTCCCAGTGAGCGAAGCGAACGGTTTGAACCACTAGTTAGGTTTTCACGCCGTGGTCCGGTGGATAGCAGTCCACGTAACTGACGGCTTCAACTTCGCACTCGGGATAAATCCAAATTTGCCAATTTTTCTTTAGCCAAGCCACTGACACTGCGCCAGTTTCATGTTTCGCTTCGGCTGGAAACACCAACTCAGTTTGTCCGGCATGATGGCCAGATGAACATATCAGCTTATAAAAGGTTGGTGAATCATGCTCTTCGATAATCATGAAGTCGACGACTTTCTCAAATGGAGCTTTTGCCGGGAAACGGAATACCACACCTCTTCCAAAAGATTTTTTATTGCAGTTTGCAAGTGGGTGCCAATTCATCGTGTAACCTAACGTTTGGTTAAGGGGCGGGCTTTAGCCCGTCCCAGTGAGCGGAGCGAACGGTTTGAACCATTTGTTAGGGGGAATACCTGACTCCGCCAGAGCCAAATCCAGATTTGGCGTCGTAGTACGACCAAACTTCGCCCCAATAATGCTGGCCAGTATCGAAACCTCTGCCTTGTAGCCAGCACAAAGTACTTTCTGCACGGAGCTTTTCCTTTGTTTCTGACCAATCACTCCAGCCTGTTCCGTAGATAGCTGGATCGTCGTGAAATAGAATTAGCTCCTGCAAGTTTCCGTGATTGAATCCTAACTCAATGCCAATGCCAATGCCAATTTCGCCATCTGCGAAAGTTGGTAGGCGATACCAAATCCAACCGGTCCCCACGTCACGAACTTTGATATCTAACACATTGAGAAATAGCTCAAGTTCTGCTTCTCTGAGACCTCGATGAATGTAGGGGCCGCTTGGATATTTAAGCTCGAATTCGCACACGATTATTCTTGACCCCTAACAGTGATTAGATGGAAGGCGGTACTAACACATTAATGCCGCCTTCCATCTAACTCCGCTCCAGCCTGATATAGGGTGTAATAAATGGCATTTTAAATCAATGAGTTAAATTTATTGCTCTGAAGCTGAATGTATTCGCTTGACTTCCTCTTTTAGCTCAACCGTTACCTCTGTATAAAAACAGTTAAGAACTTGACCATGGAAAGCAGCGACAAAGCTACCGCCCCTGAATCCCAGCCTCCAGCCTGCTGCTCTTTCCCTGTTGTGTGGCTCTGGTCTGGTTCATGGCTGATTCCAACGAGAGGTTGTCAAGCTGCTATGTTACCGAACGGAACTTGGTAAGGAAGGGGGAGATGGTAGCTTTCTGAGCAGGATCAATAAATTAATTAACATCTGATGGTTATGGGGTCGTGCAACAGCAGCGGCCCATCAGCGCAAGGGAAAATCGGAAGGTGAAAGCGGCAGTGTTTCCCTCTTGTTGGCGGGCATTAAAAAACCCTATGGGCCTGCGGGCCCATAGGGTTTTGCGGCAATTGCCAGCGGGGTGCTATCTGGCTGGCATGGCGTTCGGGACCGCTGCTGCATGTGCATGGCGGTTTTGGGCTGTCGGTGCCGGCTTCTGGAACTGACGTACCAGCCGATCGAGGTCGCTCAACTGACTCACCAGCTGGGTGATGCCGTGCACGGCGTGCTGACTGCCTGTGCTGGAGTCATCGGCCAGGGTCTTGATGCTGAGCACGTTGCGATTGATCTCGGCAGTCACATGAGATTGTTCCTGTACCGCCTGAGCAATCTGGCCGCTGCCTGAGGCAACCTGCTGCAACATGTTATTGATCTGCTGCAGTATGCTGCCGGTCGCCGATGCCTTCTGCTGGCAGCTCTCGGAGAGCTGGCACCCCTTCTCCATTGCCTGCTCAGCATCCCCGGCGCTGGTTTGCAGCTCAGTAATCATCTTCTGGATTTCGCTGGTGGAGGCTTGGGTCTTGATGGCAAGCGACCGGATTTCATCCGCCACAACCGAGAATCCCCGACCCGCTTCACCGGCGCGGGCCGCTTCAATTGCCGCATTGAGCGCCAGCAGGTTGGTCTGATTGGCGATGTTGTTGATCACATCGAGAATGCCGTCGATATCGCGGCAGTGGCCAACCAGTTCGCTGATGACCGTCTTTGAGGTGGTCAGCTCGCTGTTCATGCCTGCCACGGCCGCCACAGTCTCGGCAACGCTGCTGTTGCCGTTCCTGAACAGGTCGGTGGTCTCGTCCAGCAGGCTGGAGGCGTCGCTGGAGCTTTGCGATACCTCGCGGATGGACTCCGACATCTCTGTGATGGCGGTGGCCACCTGATTGGTCTCGGCTTGCTGCTGTTGCAAGTTGTCGGTGATGGATTCGGCGTTGCGCAGATCCCCCTCTGCGGCCTGCAGTATTTGAGTGCAGGTTTGCTGGGTGCGGGCCAGTACGGCATTGAACTCGGCCTGATTCATCAGCATGGCGAGCTCGATGGCGGCGATGTTGTCGACCTTGTTGGTATAGAGCAGTTGCATCAGCGGGTTGTCGAAGCGGCTGCGAGCCATCTTGTTAAGCTTGCCCAGACGGCGGGAGAGGGCATGGATAACCACAGCCGCGAGTGCCAGCGGTAGGGCTGCCAGCGTCAGTTGCCAGTTAATGCCCTGGCTGTAACCCAGGCCGAGCATGGTCGCCAGACTTAACAACAGGCAGAGGTTGATGGTCAGGGTATGGGAGAAGGTGGGCAGCCTGAGCGTCAGTGGAACCTTGTCATTGCGCAGGTCGGCATAGACGCCCTCGGCACGCTGTTTGAGCGCGTCGCTCGGCGCAGTACGTACCGATTGAAATTCGGCTATCCGTCCATTTGTGTCTTTGATGGGGGTGACAAAGGCGCTGACCCAGTAGTGGTCGCCATTCTTGCAGCGGTTCTTGACCGGCCCCATCCAGCTCTTTCCCTCCTTGATGTGGTGCCACATATCTGCAAAGGCCTGTTTGGGCATATCCGGATGGCGCACCAGATTGTGATGTTGGCCTCGTAACTCGTCAGGGCTGAAGCCTGCGATGTCACAGAATTCATCGTTGGCATAGGTAATGCGACTTTCCAGATCCGTGGTGGAGATCAGGTTCTGGTGGTCCGGATAGAGGCGTTCGTGCTGAGTAACGGGTTGGTTGACTCTCATGGAGCTGCTCCAGAATGGGGTTGTTAGGAAAGACGTATTGCCAGTGCAAGTGGCGCACCAAGGTGACACCTTTGGTGATGATTTTGTAAATAGAGGCTTTATCCGACCAAAATGGTCAGACTTTGCCGGGAGTCCGGATCATGGAGGGGTGATCAAACAGATCGATTCGCATTTCGAGAACCGATTTGGGAGCAACAGGGGGAATTTCGCAAGATGGGGCGACAGGCGTGTCATGACAGGGGAGCCCGCCGAGGGCTCCCCTGGATTCAGACAGTCGGTGCCGGCGAGAGGGGATCTTGTTCGGGCGGCGGGGGCAGCGTCATGGTCTCTATCTGCAGCCCCTGCACCAGCACGGTTTTCAAGTCCTGCAAGTACTCCTCCAGTGGCGACTCCTGCAACAGATGGGCGAGTTCATTGCCCACAGGCGTCAGGCGGTAGTAAAGCAGGGTGATGTTGGCCTGCTTGCGTTGCAGGCGCCAGTGCTGGTTGCCAAAGGCCAGCTCGACCCCATCGGCGGGCAGCGGACCGGATTCCAGCTCCCCTCTGTGCAGCAAGCCCAGTTCGAACAGTTGCAACATGGCGTTGTAGGGGAGCCGGTATTTGCCAAGGCCAAGACGGGTCACCTTGGCGCGGGTGAGCAGGCTGGCACCCTTGTGCAACCCCAGCAGCAGACGCTGCTCATCGCTGCCCGCATAGTGGCAGGAGAGGGCGCAGACCCGCTGAAACAGCATGGCTTCGCGCTGGGTCATCTCTTTGAGGGTGGTCAGGGCGCGGATGGAGAAGCGGCCGGGAGTGGCGACCTCGATGGCGAAGATGCGGCCCCACAGCTGCTGCATGGGCACCATGCTGATGTCTTCTGCCAGTTGCAGGAAGCGGGTCAGCCAGTCGCTGTCCATCTCGCCACCGGCAGCCGTCTCCTCACAGTGACGGGAGGCCATCACCATGATGGCTTCCAGGTTGCGCTGGCGAGCGGCCTGATCCGCCAGATGGCGAAAGGTGGCGCGTTGCTCGAAGGTGCTGTCGCTGTTGCGAGTGAGCATGCCATCGATGCCGCGGCTGCGGGCCAGGCGCAGGGTCTGCTCCTGGCTGCTCAGGATGGCACTCTCTTTCTTGGGCGGGGGCAGGTCAGCCATGCTGGCTCCGTGATCGCAAGGTTTGGCCTTGAATGTTACTCCAACCGGCATGGCGGGCAATCCCTCAGGCAGGGACTATGTCTGGATTTTTGCCCGTGGCGGGACAAAAAATGGCCTCCGAATGGAGGCCATCTCGTGGCTGGCGTTATTGCAGGGCCGGGGTATGCGTCATGGTGGCCAGTGCCCGCACACCTTTCATGGCCAGGATCACTCTTCGTAGACGCTGACCTCGACCCCTTCCATGGAGTAGGAGGCGGTCGCCATTTCATGGCTTGAACTGATGGTGCGCATCTTGCCCTTCACCCAGATGGCGTCCCAGAGATCATCCACGGGAGCGCCCTTGGGATAGCTCACATAGATCACCTGATTGGTCGGGGGTGGCGGCACATGGATACAGGCGCCGAAGTAGGGCACCAGCAGGAAGGCAGTGATCTTCTTGGCATCTCCCTCCAGCGGTACCACGAACCCCGGAATGCGCACGTCCTGCTGATCCAGCTTCTGATTGACGCCCCCCACGGGTTGAGGAACCGACATGGGATCTTCATGGTTGACCTGGGGCGGTGGCAGCAGCCTTTCCCCTTCCGGGATCAGCACATCCCAGTCGATGGTCTTGTAATCGGCAGCCACCGCCGGCAGCACCAGCAGGCTGGCCAGCAGCGCCATTATTTTCCACTTCATCATCTGTCCTTCTGTTTGTCGCTCACTAGACCCGGATGCTCATGCCATCGCTCAGGCTGTAACGGTAGGCGCGGGCCGCCGGCAGCAGGCCTATCACCATGCCAGCCAGCCACACCAGCCCCAGCAGTTGCCATTCATAGGCGCTGGGCAGCCCCAGGCTCAATTGCAGGCCATAGTGGCTGAGCAACCAGGGAGTGGCAAGCCCTTGCCCCAGATAGAGCGCGGCTACCCCGACGGCTATGCCCGCTGTGGTGAGGGCCATCGCCTCCAGCGCCAGCAGCAGGAAGAGGTGGGCCGGACCCGCGCCGAGGGATCTCAATATGGCCAGCTCGCGCCGCCGCTCGTTGAGCCCCGCCAGCAGTGTGGTCAGCATGCCGATAAGGCCCGCCACCACTACAAATCCGGCGATCACCGAAAGAGCGGTTTCTGCCACGCTCATCAGGCTCCACAACTCCTGCAGGGCCGCCCCCGGCAGGATCGCCATCAGCGGCTCGCCTCTGTAGGTGTTGACGCTGCGCTGAAGCTGGAACGCCAGGATGCGGTTGCTCAACCCCACCATGAAGGCGGTAATGGTTTTAGGCGTCAGATCCTGCGCCAGTGCCTGCTCGGCGGTCACATTCTTGCTGTGACGGCCCGTATCCCAGCCGAGGTGGATGGCCTCGATACCGGCCAGCGGCACATGAATGGTGCGATCGATGGGGGTGCCGGTCGGTGCCAGTATTCCCACCACCTTGAACGGCAGGTTGTCATGCTGGCTGAAGGAGGTATTGCCGGCGCCGTGGGCGATGATGATGGATTGATCCAGCCGGTAGCCCAGCTTCTCTGCCACCTGGGCCCCGAGTACCGCCTCGAATGGCGTGTCGAACGGCCGCCCCTCCCGCAGTTGCAGCGACTGCTGCTGGCCGTACTTCAGATGAGTGAAGTAGTCGCCATTGGTACCGAGTACCCGAAAGCCCTTGTGGGAATCACCGAGGGAGAGGGGAATGGTCCAGGCCACGCCGGGTTTCTGCTTGATGGCTTGATAGGCATCCCAGCCTACGTTGTTGGTGGGATTGCCGATGCGAAATACCGAGTAGAGCAGCAGGTTGACCTGGCCGGAGCGGGCGCCGACGATAAGGTCTGTGCCCGATACCGTATTGGAAAAGCTCTCGCGGGCCTGGGTGCGAACCCGCTCCACCCCGAGCAGCAGGGTGACGCTGATGGCCACGGCCAGCAGGGTCAGCCCGGCGGTGAGACGACGGGCCCAGAGACTTTGCAGGGCAAGTTTCAGCACGATAGCCTCCGGTTTTGTTGTTGCGATGCATCCGCGCATGCGGATCCCGCCGGGCGGGTGCCGTGGTGATGAATGGTCAGCATATGGCCCTCCGGTTGAGCTGTTGCAGGTTTTCAACCCGCGGGAAGAGAGGTTCGAGGTAGGGATCGTGACTGACGAAGATGAGGGTCGAACCCTGCTTGTCGCACTCTTCGAACAAGAGCTTGATAAAGGCGGCCCGGTTGTCGGTATCCAGGGCCGAGGTGGGTTCATCGGCGATCACCAGCGGCGGCGAGCCGATCAGCGCCCGTGCGGCGGCAACCCGTTGCTGTTGACCGATGCTGAGGGCGTGAACGGGACGATGCAGTGCCTCGGCCGGCAGTTGCAGCTCTCCCAGCAGACGGCGAGCCTCCTGTTCGGGGCTCCCCTGCAGACGAGCCCGTTTCTCGGACGAGAAAGTGAGGGCGGCGGTGACGTTGTCCAGCACGGATAAAAATGGCAGCAGATTGAACTGCTGGAAGATATAACCCAGATTGGCCGCCCGGAAGTGGTCACGGGCACGGCCGGATAGCTGGGCCAATGGTTGGCCCAGCACCTCCAGGGTGCCGTGGTTGGCGGTCTGGATCCCGGCCAGCAAGCCGAGCAGGGTCGACTTGCCAGAGCCCGACGGCCCCTTGATAAACACCCGCTCACCTTGGGATATGGTGAGGGCGGGCAGATCGAGTACAGGCTCGTGACCCGGCCAGGAAAAGGCCAGATCGCGGATCTCAACCACGGCTTTTTTCATAGAATTACCAGCTCAGCTTGTTGGCGGATGGGGTCAGCTCGGCCGCAGTCTGGCCGCTGGGCAAGATGCCCTGCACGCTCAGCTTTTCCAGGCTCGGGTAGACGCTGAACAGGGTGGCTTCCAGGCCGGTCAGCTTGGCAGGTGTCTGGCAGGTGTAGGTGTACATGGCCCCCAGATCGGCGTGACTCGCCTCATCATGGTGGTGTTCATCGTGATCGCTGCCAGCCTTTGCATGGTCATGGTCATGGTCATGGTCGTGATCTTCTTTGGCCGCCTGCAGCTCCTGGTGAGTCAAGGTGCAGCCAGCCGCCGGGTCTAAACGGAACAGAGCATCCGGCTGCTTGAGCTGAGCCATGGCCTTGGCGTATTGCGCCTTGTCTGCATTGCTCTTGGCTGCGTGCTCGAACCCGACCAGATCGGCGCCGGGTGCCTGCAACTCTATCATCAGCTGGTTGCCATCGAGCACCAGATTGAGGTGAGCGTGACCGTGCTCGTGGGCCCCGTGGCCGTGGCTTTCATGCTCGTCGTGGTTTGCGTGCACGCCAAAGGCGGCGGCTGCCAGTAATAAGGTGACTGCTTTCATCGTTAATCCTTGCGAAACAATTAATAAGAGGAATGTTCAGAGGGAAAAGCGATGAGGGGTGGAGGCGCGCGGATGCGGCAATGACCTGTGGTCCTGTACTGCGGGGTAGGGAAAGCGATGGGGGCGAGATGACCTGCGACAAAGAGTGGCTGTGGGACTGGCAGTGTCGGCGTCAGAGCAAGCTTGCCATCCAGATGGAGGGCGCAGAGAAGGCAGCTGTGATTGTGGTCCGGCAGGTCTGCTTCCAGCGGGTGTTGTGCCAGCGCCGGTTGTATCCACAACCAGCCCAGCAGCAACAACCCGATTTTCAGCTTGGAACGACCCATAGACCCTTATGAAAGGGCGCCGTCAGCGCCCCTTCTCTCTGATTCAGAGATGGGACTGGATGAGCCCCATCACGGTAGCAATATTGGTGGCATCGAGCTGGCCGTCTTTGGCGAACAGCACCTTGCCCTCTTTATCCAGCAGTATGATGGCCGAACTTTCCGGCGCGAGATCCCAGGCGTTGCGAGCCATACCTTTGGCATCCAGTATCATGGCGGACCAGGGGAACTCTTTCTTGCTGTCTTCGGCACTGCTCTTCACAAAGCCGGAAGTACCCCAGATGGCGTCATTGCTGTTGATGATGGTGACCGTCTGGTACTTGTCGTGAGGTAGCTTGGCCGCTTTGATCGCCTCGATCATGGGGGCGTTCAGTTCCTTGGCACTGGAGCGACCCGCTATGTGCTGGATCAGAAAAACTTTGCCAGTCAGTACCTTGCTTTGCCAGGGTTGGTAGCTGACCTCTTTCTCTTTCAGCACCAGTTCACCCTTGTCGCTGATATTGACCAGCGGCACCTGGGCAGACTCCTTGATGTTGTGAGCCATGGCCAGGGTCGGCAGCAGCGCCAGAGTAAGTACGAGATGTTTCATCCTGATGACACTCCTTTTGTTATGTTATAACGATTTTTCACTTGAGGGAATGGGGCAGAACTCATCCTAAACTGATCGGATATGTTTAAAAAGTGTTAAATAAACTCGCAAGAGCATCGAAGGTGCCGCCCGTCAGCGCTGAGCTTGGCTGACAAAGGCGGCAAGGATGGCACGCAGTCGATAAAAATCAATTGGTTATCAACTGGTTTGATGAGTGTAGAGCCTAGTACAAGGGTTCGCTGACCAGCGGGATTTTGGCCATGGTCATCTGCTCGGCCAGCAGGGGCGAACCTGTCAGCAAGACGTGGCGCTGATTGCCGATCACCACCGTATCCCCTTTCAATCCACTGTCGGCCGTGATGGCCAGCCAGGCTGGCGAGACGCTGCCGATGCTGATATTCGGGTAGATGATGCTGAGCATGTATTGCGGTGCCAGCTCTGCCAGCAGGCTTGCCATCAGCAGTGCCTTCTCATCGCTGTCTGCCTTGTTGTTCTGCAATGCCTGCAGGGGCGGGGCGAAGTGATCCATCTGTTCCGGTGGTGTGGGTATCCCGCTTAGCCACTCCTGCAACAGGCCGACGCTGGTGGCCAGATCCTTGGCGGAAAACTGTTTTGCCAGGGGTTTGAGATCCCCCTTGAACTGGTAGAACAACTGGGAGTAATTGGGGCGCACGCAGGGCAGCTTGCGGTTGGATGGATGAACGCAGGGCACGACCCGCATCTGGTAGAAGGCGTCGTCCTGATATTGCTGGTAAGCCTGCCAGAACAGGGTCGACTCCATGCTGTCGTCGCGCAGGGTGAAGGCCTGCTCCAGATTGCGAAACTTGGTGGCGGTCTCGGGACTGTTCTGATTGATGAGATTGATGCTGTTGTAAAGACGCGGGCTTATGTAGGAGTAGAGTGTCTCCAGCGGATAGTTGAGGGCGGCATCGAGCAGGGTCATTTCGTGGCGGCTGACCGACATGATGCGTTCATTGGTATTCAGTTGCAGTCGCTTCTGTTGCCCGTCGGCAGATTGCCACTGCCAGCTCAGGTTGACCTCGCTTGCCCCGACCGTCGATGCGACCACTAGACTCAACAACAGACCTTGTGCCAGTTTCATGATGGTGCATCCTGCTCGGGGTGATACTAAACAACTAGGTGAGCCGACCGGATTTGGATTGGTTTAGTTTTTGTGATCTGGGTAACAGTCTGATAAGGCTTTAAATTTAATTCTCGAAATAAGTCATACAGGAAACTGCCATGAAGCGAATTCCGATACTCTTGCTGCTGTTGGCCGCCTTGCCTGCGGCGGCGGGCCAGGTGATCGTCAACCAAGGCATATCCATTGAGGACACGTTCGCGCTGCGAGACAAGCTGGCGCGGGAGCATGAATGGCAGGAGTGGCTGCGTTTCCAGCAGGCCATTAAGTGGCTGGAAGTATTGCCGGTCAACTGTGAGCTGATGAGTCAGCCGGGCGGTGGTTATCGCTGTGGCAGCAACAATTACCGACCCTATCAGCAGGATGGACGGGAGATTTATATCCAGGGCGATCCAGCCGGGGTGACGCCGGGTCAGCCTCCGTCGCATCCAATGAAGAAGGCGCCTTGAGGCCAGTGCCGTTCTGTCGCGACTGAGCGATATTCTGCTTTATCTGAACGGCATCAAGGCATCGATGGCGGTGCCGTCATACCTCTTCAATGCTCGTGTTGCTATCTTTCGGCCAAGGGATATCACCTCAACCGTTTCCACCTCTTGTTCAACCTATAAATGAAGCAACGGCGCTATTGGCGCTTTGGCGCCTGACCTCTTTGGGGTGACTGGAGACGCCCTTGTTTGGGGCTGCATCATGGCTCTGGCTCGGGTTACACTGTGCCATCGTTGGGCGCAGAAAAAGCAAGATGAGCGACCGTGAGGAGGCCGGACAAGGGGCGTCCTTACGGCAGTATCCTTGGCCATGGCAGGAGACAGGATGAGCAAGAAATCGTTGGATTGGGGTATCGATCTCGGTGGTACCAAGTGTGAGTGTGTGGTGCTGGATGGCGACGAGGTGCTGCTGCGTCATCGCATCCCCACTGAACGTCAGGGCGGTTATGACCACATGATCGGCCAGATCGCGAAACTGGTAGAGGAGTGCGCGGTCAAACTGGGTCAGCGCCCAACCATCATAGGCATGGGCACGCCCGGCGCGCGTGATCCCCAGACCGGGGTAATGAAGAACTGCAATACCACCGAGCTCAACGGCAAGCCGTTCAAGGAGGATCTGGAACGCAGGCTCGGCGTTCCCGTGCTCATCGCCAACGACGCCAACTGTTTCGCCCTGGCGGAAACCCATCTCGGTGCGGTGCGCCAGCACCATCCCGATGCGAAGGTGGTGTTCGGCATCATAATGGGTACCGGCGTGGGCTCCGGCATCGTCATCAATGGCAGTATCTTGAATGGCCATCACGGCACCGCCGGTGAGTGGGGCCACAATGTGCTCTCCCCCGATGGTCCCGAGTGCTACTGTGGCAAGCGTGGCTGTGTCGAGACCCTCATCAGCGGCCCCGCGCTGGAGGCCTGGTATCAGGCCAAGACCAAGCGTCATCTGTCGCTGGCTCAGATTGCGGCGGCGACGGCTTATGATCATGTGGCCAAACTCACTATCGATCGTTTGCACTTGCTGTTCGGTCAGGCGCTGGCCAACGTGGTCAATATTCTCGATCCGGATGTCATCGTCATCGGTGGTGGCGTCGGCAATGTGCAGAGCCTCTACAGCGCAGGGCGCCAGACAATTTTGCCATTCCTCTTTAATCCCCGCTTCGCTACCCCCATTATTGCTCCAGCCTTGGGAGACAGCGCCGGTGTGTTCGGGGCCGCACTGCTGGCCAGTGGCGTATTCCAGGACGCCCTGCTGTCGTGAATCATCCATCCGTTCGTCCCTTTGTCGCAGGTAAGGACACACTTTTTTCATGATCAAGATTGCCATCAATGGGTACGGGCGGATCGGCCGCAACGTGCTACGTGCTCTTTATGAAAGCGGGCGCGACAAGAACATCAAGATAGTTGCAATCAACGAGCTGGCGGCGCCTGAGGCCATGGTGCACCTCACGCGTTTTGACACCAGCCACGGTCGTTTCCGCTATCCGGTACAACTGGCGGGTCACAGCATGCTGGTGGGGGAGGATCTCATTTCCCTGTTTGCCGAGCAGGATCCCGCCAATCTGCCCTGGCGGGCGCTGGGAGTGGACGTGGTGCTCGATTGCACCGGCGTATTCGGCTCGCGGGCCGACGCCGAGCGTCATCTGGGCGCGGGGGCGGGCAAGGTGCTCTTCTCCCATCCGGCGGATGCGGATGTGGATGCCACCATCGTCTACGGAGTGAACCATCAGGTGCTGACGGGAAGGGAGCGGATCGTCTCCAACGCTTCCTGCACCACCAATTGCGTGGTGCCCGTCATCGAAACATTGCATCGAGAATTCGAGATAAATTGTGGTACTATTACGACAATTCATTCGGCCATGCATGATCAGCAAGTCATCGATGCCTACCACAGCGACTTGCGTCGAACCCGTGCTGCCAGCCAGTCCATCATTCCGGTGGATACCAAGCTGGCAAAGGGGTTGGAGCGAATCCTCCCCCACTTCGCCGGCAAGTTCGAGGCGATCGCGGTACGGGTGCCGACCATCAACGTAACGGCAATGGATCTCAGTATTACTGTTCGTAAAAAAGTGACGGTTACTGACGTAAATCAAGCCCTGCAACGGGCATCCAGAGGTACATTAAGCGGTATTCTGGATTACACGGAGGAGCCATTGGTCTCCGTTGACTTCAATCATGATGCACACTCCTGCATCATCGATGGTACCCAGACACGGGTAAGCGATGCCAACCTCGTCAAGATGTTGATGTGGTGCGATAACGAATGGGGCTTCGCCAACCGTATGCTGGATACCACCCGGGCCATGATGGCCGCAGGCTGAGAGCCTGAACGGGCGCAAGGTTACTGTTTTTAACATTACCTGAAAATATAGAGGACTGAATATGTCTGTTATCAAGATGACCGACCTGGATCTGGCGGGTAAACGCGTTCTGATCCGTGCTGACCTGAACGTACCGGTAAAAGACGGCAAGGTCACTTCCGACGCACGTATCGTGGCGACGCTGCCGACCATCAAGCTGGCTCTGGAAAAGGGCGCCAAGCTGATGATCACCTCCCACCTGGGTCGCCCGACCGAGGGTGAATACAACGAAGAGTTCTCCCTGGCTCCGGTTGTCAACTATCTGAAAGACGCTCTGTCCTGCCCGGTCCGCCTGGCCAAGGATTACCTGGATGGCGTAGAAGTCGCCGCCGGTGAGCTGGTCGTGCTGGAAAACTGCCGTTTCAACAAAGGCGAGAAGAAGAACACCGAAGAGCTGGCCAAAAAATACGCCGCCCTGTGTGACGTCTTTGTGATGGATGCGTTCGGCACTGCTCACCGTGCCGAAGGTTCTACCTACGGTGTTGCTCAATTTGCCCCGATCGCCTGTGCAGGCCCGCTGCTGGCCGGTGAACTGGAAGCCCTGGGCAAAGCCATGCTGAAACCCGAGCGCCCCATGGTTGCCATCGTTGGTGGCTCCAAGGTCTCCACCAAGCTGACCGTGCTGGAATCCCTCTCCAAGATCGCTGACCAGCTGGTGGTCGGTGGTGGCATCGCCAACACCTTCATCGCCGCTGCCGGTCACAACGTCGGCAAGTCCCTGTGTGAACACGACCTGCTCGACACCGCCAAGAAACTGGCCGCCGAGACCAACATTCCGGTCACCACAGACGTGGTCGTGGGCACCGAGTTCTCCGAGTCCACTCCGGCCACCATCAAGTCCGTCTCCGACGTGACCGACGGCGACATGATCTTCGACATCGGCCCTGACTCTGCCAAGGCTCTGGCCGACATCATCATGAACGCCAAGACCATTCTGTGGAACGGCCCGGTCGGCGTGTTCGAGTTCGACCAGTTCTCCGCAGGCACCAAGGTGATCGCCGAAGCCATCGCTGCTTCTCCGGCCTTCTCCATTGCTGGCGGTGGTGACACCCTGGCCGCCATCGACAAGTTCGGCATCGCCGACAAAGTCTCCTACATCTCCACTGGCGGCGGCGCCTTCCTGGAGTTTGTAGAAGGCAAGGTACTGCCGGCTGTTGCGATGCTGGAACAGCGCGCCAAAGCCTAATTGACCCGGGACGGGGGGCAAAAGCCTCCCGTTTCGTTTATCATGTGGCCGCTGTGCCGGTTCATGATGAACCCCCCATTTTTTATTAACGGCATACGAGAACAGGACGATTAAACATGTCTAAGAAAATTTTCGACTTCGTAAAACCCGGCGTGATCACTGGTGATGACGTTCAGAAAGTATTCGCCATCGCCAAAGAGAACGGCTTCGCTCTGCCAGCTGTAAACTGCGTTGGTACCGACTCCGTCAACGCCGTACTGGAAGCGGCTGCCAAGGTCAAAGCGCCGGTTATCGTTCAGTTCTCCAACGGTGGTGCCGTGTTCACCGCCGGCAAGGGTCTGAAGCTGGAAGGCCAGCAAGCCGCCATCATCGGTGCCATCTCTGGTGCCAAGCATGTTCACGCCGTTGCCGAAGCCTACGGTGTACCTGTCATCCTGCACACCGACCACGCTGCCAAGAAGCTGCTGCCGTGGATCGACGGTCTGCTGGAAGCGGGCGAGAAGCACTTTGCTGAAACCGGCAAGCCGCTGTTCTCCTCCCACATGCTGGATCTGTCCGAAGAGTCTCTGGAAGAGAACATCGACATCTGCTGCGAGTACCTGACCCGCATGGCCAAGATGAACATGACTCTGGAGCTGGAACTGGGTTGCACCGGTGGCGAAGAAGACGGTGTGGACAACAGCCACATGGACCAATCCGCCCTGTACACCCAGCCGGAAGACGTGGCTTATGCCTACGAGCGTCTGTCCAAGATCAGCCCGCGTTTCACCATCGCTGCCTCCTTCGGCAACGTACACGGTGTATACAAGCCGGGTAACGTCAAGCTGACCCCGTCCATCCTGGACGCTTCCCAGAAATTCGTTTCCGAGAAGTTTGGTCTGCCTGCCAAGTCTCTGGACTTCGTATTCCACGGTGGTTCAGGTTCCACTCTGGAAGAGATCCGCGAGTCCATCTCCTACGGTGTAGTGAAGATGAACATCGACACCGACACCCAGTGGGCTACTTGGGAAGGTCTGCTGCACTTCTACAAGACCAACGAAGCTTACCTGCAAGGTCAGCTGGGCAACCCGGAAGGCGCTGACAAGCCGAACAAGAAGTTCTACGATCCGCGCGTATGGCTGCGTGCCGGTCAGACTTCCATGATCGCCCGTCTGGAGAAAGCCTTCTCCGACCTGAACGCCATCAACGTACTGTAATTCGTTATCGTATCTTGATTGCTGCAAAGGCGCCCTTCGGGGCGCCTTTTGTATTTGTGGGTTGCGGTCATCAGCCCCACGGCGTGACCGAAGCAAAAGGTATCCCCCGGGATGCCTTTTCCATTTCTGTGATCCTCATGGACTGGATTGGTGGCGGGGGGCTGGGTATTATCGATGACAGGTCGTTTATTTTAGTAAACACATGGTCACCAAGGCGGGATGCTGAGTATGCAGGCAGGAAAGTTCAACGGATATCAGGAACATGTGGCCTCCTATTATGCGGCCACCCGCAACGACAATCAGCAGTGGCCAGAACTTGGCGGTGAGCTGAATGTCGATGTCTGCATCATTGGTGGCGGCTTTACCGGCCTCAATACCGCCATCAACCTGGCACAGGCGGGCTACAAGGTGGCCCTGCTGGAGGCAAACCGCATCGGCTGGGGGGCGTCCGGTCGCAACGGCGGCCAGCTCATTCGTGGCATTGGCCACGATACCAGCCAGTTCGCCCGCTGTATCGGCGAGCAGGGAGTAAGGGAGCTGGATCTGATGGGGTTGGAGGCGGTACAGCTGGTGCGAGAGCGCATCGAGCACTTCAACATCGACTGCGATCTCACCTGGGGTTACTGCGACCTCGCTACCCGTCAGCGCCATCTTGCCGGATTTGAGGAAGAAGCTGCACATCTGGCCAGCCTGGGTTATCAGCACGAGATCAAGCTGGTACCACGGGAGGAGATCCACTCAGTGGTGGGGTCGGATCGCTATATTGGCGGCATGATCGACATGGGCTCGGGTCACCTGCATCCCCTCAATCTGGCGCTGGGTGAGGCGCGCGCCGCGGCCAGCCTGGGTGTTGCTCTGTTCGAGCACTCCCGAGTATCCCATATCGACTATGGCAAGCGGGTGCAGATCACCACGGCCCGTGGCCGGGTGAGTGCCGATTATCTGGTGATAGGTTGCAACGCCTACCTCAATGATCTCAATCCCGAATTGGGGGGCAGGGTGCTACCGGCGGGCTCTTACATTCTCGCCACTGAGGTGCTGGAGAAGCGGCTGCGCCAGCGCTTGTTGCCGCAGAATATGGCGGTGTGCGATCAGAACGTGGCGCTCGACTACTATCGCCTCTCCGCCGATGGTCGCCTGTTGTTTGGTGGTGCCTGCAACTACTCGGGAAGGGACCCGCGAGACATCAAGGCCTTTATGTTGCCCAAGCTGCTGAGAGTCTTTCCCGAGTTGGCGGGGACGGCCATCGAGTTTCAGTGGGGCGGCATGATAGGGATAGGGGCTAATCGCTTGCCGCAGATCGGCCGCTTGCAGGATCATCCCAACGTCTTCTATGCCCAGGCTTATTCAGGTCATGGCCTCAACGCCACACACATGGCGGCCAAGCTGGTGGCAGAGGCGATCCGCGGCGAGAGCCGGGGCTTCGATCTGTTCAGTAGCGTGCCCCACATGACCTTCCCCGGTGGCCCGGCGTTGCGCTCCCCCCTGCTGGCGCTCGGCATGCTGTGGCACCGGATGAAGGATCTGTTGTAAAGGGCGAGCGCAAGCAGTCCGAAGGGGGCGGGTGGGGAGGCGTTATTGAGCAGGTTCGGCCAGACGCCAGCCCTGTTCGGTTTTCATCATCCAGACGTCGGTCTCTTGCTGCAGCACCTGACCGGCCTCGAATTCGCCATATTTGCGCTCCAGCTCCATCAGTCCCATCTCTTGCTGGAAGGGACCAACCCTGTCATAGACCAGGTCCTCGTCGTGCAGTACCTGCAACTGATCCAGCCCCAGCTTGAAATGGAGCTGGTAGCTCACCTTTATCAGATAGACGCCCTCCATCCGCTCTTCTTTGCCGAGAATGGCAAAGTCACTGATCTCGAACAGATTGTCGTCTGTGTCAGACTGGAGTTTGGCGGTGACCTGATGCTGGATTGCCTCTTCACCGGGTCCTGCGTAACAACCATATAGCCAGAGGGCCAGCAGGGGGATGAACCACTTTTTCATCAAAACTCCGGACAAGTGCAAAACGGGAGGGCAGATTGTGCCACGCCAACGTGCGGTGGCAAACCTCGGCTCATGGTTCCAGAGTGCGTTCCAGCACTATGGCCTCTGCCCTATAGACAGCCAGCTCGCGGCGATAGCACTCGATGAACCCTCTGCGCAGCCAGAAGGATAGAGCACTCTCATTGCTGGCAATCACTGACAGGCGAAGCCGGGTAGCCCCCCATGAGCGTGCCAGCGTGCAGGCGTGAAGATAGAGTGACTGACCACGGCCACTCCCTTGCCAGGGTTCCCCCACCAGTAACAGTCCCAGATAGGCGGTGTCTGGATTGGGGTAGCCGCGCAGCAGATCAATGACGGCGGTGAGTTCTCCCTGCTCCCAGTGGCCGATGAGATATTTGTCAGAGAGCGAGAGGTCGGGCGGACATGCCACTAGCGCTTCCTCCGCAGCTCGCGCGGAGAGGGGCTCATGACTCACGGTCGCCTGATAGGCAGGGGCAAGTTCGAACAGACGCTGCAAGGCTGGACCATCGGTTGCCAGCAGCCGACGCAACTCAGCTTGCATCGCGCACCCTATCGAGGTGTCCGGCAAATGCTTCCGGCCCCATAAAGCCGGTCACCCGCTGGCCACTCACTTCCTGGCCGGCACTGTCGAAGAAGATCAGGGTCGGCAGCCCCAGCACGTTCAGGCCGTTGAGCAGCTCCACATCGGCATCGTCGTTGGCGGTGACGTCCGCCTGCAACAGCACCATCTGGCCGAAGCGCTCACGCACGGCGGGATCGCTGAAGGTCTTGTGCTCGAACTCCTTGCAGGCCACGCACCAGTCGGCGTAGAGGTCCAGCAGCACAGGTTTGCCGCGGGCGGCGGCGAGTTGCGTCTTGAGATCGTCCAGGGTCTTGATGCGGATAAATTGGGGCGCCTGGGTCTCGGCGCTGGCCTTGACGCCGGGCACGGGCAGCAGCAGATCCTTGCCTACCACCACCAGGCTCATCATCGTCAGCAACAGCACGAAGCCGCCGAGACTCTTGCCGACCGAGTGGGCACGATGCTGGTTGTGGTGATAGAGGTAGCCGCACAGCAGCAGCCCCCAGCCGAGCCAGGCGAGGGTGGCAACCTGGTCGCTCCACAGCCGCGACAGCAGCAGTATGGGTACCGCCAATAGTGCAAAACCAAAGAGTTGCTTGATCACATCCATCCAGGCGCCAGCCCTGGGCAGCAGCTTGCCGCCCGAGGTGCCGAGCAGCAGCAGCGGCAGTCCCATCCCGAGCGACAGGGCATAGAGGGCCGCACCGCCGAGCCAGAGATCGCCGCTTTGAGCCACGTAAATCAGGGCGCCGGAGAGCGGTGCCGTGGTGCAGGGGGAGCAGACCAGGCCCGAGATCATCCCCATGATGCCGACCCCGAGCACTGAGCCGCCCTGCTGGCGGTTGGAGAGGCCGCTCAAGCGGGTTTGCAGGCTGCTCGGCAGTTGCAGGGTGTAGAGCCCGAACATGGAGAGGGCGAGCAGCACGAACATAACGGAGAGCCCGATCAGCACATAGGGGTGCTGCAGCGCCGCCTGGAATTTCAAGCCCGCCGACGCCACCACCAGCCCGAGCAGGGTGTAGGTCACCGCCATCCCCTGCACATAGACGAAGGAGAGCAGGAAGGCGCGGCGGGTGGAGAGCCTATGACCCGCCCCGGCTATGATGCCGGTCAGGATCGGGTACATGGGGAAGACGCAGGGGGTAAAGGCGAGCCCCAGCCCCAGCGCGAAGAAGGCGGCTATGCTGAGCCAGAAGCCCTGGCTGCCGAGGGCCGCGGCCAGTTGATCCTGCTGGCTGCTGGTCGGGGTGCGGGTCATGTCATCGGTGGCGGCCGGATCTGTATCGTTAGCCACGACAGGCTGCACCGCAATCTGCTTGTCGGTGGGCGGGTAGCAGAGGCCGTCGGTACAGCCCTGATAGCTGACGGTGAGGCTGGCCTGCTGGCCCGCCTCGGTCAGGGTGACGGGGATCTGCACCTCCCGGTAGTAGACCCGGGTCTTGCCGAAGAAGTCATCCTCATGCTCTGCCCCGGCAGGCAAGACGGGCTCACTGAAGGCGAGGTTCTCGCCCTTGAAGCGGAAGCTGTGGCGGTAGAGGTAGTAATCATCGGCGATGCGCAGGGTCAGCAACAGCTGGTTGCCTTGCTGTTCACTCTCGAGCGCGAAGGCGTCGTCGACTTTCAGAAATTTGGGCTGGGCGTTGGCCTCTATGCCGAGGGCGCTCAGCAGACTGTCACTGCTGGCCTGAACCGGCGTAACACTCAGGGTGGACAGCAGCAGGGCGAAGAGCACAAGCAGGGGGGAGAGCAGGCGAGACAGCGTCATGAGGTTTCCTGTGTTAACCAGTCGAGATAGGGCTGATGGCCCTGGCTTGTCGGGAGTGCCAGGATCTCCGGCACCTCATAGGGGTGATGGCTGAGGATGCATTGGCGCAAGAGTTCGAACAGGGAGGCCCGCGACTTGATGATGAGCTGGATCTCCCGTGCCCGTTCGATCTGCCCCTGCCAGCGATAGACGGAGGTGAGACCGGGCAGCTGATTGATGCAGGCCGCCAGCCGCTGGTTCAGCAGTTGTTCGCTGATGAGGTCGGCACTGGCCTCATCCGGGCAGGTGCAAAGCACCAGAATGGCATCTGTCATGGTGAAATTTCTCGTCCGTTCGAGGCGGCACGGCGCCTTTAAACCAGTGGCTACTATACCTAGCGACGGGGTAAATAGCATCTGACGGGCTTTATCGGCTCGACATGAAAATAAGTGGGGGGCATGAGATAGACGCTGTCAAAGGGACAAGGCAGAATGAGCGGGCTTGTTCCCATTCGACGTAAGGAAATGTATGACCCAACAGAATGAGCAGCAGAGAAACCGCATGTTGAGCCTGTTGCGCGAAGGTGAGCGCCGTATGTTGGTGCAACTGGCCGGTCTGCTGCGTACCAGTGCCGATGAAATCAATGCCGAGCTGGAAAAAGAGGAGCTGCTGGCTACCCTGGAGCAACCCGTCACGGTGGAGTATCTCAACGGCGTGGTGCAACACCATCTGTTCGAGCGTCTGCACAAGGGTGACATGGTGGCGGCCCAGCGCCTGCTGAACCAGTACCAGAGCGACCTCGAGGCCATGCTGACCCAGGAGTCGGCCGAGGCGGATGCCCCGACTGAAGAGCTGAAGGCGCAAGCCTGAACGCTGCGGCAGGCCTTGCGGGCTTGTCTTCCTCCAGCACCATCATGCCAGTTGCATGATGGTGCCTAGTGTTCCCCGCTTTATTTTCCTGCCGTTTAGCCCAGTGCGTTCTGCTGTACCTGGCCCGGGATCGGAAAGACCTTGTCATAGCTCCAGTTGTAGATGAAGGCATAGACCAGGTAGAACAGCACGAAGCCCAGATCCAGCACCAGCGCCTCCATCATGCTGATTTCGAGCCACCAGGCCATCACTGGCAAGGCGACAAACAGCAATCCACCCTCGAAGCCCATGGCATGCCATACCCGTTGCCAGAGCGTCTTGTGGGTGTGACCCTGATACTTGAGCAGCAGCCTGTCCACGCCGATGTTGTAGACGTAGTTCCAGACGGTGGCGAGCACCGAGAAGAACAACGCCAGCGGCCCCATATGGTTGAGTCCTACGCCAGTGATCCAGCTTGCCAGGGGGGCGGCGATCAGCAGGCCAATCAGTTCGAAGCCAATGGCATGGCGCAGGCGGTCACGGGTATTACGCATGATCTGTCTCTCTATCTATCTGTGTCTGAGTGTCTATGGTGGCCAATTTATCGCGAATTTGTGATAGGTTCACGTTGGTATCTATCGATAAAATAGATAGGTTGGCGCGCAACCAGGTCATGACAGGAGCAACCGGATGAACCCCTCGCTGGAACAACTCAAGGCGCTGCTGGCGGCAGCAGAGACGGGCTCCTTCTCGGCGGCTGCCCGCAAGCTGGGCAAGGCGCAGTCCGTGGTCAGTACGGCCATCTCCAACCTGGAGATAGACCTGGGGCTGGAGCTGTTCGATCGCTCTGCCCGCTATCCCGTGCTGACGGAGGCGGGCACCCGCATCCATCAGGAGGCCAGTATCTTGCTGGCCCAAAGCGAGCGCTTGCAGGCGATCGCCGGTGAGCTGGCCGCAGGCGTAGAGTCGAGGCTCACCCTGGCCATTGATGATGACTCTCATCTGCCCTGGCTTGGCTCCCTGTTGGAGGAGTTCGCCACCCGCTACCCCGGCGTCGAGCTGGAGTTGTTGTTTCCGCTGATGGAGGATGTGACCGAATTGCTTAAAAGCGGCCGGGCCCAGCTTGGCATCAGCTATCAGAAGGAGCGGCCTGAGCGGGAGCTCGCCTCCTGTTCACTGGGCTCCGTCAAGATGCCGTTGGTGGTCTCCCCCGATCATCCGCTGGCCCGCAAGACGCCACTGCGAGAGAGCGACTTGCAAGGGGCCCGTCAGCTGATGGTGACGGGGCGACGGGAAGGCACGGAACGTCACCGTTTTCGCCTCTCGGCACAGGTGTGGTGGGTGGAGGGGGATCTGGGCATTTTGGAGCTGGTCAAGCTGGGGTTGGGTTGGGCCTCAGTGCCGGACTTTCTGTTGCACCGGCCGCTGGCGCGAGGGGAGGTAGTGGTGCTCAATCCGGACTTCATTGCGCTGGCCGAGCTGGCACTGGAGCTGCAATGGTATCGCGCCCGCCCGCTCGGACAGGCGGGGCGCTGGCTCAAGGAGGCACTGCTGGCGCGGGTGCCTCGTTAGCCGACCTTACTCGTTCAGCGAGTAGGGCAGGGCTTGCAGAGCAAGGCTGGAGGCCTCCTCCTGCTTGAAACGAAAATGGGCATCGGCCTCTGTATCCTTGGGCAGCACGGCCGTGATCCACACCTGATCTGCCTGTTGCCAGACGTTGAGCACCATGCCGCTGCGTCGCCAGTTGTCACCGAGCTGGATCTCCAGGGCATCGCCACAGGCGACGGGCTCGCTGGCAGTCCCGGCCAGCACGAACAGGGCGCGATTGTTGGCCCCGCGATACTTGGCGCGGGCGACAGTCTCCTGTCCCATGTAGCAGCCCTTGGTGAAGCTGATGCCATCCAGTGCCTGCAGGTTCAACATCTGGGGTATGTACTCCCCCTGATGCACGGCTTCCAGATGGGGGATGCCAGCCTTGATATCCAGTCCCCACCAGAGTGATTCGCTACCGGCAGGCAAGTCTATGGTCAGTGGTTGCTCGCTCACCAGCAGCCAGCGATCCGCTTCGATCTGCACTGCCATGCCATCGTCGATCAGGCCGGTTTGTGACACGGCAAATCGGGCCGCCATCCACTCATCCGTGCCCTGGCCAGCCACGCCAACTGCCTGACCATGGTTCTCGGCGATCTCGACCTTGGCAAACACCGCAAACTTCTTGAGTTCGGGCAACTGACGCGCCAGCACAGAGGGCTTGGTCAGCATCAGCAGGCGATCGCTCAGGCAGAGCAGACGAAAATCGCTCCACAGCTTGCCTTTGGCATCGCAGTGGCCGCCCAGCGTGCTTTGGCCCGGTTGCAGTGCATTGACATCGCAGGTGACCTGGCCTTGCAGATACTTGACGCGATCTGCACCGGTCAGGCTGGTGATGGCGAGATCGGTCAGGGAGAAAAGGGTTGGCTCGGCAGGAAAAACAGGCGTTTGCAGGCTCACGATGGTATTCCAGAGACAGAAAGTATGTGACCTGCATGGTAAAGACGTAAGGAATGTTTGTCAGCCGGAAAATCCAGCTGTTACCATCCTCGGGTCTTTGTAAGGAGAGTTCCATGTTGAGCCCAATTGAAAAATCCCGCCTGAAGTGGGCTTGCCGTCGTGGCATGCTCGAGCTGGATGTGATCTTTATGCCGTTCTTTGAACACGAGTTCGACAGCTTGAGTGACGAGCAGCAGCAGACCTTCATCCGTTTGCTGGAGAGCGATGACCCTGACCTGTTCAAGTGGTGCATGGGCCACGGCGTTCCTGCCGATCCCGCGTTTGCCGCCATGATCGCCCTGATCCTGGAACGCAATCAGGCTCGCCACGATAGCCTGAGTTGATCCCGTATGCGGGTTTACATGCCCGTCATTCCCTCCCGGCAGCAGCGTATCCTGCTGCTGATCCTGTTTCTGCTGCTGTTGTGGCCGGTTGCCAGCCTGATCCATGGTTGGCAGTGGGCACTGCTGCTCCCCTGCTGGTTGGCGGGGCTCTGGCTTGCCTGGCAGGGTGCCAGCCGTATGGCCGGTTTGCTGGAGTGGGATGGGCAGTGGCTGGTGTGGCAGGGTTATCGCTACCAGCTGGGGGCGCGCAGTCGCGTCCTGCCTGGTGTACTCTGGCTGCAACTGGTGGCAAGCGACAGGCCTGATGCCCGTCTCTGGCTCTTCTCCGACGCACTCGCACCGGAACATTACAGGGCGCTGGCCCGCGCCATCAGGCTAACGCCACCCGCCCGTTAATCATCCTGCCTGTTTCAACCCTTCTCCCTCATAGCAAATGACCCCGCCGGGGCGAGGTCATTTGGGTGACTGCTAGCGGGTCATTACTCCTGATCCGGCGTCAGTACTGTGGGCCTGGAGTTAGGCTGCATGTCCGGGTAGTCCGGGATGTGGGGTGCAGGATCAGTCCCGCTCCGGGGTCAGCACAGTGGGTTTGGAGTCTGGCTGCATGTCCGGATAATCCAGGTTGTAGTGCAGGCCGCGTGACTCCTTGCGCTGCAGTGCGCAGTTGACGATGAGCTCGGCCACCTGCAGCAGGTTGCGCAGTTCCAGCAGGTTGTTGGATACGCGGAAGTTGGCGTAGTACTCCTGCACTTCCTGCTTGAGCAGGTCGATGCGGCGCTTGGCGCGAGCGAGGCGTTTGTTGGTACGCACTATCCCCACATAGTCCCACATCATCAGTCGCAGCTCATGCCAGTTGTGCTGGATAACGACCTGTTCGTCCGAATCGTCCACCTTGCTCTCATCCCAGGCGGGCAGATGGGGCGGTTCCACGCTCATGGGCAACTTGGCCATGATGTCGGCCCCCGCCTGATGGGCATAAACCACGCACTCTAGCAGGGAGTTGGAGGCCATGCGGTTGGCACCGTGCAGACCCGTGTAGGTCACTTCGCCAATGGCATAGAGACCGGGAATGTCGGTCTGGCCATTGTTGTCGATCATCACGCCACCACAGGTGTAGTGGGCCGCTGGGACTATGGGCATCGGCTCCCTGGTGATGTCGATGCCGACCGCCATGCAGCGCTCGTGGATTGTCGGGAAGTGCTTGATGATGAAATCAGCAGGCTTGTGGCTGATGTCCAGATACATGCAGTCGGCACCGAGGCGTTTCATCTCGTGGTCGATGGCGCGGGCGACTATGTCCCGCGGGGCCAGCTCGGCCCGCTCATCGAACTCCAGCATGAAGCGGCTGCCGTCGGGACGGCGCAGATAGGCACCTTCCCCGCGCAGGGCTTCGGTCAGCAGGAAGTTGGGGTCATCGGGGTGGAACAGACTGGTGGGGTGGAACTGGTTGAACTCCAGGTTCGCCACCCGGCAGCCGGCGCGCCACGCCATGGCGATGCCGTCACCCGAGCTCACGTCCGGGTTGGAGGTGTACTGATACACCTTGGAGGCACCGCCGGTGGCCAGCGCCACGAAGCGGGCGCGGATCACTTCGACCTGCTCGGCGTTGCGGTTCCAGACGTAGGCGCCCAGTACCTTGTTGCCCGGCAGGTTGAGCTTGCGGGTGGTGATAAGGTCGACCGCGTTGAAGCGCTCCATCAACTGGATGTTGGGGTGGGAGCGCACCTGATCGATCAGGGTGAGCTGCACCGCCTTGCCGGTGGCATCGGCCGCGTGGAAGATGCGGCGATGGCTGTGGCCCCCTTCACGGGTCAGGTGATAGTGGGACTCGCCCTCGGCGTCCTCCTCCTGATCGAAGGGAACCCCCTGCTTGATCAGCCACTGGATGGATTCGCGGGCGTTGCGGGCGGTGAACTCCACCACGGCAGGGTCACACAACCCTGCCCCGGCGTTGAGCGTGTCGCTCACGTGGGATTCGATGCTGTCGGTTTCGTCGAAAACGGCAGCGATGCCTCCTTGCGCATAGAGAGTGGCCCCCTCACTGATGGGCCCCTTGCTCAGAACCAGGACTTTGGCCTGGTCTGCCAACCGCAACGCGAGGGACAGACCAGCGGCACCGCTGCCAATGATCAGTACATCGCAAAGGTATTCAACACTTGCTTTCATAAGTATCATTGGCCTGGATTAAGAACTGGCACCATGGTAGCCCAAGCGAGGGCGGTGATGCAGCCTGCGTCACATTTTTTTCAATGCAACCGAACTTTCCCTGATTCCTCCTGTCTGAACTTGTGCGCTTAGGAAGGGCCGGAAAAGAAAAACGATAACCTGATGGGGGTTTTACGGCTCTGATGAGCGACCAGAATCTACTGGACGAACAGCTGGTTGAACGGGTCCAGCGTGGCGATAAAAATGCATTCAACCTGTTGGTAAAAAAATACCAGCATAAAGTGGTCAACCTGGTTGCCAGGTATGTCAACAATCCGGGCGATGTGCCGGATGTGGCGCAGGAGGCGTTTATCAAAGCCTACCGGGCGTTGCCGACATTCCGTGGCGAGAGCGCGTTTTACACCTGGTTGTACCGAATCGCCGTGAATACGGCCAAAAATTATCTGACCTCTCAGGGGCGCAGGCCGCCCAGCAGTGATGTAGAGGCGGACGAGGCAGAATACTATGGTGGTGGCGAAGCCTTGCAAGAGATTGCCACACCGGAAAACCTGGCGCTGACCGACGAGATCAAGCGTACCGTGTTTTCCGCCATAGAAGCTTTGCCTGAAGACTTGAGGACAGCCATCACCCTTCGCGAACTGGAAGGGCTGAGCTACGAAGAGATTGCCGAAATCATGGATTGTCCGGTGGGTACGGTGAGATCCCGCATCTTCCGGGCGAGGGAAGCAATCGATAAAAAGCTGAAACCTCTGATCGAGAATTAACTGGGGAAAGACAGGTTAACTATGGCAACTAAAGAGCAACTCTCGGCCCTGATGGATGGTGACTTGAGCGATGTTGAGGTTCTTGGCGAGCTGGGAATGGATCCGGCGCTGCAAGATACTTGGTCTCGTTACCACTTGATCGGTGATGCCATGCGGGGTGACCTGCCGGTCAATCTGCAACTGGATCTCAGTGACAGCATCATGGCTGCACTGGAAGACGAGCCCACCATACTGGCGCCGAAGCCGGTGGAGAGCAAGCCAACTGCACCGCAGATTCACACTGCAGCCAAGGTGGTTCCGCTGTTTCGCCGGGTCGGTCAACAGGTGGGGCAATACGCCATCGCCGCGTCGGTCGCCGCTGCCGTCATCTTCGGGGTGCAGCAATATCAGGGTCAGGACGGCATACCGACCAACCCTGTGCTCAACACCATTCCTGTCGGTGGCAGTGCCTCGCCAGTGAGTGTGCATTACCCGCAAGATGGCAACCGGGCTTCCACCCGCCAGCAAGGGTTGAGCGAGCAACAGATGCAGGAGCAGCGTGAGCGTATCAATGCCTTCCTGCGTGACCACCAGTTGCAACAGCGTCTGCTGCAAGACAAGCAGATTCAGGAATAACGCATTTTTAGGGATCAGACCGTGCGCCAGTCCAGCCGTATTTTGCTGGCCTCTCTCCTGCTGATTTGTGCCAAGGCCTCGGCCGACGATAAGTCGGCCGAGGCCTTGTTGCAGCAGATGCAGAGTGCCGTTTCGCAACAAAATTTCGAATTATCCATGGTCAAGGCCCGTCAGGGGCGCCTCGAACCCATACGTTTCAGCCATGGGGTGATCGATGGCAAGGAGGTGGCTCATCTGAGCTATCTCGACGGCAAGACCATAGAGTACCTGCAGCGCCAGGATGAGTTCACCTTCTTCGAAAATACCCACGAACCCTACACCCTCAAAGGCGCCCGCTTCCCCGGTGTCTGGGCGACGCTGGTGAATATGCCGCTGTCCCGTGTGCTGGAAAGTTATGATCCCGTGCTGGCCGGCCGCAGTCGGGTAGCCGGTCTGGTGGCGCAAGTGGTCAGGCTGGTCCCCAAAGAGGCAGACAAGTATGGCTTCATGCTCTGGATCGATGAACAGAGCAGCCTCTTGCTGCGGGTGGACATGGTGGATCGGGAAGGCAATCTGGTCGAGCAGGTGTTGGGGGTGGATCTGGACAGGCTGAGCGCGCCTGCGCCCTGGCTGGTGAAGCTGGCCAGCAGCAAGCTGCCCCAGGCGCTGGCGCTGGAGGATGCCTATCCGGCGCCGCAGCAGACGCTTAACTGGCACCTGACCTGGTTGCCGGATGGTTTCAAGGTGTTGTCTCAGGACAGGCATCAACTGGTGACCACCAGTTTGCCGGTCGATTACATGATGCTCTCCGATGGGCTGGTGGATCTCTCCGTCTATGTGGCCAGGGTTGATCCCAAGCAGGCGGTGCGTCAGCAGCTGATTCGCCAGGGCGCTACTTCGCTGGTGAGCTACGTCAACGATGTGGGGGTCGAGATCACAGTCGTCGGCGAAGTACCGGCCGACACAGCGAAACGTATCGCCGAGTCGGTGCAACCGTTGGCTCGCAATGAGACTGTACAGTAGTCGTCTGCACATGCTCGCTTGCCCGAGCGGGTCAGTCATGTTCAGATGGGGTCAATCTTTCCCTCGTTATTGTGGAACCGTCTTGTGAGTGAAATGAGCGAAGAGCTGGCAACCGTGGTGGCCATTGATGGACAACATGCCTGGGTGGAGTGCGAACGGCGCTCCGCTTGCAGCAGTTGCCATCAACAATCCAACTGCGGTACCGGCACGGTTGCCAAGGCGTTTGTGATGAAGCAGCAACGACTGCGGATTGCCCTCACCGCCGAGGTGAGCGTTGGTCAGCAAGTGAGGCTCGGTATTCCCCAGGCGAGTATCCTGCGGGGTGCAGCACTGGTGTATGTATTGCCGCTGTTCTGTCTGCTGGCGGGCGCCCTGCTCGGTCAGCTCTGGTTGGTACCCTTGCTGGCGGGCGGGGAGGGGATCACCATCCTCAGTTGCCTGCTGGGTGGCGTCATCGGATTTTCACTGGTTCGTTACTTTTCCACTCGACTCGAACAGGGGGCATACGGCCCCCGCATGCTGGGTGTGGTACTCCATACCCGCAACCTCTCCTGAGCGTGCAGGCCTGTATTTCTGGTGCTCCGTCGACTAAAGATTGGCCGTCGACCGGGTTATCCAGTAAAATCCTGCCTCCATATCCGGCCCTAACCTAATTTTGAGTGATTCTTGCTCGATGAAACACATTCGTAACTTTTCGATTATTGCGCACATCGACCACGGTAAATCGACCCTGTCGGACCGTCTGATCCAGACTTGCGGCGGCCTGTCCTCCCGCGAGATGCAGGCTCAGGTGCTTGACTCCATGGACCTGGAGCGCGAGCGCGGCATTACCATCAAAGCACAGAGTGTGACCCTGAACTACCAGGCACAAGACGGTAACACCTACCAGCTGAACTTTATCGACACCCCGGGCCACGTAGATTTCTCCTACGAAGTCTCCCGCTCATTGGCGGCCTGTGAAGGGGCGCTGCTGGTGGTAGATGCCGGCCAGGGGGTTGAGGCACAGACTCTGGCCAACTGCTACACCGCCATGGAAATGGAGCTGGAAGTGGTGCCGGTGCTGAACAAGATTGACCTGCCGGCCGCAGAGCCCGAGCGGGTTGCCGAGGAGATCGAAGACATAGTCGGCATCGACGCCATTGATGCTGTCCGTTGCTCCGCCAAGACCGGCCTGGGCGTTGACCTTGTGCTGGAAGAGATAGTGGCTCGCATTCCGGCGCCGGTCGGTGATCCCGATGCACCGCTGCAAGCGCTGATCATCGACTCCTGGTTTGACTCCTATCTGGGCGTCGTCTCTCTGGTGCGGATCAAGAACGGCTCCCTCAAGAAAAACGACAAGATCAAGGTAATGAGCACCGGTCAGGTGTGGGGTGTCGATCGTATCGGTATCTTCACGCCCAAGCAGGTGGATACCCAGGGTCTGGGCTGTGGCGAGGTAGGTTGGGTCGTCTGCGGCATCAAGGACATCCACGGTGCCCCTGTGGGCGATACCCTGACTCAGGCCAAGAATGGCGCCGAAAAAGCGCTGGCGGGTTTCAAGAAGGTGAAGCCACAGGTGTATGCGGGTCTGTTCCCCATCTCCAGCGATGACTATGAGTCATTCCGTGATGCCCTCGACAAACTGTCCCTGAACGATGCTTCCCTGTTCTTCGAACCCGAGAGTTCCACCGCGCTGGGCTTCGGTTTCCGTTGTGGCTTCCTCGGCATGCTGCACATGGAGATCATCCAGGAGCGTCTGGAGCGGGAATACGATCTGGATCTCATCACCACGGCCCCAACCGTGGTCTACGAGATTGAGCTCAATGATGGCTCAACCATCCACATCGACAGCCCGTCTGCGATGCCGCCGGTCAACAACATCAAAGAGATGCGTGAGCCGATCGCCGAGTGCAACATATTGCTGCCGCAGGAGTACATGGGCAATGTCATCACTCTCTGTATCGAGAAGCGTGGCGTGCAGACCAACATGGTCTATCACGGCAATCAGGTTGCACTGACCTACGAAATCCCGATGGCGGAAGTGGTGCTCGATTTCTTCGACCGCCTGAAATCCACCAGCCGTGGTTACGCCTCGCTGGATTACGGCTTCAAGCGCTTTGAAACCTCCGAGATGGTCCGTCTGGATATCATGATCAACGGTGAGCGCGTCGATGCGCTGGCCATCATCACCCACAAGGAGAACGCCCAGTATCGCGGTCGCCAGGTGGTGGAGAAGATGCGTGAGCTGATCCCGCGCCAGATGTTTGATATCGCCATTCAGGCATCCATTGGCAACCAGATCATCGCGCGCAGCACGGTCAAGGCCCTGCGTAAAGACGTGACCGCCAAGTGTTATGGCGGTGACGTGAGCCGGAAGAAAAAGCTGCTGAACAAGCAGAAAGAAGGCAAGAAGCGGATGAAGTCCCTGGGCCGTGTCGACGTGCCGCAGGAAGCCTTCCTCGCAATTCTCCATGTAGGAAAGGATTAATCGATGGCAAGCACGTTTTCCCTGATCCTGGTGGTGGTCTGCGTGATCACCGGTATTATCTGGTGTCTGGACAAGATGATCTGGTCCAAGCAGCGGGCCGCCAAGATTGCCGTGGCCCGTGCCCACGGCGGTGCTCATCTGGATGAGAAAACCCTGGCCAAGGTTGCCCCCATGCCGGTCTGGATCGAACAGACCGCAGGTGTGTTTCCGGTCATTACCCTGGTGCTGATACTGCGCTCCTTCCTGTTTGAGCCGTTCCAGATCCCGTCAGGTTCCATGATGCCGACCCTGCTGGTGGGTGACTTCATTCTGGTGCAGAAGTTTGCCTATGGCCTCAAGGATCCGGTGACCAACACCCGATTCCTCGAGACCGGCGAACCCAAACGCGGCGATGTGGTGGTGTTCAAGTATCCGCTGGATACCCGGGTGGACTACATCAAGCGAGTGGTTGGCATGCCGGGGGACAGGGTCATCTATCGCAACAAGGAGCTGATGATCCGGCCCAAGTGCGAGGAGCAGGAAGGGAAAACGTGCCCGGGCTTCAAGAAGCTCGACGTCAAGTTTGAACAAAGGGGTGAATTTACCCAGATGGGGATCCCGCTTGATCGCTATACCGAGCAGCTGGGTGAGGTGTCTCACGAGACCCTGCGTAACCCGCTGATGCCCGATATGGTCGGCCGCTATTATCGCCAGCCCGGTACCTACCCCGATGAGTGGGTGGTACCGGAAGGTCAGTACTTCGTGATGGGTGACAACCGTGACAACAGTACTGACAGCCGTTTCTGGGGCTTTGTGCCCGAGCAGAATCTGGTGGGCAAGGCGGTCGCTATCTGGATAAGTTTTGAATTTGAGCGTGAAGAAGGCTCCCTGCTGCCAAGCTGGGTACCGACAGGTGTGCGCTTCAACCGCATTGGCGGAATCAAGTAAATGAATATCAAAATGAACAGACTGCAGTCCCGTCTCGGGCATGTCTTTCACGATAAAGAGCTGTTGACCCGGGCGCTGACTCACCGCAGCGCCGGTTCCCGTCACAACGAGCGACTGGAATTTCTGGGTGACTCCATCCTGAGTCTGGTGATTGCCGATGCTCTGTTCCACCGCTTCCCGCAAGCGGCGGAAGGAGATCTCAGCCGGATGCGCGCCACTCTGGTGCGCGAGAAGACCCTGGCCGAACTGGGCCGGGAGTTTGACCTTGGGGATGACCTTATCCTCGGGCCAGGCGAACTCAAGAGTGGCGGTTTTCGCCGCGAATCCATTCTGGCCGACACGGTCGAGGCGGTGATCGGCGCCGTCTATCTGGATACTGATCTTGAGGCGGTGCGGGTGCTGCTGCTGAGCTGGTATGCCAGCCGTCTGGATGAGATCAAACCGGGCATAGAGCAGAAGGATCCCAAGACCCGCCTGCAGGAAATTTTGCAGGGGAGCCGCAAATCCCTGCCGACCTACACGGTGACCAACGTCAAGGGCGAGGCCCACAACCAGGAGTTCACCGTCCAGTGCGACGTGGAAGGGCTGGATGGTCCGCTGGTCGGGGTCGGCACCAGCCGTCGCAAGGCCGAACAGGCTGCGGCGCAGCAAGCATTGGAAAGACTGTCATGACTGCTATTGATGCAAGAGGCCGCGGTCTTTCAACACAACAGGTATTGGAAAAACTGTCATGACAGATACGACTTACTGCGGCTTTGTCGCCATCGTGGGCCGCCCCAACGTGGGCAAGTCCACTCTGCTCAACAAGCTGCTTGGCCAGAAGGTCAGCATCACCTCGAAGAAACCCCAGACTACCCGTCACCGGATCCTGGGGATCGACACCGAGGACAACTATCAGACCATCTATGTGGATACCCCGGGTCTGCACATCGAAGAGAAGCGGGCCATCAACCGCCTGATGAACCGCGCTGCCACCAGTTCGCTGGGTGATGTGGCCATGGTGGTGTTCGTGGTTGACGGTACCCACTGGACCAAGGATGACGAGATGGTGCTCGGCAAGTTGCGCCATCTGCCCTGTCCCGTTGTGCTGGCGATCAACAAGATCGACAACGTCAAGGACAAGGAAGACCTGCTGCCCCACCTGGAGTGGCTGGGCCAGCAGATGAAGTTCTCCCATATCCTGCCCATCAGTGCCGAGAAGGGCACCAACGTGGAGAAGATCCGCGAGTGGTCCAAGGATCTGCTGCCAGAGAACAACTTCTTCTTCCCGGAAGATTACGTGACCGACCGCTCTTCCCGCTTCATGGCCTCCGAGATCATCCGCGAGAAGCTGATGCGTTTCACCGGTGAGGAGCTGCCTTACTCCGTGACCGTGGAGATAGAGCGCTTCAAGGTGGAAGAGAGCGGTATCTATCACATCAATGCCCTGATCCTGGTGGAGCGCGATGGTCAGAAGAAGATGGTCATCGGCAACAAGGGTGAGAAGATCAAGACCATAGGCACAGAGGCACGCATCGACATGGAACGCCTGTTCCAGAACAAGGTGTTCCTTGAGCTGTGGGTCAAGGTCAAGGCAGGTTGGGCCGATGACGAGCGCGCTCTGCGCAGTCTCGGCTATGGCGATGACTGATTGCTGAGTCCAGCCTTCGTCATCCACAGTCGGCCCTATCGGGAGACCAGTCAGCTGGTCGAGGTGTTTACCCAGGATAGTGGCCGATTTACTCTGGTGGCTCGCGGTTCTCGCGGGCCACGCTCCCCTCTGAAGGGGCTGCTTCAACCTTTTTCCCTGCTCACCATCAGCTGGCGTGGTAAGGGGGATCTCAAGAATCTCGCCCAGGTCGAATGTCCGGATCACTCCTTGCGACTTGGTGGCGATCGCCTCTTCTACGGCCTCTACCTCAACGAGCTGGTCTACTACCTGCTGGAAGCCCATACCCCTTTTCCCGAGGTGTTTGACGCCTATGCCCGTGCCCTGATGGCGCTGGCGGATGGCGAGACGCCCGAGCTGCCGTTGCGCCGCTTCGAGTTCCTGCTGTTGCAGGCGCTCGGCTATGCGGTGGACTTCGAATACGCCGCCGACGACGAGTCCGCGATCCAGCCCGAGCTGCTCTATGGCTTCGAGCGCGAATTGGGCTTTGTCGCTTGCGAGCGGGCGCCGGATCCCCGTACCCTGTTTCTCGGTGCCCACCTGCTGGCCTTCGCCGAGGGACGTTTCGATACCCCTCCCTTGCTGCAGGCGGCCAAACGTTTCAGCCGACTGGCGCTGCAACCCTATCTGGGCAGACGGCAATTAAAGAGCCGGGAGCTGTTTTTAAAGCGCAAAGCCAGCACACAGTGACATATGGATATCCGCGCTGGCGCCAAGGCGGCAGCCGCACAGTTAACAGATGAAGTGTTTCAAGGAGTCATCAATGAGCGAAATCTATCTGGGTGTGAACATCGACCATATCGCCACCCTGCGCAATGCCCGTGGCACCCAGTATCCGGATCCGGTACAAGCTGCCTTCGTGGCCGAGCAGGCCGGGGCCGACGGCATTACCGTCCACCTGCGGGAAGACCGCCGCCACATCACGGACCGCGATGTGGAGATACTGCGCCAGACCATACAAACCAGAATGAACCTGGAGATGGCGGTGACCGAGGAGATGATCGGCATCGCCTGTCGCATCAAGCCCCACTTCGTCTGCCTGGTGCCGGAGAAGCGTACCGAGGTGACCACAGAGGGTGGTCTGGACGTGGCTGGTCAGCTCGACAAAATCACGGATGCGGTGACTCGGTTGTCGGCCGTGGGGGCCCAGGTGTCGCTGTTTATCGATGCCGACCCGCTGCAGATCGACGCGGCCGCCGACAGTGGTGCTCACTTCATCGAGATCCACACCGGCCGTTACGCCGACGCCACCACGGATGCCGATCGCAACGCCGAGTTCAAGCGCATCGCCGCCGGCGCTTCCTATGCTGCCGGCAAGGGGCTCAAGGTCAATGCAGGTCATGGCCTGCACTACCACAACGTCAAGGCCATCGCCGCCATCCCCGAACTCTATGAGCTCAACATAGGCCACGCCATCATAGGCCGGGCCGCCTTCGACGGCCTGACCAAGGCGGTCAGCGACATGCGCCTGCTGATGCAGGAAGCCCGTCAGGGGATCTGACAGACTTGGGTTGATGAGAGATGAAAAGGGACGCCGCGGCGTCCCTTTTGTATAGCATCAGCCACCGGCTGATTGGATTCATGCCTATTTGATGGGCGTCAGCTCCAGGGTGATGAGCTCCAGTGGTGTCAGTTTGATGACCATTCCATCACTGATTGAAGTCGGCACGGTTTTGTTGTCGCCATATAGTGGCTTGATATTAAAGCCTTTCGCCTCTGTGGTGGGCACTTCAAGCTGGCCTGTCGGTTCCAGGAAGAACTGTTGAGGCTGGCTCGAAGGGTTACGCAGGGTAATGAAAGACTTTGCCGGGCTCCACGCCGCCCAGCCATAGACAGCCAGCAGGGTGGGGTCGCCGCCAATCCAGTGGCTGTCAAACAGCACGGCCTGGTTCTGCTGCGACCAGAGCGCCGCCTTGGCCAGCAGATCCCAGTTCTCGCCAGTCAGCAGCTCCGGTGTGATGTAGAGCTCCTGCAACTGGGTGCCGGTGGCAAAGTAGCTCCAGGCCTGATCGGCAAAATCTTGTGGCGACTGCTGCTCCAGATGTTTGGCCTGCTTGGCATAGACAAGCCCGTGCAGCATCAGGGAGTTGAGCGGAAACAGCGGGCCTTGCTTGACGATGGAGCGGTAGGTCTCCGCATCCCGGTAGGTAATCCACTGTTGTACCCTGGAGCCGGGGCCATAGAAGTTGATGTCATCGCCGCCGCGCCAGATGGAATCGGCGAAGAAGAGCCAGGAGGGAGAGGCCGTGGTGCCCGTGGTCAGATTGATGAAGACCTCTTTATTGGCGGTGCGGGCATCCGAGATCAGATGGATGGCGGCATCAAAGTCGCTGGTGAACTGGCTGCCCTTGATCTGCTTGTTGGCGTTGCCGGTACCATCGAACTTGAAGTGGGTGACCCCCTGATCCTGAATGAGTGACATCACTTTCTGGTGGAAGTTTTTGTAGTAGACGGGGCCCGAGAGGGCGAACTTGCCATCGCTCAGCTCATAGCCAAACTCGGCGGCATGGGAGACCCGCTCATCCCTCGGCTTGTTGTAGCCACCCCAGGGGGAGAACCAGATGCCGAGCTGGGCGTGATATTCTTCTGCCGCCTTTTTCAGCTTGCTGAAACCATGAGGAAAGTCCTTGCTGAATCCCCAGTTGCCCTTGCGGTCATCCCAGCCATCGTCAAACAGGAAGCCGCTCATGGGCACACCGCGTTTGGTGACCAGCTCCTCGCCAAACTGCGTGATGCGGGTGAGGGCGTCGTCTTCCGTGTAGGGGTTGAAGAAGCCGATATCGAGCCAGGAGTTGTAGTGCAGATAGGGGGCGTAGGGTCTGTCACGGGCGTCGTTGATGAACTGGTTGAAGTCACGTCTGAGCTGGCCCTCGCCGAAGGTGCCGACATAGGTGCGATAGGTGAGCGGCTTGCCCTGCTCCAGCGGCAGCGCGAGCGGGATCAGCTGGCTGATGCCCCCCTCGTAGGCGCGGGTGTTGACCAGTGGATTCTGTGGCGTGATGAAGAAACTGTCGCTGACGATGGGCGAGCTGTTGATGGCGCCGTAGACAAAGGGTGCCTGGGAGTGGAACGGCAGCATGGAGAAGCCGTTGATCCGCTTGCCATTCTTGAGGGTGTCGAGGGAGAAGTCGATGCTGGCGTAGCGCTTGTCTTTGGCCAGCCGGATCTCGCTCTTGATCAGGAAGTCGGCGTTGCTCAGTGCGATGTCAATGTGGTCCTGCTCTTTGGCAAACGCATCTACAGTGAAGTCGGCCGACGAGGTCAGCCTGTCATCCAGCCCCTTGATATCGAACAGGGTATTCGAGCGGATGACATCCCCGTTCGCCCTGTTGGTGAAGGTGATCTCCTGGAATTTTCCGGCATCCGTTTTGACGCTGATCTGGTACTGGTTGCCCTGCAGCGACATCACCTCGGCCCGGGCGAGGGCGGGCAGGGTCAGCAGGACCAGCAGCGTCATGGCGGTACGTGCGTTCATATTTATCTCCGTATAGATGATGAATGGCGGTGTGACTGGGGTGATGGGGCTTGGTGTCCTCCTGATGCTGGCGGATTTGCGGGATCTGGTGCGGGCTCACCTAGCTGGCGAGCCCGCTGACCGGTTACAGCTTGCCGTCGCTCATGCACATGCGGATCTTGGCGGCGACCACCTCCTCCATGGCGGCCATGGCGGGCACCAGATACTGGCGCGGATCGCTGGCATCCGGGTGGGCGGCGAGGAAGGCCTTCATGGCGTCGGCGAAGGCTATCTTCAGCTCGGTGGCCACGTTGACCTTGCATACCCCGAGCGCGATGCAGCGGCGTACGTCCCGGTCGGGAATGCCGGAGGCGCCGTGCAGCACCAGCGGAATGGAGACCCTGTTCCGGATGGCGGCGAGGCGATCAAAGTCGAGACGTGGCTCTTCCTTGTAGAGGCCGTGCGCCGTGCCGATGGCCACGGCGAGGGAGTCGATGCCGGTGCGCGCCACGAACTCGGCCGCCTTGTCCGGATCGGTCAGGTGGGCGTTGGCGGCGTCCACAATCAGGTCATCCTCCTGCCCGCCGAGCTGGCCCAGCTCGGCCTCCACGCTCGCCCCCATGCGGTGGCAGAAGGTGACGACCCGCTGCACCTTGGCGACGTTCTCCTCGAATGGCAGGTGGGAAGCGTCGATCATGGCGGAGTGAATGCCGGATTCGACCTTGAAGTGGATATCCTGTTCATCCTCGTGGTGGTCCAAGTGCAGCACCAGCGGTATGCGGTACTGGTGGGCCGCCGAAGCGCAGATGGAGACCAGATACTCGACCCCGGCGTGGCGATAGGTGCCGGGCGTGGCGGCCAGGATGACGGGAGATTTCAGATGGGCGGCGGTGCGGGCCACCACTTCGACGGTTTCCAGGTTGTGGATGTTGAAGGCCGGTACCGCGTAGCCGCGGCGCTGGGCATCCTTGAGCATTTCGTGAGACGAGATCAGATACATGAGGACTCCTTGGCGCCTTCAGTGGCGTCGGGTTCAGAGAAAGAGGCGGGGGCGCTGGCGGGAGTTATCTCCCTGCCGGCGACCCAGATATGTTGCTGGTAGAGGGCCGGTGTGAGGGCGAGCAGGTTGGCCCGTTTGCCGACGGCCAGCGAGCCCAGCTGGTCGTCAATGCCGAGCATGCGGGCGGGAGCCAGCGATGCCATCTGGATCGCGTCTGCAAGGGGTACCCCGGCCAGATGCACCATGTTGCGCACGGCCCCGATCAGGGTGAGGGTACTGCCCGCTAGGCCGCCGGTGGCGGTACGCACCACTCCGTCCTTCATCTCCACTCGGTAGTCACCGAGCAGGTAGTGGCCGTCCGGCATGCCGGCGGCGCGCATGGCATCCGTGATGAGCAGCAGGCGATCCCCGGCGCAGCGGTGGCACAGCTTGAGTACGGTAGGATGCACATGATGGCCATCGGCGATGAGCTCCAGCCAGGCGGTGGGATGCACCAGACCGGCCCCCACCATGCCGGGTTCCCTGTGGTGCAGTCCGCGCATGCCGTTGAAACAGTGCACCAGGCCGGTCGCACCGGCCGTCAGTGCCGCCTGTGTTGTGTCGTGGTCGGCGGCGGAGTGACCCAGCATGACCCGGATGCCGGCCGCCTTGAGGTGGCAGATGGCCGCCAGGGCGTTGGCTTTCTCGGGGGCGAGGGCGACAACCTTCAGGGTGCCACGTGCCTGACGCTGCAACTGTGCCAGCTCCGCCAGGTCGAGTTCCCGGAACAGCGCCGGATCGTGGGCGCCCTTGTTGTCGGGGGTGAAGTAGGGCCCCTCCAGGTAGCTGCCGAGCAGCTGGGCGCCCGGCATGCCGCTCTCCATGGCATCGGCGACCCGATTCAGGGCGCGTGCTATGGCGGGTAGCGGTGCGGTAACCGTGGTGGCGAGGAAGGCACCGACCCCTTCCGTCGCCTTGGCGAGAGAAAGCCGGGCCAGCACGCCGGCCTCCTCGTCCATCACATCGACGCCGGCCCCGCCGTGAACGTGGCCATCGATGAAGGCGGGCACCAGCAACTCGACCTCCCGCACCGGATCGTCTGCCGGTATGGGGGCGATGGCGGTGATGATGCCGCCCTCATGGGTAAGTACTTGATGTTCGAGCCAACCCTGCTCGGTCAGCAGGCGACGGGCACGGATCCGTGTTGCCATCTAGATACCCTCCTCGACCCGCGCTTCGGCCCGCTCGCGCGCCAGCTCGTCCACCAGACTGGTGAGGCCGCGATGACCGCAGCACAGGGCTTGCTCGCGAAACTGGGACGGGGTCAGCTCGCCGCGATCCATGGTCATCTCCAGCAGCAGCTGCAGATTGGTGCCGGTCACGACTTCCCGGTCTGGCTGGCGCAGCGCCAGGGTAGAGGCGACCCGAAACGGGGTGCCGCCCAGCAGATCGGTCAGAAAGACCACGCCGTCGCCACGGTCGACCCGGGCCAGCGCTGCCTCGCACTGGCTCTGCAGCAAGGCCGTGGTGGAGGACTCGGGAAAGTCGATGGCGACGACCGCCTCCTGCTCGCCGAGGATCTGGATCATGGCCTGCTCCATGCCGCTGGCAAAGCCGCCATGACCGCAAATGATGATGCCCAACATAAGGTGTTCCTTTACTGCAAAGGGGCCGGCCTGTCGCCGGCACCGGATTAGAGGAAGCCTGCAAACTTGCCGACGATACCGAGCACGACCGTGATGACGATGAGGCTCAGCGGACTCCAGCCGCGGCGGATCAGCGCATACATGGCCAGGGTGTAGAGCAGCGGCAGGAAGGCCGGCATCAGCTTGTCGAGCACGTCCGCCTGCAGTTTCACCACCGCATCACCGGCGGTGATCTCCAGGGTGGTGCCGAGCCGCACATAGGTGGCGACCAGGGCGCCGATCACCGTCATGCCGACGATGGAGGCGGCATGGCCCACCTTGCGGGTGTTGGCCTTGATGAGCGGAATGGCGGCGACCCCCATGCGGTAGGCGTAGTGCGCCAGCCCGAAGCGCAGGCCGAAGTGCACCACATTGAACAGCAGGAAGAAGAACACGGCGCCCATGATGGAGCCCTGCAGCGCCAGATCGGCGCCGATACCGCCGCAGATGGGCAGCAGGGTGAGCCAGAACATGGCATCCCCGATCCCGCCCAGCGGTGCGCCGACCGCTATCTTGGTGCTCTGTATGCTGTTGACGTTCTGCTTGGAGCGCTCCATCGCCAGCACTATGCCCATCACGAAAGTGACCAGGAAAGGGTGGGTGTTGAAGAAGCCCATGTGTCCCTTCATGGCCCGGGAGAGATCCTTGGGGTTGGTGTGGATCTTCTGCAGCGCCGGCAGCAGGCCGTAGAGCCAGCCGGAGGCCTGCATCCGCTCGTAGTTGAAGGAGGCCTGCAACAGCAGGGAGCGCCAGGCAAAGCGATTGATGTCCTGGCGGGTCAGCTCGGCCCCCAGTTGCTGATCTTCGTAGACGTCGTCGGAGACGGCGCGGGTCGGTTGCGGCTCGGCCGCCGGGGCGATCTGCCGGGCTGTGTTGTTAGATACCATCTTCAGTTTCCTCCTGGGTGGGGCGGGCTTGCGGCGCCGGGTCCTTGCGCATGAAGTCGATCAGGGCCATGGCCAGAGCGGCCGCGGCTATGGCCAGCACCGGCAGCTTGAGCCAGGCGGCGGCGACGAAGCCGAGGATGAAGTAGGGGATGTAGACGTTCTTCATCATGATCTTGAGCAGCACGGCGAAGCCGATGGCGGGCATGATGCCGCCGGCGACCCCTAGGCCGTCGATGAGGCGGGCGGGCAGCACGTCGATGGCGGTCTTGGCGTGTTCGGCCCCGAAGTAGGTGGGCAGGAAGGCGCACAGGAAGTAGAAGGTGCCGAGCGCCAGCAGGGCCAGGTAGTTGACCCTCTCTATGCCGCGGGTATCGCCTGCCTCCGCCATCCGGTCACAGCGGGACATGACCCCCGACATCACCGAGAAGAGGAAGGTGATCCCCATCTGGACCGCCACCGCGAACGGCACCGCGACCCCGACCGCCACATCCGGCTTGACCCCGGTGGTGATGGCGAAAGTGGCGCCGACTATGGTGCCTATGATGACGTTGGGTGGTTGCGCCCCCGCCAGCGGTGCCAACCCCATCCAGACCAGCTCCAGGGTGCCGCCCACCAGTATGCCGGTGGGCAGGTCGCCGAGGATCAGGCCCACCAGCGGACCCAGTACCACTGGCCTGTGGAAGTGAGTCAGGCCGTTGAACAGGTCAAGTCCGGCGAAGAACGCCAGAATGCCCAGCAAGAGCCCTTGCAATAAACTGATTTCCATCACAATTGTCCTTAATCAGATCAGGTTGAAAATGTCCTGTGCCGGTTCGGTCGGCACGCCCTGGACAAAGCACTCGACGTGGGCGTCCTGCAGGGCGCGAAACGCCGCTATGTCCGTCTCATCCACGGATACCGTCTTGTGGATCTGACGTTTGCCGTCGGCGTAGTGCATGTTGCCGACGTTGATGCGGGGGATGGGCACGCCCCCCGCGACCAGGGTGCGAAAATCCGTCGGGTTCTTGCACACCAGCAATATCTTCTGGCGATCGGCGGCCTTGCCTATGTTGTCGATCACCTTCTGCAGCGGCCAGAAGCGCACCGCTATCCCCTCCGCCAGCACCATCTCCATCAGGTTCTGCTGTATGGGGTCTTCCGCCACCTCGTCATTGGCCACCAGCACCAGGTTGGCGCCGGCAAACCCGACCCATTGCACCCCGACCTGACCGTGGATCAGCCGCTCGTCGATACGGCTCAGCACTATGTTTGGCATCAGACGCCTCCTTGCTGGTTGAACGGATAGATGTTGACGCCCTGCACGACCCGGTTGACCCGGCCGCTCGGGCAGGGGTTGTCCGGGGTGATACCCAGCGCCAGCGCTGTGTGGAAGGCGTAGTACTGGGCGTAGAGCAGGTAGCAGAACGCCAGCTCGGCATCGTCGCCGTTGAGGGGGGTGGGCAGATAGATGTGCTCGCCGGCCGCGATGAGCGGATCGGGCCGATCGGCCAGGGCGACAACCCGGGCGGCGTGGCCGTCCTGGCGAAGCTCGGTGAGCAGATCCAGGTCGTACTGGCGGGTGTAGGGATCGTTGGAGATCATCAGCACTATCAGGGTCTGGCCGTTGATGGCGGATTTCGGCCCGTGGCGAAAGCCGGTGGGGGAGTCATACATGGCCATCAGCTGACCCGAGGTGAGCTCGAGCAGCTTGAGTGCGGCCTCCTGGGCCACCCCCTGCAGGCTGCCACTGCCAAGATAGATGACCCGCTCCGGCAGCGGTTGATTCCACTCGGGCACGCTCAGTTCGGCCTGGGACAGAATGGCTTCCCCCAGGGCGATGAGCTGCTGGCTGACGGCGGGATTGAACTGGCGCGGCAGGAACACAGCCAGGCAGCTCAGCATCATGCTGGTCAGGCTGCTGGTCATGGCGAAGCTGCGGTCGTGGGTCTGGGGCGGCATCAGCAGCGCCAGGGAGCGGACATCCTTCTGGCAGCGCCGATAGAGCTCCCCTTCGCCGTTGCAGGTGAGCACCAGGTGGTGGCACTCGCTCAGCAGCTGGCTGGCCAGCTCGACGGCGGCCATGCTCTCCGGGCTGTTGCCGGAGCGGGCGAAGGAGATGAGAAGTGTCGGGTAATCCTGCGCCAGGTATACGTCAGGGTTGGTGACTATATCTGTGGTGGCGATCGCCTCGAAGCGGCCGTTGAGCCTGCCGCAGAGGTAGGGCGCCAGGGCCCGGCCGGCAAAGGCGGAGGTGCCGGCGCCGGTCAGGATCACCCGCAGGTTGCTCCGGGACAGCAGGGGCAGCAGGAAGCGCTCTATGGTGGCGCGGCACTCCTCTACCATGGTGAGTGTCTCCCGCCAGGCGGCGGGCTGTTGCCGGATTTCGCGGGCGGTGGCCAGGCCGTTGGCCGAGCGCAGTGTCTCTTCTGGATAACCAAGGATCATCTCTACAACTCCTTATGCAACCGGGGTGAGCCGGGAATGACTGGCGGGGGTGGTGCCACAGGCCTGGGCGTATTGGCGCAGCACCTCCTGCACCTGATCGAGAATGAGGTCGTGGGCTCTGGCCGACAGCATGCCCTGGCGCACCTTGCGGTACTGCAGCGGCAGATGCTGGCTGAGCAGGGGCAGGGGAATGGGCTCGGCGGCCAGGTTGGCGAGCAGCCGGGCATAGCAGTCGTCGACCCGGCTGTCGGGCCAGTAGTAGCGAATGCGGTCGGAATAGCTGTAACCGCGGGCCAGCCGGCACTCGTTGGCATTGCCCTGATAGTGGCTGCGCCAGAAGTCGGGACGATCCAGCATTGTCTCCTCCAGCACCTGGCGCAGGCCCGAGCAGGCGCGGGCGACCACCAGCTCCTCTTCGATGGCGGCAAGGGAGAACAGCGCCTCCCGCAGGGCGAAGGTGAGGGCAGGGCCGACCTTGAGGATGGCGAAGTGGTCGCGCACCAGCTGGCAGTAGGCTTGCGGGGTCTGGTAGTCGGTGGAGTGTGCCTCGAACACCAGATGGGGGTAGGCTTCGATCATCCGGCTGAGGGGAGCGGCCTTGTCGGACTGATAGTCGATGACATGGGTGTGGTCGAACTCCACCCCGGGTTGCACCACCAGGCCGATCACCCTGGGCCAGATGGCCTCGAGTCCGACCCTGGCAAAGGCCTGCTGGTGGGTACTCAAGGTATGGCGGGCGGCTTCCGGTGTGGTCACGGCCAGCTCGGCCAGCGTCTCATGGGCACCGCCAGGCACAGGCACCTCCGTGCCTATCACATAGACCAGATCGCAGCAGCCAAATTCGGCTTGGCAGGTCTGCTCGGCGATCAGGGCCAGTCGGGCGGCCCGCTCGGCGACCAGCTCATCGGGGAGGGGAACCGGATCCCCCAGGCAGGACATGCTGCAATCGAGGTGGATCTTCTTGAAGCCGGCGGCGACATAGCTGGCGATCAGCACCTCGGCGTGTTCCATGGCCTGCGCGGCTGGCTCCCCCTGCCAGCGGTTGGGGCCCAGGTGATCGCCTCCCAATACCAGTCGCTGCAGGGGAAAATTGCACTCGGCGGCGAGCCGGTGCAGCCGGTCGCGAAAATCCACCGGCGTCATGCCGGTATAGCCGCCGAATTGATCCACCTGATTGGAGGTGGCCTCGACCAGCAGCAGATCCTCTCCCTGTGCCGCCAGCCGCAGGGCTGCCTCCAGCACCAGCGGGTGGGCGGAGCAGACGGCGTAAATCCCGACCAGTACCCCCTGCTTGTGTTGCGTGATCAGTGCCAGCATTGATTTCATTTCCCTCTCCCTCATGGCTGAATACAGAATGAATCTTTCGATGTCTTTCTTTACACTAGGCGTGCAGCCCCTTAAACGAAACAAAAGCGTGCTCGCATCTTGAGCAAGATCACAAAAAGAAATGAATCGAAATGCTTTTGATGTTTCGGAAGAGTCTAAATGAGGGCTTTTAAACCAATGAAAGCTTGATTTGGCATAAAGGCTGGGCGTTAATAGCTAAACGTAACGAAGTGAAAGTCCTGATTTCACCACAGCACTCCGGCAGAGAGATTATGCAAACAACCGAAAAAAGTGTGCTTGGCACCAGCGAGCGGCGGGAACGCATCATTCAGCAACTACGCAGCAATGGCAGCGTTCAGGTCAACGAGCTGGCCAGTCACTATCAGGTATCCACAGTCACGATCCGCAATGATCTGGCGTTTCTGGAGAAACAGGGGATAGCGGTACGCGCCTATGGTGGGGCTCTCTTGTGTGAGCCGAATCAGGCAGTGCCCGAGCGCACTATCGCCGACAAGAGCGTGCTCAACACACCGGTCAAGCAGCGTATTGGCGCCATGGCGGCGAGTCTGGTACAGGCGGGAAGTCGTCTCATTCTTGACTCGGGAACCACCACACTGGAGGTGGCGCGTCACCTGCGCGAGCATCAGGAGATAGTGGTGATGACCAACGGCATGAACGTGGCGGATGCACTGCTGGAGGCGGAAGGGGTAGAGCTGCTGATGACGGGGGGACACCTGCGCCGCAAGTCGCTCTCCTTCTATGGTGCCCAGGCGGATCAATCCTTGCAGAACTACCATTTTGACCTGCTGTTTCTCGGGGTCGATGGCATCGATCTGGAGCGTGGCGTCAGTACCCATCATGAAGATGAGGCGCGTCTCAATCGCTGTATGTGCAAGGTAGCTGAGCGGATCATAGTGGTGACCGATTCCAGCAAGTTTGGTCGGTTGAGCCTGCACAAGATCATCGATACCCAGCGCATCCACACCCTGATCACCGATGATGCCATTGCGGCCGAGACGCTGGCGGGGTTGCGTCAGACGGGGATAGAGGTGTTGCTGGTGCCGGCCTGATCCGGACAGTGAAAAGGGAGTGAGAAAGAGGGATGCCATGGCATCCCTCTTTCGTTGTCAGGAGACAGGCTCAGCCAGGCTCGGGGAAGTAACGTTCCAGCAGGGCGGTGAGGATGGCCTGGCTCTGCTCGTCGGGCTCGCCGCTGACCAGGGCCGGGCGGAAATGGAGCTGGAAGGCGCGCAGGGCGGCGCGGCTCTGCTCATCCCAGGTACCGCTGGGGACTACCCCATAACCGTAACGGGCGAGTTGCTGTTGCCAGTTGAGGGCATTCCAGACGGGTGCTGGCTGCTGGCGCAGGGCTGTGACCCTGGCTTCATCAGGCCAGGCGCCGACCCCGTAGTGCAGGGCGAGCTCGCGCCAGGGGAAGTGGGGGCCGGGATCCTGCTTGCGTTCGGGGGCGACATCGCTGTGGGCCAGCACCTGGGTTGGCGGAATCCGGTAGCGTTGCACCAGCTTCTGGGTAAGGGCGCCGATGGCGGCGATCTGCGCCTGGGTGTAGGGCTGCCAGCGCCGCTGGTGGGCGGGTAGCAGCGCATCTTCCGGCGGATAGCCCAGGTTGACGATTTCGATGCCGAGGGAGCTGGCGTTGAGCCCCGCATACTGGTGCCAGCGACTGCGGCCCGCATGCCAGGCGCGTTGGCTGTCGGGCACCAGTTGGTAGACGGGCAGCGGTGTCTGGTCGGTGTCGCGGGGGATCAGGTAGTGAGCGCTCACCTGATGGGCCGGTTCGGTCAGCAGGCGCAGTGAGTGGGCGTCGTCCTCGTCCGTGTAGTGCAGGATCAGGAAGGCGATGCGTTCATTCTGGCTGGCGCTGGGGTAACGGGACGAGAGCTGATAGGGGGCAGGCTGGCAGGCGCTCAGCAGCAGTATGAGGCAGAGTGACCATAACCGCAGCCATATGGCCCTGTTCGCACCCGGTTCGGGAAGGCGCGACGGCCAGCGCCGCCCACTGGCCAGCGGGACACGGGCTGACAGTGAGCAGATACGCTGGCCCATGACTCAGGCGCGGTACTTGGCGGTGAGGCCGATGAGGAAGTTGCGCAGGATCTGATCCCCGCAATCCTGATAGTGCTTGTGATCCTTGGAGCGGAACAGGGCACTCAGTTCGGACTTGGAGAGGTTGAAGTCGGCGAGCTTGAGGGTGCCGAGCATGTCCTCTTCTTTGTAGTTCAGGCCGATGCGCAGCTTGCGCAGTATCATGTTGTTGTTGATCCGGTTCGGGATCACCTGGGCCGGGGCATCTTCCCGCACACCGCGGCGCGCTATGATGAAGCCGTCGAGGAACTGGCTCAGGGCTACATCGGGACAGGCGACATAGCCCGCTTCCTGCTCTTCCCCTTCAGCCGCTTCTTTCATCAGCCAGCTGTGCAACTGGGCGTGAGTGACCGTCAGATTGCCTTTGGCAAACATCTCGACCATCTGGTCGTTGCTGATGGTGAGGGCGTAGCGCAGACGGCGCAGAATATCGTTGTTGGTCATGTTGACTCCTGTAGAAACGGCGCAACTTTATCATCTGGCGCGCCCCGCGTCAGAAAAAGCAGGGCCGACTCTGTTCATTAACGGAGGCTGATAGCGGCTGCCAACCGGCGCCACGCTGCATCCACGGCATTCAGGCGAGGTAAAGGGGCGCCTCCCGACGCACCTGCTCCATCGCATCCTGCAACTCCAGCAACTCGGGTTCCAGCTCGCTGACCTGCACCCCGTCGCGCAGTTGTTGCTCCAGTTGGGAGAGCAGCCGTTGCAGGCCGGGCACCCCGGAATAGGCACAGCCGCCATTGAGGCGATGCAGCTGTGCCAGCACCTCGGCATCCTCCACCTGACCGGCGAACGCTGCCTCCAGAACCGGGTCCACCTCGTCGAAGCTGGCCATCAGCATGGTCAGCATCTCTTTGGCGAGATCCAGCTTGCCAGCTGCCTGACGCACCGCCAGGGACCAGTCGATCTGCTGATCCCCGTGGTTCTGGTGGCGACGGTGGGCGAAGTCAGTGATCAGTTGGGCCAGCATGCTCTCGTCGATGGGCTTGGCCAGATAGTCATCCATCCCCTGCCGGATCAGCCGTTCCCGCTCACCGGGAATGGCGTGGGCTGTGACCGCCACTATGGGCGTCTCAGTGTTGAGGGACTGGCTGCGGATCGCCTGGGTGGCACTGATGCCATCCATGATCGGCATCTGTATATCCATGAAAATGATGTCGAACGGCTGACTCTGGGCCAGTCTGACGGCCTCCTTGCCGTTCTTGCACACCACCACCTGGCTCACCATCTCCTTGAGCATGGCGGCGATCAGCTTGAGATTGGCCGCATTGTCGTCCACCGCCAGCACCTTGATCGCCTGCACGCTGCGTGGGGAGGGGGTGGGCAGCGGCGCGCTCTTGGTCGCCTCGGGGGAGAGCAGGGCGTGCAGCAGCTTGCGATGGTTGGTGGGCTTGGAGAGACAGTGCTGGGCACCGTGGGCCAGCATGGCCTCATAGAGCGATGGCTCGTGGCTGCTGAGCAACACTATGGTGTTCTGCTGGCCGTCCAGCGCATCGAGGCGAGCGATCACCTGCTGCGGAGTGTGCAGTGTGCTGCTGCCGATGATCACCATGTCCTGATTGCTCATCTCGGGCCAGATGGTGTCGATGGCGAGAGATTGCACATCCAGCTGCCATTCGGCCAGCAGGGCACACAGGGAAGAGTGGCTGAAGGGATCCGGCTCCAGCAGCCAGACCCGCTTGCCCTGAATGCGATCCAGCGGCAGCTTCTCGGTTTGGGGCAGGGGAGAGACGTCCATATCCAGGCTGAAGGAGAAGATGGACCCCTTGCCCAGCTCGGATTCAAAACGGATCTGGCCTCCCATCTGCTGTACCAGCTTCTGGGTGATGACCAGACCCAGGCCCGTGCCGCCATAACGGCGCGAGATGGAGGAGTCGGCCTGATTGAAGGCCTGGAACAACTGGCGCTGCTGCTCTTCAGAGATGCCGATACCGGTATCGCGGATCAGCACGTTGAGCCGCACCTTGTTGCCGTTGCTGCCGCCGGTCTGCTCTATGTGCACATCCACGTTGCCACGCTCGGTAAACTTGATGGCGTTGCCGGCGAGGTTGGTCAGCACCTGCTGCAGGCGCATGGGATCGCCAGTGAGATAGTCCGGCACCTCGGCATCTACCTGCAGGGAGAGTTCGAGCTGCTTGTCGTGAGCACTGGGGCCGAGCAGGTGCATGGTCTCGTTGAGGGTGTCGCGCAGGCTGAACGGGATATGCTCCAGCTGCAGCTTGCCTGCCTCCAGCTTGGAGAAGTCGAGGATGTCGTTGATGATGCCTAGCAGGTTGCGGGCCGACTTCTCTATGGTCTGCATGTAGTCGGTCTGGCTCGGAGTCAGCGCCGTCTTGAGCAGCTGGCGGGTGAAGCCGATGACGCCATTGAGCGGGGTGCGCAGCTCGTGGGACATGTTGGCCAGGAACTCGGATTTGACCCGCGCAGCCTCCTGTGCCCGTTTCTTGGCCATGTCGAGCTCGACGTTCTGGATCTCTATCTGTTCAAGTGTTTCCCGCAGATCCGAGGTGGCCTGATCGATATTCTGCTGCATCTCCTCGTGATATTCGGAGAGCGCTTTGGCCATGGCGTTGATGCCGTTTTTCAGCATGTCCAGCTCGCCGGTGAGCTGGCCGCTGACCCGGGTGTCGAGGCGACCCTCCCTGATCTTGTGCACCGCCTGCACCATATCGGTGATGGGCTGGGTCACGCTCTTGACCAGCCTGAAGCCAAACAGGGTACTGAAGGCGATGCCGATGAGCACCATGATCACCGCGAAGAAGGTGTCGCGATACTGCAGGATCATGGCCCTGTCAGTGGTCATCTGCATGGAGATGTAGCCGATCATGGGCGGCTCCACGTCGCTGGGCAGCGGGAAGCCATCCATGCTGGTTTCGGCCTGGATCGGGGTGCGCAATATGATGTCGTCACCGTACAGGGTGACGCTGGTCAGCTCGGGGATCTGGCTGCCATCTGGCAGCCGCAGTCGGGTGAAGTCCCTGTGATAGTTGGACGTCACGAACAGCTGGTTGTCCTGGGTGAAGACGGCGATGGACTTGATGAGCGGCGAGTTTTTGCGGTGGGTCAGGCCTATCAGCCGCTTGAGCGACTCGCGACTGTGCTGGGTCATGCCGTATTCACTGGCGATGGCCAGGGGCTCTATGATGTTGATGCCCTGATCGATCAGGTTGTTTTCCAGCTGCTGGTAGCGGTGGAAAGTAAAATAACCTGCCATCAGGCCGCCAATGATCAGGGTCGGCAATATGGTAAAGGCCAGTACACGGGCTCGAAGGCCGTACTTGGTCATGCGGATAGTCCCCCGATCATCCGGGTTGGCAATAGGGTCAACGACAGTGGGCGGGCCCGCAGGCCGGATTTGGTCATACTATTATTCTTGTGGGACAATAGCCTGCTGCAGATTCCACAATCATGACATAGCCACCTATAGGCACCAAGTTTTATGGCCCAGTTTTTCAAGCCCCAAAAGAAATCCACCCAGCCCCAACGTATTGAATTTACGGTAGACAGTCTGGATCACCACTGCGTCGGTATCGGCCGTCATCAGGGCAAGGCGATCTTCATCGAAGGGGCCCTGCCCGGCGAGCAGGTCAAGGCCCGCATCCTCGACGATAAGAAGCAGTATGCTCACGCCGCCTTGCAACAGGTAGTGACCCCGGCGGCGAACCGCATCGCCCCCTTCTGCAACCACTACCGCGAGTGCGGCGGCTGCAATGCCCAACACCTCGGCGAAGCGGATCAGCAGGCTGCTAAAGAGGCTGGGCTGGTCAGCCTGTTCGAACGACTGGGGCAGATCAAGGCGCCATTGCTCGAGCCCGTGCTGACTGGGGAGTCCCGCGCCTACCGCCGGGTCTGCCGGCTGGCCATCAAGTTTGACAAGAATGGCCGCTGTACCCGGGTCGGTTTTCGTCGCCGTCAGTCCAACGATCTGGTGGAGATTGAGGGTTGCCCCGTGCTGGCCGAGCCGCTCTCTGCCCTCATAGTGCCGCTGCGCGAATGCCTCAATCGCCTCAAGAGCCAGCGTGAACTGGGCCATGCGGAGCTTATCCAGGCAGAGCAGGGGATCATGATGCTGCTGCGCCACACCGGTCGTCCCAACGAGGCGGATCGCGCCCTGCTGGTGGCGTTTGCGAAGTCGCAGGGGATAGACCTCTATCTGCAGGCGGCCGATGAACGCATCGAGCCACTGCACCAAGCATTCCAGCCATCCTACTCACTGGATGGCCTGTCTCTTGCATTCGCTCCCGGTGACTTCATTCAGGTCAATGGCCCCATCAACCAGAGCATGGTGGCCCAGGCGCTGGCGTGGCTCGGTGCGAGCAAGGATGACAAGGTGCTGGATCTGTTCTGCGGCATCGGCAACTTCACTCTGCCACTGGCCCGTCAGGCCCGTGAAGTGGTGGGTGTGGAAGGGGATCTGGCCATGGTGGCCCGCGCCGAGGAGAACGCCCGTCGCAACGGCATCGACAACGCCCGTTTCTACAAGGCGGACTTGAGCGGCGACATAGTCGGCATGTCCTGGGCGCGGGAAGGGTTCGATCTGGTGCTGCTGGATCCGGCACGCCCCGGTGCGCTGGAGGTGATGGGTCACGTCGTGAAACTTTCACCCAAGCGAGTGGTCTACGTTTCCTGTAACCCGGTCACCCTGGCCCGTGACAGTCAGGTGCTGGTGAAAGGGGGCTACCGACTGGTGCGCCTGGGGATGCTCGACATGTTCCCGCACACGGGTCATCTCGAGTCAATGGCGCTGTTTGAGCAGTAATGATTGAGGTAATCTAGACCCTCGTAAATCGGCAGGGCCTGTTGGAGAACTCTATTGTCTTTATTGACAATATGCCTTGAAAAGTTCTCCGAATATCCCCATTTGAGGCAGTCTTATCAGGTGAGGGGGAGGAAGCGGCAGCTTTCGGCCCAATAATTTAAAGGATTGATACCATGGTTGCGGTTCGCGATATTCATTTGAAAGACAACTTCACCCTGGAAGAGTGGGTCAGCTCTCTCTCTCTCGGTGAGAGTGACAAGGATCAACTGCGAACCGTCTATCAGTACTGTCTGACGCTCGGTGACGAGGCGATCACCAACCGTCTGCTGGTGCGTGGTGTCGAGATGGCGGGCATTCTGCTGATGCTCAGCATGGATCTCGGTACTCTCAAAGCCGCCATCATCTACCCCTTCGTCGAAGCCGGCCTCATCAGCCAGGAGCGGATGGACGAAGACTTCGGCTCCAAGATCGCCAAGCTGGTGGAAGGGGTGCTGGAGATGGAAGCCATCCGCTCCCTGCAGACTCTGCACCGCAGCGAAACCTCACCGGAGCAGGTCGACAATGTGCGGCGTATGCTGCTCGCCATGGTCGAGGATGTGCGTGCCGTTGTCATCAAGCTGGCGGAGCGGATTGCCTGCCTGCGGGAAGCCAAGAAGGCAGATGAAGAGACCCGGGTGTTGATGGCCCAGGAGATCACCAACATCTATGCCCCGCTGGCCAACCGGCTTGGCATTGGTCAGCTCAAATGGGAGCTGGAAGATCTCGCCTTCCGTTACCTGCACCCGGACACTTACAAGCAGATCGCCAAACAGCTCGACGAGAAGCGGCTCGACCGTGAGCGTTACATCCGCGAGTTCGTGCAGTCCCTGCGCGACGGGCTCAAAGAGGCCGGGGTGGAAGCGGAAGTCTATGGCCGTCCGAAACACATCTACAGCATCTGGCGCAAGATGCAGAAGAAGCACCTCGAATTCAACGAGCTGTTCGACGTGCGTGCCGTGCGGGTGGTGACCAAGCGGCTGCAGGATTGCTACGCGGCGCTCGGTATCGTTCATACCCATTTCCACCATATTCCCCGCGAGTTTGACGACTATGTCGCCAACCCCAAACCCAACGGTTACCAGTCCATCCACACTGTCGTGGTGGGGCCAGAGGGCAAGACGGTGGAGATCCAGATCCGTACTGACCAGATGCATCAGGATGCCGAGCTCGGCGTTGCTGCGCATTGGCGCTACAAGGAAGGGGCGCAGGCTGCCAACAAAGCCAACAACTTTGAAGACAAGATCGAGTGGCTGCGCAAGCTGCTCGCCTGGCAGGAGGATCTCTCCGAGAGCGGATCCCTGCTCGAAGATCTGCGCAGTCAGGTATTCGAGGACAGGGTCTATGTGTTCACCCCGAAAGGGGATGTCATCGACTTGCCGGCAGGCGCGACCCCACTCGATTTTGCCTATCACGTCCACAGCATGATCGGCCACCGCTGCATCGGTGCCAAGATTGACGGCCGCATAGTGCCGTTCACCTACGCGCTGCAGACAGGCGATCAGGTGGAGGTGATCACCCAGAAGGAGCCGAACCCGAGCCGCGACTGGATGAACCCCAACTCCGGCTTCCTGCGCTCCAGCCGGGCACGAGCCAAGGTGGCCACCTGGTTCAGGAAACTGGACAAGGACAAGAACATAGCCGCCGGCAAGGAACTGCTGGAAAAAGAGCTGGACAGACACAACCTGACCCTCTCCAAGGTCGACAAGGTGGTGCTGGAGCGTTTCCACGCCGAAGAGCTGGAAGACCTGCTGGCCGGCATTGGCAGCGGTGACATTCGCATCAACCAGCTGCTCAACTACCTCGACACTCGTTACAACAAGCCGACGGCGGAGGAAGAAGATCGCCGGGTGCTGGAAAAACTGGAGCAGAAGGCCAATACCCCGTTCAGGCCCAAGCCCAAGGATCACATAGTGGTGGAAGGGGTCGGCAATCTGATGACCCACATAGCCCGTTGCTGTCAGCCCATTCCGGGCGACACCATACAGGGGTTCATCACCATGGGGCGCGGGGTCTCCATCCACAGGGATGATTGCGAGCAGCTCAAGGAGCTCTCCCGCCGCAACCCGGAGCGGTTGATCGATGCGGTGTGGGGAGAGAACTACTCAGGTGGCTATGGCCTTACCATCCGTATCCTCTCCAATGATCGCTCGGGTCTGCTGCGGGACATCACCACAGTGCTGGCCAACGAGAAGATCAACGTGATGGGGGTGCGTTCGCGCTCCAACGTGCGCGAGCAGACTGCCGAGATCGACATGGAGCTGGAGATCTACAACATCAACGCCTTCAACCGGGCCTTGGCCAAGTTGAGCCAGCTCAATGACGTGATCAGCGCCAAGCGCCTCTGATGGTGACCCGCCCGCAGCAGTGACCGACCGCAAGGTCGGTCACTGTTTCCCTCCTGATCACGCCCCTGCAACCACGAATGGAAAGCTAACATCCCATGTCCCAACGTTACGATCTGCCCCAACTGCTCGATATCATGTCTCGTCTGCGTGACCCGCAAGGAGGTTGCCCCTGGGATCTCAAGCAGAGCTTCCAGACCATAGTGCCGCACACCCTGGAAGAGGCCTATGAGGTTGCCGATGCCATCGAAACGCAGGATTGGCAGGGGTTGAAGGGGGAGCTCGGCGATCTGCTGTTTCAGGTAGTCTTCTATGCCCAGCTGGGCAAGGAGCAGGGGCTGTTCGATTTCGCCGATATCGTCGATGCGGTGAGCGAGAAGCTCATTCGCCGTCATCCCCATGTGTTTTCCGATGCGGATCTTGGCGATGAGCAGGCGGTCAAGGTGAACTGGGAGGCGGAAAAAGCCAAAGAGCGGGCGGCACTCGATAAAGAGAGCGTGCTGGATGACATACCGCTCTCGCTGCCGGCCCTGACTCGCGCCGCCAAGATCCAGAAGCGCTGCGCCACCGTCGGTTTTGACTGGAAAACCCTGGGGCCTGTGGTGGACAAGATCCACGAAGAGATCGACGAAGTGATGGAAGAGGCGCTGATGGTCGACGTGGACGAGGCGCGGGTGAGCGATGAGCTTGGCGATCTCTTGTTTGCCACCGTCAATCTGGTGCGTCACTTGGGCAAGGATCCGGAGCAGGTGCTGCGGGGCGCCAACGCCAAGTTCGAGCGTCGCTTTCGGCAGGTTGAGCAATTTATCGCTGCGGAAGGCTTGAAAATGACCGATTGTTCGCTCGAAAAGCTGGACTCCGCCTGGGACAAGGCCAAGGAAACCGAACAAAGTTGATTTGGCGCAAGACGATGGCGCTGTGAGCCTGATAGATTTTTGTTCATTGTTTGGGAGTGGGGGTTTTGGTATACTGTTTCCCCGTCCTGCTTCATCCCCGAAGCACCCCTTAAAATTCCCTAAACTTCTTTCAGGTTCAGCATGACGACAAAATATATTTTTGTAACTGGTGGCGTTGTTTCATCCCTCGGCAAAGGCATTGCCGCAGCTTCTCTGGCAGCCATTCTGGAAGCCCGTGGTCTGGATGTGACCATCATGAAACTGGACCCCTATATCAACGTGGATCCGGGCACAATGAGCCCGACCCAGCACGGTGAAGTGTTCGTAACCGAGGACGGGGCCGAGACCGATCTGGATCTGGGCCACTACGAGCGTTTCATTCGCACCAAGATGACTCGCCGCAACAACTTTACCACTGGCCGCATCTACGCTGACGTGCTGCGCAAAGAGCGCCGTGGCGACTATCTGGGCGCCACTATTCAGGTTATCCCGCACATCACCAACGCCATCAAGGAGCGGGTGATTGCCGGTGCCGAAGGCCATCAGGTTGCCATCGTCGAAGTGGGCGGTACCGTGGGTGACATCGAGTCCCTGCCGTTCCTCGAAGCCATTCGTCAGCTGGCGGCTGAAGTGGGCCGCAACAGCGCCATGTTCATGCACCTGACCCTGGTTCCTTACCTGGCGGCTGCCGGTGAACTGAAGACCAAGCCGACCCAGCACTCCGTGAAAGAGCTGCTCTCCATCGGTATTCAGCCGGATGTGCTGATCTGCCGTTCCGATCGCACCATTCCGGCCAACGAGCGTGCCAAGATCGGTCTGTTCTGCAACGTGCCAGAACGCGCCGTCATCTCCATGAAAGACGTCGACTCCATCTACAAGATCCCGGCACTGCTCAAGTCCCAGAATCTGGACTCCTACTTCACCGAGCGTTTCGGTCTGGAGTGCAAGGAGGCCGACTTGTCCGAGTGGGAACAGGTTGTCTTCGAAGAGGCCAATTCGACTGCGGAAGTGACCATCGGCATGGTCGGCAAGTATGTTTCTCTGCCGGATGCCTACAAGTCCGTCAACGAGGCGCTCAAGCACGGTGGCCTGAAGACCCGTCTCTCCGTCACCATCAAGTACATCGACTCTCAAGACATCGAGACCCGTGGCTTCGAGCTGCTGGAAGGCCTGGATGCGATCCTGGTACCGGGTGGTTTCGGTGAGCGTGGTGTGGAAGGCAAGATCCTGGCTGCCCAGTATGCCCGTGAGAACAAGATCCCTTATCTGGGTATCTGCCTCGGCATGCAGGTTGCCATGATCGAATTCGCGCGCAACGTCGCTGGCATGACAGGGGCTCACTCCTCTGAATTCAAGAAAGATTGCGCCTATCCGGTTGTCGGTCTCATCACTGAGTGGGTGGATGACGAAGGCAACGTCGAGACCCGTACCGAGAAGTCCGATCTGGGTGGCACCATGCGTCTGGGCTCCCAGCTCTGCCACTTGGTCGAGGATTCCAAGGTGCGTCAGATGTACGGCAGCCCGACCATTTACGAGCGCCACCGTCACCGTTACGAAGTGAACAACAAGCTGCTGCCGCAGATTGAAGCGGCAGGTCTGAAAGTGACCGGTCTGTCCGCCGACAAGAAACTGGTGGAAATTATCGAGATCCCGGATCACCCCTGGTTTGTGGCGGCGCAGTTCCACCCGGAGTTCACCTCAACTCCCCGTGATGGCCACGCCCTGTTTGCCGGTTTTGTGAAGGCGGCAGGCGAGTATCAGAAGCGTAATCTGAAGTAATTGAAAATAAATGCGGTTGAGGCTCTGTGCCACAGCCGCTTTTTTTGGCATATTTTTGTTGTTTTTTTACGAAACCTGAGGAAATACACATGTCCAAGATCGTTAAAGTGATCGGTCGTGAAATCATCGACTCCCGTGGTAACCCGACCGTTGAGGCCGAAGTTCACCTGGAAGGTGGTTTTGTTGGTATGGCAGCCGCTCCGTCTGGCGCGTCTACCGGTTCCCGCGAAGCGCTGGAACTGCGTGACGGCGACAAGAGCCGTTTCCTGGGTAAAGGCGTGCTGAAAGCCCTCGAAGCCGTAAACGGCCCGATCGCTCAAGCTCTGCTGGGTAAAGATGCCAAGGACCAGGCTGCTATCGACCAGATCATGATCGACCTCGACGGCACCGAGAACAAATCCAAGTTTGGCGCTAACGCCATCCTGGCTGTTTCCCTGGCCAACGCCAAGGCCGCTGCTGCTGCCAAAGGCATGCCGCTGTATGCTCACATCGCCGAGCTGAACGGCACTGCGGGTGTTTACTCCATGCCGCTGCCGATGATGAACATCATCAATGGTGGTGAGCACGCCGACAACAACGTCGACATCCAGGAGTTCATGATCCAGCCGGTTGGCGCCAAGACCCTGAAAGAAGCCGTTCGCATGGGTGCTGAAGTGTTCCACAACCTGGCCAAAGTGCTGAAGTCCAAGGGCTACAACACTGCTGTTGGTGACGAAGGTGGTTTCGCTCCCAACCTGAAATCCAACGCCGAAGCGCTGGAAGTGATCGCAGAAGCCGTTGCTGCTGCTGGCTATGTACTGGGTAAAGACATCACTCTGGCCATGGACTGCGCTGCTTCCGAGTTCTACGACGCCGAGAAGAAAGAGTACAACCTGAAAGGCGAAGGTCGTATCTTCACCTCCAACGAGTTCTCTGACTACCTGGCTGACCTGACCACCAAGTTCCCGATCGTCTCCATCGAAGATGGCCTGGACGAATCTGACTGGGACGGTTTCGCTTACCAGACCAAAGAGCTGGGCAAAAAGATCCAGATCGTGGGTGACGACCTGTTCGTAACCAACACCAAGATCCTGAAGCGCGGCATCGACAACGGCATCGCCAACTCCATCCTGATCAAGTTCAACCAGATCGGTTCCCTGACCGAAACTCTGGCTGCCATCAAGATGGCCAAAGACGCTGGTTACACTGCCGTCATCTCCCACCGTTCCGGTGAGACCGAAGACGCGACCATCGCCGACCTGGCTGTGGGTACCGCTGCTGGCCAGATCAAGACCGGTTCCATGAGCCGTTCTGACCGTGTTGCCAAGTACAACCAGCTGATCCGTATCGAAGAAGCTCTGGGTGCCAAAGCTCCTTTCAACGGTCTGAAAGAAGTGAAAGGCCAGGCTTAATTCCAGCCCGCCCTTAATCTGCTCAAAGCCCCGCCAATCTGGCGGGGCTTTTTCGTATCCAGCTCAGCCGCTTGCGGTTTCTGCATTTTTTATTCCGGCCCAACCCATACGGGGCACAGGCTTCCTTTTGTCTTGCCTGCGAATATGGGAAACTAGGCCGCTTGAAGGAGACTCAGTGCATGCGGCTACTCACTCTTATCCTGCTCTTCCTGTTGGGAGGGCTTCAATACGACCTCTGGCTGGGGAAGAATGGCCTGTCCGATTATCACGAATTGTCTGATGCCATCTCCCGGCAGCAGCAGGATAATCTGGTACTCAAGGATCGTAATAACCTGATTTATCGCGAGATTGATGATTTAACCTCGGGCCTTGAGGCCATCGAGGAGTTGTCGCGCAACGATCTTGGCTACATCAAGCAGGGCGAGACCTTCTACCGGATTATCCCCAAGGATAAAGACCAGGAGACGGCGCCGGACGATGAGCCCTATGATGACTGATGTGAAAATCACTGGCGTGATCGCTATCGTTCCGGCCGCTGGCATCGGCAGCCGGATGGGGGCCGATTGTCCCAAGCAGTACCTGCACCTGGCGGGCAAGACCATTCTCGAACATACCCTGGAGCGGCTGCTCTCTCACCCGGCGATAGTGCAGGTGATAGTGGCGCTGGCGCCTCATGATCGCTGGTTCGAAACCCTGCCAGTGGCGGCCGACGCGCGTATCCTGCGGGTAGAGGGGGGCGCCGAGCGCGCCTTTTCCGTTCTCAATGCGTTACATACGGCCGACAGTGACTGGGTGTTGGTTCACGATGCCGCCCGTCCCTGTCTGACCCATGGCGATCTCGATGCCCTGATCGCCGCCGCCATCCAGTGTGGGGGCGCCATTCTCGGCAGCCGGGTGCGCGATACCATGAAGCGCTCTGATGCTGCAGGCAACATCATTGGTACCGTCGATCGCGAGCAGCTCTGGCATGCGCTGACGCCGCAGATGTTCCCTGCTCGCACCCTGAAGCGAGCGCTGGAGGAGGGGCTGGTACTGGGGGCCACCATCACTGACGAGGCCTCTGCCATGGAGCGTGCCGGTTTCACGGTACGGATGGTGGAAGGGCGCGCTGACAATATCAAGGTAACCCGGCCTGAGGATCTCTCTCTGGCTGGGCTGTTTTTAAGCCAGCAGACATAAGCCGTTTTTGCGACGGATGGGTCCACTGGCGATGAAAGTGACTTAAAGGAGCAGGCATGATCCGGATTGGACGTGGTTTTGACGTGCACAAAATTGACGAGGTAGGTCCCTGTATGTTGAGAGGACGCCAAGCATGATGCGAATTGGTCATGGTTTTGATGTACACAAGTTTGGTGGCGTGGGGCCTTGCATGTTGGGCGGGGTTGCGGTTCCGTACGAGCAAGGACTGCTTGCTCACTCCGACGGTGATGTGGTGCTGCATGCTGTGAGCGATGCCCTGCTGGGCGCCATCGGCGCCGGTGACATAGGCCGTCACTTTCCCGATACCGCTGCGCAATTCAAGGGGATCGACAGTCGTATCCTGCTGCGGGACGTTTTTGCCCGGGTAAAAACCGCAGGCTATGCCATCGGCAATCTGGATGTGACCATCATAGCCCAGGCCCCCAAGATGGCGCCCCATATCGACGCCATGTGCGCCGTGCTTGCCGCCGACCTGCAATGTGATTTGAACCGGGTGAATGTCAAGGCGACTACCACAGAACAACTCGGCTTTACGGGGCGCAAGGAAGGGATCGCCACCGAAGCCGTCGTCTTACTGGTGAAACAATAATGTTGGAACAGCTCAGTTATTTGCATGGTGTGCCTGCCGCCAAGGGCATTCTCAAGGCCGAGGCCAGCGATTTTGTGGTGGTTGAGGATCTGGGCTTCGAGCCTTGTGGTGAAGGTGAGCACATCTTCGTCCGGGTTCGCAAAACCGGCGAGAACACTGCCTGGGTTGCGGGCCTGCTGGCCGATGCAGCCGGGGTTAACCGCAATGCGGTGACGTGGGCTGGCCTCAAAGATCGCCACGCTGTGACCGAGCAGTGGTTCGGCATCCACTTGCCGGGCAAAGCCGAGCCGGACTTGTCGGTGGTCGAGAGCGACAGCATCCAGATTTTGCAAGCCAGGCGTCACAACCGCAAATTGCGGGTCGGCTACCTCAAGGGCAACCATTTCACCTTGCGCCTCACCGGTCTGGCGCAGGCCGACGGGCTGGAGGCCCGCCTGCAAGCCATCGCCACTCAGGGGGTGCCCAATTACTATGGCGAGCAGCGTTTCGGCCGGGGGGGTAACAACCTGGAAGCGGCCAAGGCGATGTTTGCCGGCAAGCGGATCAAGGATCGCAACAAGCGCTCCCTCTATCTCTCCGCCGCCCGCAGCATGCTGTTCAATGCCATCGTCAGTGCCCGCATCGAGCAGGGGTTGGCCCATCAGCTGTTGGCCGGCGATTGCGTGATGCTCAAAGGCAGCCATTCCATCTTCAGTGAAGAGGTGCTGACCCCTGAGCTGGCTGCACGGCTGGCTTCCGGTGACGTGCAACTGACCGCCCCCCAGTGGGGACGCGGCCGCCTGGCAAGCCAGGGCGCTGCCGCCGAGTTTGAGCAGGCAGTGCTGGCTCCTTATGCCGAGTGGTGTGACGGGCTGGAAAAAGCCGGACTGGATCAGGATCGCCGCCCGCTGCTGCTCAAGCCGGAACAGATGAGCTGGCAGCTGGACGGCGAGGTGTTGACCTTGTCCTTCTTCCTGCCTGCCGGCGCCTTTGCGACCAGCGTGGTACGCGAATTAATGCAGGCCGAAGAGGCCGATCATGGTTTCAGGAATCAGTCCGATGCGAATTCTGGTCAGTAATGACGATGGTGTACATGCCGAGGGCATTCGCGCGCTCAGCGATGCACTGAGGGCGTGTGGCGAGGTTACTGTGGTGGCGCCGGATCGCAATCGCAGCGGCGCGAGTCACTCCCTGACGCTGGAAGTACCGCTACGGGTCTCCCGTATCAGCGAAAACGGTTACTATGCGGTGAAGGGCACCCCGACCGACTGTGTGCATCTGGCGGTCAACGAACTGGTGCGCCCCGAGCCGGACATGGTCGTTGCAGGCATCAATCATGGCGCCAACCTGGGAGATGATGTCATCTACTCAGGCACGGTCGCGGCGGCGACCGAAGGGCGTCATCTCGGTTTCCCCTCCCTTGCTATCTCACTGGTAGGCAGGACCCACTTCGCCACGGCGGCGCACTATGCGGCCCAACTGGTGAGGGGGGTGATGGTGCATCCGCTGCCTGCCGATCAGATCCTCAATGTGAACGTGCCCGACCTGCCCCTTGATCAGGTAAAGGGGATCAAGGTGACACGCCTTGGCAATCGACATCGGGCGGAGTCGGTGATCTGTACCGAGGATCCCCGTGGTCAGCCGATCTACTGGATTGGTCCCCCCGGCAACCAGCAAGATGCGGGAGAAGGCACGGATTTCGCCGCCATCGAGCAGGGCTATGTCTCGATCACCCCCCTGACCATCGATATGACTGCATACAGCAGTCTGGCGGGTCTGGGGGCTTGGTTAGACCTGCAGGGATGAAGGTGTGATAGTACAGCGCCTGTTGAACCAGCTGATCGCACAGGACATTCGTGATTTCCGCGTACTCGCGGCTATTGCGAAAGTACCGCGCCAGCTGTTTGTGGATGAAGCCATGGCCCACAAGGCATGGGATAACACGGCGTTGCCCATCGGCAATGGTCAGACCATCTCCCAGCCTTACATGGTGGCGCGGATGACCGAGCTGCTGATCCAGAATGATCCGGCCCACGTGCTGGAGATTGGTACTGGTTCCGGTTACCAGACCGCCGTGCTGGCACATCTGGTGGAGCACGTCTATACGGTGGAGCGGATCAAGTCGCTGCAGTTCCAGGCTCGGCGCCGACTGCGCCAGCTTGATCTGCACAACGTCTCGGCCAAGCACGGCAACGGCTGGCTGGGGTGGCCCAATAAAGGGCCGTTCGATGCAATTCTGGTGACGGCCGCGGCCAGTGAGGTGCCTACTGCTCTCACCGATCAACTGGCCGATGGTGGCCGTCTGGTGCTGCCGGTAGGTGATAGTCATCAGACCTTGCAGCTAATCGAACGGGCTGGTTCCCAGCTGACCAGCCGGATCCTGGAGCCTGTGCGCTTTGTTCCCCTAATTGATGGAGATGTTGAGTGAAGCTGTTTTCTCGTTTGTATGTGCTGGTTATGCAGTGGGCTCGTCACAGGTATGCCCCTTATTATCTGGCGATCACTGCTTTCATCGAGTCGGTGTTCTGGCCTATTCCGGTTGACGTCATGCTGGCACCCATGGCGCTGGCCAAGCCGCACAAGGCATGGCACTACGCTACCCTGGCTACGATCTTCTCCGTATTGGGGGCAGTGTTCGGCTATGCGCTCGGCTATGCCCTGTGGGAGCCGCTGGTGCAGCCGTTGGTGGTCTCTGTGGGGTATGAAGGCAAGATTGTCCTGGCACAGCAGTGGTTCGAGCAGTGGGGCATCTGGGTGATTTTTATTGCCAGCTTCACGCCAATCCCCTACAAGGTGTTTACCGTCACGGCGGGCTTGCTGCATATGGCACTGTTGCCCTTCATTGTGACCTCGCTGATCGGCCGTGGCATGCGCTTCTTCCTGGTGGCAGGCCTGATGCGCTGGGGCGGTGAGAAAATGGAGCGCAAGCTGATGCACTATGTGGATGTGCTGGGCTGGCTCTGTATTGGTTTGGCCGTTGCGGCCTATTTCTGGTTTAGTCGTTAAGGATCCACTATGCGTTCGCGTGTCTGGCAAGGAAGCAGTATCGTCGTGTTGTCATGGCTGCTGCTCGCTTGCTCTTCCAGCAAGACTGCTGCTCCGGTACAGGGATTGGGCAATGATCGCCTTGTCTCCACCATACCGGCTCGTCATGGGGCGGCCCAACCTGCTATTCAGGGCAACAGCTACACGGTGAAAAAAGGGGATACCCTCTACTCCATCGCCTTCAATTCGGGTAACGATGTGCCATCACTGGCCAGCCTCAACGGTATCAGCCCTCCCTATAACATCTACCCGGGACAGCAACTCAGGCTCGATGCATCCGGTAGCAATACCCTGACTGCCAATCGCAGCGCCAGCACCTATCAAGTGCGTCGTGGCGACACGTTAAGCAGTATTGGCCGTCAGTTTGGCATGTCGAATCAAACACTTGCACAGCGCAACAACCTGCAGGCACCCTATGGGCTCCATGTTGGTCAGGTGCTGAACGTACAGTCTGCCGCTATGGGTGGTGGCCAGATGGTTGCCGTGACGCGTCCTGTCACACCGCAAAGTAGCGGCCCCAAACCGCTTGCAATGGCACCATCAGGTACGACCACACCATTTATCAAACAGAAAACGATTGCTCAGCCATCTTCAAAAGAATACGCTCAGATAAGAGAACAAAAAAACAACAACAAGCCTCAGTCGAGACTTTCTTGGCACTGGCCGACGCAAGGCCGGATAGTTGAGGGTTTCTCCGTTGCAGAACAGGGAAACAAAGGCATAGATATCGCTGGTCAGAAGGGGCAACCTGTCTACGCAGCGAGTGGCGGAAAAGTCGTCTATGCGGGTAGCGCACTAAGGGGTTATGGCAAGCTGATCATCCTCAAGCATGATGATGACTACCTCTCGGCTTATGCTCACAACGACGAGTTGCGAGTGAAGGAAGGGGATAGCGTCAAAGGCGGAGCGGTCATTGCCAACATGGGCAGCACGGACGCGCCGGATGTGCGTTTGCACTTTGAAATCCGGTATCGAGGCAAGTCGATAAACCCGATGAGCTATTTGCCAAAGCGTTAACCCCAGAGAGTTAAGTCTTACTCTGGTTCAGGTCAGGGAGACACACCATGAGCCAAGAACAACTGGTTATGCAGGATGCCGAGTTAGAGTTCGACGAAGAGCTGGAGACCCGTGAGGAAGAAGAGGTTCAAGAAGTAGCCGCTGAAGTTGAAGAGACTATTTCCGATGAACTGATGGCTCCGGAAGTCAACAAGGTGATGGACGCTACCCAGCTCTATTTGGGGGAGATTGGCTTCTCCCCCTTGCTCACCGCCGAAGAAGAAGTCTATTACGCTCGTCGTGCGTTGCGAGGCGACAAAGCCGCTCGCAAGCGCATGATTGAGTCCAACCTGCGATTGGTGGTCAAGATCGCCCGTCGCTACAACAACCGCGGCCTGGTGCTGCTGGATCTCATCGAAGAGGGCAACCTTGGCCTCATCCGCGCGGTAGAGAAGTTCGACCCGGAACGCGGCTTTCGTTTTTCCACCTATGCCACCTGGTGGATCCGCCAGACCATAGAGCGGGCCATCATGAACCAGACCCGCACCATCCGTCTGCCTATTCATGTGGTCAAAGAGCTGAACGTTTATCTGCGTACTGCTCGTGAACTCTCCCATCGTCTCGATCATGAACCGACAGCAGAGGACATCGCCTTTGCACTGGATCGCTCGGTAGACGACGTAAATCGTATGCTCAAGCTCAACGAGAAGATCACCTCGGTGGATACCCCCATCGGTGGCGATCGTGACAAGGCGCTTCTGGATGTGCTCTCTGACGAACGTGGCATGGGGCCCGAGCTGGAGTCGCAGGATGACGACATGCGTGCCAGCATAGTGCACTGGCTGGAAGAGCTTAATCCCAAGCAGCGCGAAGTACTGGCACGTCGTTTCGGTCTGCTCGGTTATGAACCGGCCACGCTGGAAGATGTAGGATCCGAGATAGGCTTGACCCGGGAGCGGGTACGCCAGATCCAGGTGGAAGGACTACGTCGCCTGCGGGAGATCCTGCTGGGGCAGGGGCTCTCCATCGAGGCACTGTTTCGTACCAATTAGTTAGTACCAAGGCAGTCTGATACTGCTGATAGAAATGAAGAAGGGGCCATGGGCCCCTTCTTCTATTGCAACTGGATCCGCAGGATCACACCGGATCCAGAGTGTCTAGTGGCCAGCGTGGCACTGCTTTGACCGCCAGCGGCTCGAACACACCTGCCTTCAGGCGCTGCATGCCAGCATAGGCGATCATGGCGCCGTTGTCGGTGCAATACTCGGTACGCGGATAGAACACCTCACCCTTGAGGCTCTCCATCAGCTCGGCCAGCTGGGCACGCAGGTGACGGTTGGCACTGACGCCACCGGCCACCACCAGCCGTTTTAGGCCAGTCTCTTTCAGCGCGCGGCGGCACTTGATGGCCAGGGTATCGACAACCGCATCTTCAAACGCACGGGCGATATCGGCACGGGTCTGCTCATCATCACCGTTGGCGGCTATGGTGTTGGCGGCAAAGGTCTTGAGACCGGAAAAGCTCATGTCGAGCCCCGGGCGGTCAGTCATGGGACGGGGGAAGTGGAAACGTCCGGTGGTGCCCTTTTCTGCCAGCCTGGAAAGCAGTGGGCCACCCGGGTAGTCCAGTCCCATCAGCTTGGCAGTTTTGTCAAAGGCTTCGCCAGCCGCATCGTCGATGGATTCACCCAACAGCTGATAGCTGCCGATGCCGTCGACCCGCACCAGCATGGAGTGACCACCGGAGACCAGCAGCGCCACGAAGGGAAACTCGGGGGCCTTCTCCTCCAGCATGGGGGCCAGCAGGTGGCCTTCCATATGATGGACGGCGATGGCCGGTTTGTTCCACGCCATGGCCAGCGAGCGGCCGATGGTGGCCCCCACCAGAATGGCGCCAACCAGACCCGGCCCTGCTGTATACGCGATGCCGTCGATGTCATCTTTACCCAGTCCCGCCTCTTGCAATGCGGCCTGGATCAAGGGGATCGTCTTGCGAACGTGATCTCGGCTGGCGAGCTCGGGGACGACGCCACCGTAGTCCGCATGCAGCTTGACCTGGCTGTACAACTGATGGGAAAGGATCCCTTTTTGATCGTCGAAGATCGCGATCCCGGTTTCGTCACAGGATGTCTCTATGCCCAATACACGCATTGCTAAAAAATTTCACTGCTAAAATGAGATGGCTATGGTAACCTTCGCGGGTTTTTTAAACCAGAGCGATCTCTGCGGGTTTACTTTCATTCCCTGTCCAGAGTATAATTTCGCACCATTTTAAGACATGCTGATCGACTGATGGTCAGCTAACAATATATCACTGAGGTGAAAGGCACATGCCAGTAATCAAAGTCCGTGAAAATGAGCCGTTTGACGTTGCTCTGCGTCGCTTCAAGCGTTCTTGCGAAAAGGCCGGTATCCTGTCTGAAGTTCGTAGCCGTGAGTTCTACGAGAAGCCGACTACCATTCGTAAGCGCGCCAAAGCGTCTGCTGTAAAGCGTCACGCCAAGAAGCTGTCTCGCGAAAACGCACGTCGTATCCGCCTGTACTAATCGGGAGATAATGCCGTGTCTCTGAAGGATCAACTCAAGGATCAACAAAAACTTGCCATGCTTGCCAGAGATAAGGCTCGCTTGGGGGCGATCCGTTTGTTGATGGCAGAAATCAAGCAACGTGAAGTTGATTCCCGTATCGAGCTCAATGATGAGGATATCCTCGCTGTCGTGACCAAAATGGTCAAACAGCGCCGCGATTCCATCAGCCAATTTGAAGCTGCCGGTCGCCAGGATCTCGCCGACAAAGAGTCCGCCGAGATCGTTGTGCTGCAGGAATTCCTGCCACAACAGCTGACCGCAGACGAAATTGCCGCACTGATTGAGCAAGCCATCACTGAAAGTGGTGCTGCCGTCATGGCTGATATGGGCAAGGTCATGGCTGTCTTGAAGCCGAAAATTCAGGGGCGTGCCGATGTCGGCGCCGTCAGTGCTCAGGTGAAAACCCGCTTGGCGTAACAGGCAACTCTCTTGTTTGGTCGAAGAAGCCGTGCTTCCCTGGGAATGCGCGGCTTTTTTATTTTCTACGCAGTGAAACAGGACGGTTATGGCAGGCAGGATCCCACAATCCTTTATCGATGATCTGCTCGTACGCACAGACATAGTCGAGCTGATCGACTCGCGAGTGCGGCTGAAAAAAGCCGGTAAGAACTACCAGGCTTGCTGCCCTTTTCATAACGAAAAAAGCCCTTCTTTTACCGTCAGCCAGGAAAAACAGTTCTATCACTGTTTCGGTTGTGGTGCCCACGGCAATGCCATCGGTTTTGTCATGGAGTACGACGGTCTCGAATTTCCCGATGCCATCGAAGAGCTCGCCAGCATGCAGGGCATGCAGGTACCTCGCGAGCAGAGCATGGGTGGCTCCGCCAGTTCCCAACCCGCCGTCAGCAAGGATCTCTATGAGCTGATGAGCCAGATCGCCCGCTTCTATGAAAGCAACCTGAAGAGTGCCCCCCAGGCGGTGGAATACTTGAAGGGGCGCGGGCTGACCGGGGAAGTGGTCAAGCGTTTCAATATTGGTTATGCCCCTGCAGATTGGGATCAGGTGAGACGCCGTTTTGGCGCCAGCCGCGATCACGAGCAGTTGCTCATCTCGGGTGGCATGTTGATCACTCGTGACAGCGGTGCCGGCAGCTATGATCGCTTCCGCGATCGCATCATGTTCCCGATCCGTGACAAGCGGGGCCGAGTCATCGGCTTCGGTGGCCGGGTGCTGGGTGATGGCACGCCCAAGTACCTGAACTCGCCGGAAACCCCGATCTTTCACAAGGGGCGGGAGCTGTTCGGTCTCTACGAAGTGAAACAGGCACACAAAGATCCGCGCCGGATCCTGGTAGTCGAAGGCTACATGGATGTGGTGGCGCTTGGTCAATACGACATCGACTATGCCGTTGCTGCCTTGGGAACCGCCACCACAACTGACCATATCCACACCCTGTTTCGCACCACGGCAGAGGTGGTTTGCTGCTACGACGGTGACAATGCCGGTCGTGAAGCGGCCTGGCGAGCGCTGGATAATGCACTGTCCCATCTGCAGGATGGACGTGAACTCAAGTTCGTGTTCCTACCCGATGGAGAAGATCCGGATTCGCTGGTGCGTCAGATTGGCAAGGAAGGTTTTGAGGCCTTGCTGGATCAAGCTCAACCCTTCGCCGACTTCATGTTCGAGCGTCTGGGGCGGGATGCGGCCCTCTCCGGTGAGGCGGGCAAGTTCGAGGTGGCCAACAAGGCAGCCGAGCTTATTCGTCGCGTGCCGGAAGGGTTTACCCGCGAAGGGTTGATCACCCGCCTTTCCAGCATGATGCGCTGGGGGGAGAATAAACAACGTATTGCCGAATTGTTCGCCCGCAATAGCCAGCCGAAGGCAGAACTCACCAAACCCAAAGCTGCCAAGTTGACACCATTGCGCCGAGCACTGGCGCTGATGGTGCAGTATCCGTCGGTCACCGCCGAACTGCCGGCTATGCCTGAGCTGGCTGGATTGCGGGTACAAGGCATCAAGTTTCTGTTGCAGCTGCATCAGCAGATCCTGGCGCAATCCGGCATTACTACCGGTATCTTGCTGGAACACTGGCGTGGTACCAAAGAAGGCGAGATCCTGGCCCAGCTGGCAATGCACGACTTGTTTGAAGAGGTAAAGCTCGACCAGGAGCCGGATATTCTGGGAGAATTGCAGGATACCTTCGTCGGCTTTATCAACCAGTTTCTGAAGCAACGAATTGAAGAATTGCAGGCCAAAGTGGCTCAGGAAGGGCTAAGCTCTGAGGAAACACAGGAGCTGATGATGTTGATTAGAGAAGTACAGACTGAGAAAAGAAATGAGAGTGGGGCTTGATAATTGAGTGATTAGTCCCAATATAAATAGCGTTGCCCGAATCGACGGGATTAAAAGCAAACACTTTATGACCGCCTGGCCCCGACAATACTGCGGGCAGGGGTTTCTCACGACCGACGCCGCAACCAGACATAGCATGTCTGGCGGTTTTCTATTAGAATTGGCTATTTGCGCAGCAGCGCACTGTACGCGCAACCTAGCATCACCAACCGGATGAGTTCTATGGAGCAAACCCCGCAGTCTCAGCTTAAACTCCTCGTTGCCAAAGGTAAAGAACAGGGCTACCTGACCTATGCCGAGGTGAACGATCACCTCCCGCAAGACATTGTTGACTCTGACCAGATCGAAGACATCATCCAGATGATCAACGACATGGGTATTCAGGTGGTTGAAAACGCCCCGGATGCCGATGACCTTATCATGGCTGAAGGTGGTACTGCCGATGAGGACGCTGCCGAAGCAGCGGCCCAGGCACTGGCATCTGTTGAATCTGAGATTGGTCGAACGACCGATCCCGTCCGCATGTACATGCGGGAAATGGGTACCGTCGAACTGCTGACCCGCGAAGGCGAAATCGACATCGCCAAGCGGATCGAAGACGGTATCAACCAGGTACAAAGCTCTGTGGCAGAGTACCCGGAAGCGATTACCTATCTGCTTGAGCAGTATGATAAATACGAAGCCGAACAGCTGCGTCTGTCCGATATCATCTCAGGTTTTATCGATCCTAACGAAGCCGATGATGTAGCACCGACTGCTACCCATATCGGTTCCGAACTCGGCGAAGACGATCTGGCCGACGAAGACGAAGACGAAGACGAAGATGAAGACGACGATGGTGACAGCTCGGATGACGAGGGTGATGGTGGTCCTGATCCGGAAGTTGCTCGCGAGAAGTTTGGTGATCTGCGTGCCCAGTATGAGGTAACTCGCCTCTCCATTCAGAAGAATGGTCGTGCTCACGAAGATACCCAGGCTGCAATTGCCCAGCTGGCCGATGTGTTCCGTCAATTCCGCCTGATGCCCAAGCAGTTCGATCGCCTGGTCAACAACATGCGCGAAATGATGGAGCGCGTCCGTGTGCAGGAACGCATCATCATGAAGCTCTGCGTTGAGCAGGCCAAAATGCCGAAGAAAACCTTCGTTGCGGCCTTCACCAACAACGAGTGTGAAACTGCCTGGTTTGAATACCAGAAACAGGCTGGCAAGGCTTGGTCTCCACGTCTGCTTGAGATGGACGAAGAAGTACTGCGTTCCATCGGCAAACTGCAGCAGATTGAAGAAGAGACGGGGCTGTCCATCGCGCAGATCAAGGACATCAACCGTCGCATGAGCATTGGTGAGGCCAAGGCCCGCCGTGCGAAGAAAGAGATGGTTGAGGCGAACTTGCGTCTGGTTATCTCTATCGCCAAGAAGTACACCAACCGCGGTCTGCAGTTCCTGGATCTGATCCAGGAGGGCAACATAGGTTTGATGAAAGCGGTAGACAAGTTTGAATACCGTCGCGGCTACAAGTTCTCGACCTATGCCACCTGGTGGATCCGTCAGGCCATTACCCGCTCCATTGCGGATCAGGCCCGTACTATCCGTATCCCGGTACACATGATCGAGACTATCAACAAGCTCAACCGTATCTCCCGTCAGATGCTGCAGGAGATGGGTCGTGAACCGAACCCGGAAGAGCTGGCCATGCGCATGGGCATGCCGGAAGACAAGATCCGCAAGGTACTGAAAATTGCCAAAGAGCCTATCTCCATGGAGACGCCCATTGGTGATGATGAAGATTCCCATCTGGGCGACTTCATCGAAGATACCACCCTGGCCCTGCCAGCGGATGCAGCCACCAGCGAAAGCCTGCGCAACGCGACCCGTGAAGTGCTGGCCGGTCTGACCGCTCGTGAAGCCAAGGTACTGCGGATGCGTTTCGGGATCGACATGAACACTGACCACACCCTTGAGGAAGTGGGCAAACAGTTCGACGTTACCCGTGAGCGTATTCGCCAGATCGAAGCCAAGGCGCTGCGCAAGCTGCGTCATCCGAGCCGCTCGGAAGTGCTGCGCAGCTTCCTGGACGAATAGCCCCTAGGTATCTGCCCGAGTTGTCGTCTCAAAAGCCCCGCCATGCGGGGCTTTGTTTTATTCGGGTTTCACGAAGAGGCCAGGGGGACAGACATATTGATAGCCGAGTGGACAAAATGTCGCCAAGTGATTGATCTGCCTATGGACTGACTAGCAGACATCCCCTATAATCCACGCCGCAAACCAACATTCTGGCCCCTTAGCTCAGTTGGTTAGAGCAGTCGACTCATAATCGATTGGTCGCCCGTTCAAGTCGGGCAGGGGCCACCAATTCCAGACAACGCTGCTCATTATGAGCGGCGTTGTCGTTTCTGGCGCTTACCATCGCCGATCCAGATCGGTGGCGTAGAGCGCCATGGCGCGTCGATAAGGGATCAGATCAGGAGCGGTTGTCGTCTCTGCCAGCACCGCCAGCAGGCTCTCCATTCCCTCCTTGTTGCGCCCCAGATTGTAGCAAACCATGGCGCGAAATACCTTGAACTCATTGGCATTCGGGAAGCAGGCCAGACCCTGCTCGAAGGCTGTCAGCGCCTCCGGATACTGTCCTGTGGTGCGATAAGAGCTGCCAAGGCCGAGCCAGGCTCCGCGCAGCGCCTCATCCATCAGCCCCAGTGCGATGGCTCGTTGATAGAGGGGGATCGCCTGTGCCTCTCGCCCCAGGTTATCGTGCAGGCCAGCCACTTCATAATGCAGCTCGGCGTTTTGCGGATGCTCTGCGAGCTGAAGCAGGCCGTGTTGACGAGCCTCTTCGATCCGTCCCTCGGCTTTCAGATTTTGTAGCTGTTCCATATGCGCTCCTGCATGGGAATGTCGACTCAGTATGCCTGCGAGTCGGCGACCGGGAAATGACAGAGGGAGCGCTATCGTGTGGGTGCAAGGGGCAGTTGAGAGGGCCCCACATGAGTAGGGCCTCCTGCCCGGATGGGAAGGAGGCCCTGCTGGTTGGTTGCAACCTGAAAGCGTCGCAACCCCTTGGGGTTTACTGGGCGTTCAGGCTGTAGGTCAGGGTCTGATCGTTGAAGCGGACCACATAGGCTCCTATAACCGGGGTAGTGATGTCGGCACCGGTCAGCTCGGTGAAGCCATCCTTGTTGGTATCCCCGTAGTTCTGGCTCCAGTCACCCTTTACATCGAACTTGAAGCGCTGGTTGGTCTGGCCATCGAAGGTGACTCGTGCTTCCCACTGATTGTCGGCGACCAGGGTCATGGCAAGAACACCCCAGCCGTTCGGGGTACCGCGAAAGTGCAGGGTCGGCAGCTCGCTGGTGTAGGCGCCACTGCCGTCGGTCACGTGCACGGTCGCGCTGACACTGGCTGTTAGCCCTTCTGTATCGGTGACAGTGACTGTCACTGTGCGGGAACCCAGGGTATCGAACTGGACAGTCTCTGTCTTGCCGCTGCCACCGGTGGACCAGCTGTAACTCGCAACACCGGCATCATCGGTGGAACCTGAGGCGTCAAACACCAGGCTATCACCCAGCTTGACGCTGGGGTTTTTGGGCGAGATGACCGCAACTGGCGCCTGGTTATTGTTCAACGCCGTGACCGTGTAGCTGAGATCGCTCTCCTTGAGGGCGATACGATACTGGCCTGCACCATTGAAGTAGATATCCCTGGTGCTGCCCTTGTCGGCAATGCCGTCCCCTTCGTTGTCACCGTAGTTCTCGGTCCAGTTGCCAAACACATCGAACTTGAAGCGCTGGGCACCGCTGGTGTCACCGGCGCCGGTGAAGTTGATGATGGCCGACCAGATGCGGTTGTCATCCACCTGCATTGCCGTGTTGCCCCAGGCATTATGGGTACCGCGCAGATTCAGGCTGCTGAATCGGTTACCCGGAATGACGCCACCGCAAGGGGCTGCCTTGGTACAGCCGGCCAGGATGGCGGCGGCCTTCATGCCGGCGAGGTTCAGGCTGGCCTTGCCGCTGCCGTCGACCTTGATGTAGGCGCCGCTGCAGTAATCATTGCCACTCAGGATGTTGCAGTACTCGCCAGCTGGCAGTCCGGTCTGGACTGAGGCCACCAGGTTGCCGCTTTCGTTGTTGATGGCGACGAAACCTTTGTCACCCCGACCGAAGGCAATCTGGTTGTTGCCGTTATCCCACCAGTTGTTGACCGGCAGATCCTTGGTCTGATTGTGGAACATGGCCATGTTCATGATCTGTGGACGGTGTTGTTCACAGTTCCACTGGGTATCGGAGCAAGGTGTGCTGCCAGGGGCGCCCTTGTCGGTTTCGTAGGTACCCATGTTCTCAAAGCGATATCCCGACATTACCTGCTTCCAGCCATAGGGCCAGGCCATCATGAAGACGTTGGCCAGCTCATAGCGGGCACCGTTCATGAAAGTGAGCATGCCGCCGCCACCGTGACCGCGCTCGCGGTCGTGGTTGACCACGAAGATGAAGGATTTGTCGGAAGGGAGCAGGCCCCAGCTTTCTCCCAGGGTCTTGAGATTCTTGATCTTGCCGTTGAAGTTGGCAGCGAGATCGGTGCCGTACTTGAACTCGGTGACTGTGTCGATATGGGTGTAGCGATTGGGCTGGATCTCGGCGGATTCACCACCTGCACCGATCACTTCCAGATAGGCTTTTGGGGAGCCGGCCTTGACGAGGATGGCCTTCACATCGGCAGGGGCCATGTGTTTGGCCGCGTCAACCCGAAAACCCGAAACTCCCCAACCGAGCAGGGTCTTCATATAAGTGGCAATCTGATCCTGCACATAGGGCGACTCGGTTTTCAGGTCCGGCATCCCGTAGAGCGCGCCATTCCAGACGTTGTTGCTGTCGCTGTAGTTGGTGATGTCACCGCTATGGTGGAAGTCGTTGTAGCCGAACTGGGGATACTGATATTGCCCCGAGTTGTAGCTGCCGCCGCCGGTGGCGGTTCCCGTGCCCGATGCCAGCTGGTTGAAGACGGCATCGGCGTATATCTTGACCCCGGCGGCGTTACAGCGGGCGATCATGCTCTTGAGCTCCGCCTCGTTGCCGCCATGGCTATTGAAATTTTTGAAGCTGACAGGTTGATAGACGGTCCACCAGACCTGGCTTCCTTGCTTGTGCTCGGCAGGCGGCGTGATCTGAACGCTTCCGAATCCCTTGGGGCCGAGGACATTCTCGCACTCGTTGGCGATGTCGTTGAACTTCCATTGGAACAGGTGAACCATGACGCCTTCGGCGGCGGCAGTGTGGCTGAATGAGCTCAGCACCGCAGCGAGCATGGCAGTTCGAAACAGTGTGTTGTGCATGACGATTTTCCCTTCGATTTTGCTGTTATTGATGTGTCACTGTCGGAATTTCGAACGGACAACGAACAATCCTCGTTCGGCTCAGTAGCATCAATGAAATCGATCTGGTTGAAAATCAAACAATTTTATTTAGTTAATAATTGTGAATGAAAATGTTTTCATGCCTGTTTGAAGGGTTATCGATGACAAGGTATGAGGCTTTCCAGCGTCGGAATCATCCGGTATCGACGCTGGCGTTAAGCAGGGGAAGGATGACTGGGTATGCAGGTGCGAGTATGCCGATGCAGCATGGCCGCATCTAAATGGTGTCGGGATACGGGCACCCGGGGAGGATGCCCGTCTGGGTCAAGAGTGCGGCTCTTGCCGGACTGTTGCGGTACGCTGGCGCATCGGCAACATGCGAGCCACCAGGTTGCTGCGCTGACGCCAGGAGGTGAACGCCAGGGCCGTCAGGTGCAGAGCAATCAGCCCCTGCAGCACCCAGGTACACCAGACGTGCCAGTCATCGGCACCCAGCTCAAACCCCGTCTCCGTGTTCTGGAACCAGCCGCTACCTGCGGTGGCCAATACGGTCAGCCAGAGCGCCCATACCGCCAGTTTGCCGCTGCCATGATGACCGGGGGCGGCCGGAGCACGTTCCCGCAGCTCCACGGCCTGCTGGCGAAAATCTTCCCGGCTCGGGATCAGGGCTCGCAACCGGGCATGGTCTTTGGCGAACGAGAGTCCCCACAGCAGGCGCAGGACAATCAGTGCCATGGCTGCGTACCCCAGCCATTCATGCCACTCCTCCCCGGCTTCGTTGAGCCAGAGATTGCCGATACAGGCACCCGCCACACCCCAATGGGTGAGGCGGACCAGACTATCCCAGTGAAAGGGATCAGCCTTTTTGCTTGGCATATTTGTGGTACTCCTTCTTCAGGTCATTGACCTTGGCCAAGTGCTCGCGCGCCTTGGCCTCGTCACCTGCCTTGAGGGCGGCCAGGCTGGCATCCAGCTCGCTCTGCACCTCGTTCATGCCTTCCAGGAACTTCTCTTTCTTGGCGGTTGGCATGTTCTTCTGCTTGGCGACGTCGAGCTGAGCCTTCATCTCGTTGATGTGCTTCTCCATGGTGGCTGCATCGTCAGCTTTGACAGCCTGCTTGTAGTTGAAGCCGATCTTCTTCATCGGCTGTTCCAGATCACCCGCCATGGCAGGCAGGGTCATCAGGCCAAACATCAGGGGCAGCAACAGGGGGCGAACAGTTTTCAACATGGAATTTCCTTATTGGACGACATTGCGGTTTCTTATGGCACTCTTTTGAGTGCGGTTAATTTAACATGATGCCATGAAGATTGGGCAATTGTATGAAGAAAGTACGACCAATTGTGACCAAGTGTGTCCATTGTGCTGATCACATGTAGCACGCCGAATGGCATCTGGTTTGTCAGACGATGGACGTTGGCGAGGGGAGGAATAGCGACATCACAATCCCGTTGCTGGTAGTCGGGCTGTGCCGGGCAGAAGAAAGGGCCCGCAGGCCCTGATGATCATGGTGGTGGCGAAGGAGGGAATTACTGCTCCTGCTCGCGCTCTATGGCACGCCAGCCGATGTCCTTGCGGTAGAAGATGCCATCCCACTTGATGCGACCAGCAAGCTGATAGGCGCGTTGCTGCGCCTCGGCAACCGTGTAGCCCAGCGCGGTGGCGCACAGCACGCGGCCACCCTGGGTCAGGCTGGTATCCCCTTCCAGTCGGGTCCCAGCATGGAACACCTTCTCACCGGCCACTTCATCCACCGGCAAGCCGCTGATGGGGTGATTGCTGCTGTAGTCGCCAGGATAACCACCCGCTGCCAGCACAACACCGATGGCGGCGCGAGGATCATAGATGGCCTCTTTCTGATCCAGCTTGCCTTCGCAGGCGGCCAGGCAGAGCTCCACCAGATCGGACTGCATCCGCAGCATGATGGGCTGGGTCTCGGGGTCGCCGAAGCGGCAATTGAACTCGATCACCTTGGGGTTGCCCTGGCCATCGATCATCAAGCCGGCGTAGAGGAAGCCGGTGTAGACATTGCCTTCGGCCGCCATGCCACGCACGGTTGGCATGATCACCTGCTCCATCACCTTCTTGTGCACCGCATCGGTGACCACGGGGGCGGGGGAGTAAGCGCCCATGCCGCCGGTATTGGGACCTGTGTCGCCATCGCCGACCCGCTTGTGATCCTGACTGGTGGCCATGGGCAGCACATGCTCGCCATCCACCATGACGATGAAGCTCGCTTCTTCCCCGTCCAGAAACTCTTCGATCACCACACGGGCACCGGCATCGCCAAATGCATTGCCGGAGAGCATGTCACGCACGGCGTCTTCCGCTTCTTGCAAGGTCATGGCGACGATCACGCCTTTACCTGCCGCCAGACCATCGGCCTTGATGACGATGGGAGCACCCTTCTCACGCAGATAGGCGAGCGCAGGATCCACCTCGGTGAAGTTCTGGTAGTCGGCGGTCGGAATGGCGTGACGGGCCAGGAAATCCTTGGTGAAGGCCTTGGAGCCTTCCAGCTGGGCGGCGGCGGCGGTTGGGCCAAAGATGGGCTGACCGGCGGCGCGGAAGGCGTCGACCACCCCCTTCACCAGCGGGGCTTCAGGCCCGACTATGGTGAGACCGACCTGTTTCTCTTTGGCAAAGGCCAGCAGCCCCTCGATGTCGGTCGCCTCGATGGCGACGTTCTCGACGCCAGGCTCCAGCTGGGTGCCCGCATTGCCCGGTGCGACGAAGACGTGGTGCACCAGTGGAGAGTGTTTGGCCTTCCAGGCCAGGGCGTGTTCACGACCGCCGTTGCCAATGATCAGTACTTTCATCGTATCGCTCGCTTCTATTTGTGGTAACCGGCTCGGCCGCAGATAGCGTGTCGCCGGTTGAAAATAGTCAGTTGAAAAGAGACAACAAAAGGGTCGCCAGCGGCGACCCTGACTCATCAGTGACGGAAATGGCGCATGTTGGTGAACACCATTGTCATGCCATGTTCGTCGGCGGCGTCGATCACCTCCTGATCGCGCATCGAGCCACCTGGCTGGATGACGCAGGCGATACCGGCGGCCGCGGCGGCATCGATGCCGTCACGGAACGGGAAGAAGGCATCGGACGCCATGACGGAACCTGCGACTGTCAGCCCTTCATCCTCGGCTTTGATGCCGGCGATCTTGGCGGAGTAGACCCGGCTCATCTGGCCGGCGCCGACGCCTATGGTCTGGCCCTCTTTGGCGTAGACGATGGCGTTGGATTTGACGAACTTGGCCACTTTCCAGCAAAACAGCAGATCTTTCAGTTCGGCTTCGGTTGGCTGGCGCTTGCTGACCACTTTCAGGTCGCCCTGGGTCACCATGCCGAGATCCCGCTCTTGTACCAGCAGGCCGCCGTTGACCCGTTTGAGGTCAAACCCCTGGGCCGGTGCAGTCCACTGGCCGCACTCGAGCAGACGAACGTTCTGCTTGGCGGCGACCACATCGCGAGCCTCCTGGCTCACGCTCGGGGCAATGATCACTTCCACGAACTGGCGCGCGACTATGGCGGCTGCGGTGGCCCCGTCCAGTTCGCGGTTGAAGGCGATGATGCCGCCAAAGGCGGAAGTGGGGTCGGTCTGGTAGGCGCGATCGTAGGCAGTCAGCAGGTCATCGCCGATGGCCACACCGCAGGGGTTGGCGTGCTTGACGATGACGCAGGCGGGCTCACTGAACTCTTTCACGCACTCCAGCGCCGCATCGGTATCGGCGATGTTGTTGTAGGAGAGCGCCTTGCCCTGCAGCTGTTGGCTGCTTGCGACAGAACCCGGGGTGGCATGCTCCTCGGCATAGAAGGCGGCAGCCTGATGGCTGTTCTCGCCGTAGCGCATGTCCTGCTTCTTGATGAACTGGCTGTTGAAGGTGCGCGGGAAGCGGGACTCGGCATCACCCTCCTTGTTGTCGCCATAAGAGGGCACCATGGTACCGAAGTAGTTGGCGATCATGCCGTCGTAGGCGGCAGTGTGCTCGAAGGCGGCGATGGCAAGGTCAAAACGGGTAGCCAGTTTGAGGCTGTTGCCGTTGGCATCCATCTCGGCGATCACGCGTGCGTAGTCGGCTGCCTTGACCACGATTGCCACGTCTTTGTGGTTCTTGGCGGCGGAGCGCACCATGGTCGGGCCGCCGATGTCGATGTTTTCGACTGCATCGGCCAGGGAACAACCGGCTTTGGCCACGGTAGCGGCAAAGGGGTAGAGGTTGACGACAACCATGTCGATGGGGGAGATATTGTGCTGGGCCATGATGGCGTCATCCTGATCCCGACGGCCGAGAATGCCGCCATGAACCTTGGGATGCAGGGTCTTGACCCGACCATCCATCATTTCAGGGAAACCCGTGTAGTCGGAGACCTCGGTCACCGGCAGACCCGCGTCGCCGAGCAGCTTGGCGGTGCCGCCAGTGGAGAGCAGGGCCACGCCACGTTCGTTGAGTGCCTTGGCAAATTCCAGGATGCCAGTCTTGTCAGACACACTCAGCAGTGCACGGCGAATGGGTCGAGCTTGTTCCATCACACTATCGTCCTCAGCATGCGGGAACTTCTATGGCAGGCAAGCGCACTGGGTCGCACCAAGCACAGAGAGTCCCCAAATAAATGTAAGTGGGGGATTTCGCAAACCACTCTCGCCTGAAAGACCCGTTTCTGGCAAAAGCGTTTTAGGAAATGCCCGCTTGACGCGACGCTCTCTTGTGGGCGCGTATTCTACACAAAAAATGTGACCTGTGGTGGATTTTTTAAAGTGACAAAGCCTTGTCTGGTGCGGTGTTAAACGTTTTCTGGTTGTTTTTTGTGAAACGTTTGTCTTTTCAGTGTTTTGATGAAAAAAAGCGGCGGACTCACCTTTTGCTTGCCCCTTTCCTGCCCTTGGCTGGCAATCAAGGGGCAAAGGGGCGATAGTAGGTTCCGGTTTTTTCGAGTGGCAAACCAGAAGGGAGACAGGGCATGTATCGGATCGGTGAACTGGCCAAGGCGTGCGGGGTAAAGGCGGATACCCTGCGCTTTTACGAGAAGAACGGCCTCATCTCGCCGGGGATCCGCAACGAGTCCGGCTACCGCCTCTACGGCGAGCAGGACAGGCGGCGACTCGAGTTTATCATTCGTGCCAAGTCGGTGGGCTTCTCTCTTGCCGACATAGGTGAGCTGCTCGACCTCGATACCAACAAAGCCAAGGTGACCTGTCAGGAGGTGAAGGCGGTGGCCGACACCAAGCTGGCCCAGGTGGAGCAGAAAATCGTGGAGCTGACCCGATTTCGCGAAAATCTGCGCGAGCTCTCCAACATTTGCTGCGGCGGCCCGCGCTCGGCGGAGCACTGCGCCATCCTGGAGGTGCTCGAATCTGGCGCTCCTGCCCAGCATGAGCATCACGCCCACGCTCATGAATAAACCCATTGACCCGACAGCGGTTGCTGGTGGCGAGCATCCAGATAGCGCCATATCAGCCGTTTGCTCACAGAGACAAACATCATGATGACAAGACCCGAAGTCACCGTCTTCCTGGCGCTTTCCCTTGATGGCTTCATCGCGGGGGAGGCCCACTCGCTCGACTGGTTGACGCCTTATTCCTCCGATCCCCCCGATGAAACCGGGTTCAATGCGCTGATGGAACATAGCGATACGCTGCTGATGGGGCGCAATACCTATGATGCTATCATGGGGTTCGGCGTCTGGCCCTATGACGGGCTGACAGTCAGGGTGATGACGCACAATCCCGTCGAGCCTCGCTATCAGGAGCAATTTGTCAGTGGTGAACTGAGGCAGGTACTGGCCGCGCTGTGGGATGAAGGGGCCCGTCATGTCTATCTGGATGGCGGCAACCTGGTACGTCAGGCACTGCAGGCCGACCTGGTCGATACGCTGACCCTGTCCAGCGTCCCGGTGCTGCTTGGCAAAGGCATTCCGCTGTTCGGAACTGATATCCCGGTGAGTCATTGGCATCCAGCTCAGGTGAAGAGGCTGCCAAGCGGGATTGTTCAGGTGAGTTACCAGCGCAAGCAAGGGGGCTGATCAGTTTGCCAGGATGCCATTGTGACGGCGGCGATTTGGTGACAAAATCGCTGCGTTTTTGACTTGGGCCACAGGGCCTGCAGAGAAAACCGCAATACAGCCAATAACGAGAGAGAAGAGAAGGAGCCACTATGGCCAAGAGAAGGGTTGATGAGCCCGTCATCGTGCAGGATATCGCTGCTCAGGCAGGCTATGCCCACAGGCGCGGGGAGATAAAGGATAACCACTTGCAAGCCCTGCTCACGGATCCGCTGTTTCGCAGCCGGGTCGAGCAAAACAAGAAGGGCAAGGGGAGTTACCAGCGCAAGGCCAAATATGGCAAACGGTGGGAGCCCGGCCAACAGCAGATGAGACGCGTCTGCTGCTGAGCGGGTTTCTGCCATAGGCAGGATTCAAAACAATCAGGGCGCCAATAGCGCCCTGATTGTTTTATGGAGAAAACGGCTCGCCAATACTTGGCTCACGACCTGTCGCGAGAAACAGTCAACAAGGTGAAGAGCAGCGCAGGAACCGGAGCGTATAGGCATACGTGAGGATTCCGAGCAGCGCATGAGCCTTGATCACGGTTTCGCAGCAAGATCGTGAACAAGTTTTTACTCGTCCATAAAGAGTTCCAGCAGCACATTCAGGTAACGATGGCCGAGAGCTGTGAGCTGCCAGCAATCCCCCAGGTCTTCGATCAGCTCCTTGGTCTGGGCAATCGCGAGCATAGTCTCCACCCGCTCCAGGCCCAAGCCGGTGTAAGCCTCGAACTCCGCCTTGGGGGCCGGCTCGAATAATCTGAACCGGTTCATGAAGTACTCCAGCGGCAGTTCGTCCTCGGTCACCTGCCACTGCTTGTCCAGGTAGGGGCGGGCGGGATCCAGATAGCCTTTCGGGTGCTTCACCTTGGCGCTGCGCAGTATCTGGCCGCTGGCAAGATCCGTCATCTTGCCGTGGGCGCCGCAACCTATCCCGAGATAATCGCCGAAACGCCAGTAGTTGAGATTGTGGCGGCACTGATAGCCCGCTTTGGCATAGGCCGAGATCTCGTACTGCTGATAGCCCCGGGCGGTGAGCATGGCGTGCCCCTGCTCGTAGATGTCCCACAGGGTGTCATCCTCCGGCAGCCGTGGCGGCTTGGAGGCAAAGGCTGTGTTCGGCTCTATGGTGAGCTGATACCAGGACAGATGCGGCGGCGCGCAGTCGATGGCCTGTTGCAGATCATAGAGGGCGTCGTCCAGGTTCTGATCCGGCAGGCCGTGCATCAGATCCAGGTTGAAGGTGGGAAGCGCGATGGCGTGGGCCAGCGCTGCGGCCTTGCGGGCTTCTTCGGGACCGTGGATGCGGCCGAGCCGGGTCAATTTTTCTTGCTGGAAGCTCTGCACCCCGATGGAGATGCGGTTGATGCCCGCCTGCTTGAAGCCGGCGAACTTGTCCGCCTCCACAGTGCCCGGGTTGGCCTCCATGGTGATCTCGCAATCCGGCGTCAGGGGGATGCGGGCGCGCACCCCGTCCAGCAGGGTCTGCATGGCCTCTACCGTCAGCAGGCTGGGGGTGCCTCCGCCGATAAAGATGGAGGAGAGCGGACGCCCCTGGGCCCACTTCAGATCCAGATCCAGATCCTCCAGCAGAGCGGCCACATACTCGAGGTGGGGTAGCTCCCCTTTCTGGGCGTGGGAGTTGAAGTCGCAGTAGGGGCACTTCTGGACGCACCAGGGCACATGGATATAGAGGGAGAGGGGCGGCAGTTGCAGCATGGGGCTTCCAATAATCAAAAATAAAAACGGGGGCTGACGGCCCCCATTGTAGATGACAATGCTTGATTGGCGAGAGGCGGCGAACTCAGTGAGTCGCAGCCAGAGCGGCTTTCAGCTTGGCCAGCGCCTGGCCGCGATGGCTCAGCTGGTTTTTCAGCTCGCTCGGCATCTGGGCCGAGGTGCAGTCATGGTCGGGGACGAAGAACACGGGATCATAGCCAAAGCCGTGCTGGCCGCGGGGCTCGTCGATGATCATTCCCTCCCAGCTTGCCTGGCAGATGATGGGGGTGGGATCGTCGGCGTGACGCATGTAGACCAGCACGCACCAGAAGCGGGCACTCTTGAGATAGTCGGGGGCACCCTTGAGCTCGGCCAGCAGCTTGTCGATGTTCTCCTTGTCGCTGGCACCTGCACCGGCAAAGCGGGCGGAGTAGACGCCGGGGCGACCGTGCAGCAGATCCACTTCCAGTCCCGAGTCGTCGGCGACGGCGGGCAGACCTGTAATGCGGGCGGCGTGACGGGCCTTGATGATGGCATTCTCGACGAAGGTGGTGCCAGTCTCGTCGGCATCAGGCACAGCAAACTCGCTCTGTGGGATCACCTGGATCTTCATATCGGCCAGCATGGTGGCCAATTCCTTCACCTTTTTCTGGTTCCCTGTTGCCAGGACAAGCTTGTTCATCGAGCACCTCCGCAAAAATAATCTGCGCATTCTATGCGGGGCACGCCTTGAGTAAAAGCGCCAATTGCCCTCAATACTTCCGAGGCTTGCCGCTACCTTGACCCTGGTGGAGGTGCGAATAACATACATGTTTCCGTATAGGAATAACCAAAGTGATTAAATACCATTTCAATTCATTACTGTGAGTCAGTAGACTCGCGCCCCAATCGATTTTCCGTAAGCCATGAGGTGACTGATGCCATTGATTCTTCTGCTTGTACTACTGGTGCTGTTCAGTCCGCTGGCCATCGACATCTACCTGCCCGCCATTCCGCAGATGGCCGAGCAACTAGGTGCCGAAGTGACACTGATGCAGGGTACCATCACCTGGTTTCTGTTCAGCATGGGGCTGGGTCAGCTGCTGGTGGGGCCGCTCGCAGACCGTTATGGCCGCAAGCCCATCGCCCTGGGCGGTGTGCTGCTCTATGGCCTGAGCGCCCTGGCGGCTGGCTTTGCCGCCAGCCTGGGTGAGCTGATGCTGGCGCGGGTGCTGCAAGGCTTCGGCGCCTGTGCCACCTCGGTCGCCGCTTTTTCTGTGGTGCGTGACAGCTATGGTCCCAAGAAGAGCGGCCAGATGATCTCCTATCTCAATGGCGCCATCTGCTTCATTCCGGCGCTGGCGCCGCTGCTGGGTGGCTGGCTCACCGCCAAGGCAGGCTGGTCTGCCAACTTCTGGTTCATGGCAGGTTACGCGGCCATCGTCGGCAGCTGGCTGCTGTGGCGGATGCCGGAGACCCGCCCGGGCGAGACCAGCAGCAGTGGTCCGCTCATCAGCTGGTCCCGCTACAGCCCTGTGCTGCGCTCTCCCAGCTTCCTGTTCAACGCCTGTCTGTGCATGTTGGCGATGGCGGTGATCCTGGCCTATGTCACGGCCGCCCCTGTGCAGTTGATGGTGAAACTGGGGCTGGACATGAGCGGTTTCAGCTACTGGTTCACGGCCAATGCGGCGCTGAACATCCTCGCCTGCTTCCTGGCGCCCCGTTTCATCGCCAGAGTCGGGCCGAGACGCACACTGCGCATCGGTCTGCTGGTGATCACACTGTCAGCCATGGCGCTGACCCTGGTGCAGCATATCGATCACCCGCTGGCCATGATGGGGCCCGTGTTCTTCTCCAGCATCGGCTTTGCCATGGTGCTGGGGGCTGCGGCTGGCATGGCACTGGCACCGTTCGGCCACTGTGCCGGTACGGCAGCGGCCCTGCTCGGCCTGTTCCAGATGAGCGGCTCCGGCGCCTTGGTGGGGATCACGGGCTGGTTGATGCCGGATCCGCTCAACCAGCTGGCGTTGCACATGTGGCTGCTGTTGCCGCCATTGCTGTTGCTGCTGACCCGTCAGGGCCGGCGCTTGTGTTTGCAATAAATCCTGTGCTCTGATGGGCACACTCAGGGGGCCATGAGCCCTCTGTTCTTTTTGCAGGCGACATCTCGCCTGACTCTCATGACACACAGACCCGTGGAGAAAACCGGATGAGCCAGACTCTCAACGCCGCCCTGGTGGGCTATGGCTTTGCAGGCAAGACCTTTCACGCCCCTTTCCTGACCAGTACTCCGGGCCTCTCCCTCGGTTGGGTCGTGAGCCGCGATGCGGCCAAGGTGCAGGCCGATCTGCCCGGTTGTCGGGTTGGCTCGCTGGAAGAGGTGTTGGCCGACAGCGCTGTTGATCTGGTGGTGATCGCCACCCCCAACGACACCCATGCCCCCATTGCCCGCCAGGCGCTGCTGGCCGGCAAGCATGTGGTGATCGACAAGCCGTTCGCGCTGGATCTGGCCGAGGCGAAGGCGCTGGTTGAGCTGGCCGGGAAGCAGCAGCGGCTGCTCAGCATCTTCCACAATCGGCGCTGGGACGGGGATTTTCTTACTGTGCGCCGTCTGCTGGCAGAGGGGGCCCTTGGGCAAATTGCCCAGTTCGAATCCCACTTCGACCGCTATCGCCCCGAAGTGCGCCAGCGCTGGCGCGAAGCGGGCGGCCCAGGCTCGGGTCTGTGGTTCGATCTTGGTCCTCATATTCTGGATCAGGCGCTGCAACTGTTTGGCCAGCCCGACTGGTTGCAGGCGGACTTGGCCCTTCAGCGGCCGGGTGCATTGAGCGATGACTACTTCCACGTGACACTGGGCTATGGCGAATTGAGAGTGATATTGCACGGCAGCTGTCTGGTGTCGGCCACCATGCCTCGCTTCGTCATTCACGGCAGTGAAGGATCCTTCATCAAGTTCGGCATGGACGTGCAGGAAGATCAGCTCAAACTTGGCAAGCGGCCCCCGGCGGCCGACTGGGGTCTGGATGATGAGCCCGGTCAGCTCAGCCGTATCCGGGAGGGGCAGTTGCAGCAAGAGACAGTGGCCGGTGAGGCAGGGGATTACGGTGCCTACTATCGCGGTGTTTGCGCAGCCATCCTGGGGGAGGGAGAGAATCCCGTTCCGGCCAGCGAGGCATTGGCCGTGATGGCGCTGCTGGATCTGGCCCGTGACAGCCACCAGCAGGGGAAACGGCTGGTTTGTCAGAATTTGTCTGATTGATACTTCTGTCGTGGGTATCATTCGGCCAGATGCAATCACCATTTACTGCCAGTGAATACGCCATTTTTGGTGGTTTATTATACTAACTGACGGCTTGGTGAGTGTTTTGTGTTAATGTTTTTCGTTGTAGTAGTTCTTTTCATCCAGCCAACGAGAAAATATCATTGTGATACTCGTTTCCATTGGCCGCGTATGGGGATATATTTCGCGCGCCTCTTGGCTCCCGGCCTAATGGGTTTCTAACCGGGTGAAAGGACGCACTGTGATGGTTGAATGAACCATCTCTCCATATTTTTTTGAGGGTATGCACATGAACAAAGTACTGGTAGCCGGTATCCTGGGTCTGATGTTGACCGCCTGTGGTCAGAAAGAAGAAGCCGCTGCTCCGGCTGCGACTCCGGCCGCCGACGTTGCTGCAACTGTTGAGAAAGCCGCTAGCGAAGCCACTGCTACTGTAGAGAAGGCTGCTTCCGAAGCGACTGCAACTGTTGAGAAAGCTGCTGCTGACGTAGCCACCAAGGCTGAAGCCGCAGTGAGCGATGCCAAGGCCAACTAAGCCTGCACCTCATCTGAAGACGGGCCCGGAGTTACCTCCGGGCCCGTTTTTTTATGGCCTGATCAGACGGCTGGATTGATCAGTGCTGTCAGTATGTGATCTTTCCAGCGGCCATTGATCATCAGGTAATCCCGGGCATAGCCCTCCCGCTCAAAGCCAAGGTGCTCGAGCAGGGTGCCGCTACGCAGGGTGATTGACTGGCATATGGCTCGCTTGATGGCGCTAGACCGCGGGGTTGAGCCGGGCGGTGAGAACATGATCCTCCCAGTGGCCATTGATCATCAGGTAATCCCGGGCATAACCCTCCCGCTCAAAGCCAAGGCGCTCGAGCAGGGTGCCGCTGCGCAGATTGGCTGGCATATAGCTTGCCATGACGCGGTGCAGGCCGTGTTCCCTAAACAGATAGGCTATTCCGGCACCGACCACCTCTTGCATCAGACCCTGACCCTCATGGGCTTTATCGACGGCATAACCGAGGTGACAGGCCTTGAACATGCCCATCATGATGTTGGTGAAGTTGCAGGTGGCGATCACCTGCTCGCCCTTGGGGTCGAGCGCCACCAGATGGATGGCGCTGCCGTTGAAGAACTGGCCATAGCTGTCGCGCAATCGACCATGCCAGTGACTCAGGGTATAGAAGCTCTCGTCACGGCAGGGTTCCCAGGGGGTGAGGTGAGCGCGGTTGCGCAGATAGAAATCCAGCATCAGGTCGGCCCGTTCGGGCGGCAGAACAGTGACTCGGGTGCGGGCCGTGCTGAGGTGTGGTAGTGCCATCAAGGTTCCCTCTGTGGATTCATGAACATGGTGCCGGCCGCTGGGGGCCGGGCAGCCTGCGCCCATCAGTGATCCCGTTGTCTTAGCCAGTCATCGCGCAGCAGACCGTAGTGGACGTGATCCACCACCCGATCTGCCAGCCGCTCGGCCCGCCGTGTGATCCCCTCCTGCTGCATGCCGAGTCGCTCGCACACCGCCCGGCTCGGCTCGTTCTCTGCCGCCGCGCTTATCTCGACCTTCTCCATCGCCATCTCTTCAAAGGCGTGATGGATCAATGCCTGACAGGCGCGGGTGATGATGCCGTTGCCCTGCCAGCGCTCCGCCAGCCAGTAGCCTATGGTGACCTTGGCCAGCGCCTGATCGATCTGGTTGTAGCCGATGACGCCAACCACTTCCCCCTGATATTCGATGGCGGTGGTCAGCCCCTCACCCCGGGCAAATTTCTCGATGGCGTGGCGGATGAAGGTGGCGCTGTCAGCCGGCTGCTGTATGTAGGGGGGCCAGGGCAGCCACTGGGTGAGGTAGTCGCGGTTCTCCCGGCACAGGCCGAAAAGTTCGCTGGCCATGTCGGGCTGCAAAAATAGCAGCGCCAACTCGTCGTCCAGTTGCCATGAAAACATCCTTACCTCCCACCCGAACTAGGCCTTTGCTGGCCGCCAAACAGCCAATGTAGCCAATCAACCTCTTGTGCGCCAAGGACTTTCATCCTCTCGCCTGCGTCCGCTATCCCCATATGGAGGGGCCCATATGCGGGGTTGTTCGAGGCCTTGCCATTCTCCGCCCTTTTTCAGCGCGATTCACTACTTCTGGTTTTGTTTTCGCTACTGAACAGGTGTAACAGCAGATCCTGCTACGGGTTCATGCTGCTCTGTCACATATGACAGGCAGCAATTTTGATCTCGACAACTAGTGTAGGAACGCCGGGCAACGGATCCGGCGTGTAACCTTCATCGACCTAAGGAAAGACGAGATGAACAAAGTGTATTTGGCCGTGGTATTGGCCTGCTGGGGAAGCGCAGCCTTGGCTGCAGAACAGGTAGAAGTGCATCAGGTCGCGGGTATTCAGGGGGCACCGAGCGGCGCTGCCGGTGTCAGCGCTCTGGCCGGGGATGGCGAGTTTCGTCAGGTACGGGTAGTCAAGTTGCCCAATGGCCAGCAGCGGGTTCGCTATGAGCAAACCTGGCGAGGCATTCCGGTTTGGGGTCAGGTGCTGGTGGCCGAACAGTCTCTCGGTGGGCAGATAAGCCAGGTTTCCGGCCAGATGTTGCGCCAGATTGATGCTGACGTGGCCAGCCCGACCGCCGCCCTGTCGCCGGTTGACGCTGCTGGCAAGGCCCGTGCCGGGGCCAAGGGCAGCAACGAGCGGGTCAAGTTGTTCGTGATGCAGGATGAGGCCGGTCAGGCCCGTCTGGTCTATCTGGTCTCCTGGCTGGCGGCAAGCGAAGAGCCGAGCCGCCCCTTCGTGGTGATCGATGCCCAGAGCGGCGCCGAACTCAAGCGTTGGGAGGGAATCAACCACAAGGATGCCACAGGCCCGGGTGGCAACATCAAGACCGGCAAGTACTTCTATGGCGCGGACTTCGGCCCCCTGCTGGTAGATGACAGCTGCCGCATGACCAGCCCGAACGTGGATACCATCAACCTCAATCACGCGACCTCGGGTGGCGCCGTGCACCAGTTCACCTGCCCGGAGAACACGGTCAAGGAGATCAATGGTGCCTACTCGCCGCTCAACGATGCCCACTACTTCGGCAATGTTGTGTTCAACATGTATCGCAACTGGTACAACACGGCGCCGCTCAACTTCAAGCTGAAGATGCGGGTGCACTACAGTCGCAACTATGAAAATGCCTTCTGGGACGGCAGCCAGATGACCTTCGGGGATGGTGCTACCACCTTCTATCCGCTGGTGAGCCTGGACGTGGCGGCCCATGAGGTGAGCCACGGCTTCACCGAACAGAACTCGGGGCTGGTCTATTCCGGTCAGTCAGGTGGCATCAACGAAGCTTTCTCCGACATGGCGGGGGAAGCGGCCGAGAACTACATGAAGGGCAGTAACGACTGGCTGGTGGGGGCCCAGATCTTCAAGGGCAACGGCTCCCTGCGCTACTTCGAGGATCCAACCCGGGATGGCAGCTCCATCGGTCATGCCAGCGATTACTACGATGGCATCGACGTGCACCACAGCTCGGGCGTCTACAATCGGGCCTTCTACCTGCTGGCCAACACCAGTGGCTGGAACACCCGCAAGGCATTCGAAGTGTTCGTGCTGGCCAACCGCCTCTACTGGGGCGCCAACACCACCTACGATCAGGGTGCCTGTGGCGTGACCAAGGCGGCCACAGACCTGGGCTACAGCCTGACCGACGTGGCGGCAGCCTTTACCACTGTCGGGGTCAACGCCTCCTGCGGTACCACGCCGCCACCGAGCGGCAGCGTGCTGCAAAACGGGGTACCTGTGACCGGGCTCTCCGCCGCCAAGGGTGGCAAGGTGAACTTCACTATCGATGTGCCGGCCGGCAAGAGCCAGCTGGTGGTCACCAGCAGTGGCGGCACAGGTGATGCGGATCTCTACGTCAAGTTTGGTTCGGCTCCGACCAGCACCAGCTATGACTGCCGTCCTTACAAGGGGGGTAATGCAGAGACCTGTACCCTGAACTCGCCCAAGGCGGGTACCTGGTATGTACAGCTGAGTGGTTACAGCGCCTTTTCGGGAGTGACACTCAAGGCAAGCTACTGATCCTGAGCTATGTGACCGAGTGTTTGGCGCCGGACTTGTCCGGCGCTTTTTTATGCAGATTTGCCCGACCAGCGCCGGGCAAGGGCTCTGGCTGCCTCCAGCACCTGCTCCTTGGCCGGATTGGGCCGCTTGCCGCTACGCCAGGCCATCATGACATCCCAATGATCCGGCGGCAGGTCTACCACATCCAGCTGGACCAGGCGGCCAAACTCCAGATCCCGGCTGATGGCGAGTGCCGGCATCAGTGTGATGAAGCCGTGCTCCAGCGCCAGTTCCCGCGCCGCGCTGGCGGGCTGAATGGCGTGCAGCGGGCTCGTTACCTGACGCAGCAGCCGCAGTTGCAGGATCAGCTCGTCACAGCCGATGCCCCATTGCTGGGGGGCCAGCCGCTCGTTGGCGATATCCTGCAGGGTCAAACCTTGTCTTCCCGCCAGCGGATGGGTGGCGCAGGCCACCGCTATGATGGGGGAGCGGTAGAGCAGCTCGAGCTGGATACCGGCTATGGCGGGGCACTTGAGGATGAAGCCGACGTCGGTCTCCCCGGTCAGCAGCTCCTGCATTATGATGCCGGAGTGATCCGTGTTGCAGCGGATCTCGAACGCTTCGTCTACCAATGCCAGCAACAGGGGGCCAAATACCACTGTGGTCAGGGAGGGCAGGCAGGAGAGCTTGATGCGCGGCAGGGCCGGTGCTCCCTGCATCGCCAGGCGTCCCCCTTCCAGTGCACTCAGGGCTGCCGCCGCCGCAGGCAAAAACTGCTCGCAAGCCGGAGTGGGCGTGGCTCCGCGTCTGTGGCGGCGAAACAGGGGCTGCCCCAGCGCCTGCTCCAGTACGGCGATCCGCTGGCTGACCATGGGTTGCGACCAGCCACGAATGGCTGCCGCTTTGCTGAAGCTGCCGCGATTGACCACATCCAGTAGTAATTGCAAGTCATCCAGGGTCATAGCCATAACGTAATCCAATATGAAATATAGCCAGTTGTCGGCTACCACTATATCTGGCGCCCTTCCAGAATAGCAGTATCAATTGTTGCGAATTGGCATATTGCCATGTCGGGTCAGAGGGTTGCAGTTACCCTTTGCCCGATTTGACGACGGTGTCATCCGGGCGATGAGACGAGCGAGTTGGATGTCATTAGCAAAGCAGGGGTCAGGCAGTCATGGTGGAGCGGGCGAGGCGGTTGGGGCGGTGGTTTTTGGCGTTGGATTCCCTCTTGGTGATCCTGGGATTTTTCGTGGTGATGCCCATGATCAGTCTGCGCTTCGTGGATCAGCTGGGCTGGGCGGCCGGTGTGGTCGGTCTGGCGCTGGGGTTGCGCCAGCTGACCCAGCAGGGATTGGGGGTGCTGGGGGGATCGCTGGCAGACAAGTTCGGTGCCCGGCCACTCATAGTGGGGGGCATGCTGTTGCGGGCCGCGGGGTTTGCCAGTCTGGCCTATGCCCAGAGCGGGCTTGAACTGATCCTCTCCTGCATCATCTCGGGGCTGGGTGGTTGCCTGTTCGATCCACCCCGTGCCGCCCTGGTGATCAAGTTTACCCGCCCGCGTCAGCGGGGCCGTTACATCTCCTTGCTGATGATGCTGGAGAGCGCCGGCGCCGTGGTGGGGGCCCTGCTTGGCAGCTGGCTGCTCAACTTCGACTTCGAGTATGTCTGCCTGCTGGGGGCGGGTCTGTTTGTCTGTGCGGCCCTGTGCAACTTGCTGATCCTGCCCCCCTACAAGCTCTCGCAGCGGCCGACGCCTATCCGGGCCGGTCTCGGCCAGGTGCTGGCGGACAAGGCCTTCTGCCGGCTGGTGCTGATCCTGAGCGGTTACTACGCGCTCTGGGTGCAGGTGATGCTGATTTTCCCCATCCTGGTCAAACAGATGGCGGGCACCACCACGGCGGTGGGCTGGATGTATACCCTGGAGACCGCCATCTCGCTGACGCTGCTCTATCCGCTTGCCCGCTATGGGGAGAAGCACTTCAAGCTGGAAAATCGCCTGATGGCGGGTGTGCTGCTGATGACAACCGGGATTGGGCTGGTGGCGTTTGCCACTACGCTGCCTGCCGTCTTCGTATTGCTGGCCTGCTTCTATCTGGGGATCGTCATCGCCGAGCCTGCGCGAGAGACGCTCATGACCAAGTTGGCACAGCCGGGGGCACGTGGCAGTTACATGGGATTCAGCCGGCTGGGGCTGGCGCTCGGCGGCATGACGGGATACGTGGGGGGCGGGGCCCTGCATGACTACGCCAATGCCCAGGGGCAGCCCTGGTTACCCTGGCTGGTGCTGGGAACGGTTGGCGTGACTACCTTGTTGCTGCTGGTGAACTGCTTTCACCGCGAACCGAGTCTGGCGCGGGTCAACATCTGACAGGCAATAAAAAACCGGCCGCAGTGCGGCCGGTAAAATACAGTAGGCAATTCAGGGAAGACTTAGAAGTTGTACTGCAGGGCCACGGCGACCACGTCGTCGGTGTTCTTGCCGAGCGAGTTGGTGTGGGTACCGTTGACGTTGTCCAGCAGGTTGATCTTGTAATCAACATAGGCATTGAAGTTGTCGGTGAAGTTGTACCAGGCACCGATGGAAACATATTCGGTGGCGGTATCGTCAATGCCGCGGGCATTGTCTTTCACGTCGGTACGCAGGTAGGCCAGAGACGGCTTGAACTTGCCGAAGGTGTACTGGGCCACGGCTTCGTAGCCATCCATCTTCTCGGCGTAGCCGTTGTTGACGAACAGGTGGTCTTCGCCGTGGGAGTAAGTAGCGGCCAGGTAGAGGTCACCGGCTTCGTACTTGGCACCCACACCGTACAGCTTGGCATCGCGGTCGCCACCGAAGGCAGAGTTGTCAGCCTGCTCGTCGGTCTTGCCAGCCTGGTTGTAGGCGGCACCCAGGCTCAGACCCATGTCGAAGTCATAGTTGGCGGACAGGGCGAAACCTTCAGCAGACCCTTCTGAATTCCAGGTGCTGTTCGGACCGGTCATCTCGGAACGGCCAGCGTTCTGCGGATCGTTGTTGCCGGTGAACTGGGCACCCAGGGTCAGACCCTGATAGGTGTAGATGTACTGAGCCAGACCGTTGGTGCGGCCGGTGCCGAATACTTCGGTGTCTTTACCCAGGCCATCACCACCCCATTCCGGCAGCACGTCTGTGTAGTTGTTCACCGCCTTGGTGAACAGGCCATCCTGACGACCATAGCTGAAGGCACCGAAACGATCGTGCTTGATACCGGCGAAGGCATAACGCAGTTCGTCGTTGTCAGAACCGGACACCGGCAGGTTGTACTCGGCAAAGCCGAAGGCGGTCAGCTCGTTGTCGATCTTGGTTTCGCCGGCAATGTGCAGACGGAAGTAGCTCTGATCACCCTCGGAATCCTTGTTGTCGGTACCGTAGTACATGCCTTGAGCACGGCCACCTATCTCGAGTTTGGTGTCGTTCTGGTCATAGACGGTCGCGGCTTGGGCGCCGCCGGCCAGCAGCACGCTGGAGATGGCCATAGTCAATGCTGTCTTCTTCATCGTTTTTTCCTCTGTGTAAACAATGTCGGACCTGTGCTCGGTCCTGCAGGATCGGTTGCTGTTCCGATGGCCCAGAGTAGATCTGTGAACCTTGATAGGAACTGAAGCGGTCGAGGATTAATTGGCGGAGAAAGGGAAAAACGAGGAATAAAAAACGGCCCAATAGGGGCCGTTTGAGTTTTTATGGCATTAAATGCTGATTAGAGCATCAGACCGCCAAAGAAGAAGCCCAGTAGCACGGCGAAAGCAATGGTCGCGGTGCCGGGGATGAAGAAGGGGTGGTTGAACACGGCCTTGCCAATTCGGGTCGAGCCGGTGTCGTCCATCTCGACTGCGGCCAGCAGGGTCGGGTAGGTCGGCAGCACGAACAGGGCGCTCACGGCGGCGAAGGAGGCGATGGCGGTCAGCGGGCTGACACCCAGCGCCAGTGCGGCCGGCATCAGGGCCTTGGTGGTGGCGCCTTGTGAATAGAGCAGCATGGCGGAGAAGAACAGCACCACGGCCAGCAGCCAGGAATACTGGTTCAGCAGGTCGCCAGCGATCAGCTGAATGGTATCCATGTTGCCTTTCACGAAGACGTTGCCCAGCCAGGCCACACCCAGTACACAGATACAGGCGGACATACCGGACTTGAAGGTCGGCATGTTGGTGATTTGAGTGGCGTCCAGTTTGCAGACCAGGGTCATGATGGTGGCAGCAGCCAGCATGATGCCCATGATGGCACCGTCACGGGGAATTGGCGGGTTGGTGATCAGCCCCACTTTGCCTGAGATGGCGGTGGCATAAGCCATGACGGCCACGATGGCGGCGATGAAGATCCAGACAGAAACCTTGGCGTAAGGCTTCAGCTCCAGCTTGGTGGTGCCGCGCAGCTTGATCAGCCCTTTGGCTTTACGCTCCAGATAGACTTCATCCTGATCCAGCGGTTTGCCCATCATGTTGGCAATGAAGGCGCCCAGGATACAGGCGATGAAGGTGGACGGAATGCAGATGGCCAGCAGGGTCAGGTAGTCGACACCGAACGGCTCAAGCATGCCGGAGAAGGCAACCACGGCCGCGGAGATCGGGGAGGCGGTGATGGCAATCTGGGAGGCGACGACCGCGATGGAGAGCGGACGGGAAGGACGAATGCCCTGCTCCTTGGCCACTTCGGCAATTACCGGCAGGGTGGAGAAGGCGGTGTGACCGGTACCGGCCAGCATTGTCATCAGATAGGTGACGATGGGGGCGGCAAAGGTGATGTACTTGGGATTCTTGCGCAGAGCCTTTTCTGCCAGCGAAACCAGGTAGTCCATGCCACCGGCCAGTTGCATACAGGCAATGGCACAGATGACGGACGCGATGATCATGATCACGTCCCAGGGGATGAAGGTGACCAGTTGGTCGCTCGGAATTTGTACCCCCAGGCCCCAGGTCAGCACCAGCACACCCAGACCACCGGCAAAGCCGATACCAATACTGCCTATCCGGGCACCCAGATAGATAGCGGCGAGCACGACAAGTAACTCGATAACAATCATAGCGAACACTCCATTTTCCGGTTTTTTTTAGGTTTTATTTGGCAGAAAAGCCAATTCCCGATGGGACTGGGTGAGACCGATCGGGAACTGACTTTATGGGCCGGGATAAACCCGGCCCATTTTCTCGCTTATACGGTGGCTTCGCGGGTGTAGCGCTTGGCTTTGTATTGCGGGTTCATCAGGTTCTCGATGGAGAGGATTTCGTCCAGCTGTTCGGCGGTCAGCAGGCCGCGTTCCAGCACGACCTCACGGACGTTCTTGCCGGTCTGGGCGCAGATCTTGCCGACGATATCCCCTTCGTGGTGGCCGATGAAGGGGTTCAGGTAGGTCACGATGCCGATGGAGTTCAGCACGTGGTTCATACAGATTTCCGGGTTGGCGGTAATACCTTCCACACACTTCTCGCGCAGGGAGATACAGGCTTTTTCCATCAGGCTCAGGGATTCGAACATGGCCTGACCAATCACCGGCTCCATGACGTTCAGCTGCAGCTGACCGGCTTCGGCGGCGAAAGTGATGGTGACGTCGTTGCCGAATACCTTGAAGCAGGTCTGGTTGACCACTTCCGGGATAACCGGGTTGACCTTGGCCGGCATGATGGAGGAACCCGCCTGCATTTCCGGCAGGTTGATCTCTTTTAGTGCAGTGCGCGGACCGGAGGAGAGCAGACGCAGATCGTTACAGATCTTGGACATTTTCATGGCCATGCGCTTGATGGCACCGTGCAGCATCACATAGGCGCCACAGTCGGAGGTAGCTTCGATCAGGTCTTCTGCCGGAACATAAGCGCGACCCGTGATCTCGGCCAGGCGCTTGATGGCCAGCGCAGAGTACTCGGGCGGGGTGTTCAGGCCGGTACCGATGGCGGTTGCGCCCAGGTTCACTTCCAGCAGCAGCTCCTGGCAACGCTTGATGGACTTGATCTCTTCACGCAGGGTAACGGCGAAGGCGTGGAACTCCTGACCCAGTGTCATGGGAACCGCGTCCTGCAGCTGGGTACGGCCCATCTTCAGGATGCTTTTGAATTCCTTGGCCTTGGCATCGAAGGCGGCGATCAGTGCTTCCAGTGCATGCAGCGTGGTGTCTGTGCTGTTTACCACGGCAACGCGGAAGCCGGTAGGGTAGGCGTCGTTGGTGGATTGGCACTTGTTGACGTGGTCATTGGGGTTGATGACGTCGTAACGGCCCTTCTCCAGACCCATGATCTCGAGGGCGATGTTGGCCAGTACTTCGTTGGTGTTCATGTTGACGGAGGTGCCTGCACCACCCTGGTAAACGTCGACCGGGAACTGGTCGAAACATTTGCCGGTGTTCAGCATCAGGTCGCAGGCTTCTACGATCTTGTCAGCAATTTCAGGACGGATGGTGCCCAGTTCGCCGTTCGCCAGAGCGGCGGCCTTCTTGGTCAGCACCATGCCGCGGACAAATTCCGGAACGTCAGAAATCTTCTGAGTGCTCAGCTTGAAGTTTTCGACTGCGCGCTGGGTATGCACGCCGTAGTAGAGCTCATTGGAAACTTCTTTGGTGCCCAGCAGGTCTTCTTCAATGCGGACGTTCTTGATGTCGCTCATTGTAATGCCTCAGAAATCAGATAAATGGAAACGATCCTCACCGAGTGGTCGCGAGTTCCTTACGCACGGCTCATCCTGAAGCACCACACATCGAGTGGGGCAGTTGGGAGCGTTTTTTGCTCCCTTAATTACTAGCGTCGATATTACCTCAATTGAGGTATCTGATATTAGACCTGGATCACTAAATTTGAGACAACCTCAAATAACTTGTGGTCATTAAACAGATATTGCAATTGAGCGATTAACTTTGACAGAACAAGGACTTCAATCACAGTCGGCCATGCCGGTTTTTCTGAATATCTGGCGCTCTGTCACCCTTCACACTTGAAAAATGGGTGTCGACCCCCACTTTAATATTCAGGAACCGACTTTGTGGCGTGTTGGCAGCGAAATATGCGTTTGCTGCAAGAGTTTATGGGTTCATCCAAATTCACTCGCACTGAGGTTGTTATGGGCAAGTTATTTCTGTTGTTGGTCGGTCTGGTGCTGCTCGAGCTCACCGTGATGATCGAGGTGGGCTCCGTGATTGGCGCCTTGCCAACCGTAGGCTTGCTGGTGCTGACCGCCGTGCTCGGGTCATCGCTGGTTCGCAGTGAAGGCATCAAGACCCTGCTCAATGCGCAGCAAAAAATGCAGCAAGGGGAGATGCCGGGTCGTGAGGTGATGGGGGGCATGATGCTGGCGCTGGCCGGCTTGCTACTGATCATCCCGGGCTTTGTGACCGATTTCTTCGGTATCCTGTTGCTGCAACCCTGGCTGCGCAACAAGCTGGCTGACAAACTCATTGGCAGCAATCAGTTCCGGATGCAGATGGGCGGTTTTCATGCCCAGCAGCCTCCATTCGAGGCGCGTCCAGGCGAGGAAAAACCGGGTCAGGTCAATCGTGGCGGGACCACCATCGAAGGCGAATTCGAGCGTAAAGAGTAAGCCTCTGTAGCGAAGCTGTGCCTGTCAGGGTTTGCCCTGATGGCACAATCGCTCGAAACGGTGGCGGGCATACCACCATGCCAGAGTGCCCGCTGCCAGATTTGCCAGCAGTATCCCCAGATAGACTCCCTGTTCCCCTCCCAGCTCCGCCCCCAGCCAGGCCCCTGGCAGCAAGAAGACAAACAGCCGCAATCCGTTGAACAGAAACGAGATGCTCGATGCCCTGACGCCGTTGAGTGCCGAGGCTAGCAGCATCACCATGCCCTGGAAGCCATACCCTATGGGGACCAGGTGCAAATACAGAATGATGAGGCGCACTACTTGTGGATGATCGCTGAACAGGTTGGCGATAAGCGGTGCCAGCAACCAGGTCAGCCCGTACACCCCGAGCTGGAACAGCAAAGCGAAGCGCATGCAAAATTGCAGTGCGGCCCTGGCGCGGGCCGGGTTGCCAGCCCCGCAGTTTTGCGAGATGAAGGGGGCCAGCACGGAGGAGAGCGCCATCATCACTATGAGCAGCAGTGCCTCGACCCGGGAGGCGGCGCCGTAGGCGGCCACCACTTCGGTGCCCAGACCGGCGAAGATGATCATCAGCACCGCATTGGCCAGGGGGTTGAGCATGTTGGTGAAAGAGGCCGGCACGGCCACGTGGAGCAAGGCGCGCCAGTGGGCCAGCAATTGTGGGCGAGGGGACAGGCGCAATCGCAGCAAGCCTTCCCGATGGCGCAATATGTAGAGGCTGACCAGCATGGCCATCAACCAGGAGATCGACGTGGCGATGGCCGCCCCGCGGATCCCCCATTCGGGAAAGGGGCCTATGCCAAAAATGAGCAGTGGGTCCAGCACGCCGTTCACCAGCCCCGCCACCGTCATCACCAGGCTGGGCGTCTTGGTATCCCCGGTGGCCCGAATGGCGGCATTGCCCACCATGGGCAGCACCAGCATGGGCACGGTCAGATACCAGATAAGCATGTAGTCATAGATGAGGCGGATCAGCTGATCGCTGGCGCCGAGCAGCCGAAACAGGGGCTGTATGGTGCATGCTCCCAGCAGCGAGAGGAGCGTGACCAGCCCCACGGCCAGAAACAGGCAGTCGGTGGTGATGCGGGCGGCTTCGTCATGTTTGCCCTGACCGAGGGCATGGCCGATGACGGCGGAGAGCCCGGCCCCCAGCCCCATTGCCAGCGAGGTGACCACGAAGGTGACCGGGAAGGTGAAGCTGATGGCGGCGAGTGCCTGGGTGCCCAGCATGCCGATGAAGAAGGTATCGACCAGATTGAATGCCAGTATGGCGATGATGCCGAGGATCATGGGGCCCGTCATGCGCAGCAGCACGGACGTCATGGGGGCGGTCAGCAGGGGGTTGGGTCGGGTCACGAGCTCGTCTCTATACATCTGGCGAAGTGAGTTCTGGCTGCAGGCAGCACAAACCCGGTTTCCTGACCGGGACACGGGCGATCCATCGAAGATATTCATAGTACGTGAAAATATTTTTTTTGTATTTGCCCTTGAAGGGTTAACAAAAACGCCCCACATCAGAGGCATATCTAATTTGGCCAGGAATGGCCATTCCTCAAAGCAACACAGAGACTCATTTTGGGAGAGTTATCGATGAAAATTCGTCCACTGCACGACCGCGTCATCATCAAGCGCATCGAAGCTGAAGCCAAATCCGCTGGCGGCATTGTCTTGACTGGTACTGCGGCCCAGAAGTCCACCCGTGGTGAAGTACTTGCCGTGGGGACTGGCCGAATTCTGGATAATGGCGATGTCAAAGCCCTCGCCGTCAAGGTTGGTGACAAGGTGATCTTCAACGAAGGCTACGGTGTGAAGACCGAGAAGCTGGATGGTCAGGATGTACTGATCCTGTCTGAAACCGACATCCTGGCGATTGTCGAAGCGTAATCCACCCTTTCCCCTGCGAATTGATTGAAGGATTGAAGAAAATGGCAGCTAAAGAAGTCAAATTTGGCAACGAAGCCCGCATCAAGATGCTGGAAGGCGTAAACATCCTGGCCGATGCCGTCAAGGTTACCCTGGGTCCGAAAGGCCGCAACGTGGTACTGGACAAGTCCTTCGGTGCGCCGACCATCACCAAGGATGGCGTCTCCGTGGCGCGCGAAATCGAACTGGAAGACAAGTTCCAGAACATGGGTGCCCAGATGGTCAAGGAAGTTGCTTCCAAGGCCAATGATGCTGCCGGTGACGGTACCACCACAGCAACCGTACTGGCTCAGGCCATCGTCAACGAAGGTCTGAAGGCCGTTGCTGCCGGCATGAACCCCATGGATCTGAAGCGCGGTATCGACAAGGCCGTGATCGCCGCCGTTGCCGAGCTGCAAGTGCTGTCCCAGCCATGCGCTGACAACAACGCCATCGCTCAGGTAGGCACCATCTCCGCCAACTCCGACGAGAAAGTGGGCAAGCTGATTGCTGAAGCCATGGACAAAGTCGGCCGTGATGGCGTCATCACGGTTGAAGATGGTCAGGGCCTGGACGACGAGCTGGCTGTGGTAGAAGGCATGCAGTTCGACCGTGGCTACCTCTCCCCCTACTTCGTCAACAAGCCGGAAACCGGTGCCGTTGAGCTGGATGATCCCTTCATCCTGCTGGTGGACAAGAAAGTATCCAACATCCGCGAAATGCTGCCGGTGCTGGAAGGCGTTGCCAAAGCAGGCAAGCCGCTGCTGATCGTTGCCGAAGACGTGGAAGGCGAAGCGCTGGCGACCCTGGTGGTCAACACCATGCGTGGCATTGTGAAAGTGGCTGCCGTCAAGGCGCCGGGCTTCGGTGACCGTCGCAAGGCCATGCTGCAGGATATCGCCATGCTGACCGGTGGTACCGTGATTTCCGAAGAAGTAGGCATGGAGCTGGAAAAAGCGACCCTGGAAGATCTGGGTCGTGCCAAGCGTATCGTCATCACCAAAGAGAACACCACCATCATCGATGGCGTGGGTGATGCTGCCCTGATCGAAAGCCGTGTGGCCCAGATCCGTCAGCAGATCGAAGAGACCTCTTCCGATTACGACCGTGAGAAGCTGCAAGAGCGCGTAGCCAAACTGGCCGGTGGCGTTGCCGTGATCAAGGTCGGTGCTGCGACCGAAGTCGAGATGAAAGAGAAGAAAGCCCGTGTTGACGATGCCCTGCACGCAACCCGCGCTGCCGTAGAAGAAGGCGTTGTTGCTGGTGGTGGTGTGGCGCTGGTACGCGTTGCCGCCAAACTGGCCGGCCTACGTGGTGACAACGAAGATCAGAATGTGGGTATCAAGGTTGCCTTGCGCGCCATGGAAGCCCCGCTGCGTCAAATCGTCATCAACGCTGGCGAAGAAGCCTCCGTCATTGCCAACGCCGTGAAAAATGGTGAAGGCAACTTCGGCTATAACGCTTACACCGAACAGTACGGTGACATGCTGGCCATGGGTATCCTGGATCCGACCAAGGTCACCCGTTCTGCTCTGCAGTTCGCCTCTTCCATCGCCGGCCTGATGATCACCACAGAGTGCATGATCACCGAGCTGCCGAAGAAAGATACCCCTGCCATGCCTGACATGGGCGGCATGGGCGGCATGGGCATGATGTAATTCAGTCCTGGTTACCAAACGGCTCGCTTTTGCGGGCCGTTTTTTTTATGGCGACTAAACTGAGTCTATTGTTGGTGACTTTTTCTGAGGTGAGTATGCGTGCACTGGGTTTGATTCCATTACTGTTTTCTCTGGCGATGCCGGTCATGGCCCTTGAGGCGCCGCAGGGTCCCGTCATCTTGACGGTGACCGGCAATGTGAAGCCTGCCGAGGCAACAGAGGGGGAGGTGGCTTTCGATCTGGCCATGCTCAAGGCCTTGCCCCAGCATGAAATAGTGACGGGAAATCCCTGGGTCGACAAACCGCACAAGTATGTGGGGCCCAAGCTGGCAGATGTGCTGGCTGCCGTCGGAGCGGATGGCAAATCCATTACCCTAACCGCCCTGAACAGTTTTCAGATACGGATCAACTGGGACAAGGTCAGCAAATACGATCCCATTCTGGCCTGGCAAGATGACGGTGTGACCATGCGGGTACGGAATAAGGGACCGCTTTGGTTTATCCTACCGCTTGATCAGCATCCGGAGCTGAAACGATCAGAGTTCACTGACATGATGATCTGGCAGTTGAATGCGGTTGACGTTCAACATTGATATAACGGCGTGCGGGAGTGCGAGTGAAAGCAAAGACCAAGGCGTGGCCTTTACTTGTCGTTCTTTACCTATCCATCCTGTTGTTTACGGGAAGTACCCTGTATTGCCTCGCGCAGATACAGAATGCGACCCGGGTGATGGAAAAGTACACCTATGACGTCTCCTGGGCGCTGATGCAGTTGCAGCTGGAGTTGGGGCGCTTCCTCAACTCCGTCGAGATCTACCATTATGGTGGCATCGATCACGACACTCTGATGCTGCGTTACGACATCCTCTGGAGCCGCACGCCAATCCTGCTCAGCGGGCAGTTGCGCCAGAGCATGAAAGACAAGCAAAAGACCCTGCGTCTGGTGCAGCTGATTGAAAGCAACATCCGCGAGATGGAGTCCAACATCACCAATCTGAAGTCGGGCACGCCAGAGTATCAGCAAATCATGATGCGATTGGCCCCTCTGCAAGAACCTCTCTCCTACTCTCTCGCCTCTGTGATGCAAAAGAACATCAATGTCTATTCCGGTAATGACAAACGCTTTGGCCAGCTGCGCAACGCCTTGCTGTTTATGGTTTCCGGTCTGGTGTTGTCCGTGATGTTGCTCAGTGGCCTGCTGATCCGCGAGGCGCGTCGCCATTTCCGGGCTGCAAGAGTCGATCCCCTGACCGGGCTGGTCAATCGGCTGGCGTTGCTGGAGAAGATGGAATCGTACGCAACCAAGGAGATACCATTTGGTTTGGTACTGGTTGATATCAACGATTTTCGGGATATCAACAGCAAATTTGGCTACAACACCGGTGACTTCTTGCTGCAGGAGATGGCAAAACGGGTTCGCGGCCTGTGTGAAAACGGTGAGTGGGTGGCGCGTCTGGGTGGCGATCAGTTTGCCATTATCCAGCGCGAGAGCAGTGACCTGCGGCAGGTGAGAGAGCTGGTTGTACGCCTGCTTCATGCGCTCAAGCAAGATATCATCATCGACAATTACCCCTTCCGGCTGGAGGTGGGGATAGGTATCGCCTTCTTCCCGATGGACAGCAAGCTGACTCAGGAGCTGCTCAGTCGGGCCGAGCAGGCGCTGTTCCACAGTCGCAAGACCCATGTCCCTTATGTCATCTATGACAACTCGCTGCTCAATGAAACGGCGCGGCGCAAGCATCTGGCAAGCGACATGATCATGGCGCTGGAGCACAACGCACTCGAACTGTATTACCAGCCCATAGTCAATCTTGAAAGCGGTCGCTGCGAGGCAGTCGAAGCGCTGCTGCGCTGGCGGCATCCTGAGTTGGGGTTCATTCCACCCAACGAGGTGATCCAGGTGGCGGAAGAGTTCCAGCTGGCCGAGAAACTGGGCAGCTGGGTGTTGAACACCGCCTGTGAGCAACTCTATCAGTGGCAGCAGCTCGGGCTGGTCGACTTGCAAATGTGCGTGAATATCTCGCCTGGCATGTACCAGCGCAATTTGTTGAAACTGGTCGCCAAGGCGTTGATGGATCACCATATCCCGGCTGCCAGCCTGGTGTTGGAGGTGACGGAAGACACCACAATGCGCGAGGTGAAGAATTCCCTGCAGCTGATGCAGGATCTGAATCAACAAGGGGTGCAGTTGGCGCTGGATGATTTCGGTACCGGCTACTCATCTCTCAGCTATCTGCAGAAATTGCCGGTCAGCAAGGTGAAGATCGATCGCTCCTTCATCCAGGGGATCGATACCTCGATAGAAGCATCTGAACTGGTCGCCAACATTTGCCGTATGGGTTCCATGCTGGGCAAGAGTCTGGTGTGCGAAGGGATAGAAACCCAGGCGCAGCTCGATGTCCTGCGTACTCTTACCGATATTCATCTCTATGGACAAGGCTATCTGTTCAGCCGTCCCGAACAGGCGGAGAAAATATATCAGACTCTTCTGGAGATGGAGGAGGCGTGGTTGAAGCGACGCCAACCCGACAAAGCGTATTTAATTTAGCCAAAATGATTCATGTCTGGCGCAAGATGGCCGATAGTCTTAGGGCAGGAGGTACACCATGGATATATCTAGTTCCGCATCAACGTCATTTGGTTCTGCTTTGCTGACGGCCAGTCTGGCCAAAAAACAGCAGACTCAGGATGGTGAAGCCGCATTGAAACTGCTCCAGACGGCTGCTCAGTCAGCCCCTGCTGCAGCGCCAACGGCCAGCTCCACTCTGGGAAGCAAGATTGATATTCGCGTCTGATCCTAATGAAAAAGCCCCCATCAGTAGATGGGGGCTTTTTTTATGTCTGCGCTGGCTTACAGCGAGAAAGGCGCTGGCGCCTCGAAGGTTATCCGCTCGCCACTGCGGGGGTGGCTGATGGTCAGCATGGCCGCATGGAGGTAGAGATGGGGTGCTGCCGCCAGTGCATCCGGATGGGCATAGAGGTTGTCACCGAGAATGGGGTGTCCCAGCTCCAGCATATGGACGCGCAGCTGGTGGGAGCGACCTGTGATGGGGGTCAGCTTGATCAGGCTGTTGCCGTTCTCCACCTTCAGTTTTTCCCACAGGGTCAGGGCATGGCGCCCCTCTTCGAAATCCACCTTCTGTTTCGGGCGGTTGGGCCAGTCGACGCAAAGTGGCAGGTCGACCTGACCCGAGTCTGCTTCTGGCTCGCCCCACACCCAGGCGAGGTAGTGCTTCTCGGTCTCCCGCTCGCGAAATTGCCGACTCAGCTCCCGATGAGAATTGGGGGTGAGGGGTATGACAATGACGCCAGTGGTGGACATGTCGAGGCGATGGGCTGCGGCCGCCTTGGGGTGCTGCTGCTTCACCCGATGCAGGACGCTGTCTTCATTCTCGGGGCCGCGCCCGGGGACGCTCAGCAGGCCGGTGGGCTTGTTGACCACCATGATGTCCTTGTCCTTGAACAGGATATCGAGCCAGGGTTCCAGAGGCGGTGAGTATTCAAACATAAATGTCTCGCATCAGAAGGTGGGGGCAAGCCCCCATCAGTTATGGGTAACCACAATCATAAAGGGTATGAGATCCCGCGTGAGCCGGAGCCGGTCATGCCTCTTCACTGCCTTGTCAGTTATGGATGACCGCGATAATAAAGTGCATGGCATCCAGCCTGAGCCTGAGCCGGATCAGGTCATGTCTCTTCATTGCCGCGTCAGTTATGAGTGACCACGATAAAGCGGATTGCATCCAGCTTGAGTTGGGTCTGATCGATCAGGTGGTGCAATTCTGCCTGCAGATTGCGCAGATAATCCAGTTCGCTGTCACGCACGTTCGGATTGACTGCCTTGAGCGCTTCCAGACGATCGAGATCCTGCTGCAGGGTCTGCGCCATCCGGGCACGGGCCTTGTCGACAATCCCGGCTTTCAGCTCTTCGGCAATGACCTGGCCCTTGCCAATCAGACCGTGAATCACCGGCTGGGAGGCGGTGACCAACTTGCTGCCAAGGTGGCGGTTGACCGGGGTCAGCTGGCGGTTGAAGGCATCGAATGCCACCTTCTCGCCCAGATTCTGACCGTTCTTGTCCATCAGCAGGCGGATCGGTGTCGGCGGCATGAAGCGATAGAGCTGGGGATGGGCTGCAGACTCGGCGACGAAGATCAGCTCAAGCAGGATGGAGCCGATGGGCAACGCCTTGTTCTTGAGCAGGGCCACAGACGTTGCGCCGATCTCGGAGCCCAGAATGAGGTCTATACCGCCGCGCATCATGGGGTGATCCCAGGAGAGCAGCGCCATGTCATCCCGTGACAAGGCGGTCGGGCGATCGAAGGTGATGGTCATGCCATCCTGCGGCAGGCCCGGGAAGCTGGATACCAGCATGTGATCCCCCGGGGTCAGCACCAGCGCGTTCTCGCCTCTGTCATCCTGATTGACGCCGATCTCGTCGAACATCTTGAGGGCGAAGGAAACCATGCCTGTGTCATCATCTTCGGCGGCCAGCTTGTCAACCAGTTGCTGGGCGGCGGCGCCACCGCTGGAGTGGATCTCCAGCAGGCGATCGCGACCCTGTTCCAGTCGGGCTTTGAGCGGCTCGTGCAGCTCGCGGGTCTTGATCAGCAGGGCGTCGAGGGTCACCTGATCGCCGGTGTTGGCGGCCAGCAGCTCGAACAGTTCGTCACGCACAGCTTCGAATACCGGGCGGGCAGTCGGGCAGGTCTGCTCGAACGCATCCAGACCATCGTGATACCAGAGCTGCAGGGC